>JAMONV010000018.1 GCA_027066365.1 Flavobacteriales bacterium
TCGTCCGGTGAACGGATGTGTTGATGGAGTTGAATGTAGCGAAGAGCAATATCAATTGAACCGAAGGACTGAATTTAAGTGGATATGTCCCGAAGACGATAAGAAAGAATAATTCCCCCCCCTCTTTCCATTTATTTTCTAAGGAAAAGCCTTTCCAATGCAATTTGGAAGGGCTTTTTTATATGATTTCATTAAATTAAAGATAAATTTGGCCAAATTTGAAAAAAAAATCATTATTACGGTCTATTATGTCGCATTATTTGTAATTGAATAAAAAAAAAATTAAATTTGTCATTGAAAATTGCAAAAATGAATCGCTATATTAAGTTTGTTTTTTTGTTAATGATAGCCGGATTATATGGCCAGGAAGAAAAGGTGAATTTTTTGATTGCTTCCGGAAGCCGGGGAGGAAATTATTATCGAACGGGACATTTTATAGCGAGACAATACAATACTTATTTAAAGAATGGTCGTTTCAGGTCGATTGAAACGAACGGTTCGGAAGAAAATATCCGTTTATTAAGGAATAATCAAGTTGACTTTGCTGTTGTTCAACGTAATATTCTTTTGAATAATATTTATAATGATGAAGCGGGAATCAAGAATGTGGTGGTCATTACCCCACTATTTGAAGAGAAATTGTGGATTTATATTCATGGTAAAAAATCGGTTCCTTTTCAGGCATTGGACAGTTTGTCGGGCAAAAAGAAATTAAAAGTAGGATTTACGGGGCGCCGGGGATATAGTTATAAGATTTTCAGAACATTGCTGCAATTTTTGGATATAAATTATGAAAATTTTGAAGATTTTATTGCTAATTATGATACTTTGACGGCACGTTTTTTGCGTGACAGTTTGGATATGGTGGTGAGTTTTTCATTACCGTTGGCGTCTTTAGATACATTTCCGGGCGTCACAAAAGTATATCTCGAACGAGTTGATGCGGAGGATATTTCGAACCGTTTACGTAATTTGACCGTAACTGTTTTGGATACTTCGGGCGCTTACACTTTGGGAAGTTGGAGTTTTTTTGTGGGATTGCGTTCCGTATTGGATAGAATTTCGGATGAACATCAATTGGTTAATGCTTTGTTTGTGAAGACAGACGATTCGGTTTCGAGGAATCTACAAGCCCTTATTAATCAATCTTTCAGGCAATTTTCGGAGAATAAACACCAAGAGGCGGTTTTGCTAAGAAATTTACCTTTATCGGCTTCTTTGAGCGATAAAATCGGATTTAGAAATATTAATTGGCGGCCTTATTTTTATGTGTTTTTGCTTTTTTTATTATTGCTTTTTTTGAATTATTTCAATAACGGTCGCTTTATTCCGCGTATTCGATTGGGTTATATTTGGCAACGCTATAAGCATTTTCAGTTCGGATTTATCGTATTGATTATTTTATATTTCGCCGGTATTGAGCTTTTGGTTTATTCCGAAAAAGTATTTTATAAGGATATCGGCATTAAGAGTCAGATTTTAAATATGACACGTCCCGATTTGCATTCCTGGCTTTTGGTAACCACTTTGACGGGCAATAGCAATGGGATATTTCCGCTTTCTACACTGGGCAAAATCATGTTGGCACTTAATTCCATTAACTTTTGGATAGGGACGGTTTTAATCGGGGTTTCCGAATATGTGACATACACAATCAATAAAAAGCGAAAAAAAGGACTTATGAAAACAAAACATACGGGACATTTGGTGATTTTCGGGTGGAATCATACTACCGAAAAGTTTCTTTTGGAGGTCATTAAAGAGTCCAAAGTTTATTTGAAGCGCAATATCGATATTGTTTGTGTGGTGGATGATGTCGAACGGGTGCGAACGGAGTATGAAAAAGCGAAAGCGTTGCACGATACCAAAAAGCTTGATATGATTAAGGGTGATGCTTTGGATCATTATATTCTGGAGATGGCGAATGTGCATAAAGCAGATACGGTAATTTTACTATCGGACGATCGTAGTAAGCATGCCGATGAGCGGACGGTGATGCGGGCGCACGCCATTTCGCGTTTTGTGAAAAAAATGCGTCATATCGAGGAAAAGAAACCGGAAACCATGAAGGAGAGAATGGTGGAGAGTTTTAAGAAACTTGTTGAGAGCCGTAGGAAGCGAGCCGGATATGAACATGTGGAAATTTCGGATGACGCCGATTACATTTATATGATTGCCGAAATTAATAACGAAGAATTCCGGGAAAGTTTAATCGATGCGGACGTGAATGAAATCGTTATTGCGGGAAATTATCGCAAAGCTATCATTAAGCAATCGTTGTTTAATCACGGAATTTCGCGAGTGATTGATGAAATCATGCAGTATAATGATTATAATGAGTTTTATAAAATCGATTTGGCAGATCCGGCCAACGCTTTTTTGGTGGGGAAAACTTTTGACGAATTGTTGATTATTTTGCGAGAGGCGGGGATTTTATTGATCGGATATCATATTATTTTTCACGATAGCAATGATAATATCGTGATTGACCGTCAAGAAATCGAACGCTTGTTGAAAGAACATGAGCCGGGTATAACGCGGGATATTATTGTTAATCCTATTGATCCGGCGGAAAAGAGTCGTCCGGTTGACAATGACGATCATTTGATTGTGTTGGCGGTTAGTATGAAAGCTTTGGAAGAGGGTTTGGCCCGCTTGCGCGGGAAATTTGACAACCAAAAAAATCCGGTTCATTGATCAATACCGGCATTATCCCGGTACAGTATGTCCGTTGAGGCGTTTTTATTTGCATTTTCATATTTCGTTCGGAGGTTGATCCAATATAAGGAATGCAAAAAACCGGGAAGTCATTAAGAGTTCCCGGTTTTTGATGAGGAAAGTTATGATTACCGAATGATTTTTCGAGTGATTGTTCCGTTATTCGTAAAGATTTCCAGGAGGTAAATTCCGTTGGCGGCTTTTTGTAGATCCAACCGGATATCCGGGTTTTCGTTTCCTTCGACGGTTTGGATTTGCCGGCCGTTTACGGTGGATATTATGACACGATTGATTTTTCCACCGGATAAGTGTAAGAAGAATATTCCATCGCCGGTATTTCGAATGCTTAATTTTGTGGAAATGATGTTTTTACCGGATTTGAGGGCTTGATTGGAGAAGACAATGGCGAAGCGGTTTTCGAAGTTTCCTGCCGTTGAAGAGAAAGCGTAGGCGCCGTTTGCAAAATCGTGCAGTGTATTCAAATCATAATCGATCAGGTAGATATGGATGTTTTGCAAATTACCTTCACGACGGTTCAAACGGATGCTATAATTTCCTTGAGTGTCGGCGGTGAATCCAACCGGGATGGTGTCCGCTTGAAAGTTATTCCAGTCGGCTTCGGTTAGAATGGTAAATTTTTGTTCGTTTTGAATGGCATAGAATCGTAGGCTTATTGCGTGTGCATCATAAAATCGGTCGGTGTTTGAGGATGCGTTGGGATTATATCCGAGTAGGATTTGTCCGAATTGTTCTCCGTTAACGGATTCGAAGTCAAACCATGCGCGGTCGGTGGTGTGACGATTAAGGAATTGGTTGTTGATGGTGGTTCGTTGGGAGTTTGAGAAGGTTACGTTTCCTTGTGTGTTGGCTTCCACCATAAATCCTTGTCCGGATGCAACGTATTGGGATGCCATGGGTCCCGTTCCGCTGCATGCTGAAGTTGCGCCCGTTTGATTATAAACGGTATAGCCGGCTTCCTGATGTTGTCCGTTAGCGTTGAGACCGGCGCAATTAGTCCACAAGTATAAACTTCCTTGGATATTGGCGTTATCCTGTGCAAATAAGTCAAAATTCAACGCCGAAGGGTAGGGATTACCTAGTAAGTTCCAGTCGTCTCCGTCGCTGGAGCCGTTTCCGTTAACAATTACGGGGGTGGAGATTTGTCCGTTGTTGAAAGGGTCGTTATTTTTGGTGAAAACGATTTTCAGCTTTCCTCCGTTATAACCGTCGGGAGCTGAGACGGCATATCCGGTTCCGGATTCAAAAATGTCGGTGCTTTGCAATTGAGTCCATCCGGCATTCGGTGTGACGGACGGGTCTTGAACGGAAGCATCGAATCGATAATAGCGCCAAGCGTTATTAACCGCATCCGCCATTGTGTAATTGTTACCTGAAAGCGGTGAGGAAAGATAGACATAATCATAATAATGTTCGAGGGAATCGGTGGTTCGTTTCATCACATATTTTCCGTTTCCTTCAATAACGGAATTGTCGTTTGTTTGCACCAAAGAAGCATTGTTTCTGATTTCCAAGTAGCCGCGATTGTATAAGTCATTGGTTAATTGAATGTATCGTTCATCGCCGATAACGGTTGTGTTGCCAAGGCGTAACGCAGCGGAACAAGCGGACAAATCATCGGTTTTAAGGTAGAGTAAGTTGTCTGCCAATAGGAATTTATCGGCGAGATTGGTGATTGAAAGCGTATCGCCGGAAAGGGATTTCCAAAGGTTTCCGTTCCATTGGGCTACGGAGGTGCAATTGTCAAAAACGATAATACCGTAGTCTTCCACTTCACCGTCATAATCCGTATCGCATGGACCTTGATAGGTATTATAACTGGCGGATATTCGCATTTTGGTTTTTCCGGGGACGGCGTCAGCGGGCACTTGAATGGTATATGGTGATTCGTTGGTGGGGCCATCGGAAACATTGGTAGCATAGCCGAGGTCGTATTGTTCATTGGCATCATCAAAATCTCCGTCTTGATTCCAATCTATCCATGCGCGGGCATATACGTCATAATTACCGTCGGTATTGACATTGACGGTCAGTTCGTAATTTTGACCGCGTTTTACCGATGCTCGGATTTGGTCGTAATTATTATAAGGCAGACTTTTCCCGGAGCTTATGGAGATTTCATTCAAGGTAACACCCGTGATAGAAGTGGCGTAATCCATGTTACCATATGATGCGCAATAATTCTCGGTGGAGGGGATGCCGGTGCTTTCTTGAACAATAACATTATCGATGGCTATATCGGATTGATAATCGGAACCCGTATGACCGGTAAATTTGATTAAAATCGAAGGGTTGCCTGCATAATCGTTTAGATCGACAATGGCTTCTTTCCATGCATAGCCTTGATTTCCGGCCAAGGACCAAAGAGAAGATGACCATGTATTTCCGTTGTCGGTAGAAATGTAAACGTCGAGTTGTCCCATATTAGCGCCATACATGAGGTAATTGAAGCGTAATTCGGGTTGATTTAGGGTGGAAAAATTAAAGGTAGGGCTGATAACGGAAGCGGTTTTATTGTCACATCCCGAGGCTTCCAAATAGATATAGCGTCCTTCCCAGTCGTTGGCATCGAAGTAAGGTCCTGTTCCGGGTGAAGGGGTGGAGCCGGATATGATATCCCAGTCGGCGTCGTCGCCGGAGAGGTTTTGCCAACAATCGGAAAAGGTTACCGAACCGTCGCCGGTACAAGCCGATGTGGGGGAACTTTCGGCCCAATCATTGAAAGATTCCAGATAGGGAAAATCCGATATGATATCACAAGCGGTTCTGAAACTGACGTTATCGCCGTAGGAAGTTCCGTAGGCGTTAGTGGCATATGCACGAACATAATAGGTTGTGGTTGGATTGAGTCCGGTGAGGTTAACCGAAAAGTTTCCCGTTCCGCTTCCTGCGGAGGCGTGGTTTCCTGCTATGGTAGGGTTGGGCGAAGTGCTCCAGCAAATTCCGCGTTCGGTTACGCTTGATCCGTTTTCGGAAACAACATTGCCGTTGGCAGTGGCGGTGGTGGCACCTACGGCGCTCATGGCTAAGGTTTGAACCGATGGCGGTCCGTCCGTGGTTCCTTGCCCGGTTAAGGCGGGTGTCAAGTAGCAATAATCAGCGGATGCATATTCATAAAGGGCAAAATAATAAGTTTGTCCTTGTTGTAATCCGGTCACATGAACGTTTGTGCCCGTTCCGTTATACACAACGAAATTGCCGCTTCCTATTTCATCGCCGTTGCCGAATTGGGCATCAGCCGTGTAATTTGTTCCTGAAGAAGGGTCGGTGTTGACGGCGCTTCCCTCACGGGCCAAAACAAGAATACGGTCCCCGTTGCCTCTTGTCCAGCTAATATCCAAGCTGTTATCCGTGTGGGCGGTTATATTAAAACCGGAAGCTTGCGTGTCCGGAGGTGTGCAGGAAGAGGGAAATTCGAAAGAAACAATACGGGTTCCGTGTGTATTGCTTTTCATGTATTCGGTTGTAAACCAAAAGGTTTTGCCGTTGGGGTCGACGCTCATATTGGCATAATCGCCCCACCGGTTATAATTGGATTGGGCATATTGCCCGTTCAGGATTTGTGTTGCGTCAATGTCCAAAATACCCGAAGCGTTATTGTTCTCCGCTTGTGTTTGTCCGGTAATATAAATGCTGGGATAGGTATTGTTTGCATCGGAAATATTGTAGCCGATGGCTATTTCTTTTTGTGCATTTATGGCGATTGCAGGAAGCCAGCAGGTGGTTCCGTTTAGGTCTATTTGACCTTGTTGTCGAATATTCCAACTTCCCGAAGTGTTTTGTAATTCATACCAGCGGATAGCTCCTTCGCTGCTGCTTTGGGCAATGGTGTGTGCAACAACCAGCCTTTGATCGCCGTTGAAATTTCGGTAGCAAGCTCTGAACATTAAAACCGTTGAAAGTGCATCTAATTTTTGGGAAGTGCCGGGCTGGGGAACATTATCCCAATCACCGGTGAAATTTCCGGTAAATGAAGGAATATCAATGGTTTGTGTCCTCTGGAAAGTGGAATTGGAAGGATTGTTCCAATCGACGTTTAATTGATAAATCCATAATTGGTCGGCGGGATTGTTTTGATCATCGTCCACAACGGTGATGAATTGCCCGGGAGTTCCGGTTGGTGCCCAAGCCCCGTCGTTGTCCAAGGGTATAATGCAATGAAAGCCGTCGAAGGTGGATGGGCGGTTGGGATTGTCAAATCCGATCATGGCGGGATTGGGGTCGCCGACAATCATTTTACTGCGTTCAAAGACATAGATGTCATTGCCGTTGCTATTGTTGGTGGCCATATAATATCCGTCTTGCCAAATTCCGAATTTCATATAATCGGGCATATCGTCCACATCGAAGCTCCACGACCACCAATTACCGCGCGGGTCGTCGGTTTGGGAAACGGCAATGAGCATATAATCATTGCTTCCGCTGACGGAAAATTCGGCATAGAACCATTTGCCTGCTTGTTCGTCCCATAAAACGATCGGATCGCCGTCATTATAATTGGCGCCGGGTAAATTACTGTCGAAAATCGAATTTAAGTCGGACGGCCCGGCTAACAAGTTTCCGTTTTTATCATAAATGGCATAGGTCGTATTGACCACTTGAAAATAATAATTGGCGTTTACGTCGCCGTTGGCGTCGGGCGGATAAGCACCGGTATTTTGTCCGTCAAAGTTTTGTAATATCGTGGGCGGATAGGTTTGAATCGATTGGGGTCGGGCGAAATTTTGTCCGGCATAAATATGCACAAAATCGGGAACTTGTATATTCGGATTGAGTGTTCTTTCTTCATACCGGTTATAATAAAATTCTTCGTTTTGCAAATGAAAATCCGAGACTACGGGGCGATTGCCCAGTGAATCGATAAGGGCAAAACCGATAGGGTATTTAATAATCGTAGGATGAACTACGGCACCGCTTTGTGCCGTAATTTCGGGAATGGAAATAAAAATAAAAATCAGGAAGAAAAATAATTTCTTTCTCATAAGCTTTTGCATTTGGAAATTTAAATCACAAATGTAAAAACATTTTGCGTGTCGAAAAAATTTAAGGTTATTATTAAAGTGTTAAACTCAAATGAGCCCATCCGTTGAAATTCTATTTGATGAAAAACAAAAAACCGTTAATCAATGTTTAGTGAACACATTGATTAACGGCCGTATGATTCAAAAGTAGTTCGGCGTTTAGATTTGGATTTTTCCTACCATTTTTTCGGGGCGAACATATTTATCGAATTCTTCTCCGGTCAGATAGCCTAAGGTCAGTGCCGCTTCTTTGAGCGATGTATTTTCCTTGTAGGCTTTTTTGGCGATTTCGGCGGCTTTTTCATATCCGATAACGGGATTAAGTGCAGTGACGAGCATCAACGAATTGTCCACCATTTGTTTGATGCGTTCCGTATTGGGACGGATGCCCGTTACGAGTTTATCGGTGAACGATACGGCAGCATCGGCCAATAATTCCGCCGATTGCAAGGCATTGGCAATCATCATCGGTTTGAAAACATTCAGTTCGAATTGGCCTTGCATACCGCCTACGGAAATAGCTACATCATTACCCATTACTTGTGCGCAAACCATGGTTAATGCTTCCACTTGGGTGGGATTGACCTTGCCCGGCATGATGGAACTTCCCGGTTCGTTGGCAGGAATAATGATTTCGCCTATGCCCGAGCGCGGTCCCGATGCCAGCATACGAATATCATTAGCGATTTTGTTAAGTGATACGGCTATTTGTTTCAAGGCCCCGTGGGTTTCCACAATGGCGTCGTGTGCGGCCAAAGCTTCGAATTTATTTTCGGCGGTTTTAAAGGGAAGACCGGTAAATTCGGCAATGTATTGCGCTACTTTTTCGGCGTAACCTTCGGGGGTGTTGATGCCGGTTCCTACGGCGGTTCCGCCCAGTGCCAGTTCGCTCAAATGATTCAAGGTGTTTTTCAAGGCACGGAGGCCATGGTCAATTTGTGAAACATAGCCCGAAAATTCTTGCCCCAAGGTTAAGGGAGTTGCGTCCATAAAATGCGTGCGTCCGATTTTGACAATGTCCTTGAATTCAATGGCTTTTGCGTGTAATGCGTTGCGTAGTTTTTCGAGGGCGGGAATGGTTTTTTCTACCAGTTTTTTGTAGAGGGCGATGTGCATGGCCGTAGGGAAGGTGTCGTTTGACGATTGCGATTTATTGACGTCGTCGTTGGGATGCAGAAGGCGCTTGCCTTCGCCCAGTTGATGGCCTTGAAGAACGTGAGCACGGTTGGCAATTACTTCGTTAACATTCATGTTGGATTGTGTTCCCGATCCGGTTTGCCAGATGACCAGCGGGAAATGATCGTAGAGTTTTCCTTCGAGAATTTCGTCTGCCACTTGTGCTATTAAATTGCGTTTTTCTTTGGACAAAATGCCGGCATCGTGGTTGGTATATGCCGCCGCTTTTTTCAGGATAGCGAAAGCGTCGATGATTTCCCGCGGCATGGATGCCGGCGGACCTATCCGGAAATTTTGTCGTGAACGTTCGGTTTGAGCGCCCCAATATTTGTCGGCCGGAACCCGGACCTCACCCAAGGTATCGTGTTCGATTCGATATCTCATGACTTTTGTTTTTTTTGGTTTTATACAAATTTAAGGGCTTGGGAATCTATCTCTTATGTCATATCTCATTTTCTTGCGAAAAAGAAAAGCGAATTAGAGTTTTTTTTGATTATATAAATATTTGTTTTATGCTGATTGATAATGAAATCTGTAAATTAAACTTGACATTTTGTAAAATATATTTTACATTTGTATTCTAAAAAACATGTTTTATGACAAGTGATGTGCTTTTTCCTTATCGATACAAACGTATTGGAATGTATATTTTTTTGATGGGAATTGTATTGGGAATTTGGTATTTGATTAATCAGGAGGGGCCTCCTTTTTTGAATTGGCGTGTGCCGGCATTGTGGTTTGAAGGATTGGATTTATCCGGCGCGGTTTTTTTTGGCCGGATTACCGATAATGTATTGGATGAATTGGCTTTAATTCTGATTATTGCGGGTGGTATTTTGATAGGATTTTCACGTTGCCGGGATGAGGACGAATACATTCGGAAATTACGTTCCGATTCGTTGATTTGGGCGTTTTATGTGAATTACGGAATTTTAGCGGCAAGTATTATTTTTGTTTACGGTTTGTCATTTTTATGGATTATGACTTTCAATATGTTAACTCCGTTATTGTTTTTTCTTTTCAGGTTTTATTATTTGTTATACCGTGAAAAAAAATCCATGTATCCGGATGAAAAATAACATAAAAATTCAAAGGGCGATATATCAATTAACGCAAGCGGAGTTGGCCGAAAGGGTAGGGGTTAGTCGTCAAACGATTCATGCCATAGAGACGGGTAAATACAATCCGTCTGTGGTTTTGGCCATTAGAATTGCAAGGGTTTTTCAAAAGCCGGTCGAGGAGATTTTTTTGCTCGAGTAAACTATGGAAAGTATTTTTTTTCTTGGGGAAACGGTTTTCCGAAGGAGATATCGGGATTGAGCATTTCTTCTATGATTTCCGAAAGGAAAGTTTCGAATTCAACTATTTCTTCATTTGTGATTTCTTTACTTATTTGGACGGGGTTGGCACGCGAGGAATAAATATAAATGATTGGGTTGTGAGCGGATGAAAGGTGATTTTTAAGAAGCAGGGCGTAAAAGAGCAATTGCAATAAATAGGATTTTTCTTCTTTTCGTAAGCTTTCCTTGAGATTATTCCGGTAGGTGAGTCCTTCGGCTTTTCCGGTTTTATAATCGATAATGCGAATATGATTTTCATATAAATCGATTCGGTCTATGAAGCCTTTTAGGAGAATTTTTTCGCCATATGCGGTGGTAAATTCCGTTTTATATTCTTTTTCGAGTGATTGGATGATTAGATTTTTTCCTTGTTCCACAAGTTTTTTATCATGGCGGATATATTTTTTAATCATGTTTTCGGCTGCCGATAAAGCCAATAAATCTTTTCCGGAGATATCGGGATTATTCAGGGATTTTTGATTTGTTTTGAGGTATTTATCGAAAAAGACGTTTTGTATTGTTTGGGGAACTTGTGTCAATATTTTCTCTAAATTGGAAACGGTGAGGGGCTTTCCGATATAGGGTCTATAGAGTGTTTCCATGACATCGTGGACAATCAAGCCGCTCCAGCGGGCGCTCAGGCTTTCTTCGGGTTCTTCGAGAGATTCCAGATCCAAAACGAAACCGGTATAAAAATCATAGGGACGGTATAGGTAATTTTTCAGTGCCGAAGCGGATAATCCCCGATTTTGCAGACGTTTTCGAAGTATTTCCGATAGGGTTTTGTTTTTGGGGATGCTGTCGGGTTCGGGAATGCTTTGCGTATGGCTTTCTATAGTGATTTCTTGGGGCTGAATATTATGTCCGGGTAATTTTTGTTCCAGTTGTGTCAAAAAACGGCTTTTTTCGCCTGAGAACAAACCGGAAGGGTTGCCGTTGAATAGCCAGTAAGAAGTTTTTGAATGGCCGAATAAGCGATAGACATGGTAGGCATAAATGGCGTTTTTATCTTCCCAAACCGGTAAATTGTTATGTTTTCGGACGTCATAGGGAATAAAACTGTCCTGTGTTTTTCCCTTGGGGATGATGCCTTCGTTCATGCCGGTCATAATAATCCGGTCGAATGACAAGGCGCGTGTTTCGAGCAAGCCCATGATTTGCAATCCTTTCAGCGGTTCGCCTTCAAAGAAGAGCCGGACTTCTTTCACAAGCTTTTGGAAAAATCCTTCAAGCATGTCGAAATTTTGAAAGATGGAGTAGCGGTGTTGGATTTCCATGCTCTTTCGTATTAAAGTCTGAAGCTCGATGATGACCGGTTGCCGGGTTTTTTCCCGGATGTTTGATATGGAAGTTTCCAGGATTCGGTTTATATTTTCGAGGAATTCATGTGGTTTTTGAGCCGAAAGTGTTTGTTGGAGATGTGTAATACCGGCTTGTTCGAGGTAGGTTAGGAATGTTTTTATGAAAAAGCGTTTTCGGTGCGATGCTTGTATAGTATTTTCCAATTTCTCGAGTGCATGGCCGGGAATGGTGAGTTGAAATAATTCGTCGCTAATAAGATTTTTAATTTGCTCCCAATCGATGTATCCGTTTCGTTCGATTAAGGTTTTGATGCGAAATAAGTTTAGCATTCGCCGGGTTTCGTTGAAGTGGGATAGGGGTAATCCGAAAGTGATGTTTAGGGCTTCGGGTTGTGGTGGAAGCGAATGGATGAGCGGTAAACCGAGCGCCGGATCGTTCACTACCACGGCTGTTTTGAGCCAAAAATCGTTGTCGTCTTTATACTCTTTTTGCCATTGTTTGATTAAATGACTCACAAAATGGAGTTGTTCGGTGTCATGAAGGGTTTTGACCACAATCACTTCTTTAGGGGGCTTGACTCGGTCAAACAGGGGTTGAACCGTAGGTCCCAAAACCGGATCTCGGGTGTATTTTCTAAAATATTTTCCCGCTTCGAAAGGTTTATTCACATAGAATCGGTCAATGTCCCAATAAACATCGGCTTTTTTTTCTTGCACCAGTTGACGGATGATGATACGCTCCGTTTCGCTCAATGCATTGAAACCGGCGAAAATCAATTGCTGTTTGCCGAAATTTTTCGACCATACGTCATAGGTTTTCATTGCCTGCCGGTAGATCATTCCTTCATAGGCCCAAGATTTTTCGATTAATTTCCGCTTGAAGGTTCGGTATATTTGCGGTAAGGATTTAAAGAATTTTAAATATTCCGATTTCAAATCCTTTTTGGTCGCATCGATATTTTCGGCCCATTCTTCCAATTCTTTAATATCGTGCAATGAAGTGAAAATTTGTCCGGGGTTTACGTTAAATTTATCGATTTCGTCAAAATCATTAAGCAATACAGGTCCCCAACCGAGGAATTTTTCGGCGGTTTGCGGATGTAATCCGGCTTGATTCATAGACTCGCGATAGGCTTCCAGCAGCGTGAAAAGCAAATCGTAATATTCGGCTTTTTGCCAACCAGTCACGCGTGAAAAAAAACTCGAAACGGAAAGGATTTCAGGAAAGATAAAATCTTTTGAAATTATTTGTTGAAGCCGGTGTTTCAAGAATAATCCGGCTCTTTTATTGGGAAAAACGACCGTTTTGAATGCCATTTCCGGATCTTCGGCCAAACGAACCGCCAGATAATCGATAAAATCGCTCATGGATTGTCAAAAAATACCGTTACGTTAGCGGGTTTCGAATTGTTTTTAATCCAATCGGGTTCCACTTTTGTCAGGGGACGGTGTTGGGCAGTATAAGGCAAGTCTTCTTCAGTGAAGGTTAAAGTGGCGTTTAGGTCGTCCACATAAACAATGATATGTTTGAGTGTTCGGTCGGCTTTGGTGATTTTGTGTTTGGATTTCCAGTCTTTGAACGGTGCATAAGCCGGAACGCCGCGCTCACTGATATATTTTTTGGAAAGGATTTCGACGGCGTGCAATTTCAAACTATCGTCTTTATTTTGAAAGATTAATGCAAGCAAAGGTTGCCCTGTTTTTTTGTCGAAGATTTTCAGCGTTTTTTGAGTGACGATTCCGTTTTGTTCTTTCAGTTTGCCGATACTGTCGTTAGGGAACAAAGATTTTACTTCGCCGGGTTGGATGCCGGGACGAAGAGGTCCCACATGATTTTTTCCGAATTCAAATTTTTGATTTTCCTTGGAGCAGGATATAAAAATGAAGAGAAGAAACGAAATAAAAAAAACGGTTTTTTTCATGGAAAATTTTTTTGAAATCTTCGTTCAAATATAAGCTAAAAATTGATTAGAATTGCCCGCAAATTCAAGCGGGAAGAATGTCTACATACCAGAAATCCGTTTCCCAGTTTCGTTTGCTTGTATTGTTGTCGATGGATTCGTCTTTGGAACACGGTTTATAGCTTCTGAGGATTTTTTCGCCGGTTTTATACGGAACGGGTGATTTGAAAAAGGGCGCATTGTGAACGAAAGTGTGAAATTCGCCGTTTTCGCCGCACCAATCAACGTCCGAAGGTAAATCACATAGAAAACGACGGTCAAAATTTCTTCCCACATAGGATTGATCCAATTTTTTTGCACTCACTGTGACGACGATAGCTTCGATTTCATGATCGATAATTTCCATGGCCATTTCCCGCGTGTCGTATCCCCAAACAGGGAATTCGGCTTTCATACCGATTTTTTTCAACTGGTTTTCTCTGAATTTTCTTAAATCTTCTAAAAAAATATCACCGAAAAAAACCGTGTCGAAACCCAAGTCCTTGAGATGAGTCAAATTTTTTTCCATGATGCGGCTATATTCTTCCATGGAAACGTTTTTATCCAGTTTAATTTCCCACAACGGAATATCGATCGCTTGTGCCTGCTTACGCAAAATCGCTGTTCTGAGACCGTGCATGGATACACGTCCAAAGTCATGATTGACGGTAGTCAAAAGTAAATCGGGTTTAATATTGTTTTTGATTAGTTGAAGCAGCGCAAAAGAGGCGTCTTTTCCCGAACTCCAGCTCAAAAGTGTTTTCCCGCGCACGTTAAATACGCTTATTTTTTTTGTTGGAAAAATAAAAAATCAATGTAATTAGAGCCGGGATAAAATAGAACCAATCCAATCCGAGGGGGACACCGGGAGGAGGCGGGGGTAATTGTGCCCATCCGGAAGCCGGTATCAAACTTATTCCTATCCAGATAAAAACTGCGCTTTTTTTCATAGCTTATTGCTTAATACCCAATTTATTACATTCGCCGTGGACCCAGCAGGGCTCGAACCTGCGACCCCCTGATTATGAGTCAGGTGCTCTAACCGGCTGAGCTATGGGTCCTTTTCTTACAAATGCAAAGATAAATTATTTTTTGAAAATACGTAAAAAATTATTTTAATACCCGAATTTTTTTTTCCAATATTGCGGACTTGTATTTTCGGTTTCTTGAAACCAATAGGATTGAGTAACAATTTTTCCGTCGGGTGTTTTTAATTTTCGTTCATAGATCCAAATGGTGGGATTGAAAATCAAATCCGTTACGCCTACGGTATATTTAACCGGATCTTCTTCCGATTTTTGCTTTTCTTCTTGAATCAATACTTCGAATCCGTTGAATTCCAGTAGTGTTTTCAAAAATTGCATACGTTCTTCACTTGCACCTTTTTCCACAATAGTGCCGCGCTTTCCGTCGATCTCTCCGAATTGATGTTTTCCCGGCAGTTTCATAGGCTTTGGTTTAGAAAATTTTACTGATTTCGGCTATGTATTCGTAAACGGGCGAGTAGAGTCCCAAGAACAAAATTCCCAGCACCAGAATCACCAAACCGATTCGGGTGTAGATATCCGATTTGAAGTGGGGAATAGGGTTTTCGCTTTTGCGCAAAAATGCCGCTCTCACCGGCAATAAGTAGTAATATAAGGAAATGGTCACGTTAATAACGGCAATAAATACGAGCCAATAATAACCTTTTTCCGCCGCAGTGGCATAAAGGAAAAATTTTCCGAAAAAGCCGGCAAGGAACGGAATTCCGGCGAGTGAAAATAATGCCAGCATCAATACTAAAGAGATTAAAGGATTGGTGCGGTATAGCCCTTCGTAATCTTTCATATTTTCCTTACCCGAATGCATGGCAATTACATGAACGGCTCCGAAGGCGGCTACGTTGGAAAAGATGTAAATCAAAATAAAATAAATCACTGTCTCCAATGCCCTGACGTTTCCTCCGATCACGCCCAGCAGTATAAAACCGGCTTGGGCAACGGACGAATAAGCCAGAAAACGTTTCATATTCTGTTGGCGCAATGCGAAAAAGTTTCCTGTAAACATGGTTAAAACGGCCAATACATAGAGCATAATCGTCCATGTTTGTTCATAGCGGCGTAGCGGAATAAAAAGTAAAATCATAAGGATGAATACGGCGGCTCCTTTGGAAATAACCGATAGATAATTGGAAATAACCGTTGGCGCTCCTTCATAAACGTCCGCCGTCCAAAAGTGAAACGGAACCAATGAAATTTTAAAGGCCACTCCCGAAACCATCATCACAAATCCGATTAATTCCAACAAGGGCATTTCTTTCGTATTGACGATGTCATGGAAATAAATACTTCCGCTGGTTGCATAAATCAAGGAAATGCCGAAAAGCATGATAGCGGATGACATGGCGGCCAACATGATATATTTGATAGCGGCTTCGGCCGAGCGTTTACGGAAAAATTCAAAGGCTACGGCAGCGGCAATCGGTAATGCGGAAAGTTCCAGCCCTAAATAAAACATCAGAAAATCGCCGGAAGAAATCATGTAATTTAATCCGAGCAATGAGGCCCAAATCAAAATGTAGAATTCCGATGCAAAACCTTGCGGAATTAAATCGCGTTTAATCCAGTTGACGGCTTGAAGCATTATCAACATGACGCCGATGTTCATAATGGCTTTAAAAAAGTTTATCAGCGGATTGGTCAGGTAGGAATGCCCGAAAAGATATCCCGTTTTTCCGGGTAGTAAGCTCCATATTAATATAACGGCAAAAAGTAAATGTGCCAGCCGGATTACATGGTGTTTTTTGTTCTTTGACAGGAACAAATCCACCGTCATTACCGTAAGGATGGCAATGATTATCAAAATTTCGTTTCGCATCAAATGAAATATGTCCCAATACATAAGGCTATCGGATTTTTAATGTAAAAACGGTTTAAGAAAATTTTCCACGCCCGGTTCGATGAATTTAATCCAGAACGATGGAATCATTCCTATGGCCGAGATGAAGAAGATAAGAATATAAATGGCGGTTTTTTCATACCATTGCGCTTGGGGAATTCCACGGTACTCTTCTTTAGGTTTTCCGTAGATCATCATCCCTACCACGCGAAGAATATACACGGCGGTTACCACAATCGAGGATGCGGCAAGCACGGTCATAGTTTGCTTGAATAGGTCATTATTCAAAAAACCGCCTACAAAGATGTTCATTTCGGCTACAAATCCCGAAAATCCGGGCAAACCGAGATTGGCCATACCGGCAATGATATAAGCGGTGGCTATAAACGGAATAATACGTAAAATACCGCGCATTCGGGTTACATCACGCGTGTGAGTGCGCCCGTAAATCATGCCGATTAATGCAAAAAACAAGGCGGTGATGAAACCGTGTGATAATGACTGTAACATGGCTCCGTTCCATGCGGTTTTATTGAGCATGAGCAAGCCGAAAAGTACAAGTCCCAAATGGCTCACGGAAGAATAGGCATTGATATATTTCAAGTCCGTTTGGCGAATGGCAGAATAAGCTCCGTAAACCACACCGATAACGGCAAGCACAAGGAAAAAATCTGTCCAGAAGAGGGTTCCTTGCGGCATTAAATACATAACGACACGGAAAATACCGTAACCCCCCAGTTTCATCAATACGCCGGCATGTAGCATGGATACCGCCGTAGGTGCCGAAGCATGACCGTCGGGCGACCAAGTGTGGAACGGAAACAAGGCGCCGATGGTGCCGAAACCGATAAAGGCCAGAGGAAAAAAGATTTTTTGCATGGCGGGTGGAATCGCGGCATTTTTCGCTATTTCCAAAATGTTGAACGTATAATGTCCATCCGGTGACGAATGAAAATAAATACCTAAAATCGCTACCAATAGTAATGCCGAAGCTCCCATCAACATCAGGGTCAATTTCATGGCGGCATATTCACGCGGTCCGCTTCCCCAAATACCGATTAACAAATACATGGGAATGACGGCGATTTCATAAAACACGAACATGGTGAATAAATCCAAGGAAATGAAAAACCCGAAAACCCCCGTGGCCAACATAATCAAGGAAATGAAAAATTCTTTCGGCAAGTCGTCGATTTTCCACGATACGAAAATACCGGCCACAACGATCAATGAAGTAAGCATAATCATTAAAACCGAAATGCCGTCCACTCCTATATGATAATGAATACCCCATGTAGGAAACCACAATTTGTCTTTGGTGAACAGCATCACGGCATCGTTGCCGGCCGAACGTTCTTGCCAATAGCGCCAAAGCAAGTGAAAAGCCATGGCCGTTTGAATTAACATGCCTGCCAATGCTGTCAATCGTGCCTGACGAAGGTTCTTGGTAAATAGCAATATACCCACCGTAAGTGCCGGAACGATAACAAAAAGCGTCAGTATATCCATTTTTTTATCGTTTTAAAAGTTAAAGAAATAATATACCATCACCAGAAATACTACACCGTAGATGAAATACATTCCGTATTCTTGCATGCGTCCCGATTGAATAAATTTGATTTTTTCCGATATCCAAAGGGTCGTATTGCCTATGGCATTCATCATGCCGTCCACCACATGTCGATCGAACCATGCAAAAGGTCGTGCGATTTTGTCGAAAATGATTTTCTTGGTAACGAATAGATAGAATTCGTCCACATAGAATTTATTTTTCGCCCAAAAGTATAGTTTCCCGAAGGCACGAGCTACTCGGGATGGATAGTCGGTCGGCTTGTAATACATCAGATATGCCAAGCCTATTCCGGTCAATGCCACGAGAACGGACCCCAGCACCAACGGACTGAAATAATGTACTTCGTAGCTGAAGGGTTCACGTGTCGGTGAAACGTACAAGGAAAAAGGTGTAAATATCCAACCGGCCGAAATCGTAAGAATTCCCAAAAATACGACCGGAAATAACATAAACTTGGAATTTTCTTTCGGCGGATGTTCATAGGTGCGTTCGCCATTGTAGAAAATTCTGAAGAACAGACGGAACATATAGAAAGCGGTCAAGCCGGCTACGAAAAAGCCCGTAAACCAAATGATGGTATTATATTTAAAAGCCGCATGTAGAATTTCGTCTTTGCTGTAGAATCCGGCAAACGGAGGAATGCCCGAGATAGCCAGAGCTGCAAACAAAAACATCCAATGGGTTACGGGTAAATATTTTTTCAATCCGCCCATGTCTTTCATGTAATTCGAATGAACGGCATGGATAATGATACCGGCCGCCAAAAAAAGCAAAGCTTTAAACATGGCGTGTGTGAATAAATGAAACATCCCCGCCATATAGCCCATGCCTTCGTGTCCTTCGTAACCCGAAACCCCGAGTGCCATCATCATATATCCGATTTGCGACATGGTGGAATAGGCCAGAACGCGTTTAATGTCTTCTTGGGTCAAAGCGATTACGGCGGCAAATAATGCCGAAAAAGCGCCTACAACGGCCACAATACGCAAGGTAAATCCGTCGCCCGTGAAATAATACAACGGAAAGAGTCGAGCCACCAAAAATACACCTGCAACCACCATTGTGGCGGCGTGAATCAAAGCGGAAACGGGTGTGGGACCCTCCATGGCATCGGGCAACCAAATGTGCAATGGAAACATGGCCGATTTTCCGGCACCGCCGATAAATATCAAAATTAATGCCCAGGTTACAGCCGACAAACCCATAAAGACGGGCCCCGGATGCGCGCCTATCCATTTCAGGGTTTGCATGCTGTTGAGTGTTTCAATGTCAAATGTGCCGGCAAAATAGCCGATCAACAAAATCCCCGTCAGGAAAAAGAAATCCGCGAAGCGTGTAACGATAAACGCTTTTTTGGATGCCGCAATAGCCGAAGGCTTTTCAAAATAATAACCGATAAGCAAAAAGGACGAAACACCCACCAATTCCCAGAAAATGTAAATTTGAAACAGGTTATTGGCCAATACCAAAGATAACATCGAGAATGAAAACAGCGATAAATAGGCATAGAACCGGGCAAATCCCGAATCACCGTGCATATAACCGCGGCTATAAATTTGCACCATAAACGATATGGTTGTTACCACAACCAGCATCATAACCGATACGGGATCGATCAATGTACCTAATTCGATGCTTAAATGATCGCTGAATTGAAGCCATTCCCAACGGAAAGGCAAATAAGGAATATATTTTCCGTTTTGAATACCCGAAACAAAGTAGTATTGATAAGCCGTATAAAGCGACAATACCCAAGCAATGCCCAAGCTCAACATTCCGATATATGCCGCTATAGGCTCTTTGCGAAAATACCGGTTAAACAAGCCCAATAATAAGAAGCTCGCCAGCGGTAAAACAGGTATCCAAATAACCCAACTATAATCGCTCATAATTTCCTAATATTTCAAATCTTTAACTTCTTTTACATCCGTAGAACCTGTCATTTTAAATACTTGTAAAATAATGGCCAGCGCCAATGCCGTTTCGGCGGCTGCCAATGCGATGATAAACAGGGAAAAAATCGATCCCTGTAATTTGCCCGGATACAAGTATTGGTTGAAAGCTACAAAGTTCACCGCTTCGGAATTGAGCATTAATTCAAGTGAAATCAACATTCCGATCAAATTGGTGCGGGTCAAAAATCCATACAGACCAATAAAAAACAAGAGGGTAGTAAAGGTTAAAATCAGCTGTATGCTAATTCCTTCAATCATGATTTTCTATTTTTGATTTTTTACTTTTTGCAATGACAATGGCACCGACCATGACGCTTAATAGCAGCACCGAAATGACTTCAAACGGCAAAATAAATCCGCCGTCGCCGGTTGACAACAACACTTCACCCACTCGGTTGATTGTAGTAGGTTTGTTATTGCTAGCGGTAGGAAAATCGAAATTCCAGATGGCATATAAAGCCAATCCCATGAGAAGCAATACGGTAACCGCGGCAATGATGCGGCGAAAAAGGGCTATTTTTCGGACCGGTTCGCCCACTTTTTCCGTTAGCATCACCGCATAGACAAACAAGACCATTACGCCTCCGGCATACACCGATAGTTGCACGGCACCCATAAAATCATAATCCATCAGAAAATATAAGCCGGCAATGCCCAGCAATGCTATCAGCAAATAAAGCACCGCACGATATATTTTAACGGTTGTTACGGTGAACAAGGCGGCGGTCAGAATGATTACGGCTAATATGTAGAAAAGTATGCTTTCCATATTCCTAAAATTTTTATTCTTCGACACCGGCCATTAATTTGGAACCCGGGCGATTCAATACTTTGGTTAGCGTGGAACGATCGTAGGTGGCCGCATGAAAATTGGTTGACCACATTATGGCATTGGTCGGACAAGCTTGGATACACAGCGAACAACTGGTGCACATACCCAAGTGGTAGATATGCTTGTCGATCATTTTTTTTCTTTTTCCGGTTTCAGGATCCGGTTCCCGTTTCCAGATAATTTCAATCGAACCGTTAGGGCAGGCAATTTCGCAGGCTTGACAGCCGGTGCATCGATGTTCGTTATTTTCGTTATGCCACATCACCACTTCACCTTTGAACCGTTCAAATACTACGGGCGGTTCATCGGGATATTGGCGAGTGATTACGTATTTTCTTTTTAAAATATTCGGAAAGAAATAATGTCCCGTTACGCTCATGCCTTGCAGAAGCGTTTTTATGGCGATTGCTATTTTCTTGAAATAATTCATTTTCCGTATGCTTTATTATTTTATGAGCCGAAAATTTTTCCTAAATCAATCAGCCAGTCTTTCCATACGAATAATGCCATCACTACCGTATTAACCAATCCGACGGGAAGTAAATATTTCCATTCGAGCGTGAGCAATTGGTCGATTCGTAAGCGCGGAAAAGTCCAGCGAAACCACATGAGTAAAAAGATGATAACGCCGGTTTTGAGGAAAAACCAAAACATTCCCCAGAACCATTGCGCCGGCAATCCGTCGGTTATGCCGAATGGTGCCAGCCAGCCGCCGAGAAACAATGTGGAAGTAAGTGCGGCAATTATGAACATGTTAATAAATTCGGCCAAGAAGAAATAGGCAAAACCCATTCCCGAATATTCCGTATGGAACCCGGCTCCCAATTCCGATTCCCCTTCCACTAAATCGAAAGGAACGCGGTTGGATTCGGCCGTTCCGGCAATAATGAAAATCATAAAGGCGATAATTGCCGGTAAATGGCCTTTGAATAAAAACCAAGTGCTTTGTTGGGCCTCCACAATTTCGGTCATTTTCAACGAGCCTGCCATTAAAACTACGGTGACCACGGCAAATCCGGCGGATAATTCATAGCTCACCATTTGCAATCCGCTACGCATGGCGCCTATCAATGAATATTTATTGCGGCTTCCCCATGCGCCGAACAAAATTCCCAGCACACCCACCGATGAAACGGCGGTGATAAAGAAGATTCCCACATTGATATCGAAACCTTGAATTTGGCGTGAAAACGGAATTACACCAATACCGATTAGTGCGGCTATTATCACAATATAATATCCGGCTTTGTAGAGGAATTTATCGGCCTGTTTGGGAATAAAAATTTCTTTGGATACGAGTTTTAATGCATCGGCAATGGTTTGGAATAATCCCCAAGGTCCTACGCGATTAGGACCCAATCGGAGCTGAAAAAAACCGGCTACGCGCCGTTCCATAAGCACCAGCATCAGACCGGCTACGGCAAAAAATCCCAAATACAGGGCGGCTATCAAAATCAGAACGAGGACATAACCAAGACCGCTTGTGCTTTCCAACCATTGAGAAAATATATTGGCATTGCTTAATATCATAACTTGCAATTTTTATCGGTCGATATCGGGAATAACGAAGTCGAAAGTGGACATGATGGCTACCAAATCGGCGATTTTCCAACCCAAACCTACTTTAAGCAAAGCATTCAGGTTGGAAAATCCCGGCGAACGGAATTTTACGCGATACGGATTTTTCTTTCCGTCGCTCACGATAAATACACCCAATTCGCCCCGTGCGGTTTCCACGCGTTGATAGAACTCTCCCTTGGGTAGTTTAATCAAATTTCTCATGGGCATTTGATAAGGTCCTTCGGGGATATTATCCACCAATTGTTCCAATATATCGAGGGATTCGTACATTTCGCGCATGCGCACTTGATAGCGGGCCAAATTGTCGCCCCCTTCTTCGACGGCTTCTTCAAATTCTACCCGGTCGTAGGCGCTGTAGGGGAAGCGTTTTCGAATATCGGTATGCAATCCCGAACCGCGGGCCACCGGACCGGTGGCGCCCCAGTTAAGTGCGTCTTCTTTTTTCAAAATACCGACTCCTTTCATCCTTTTTTGGAAGATGATATTGCCGGTCAGCAAGCGGTCGTATTCGGGTAATACTTGGCGCATGTGCTTGATAAATTCTTTGACGCGTTTCGGGAAACCGGGATGCAGGTCAAACATTACACCGCCCGGAATATTGTAGCTCATGGTCAGTCTTGCGCCGGTGGTTTCTTCCATGATTTCATTAATCATTTCCCGATCGCGGAAGGCATACATAAAAGTTGTTAATGCGCCGATGTCCATACCCATAACGCCCCACCAGAGCAAATGGGAAGCAATACGCGTGAGTTCGTCCATCATGGTGCGAATGACCTTAATCCGGTCGCTCACTTCCACCTCCAGTGCTTTTTCCACGGCCAGCGCTACGGCTTCGTTGTTGATGTGCGACGATAAATAATCCATGCGGTCGGTCAAATGGATAATTTGCCTATAGGTATCGTATTCACACATTTTTTCGATACCGCGGTGAATAAATCCCAAATCGGGCTCGATTCCTACAACGGTTTCGCCGTCCAGTTTTAGAATGAGACGCAAAACTCCGTGTGTGGCGGGGTGTTGAGGCCCCATATTAAGAAAATATTCCTGGGTTTTTATGTCGGATTGAACGGAATTTTTCAGGTCGATCATATTCACTTTATTTGCGGATTATCATATAGTCGTCTTCGTAGTCTTTGCGTAGGGGAAATCCTTCAAAATCCGGCGTGAGGAATAGACGTTTGAGCCCGTTGTGTCCTTCGAACCGGATACCGAACATATCGTATATTTCGCATTCGTGCAAATGAGCGGCAAACCATAAGTCGGAAACGGTGGGAAGTAACGGGTTTTCCCGGTCTTCGGATTGGACACTCACCGTGATCGCATGTTTTTTCGTATAACTTTCGAGGAAATAAATAACGCCCAGCGTTTTTCCCCAATCCATACCGGCCATATTGAACAGAACGTCGAAATCCAATTCCGGATCTTCCTTGAGGCGTTGGAGAAAAGTTTTTAAATGCGATGCCGGTATTTCGATGTTTAAAAATGGCGAAGGAATATCTTCCAATATACCGATTAATTGGTTCTCACCGGTAGCCGGCAATTGAAATTCGGCGTCTTGATTCCAAGCGGAGATATAATTGATCAATTCTTCGTTGGTCATGGTAATATTAGTTTTTGGCTTTGCCTTCGTCAAATCCGTCGATAGGATTTTTTCGGGTTCTGAGGCTTTCGCGTTCGATTTTTTTCTGTAATAGCATCATGGCGTCGAGCAGCGCTTCGGGACGCGGCGGGCATCCCGGCACATAAACGTCCACGGGAATCACATGGTCGGCACCGCGCACTACGGAATAATTATTGTAGTAAAACGGTCCGCCGGAAATAGCGCAAGCACCCATGGCAATCACGTATTTCGGCTCCGACATTTGATCGTAAAGACGTCGTAGCACGGGTGCCATTTTTCCTACAATGGTTCCGGCTATGATAATCAAATCCGCTTGACGGGGCGAAGGGCGTGCCACTTCAAATCCGAAACGCGACCAATCGTATTTGGCGGCGCCGGTTTGCATCATTTCTATGGCGCAACAACTCGTCCCGAAATATAGCGGCCAGAGGGAATTTTTGCGGCCCCAATTGATGATTTTATCCAAGGTCGTTATAACAATATTGCCGCCGTTTCCCGCAGGAATTACTTGACCGGGAAAATCTTCCGGCACTTGCGGCGAATAAGGATTATCCGGTGTATCACCAATAAAAAATTTTTTTTCTTCTACTCCCATTTTAAAGCGTCTTTTTTCCAAGCGTATAGCAATCCTAATCCGAGGATGAACAGGAAAATCACGATTTCCGCAAAAGCCATAGCACCCGCTTTTTTAAAAACGGTTGCCCATGGAACCAGATATACGATTTCGATATCGAAAATCAGGAAAACCAAAGTAAACAAATAATAGCCCACGCGGTAGCGTATCCAAGTGGGGCCGATGGTTTGCATTCCCGACTCATAGGGTTGCCTTTTATCGGGATTATCGGATTTGTAGGAAATCAAATTCGAAAGGCTGTTAGCGATTAAAACAAGCGCTATGCCGGCCAAAAGAAATACGATAATGGCTATTTTTCCCATAATTAAAGTTCAATTCTATGCGCAAATATAAAACCTACAAATAGAGTAAAAATGATTTAAGTCAGGTATACGACGATACTCTTGCAGGATATTATGTTTTGATGGTTTGAAAAAAATCCATGTATCGAATATTTGAATTTTATTTCTAAATAAAATGCCGGGGAAGATTATCCGGGTTTAAGGAACCGAAGGATTGGCAATGTGGTTTTACAATACGGATGGAAATAACCCCGGTTAACGGTTGGAATGTAAATTTTGATATTATTGTTCGAGTTTTTATATCTTTCATTATTATATCAATTATCCGAAGATCACTTCTTCCTCCACTTGCTCGTAAATCTTGTCTATCTCTGCTTGCAAGCCGATTGTATGGTGCAGGGCTGTGGCTATTTTTTGATAGGTGCGTATCTCTTCGCTTGTAAGTTCGCGGCCTTTGCGGTCCTTGAGCCATTTGCCCAGCACTTGATAACCGCCGATGTAATAATTCCACAGTTCGGGATAAATGCCGGTAAAGTATTTGTCCGGGTTGATATAAACTTGCCGGTTCTTGGCGTCGTAGCGGATTTTTTCCACCGTAAAGTTATCGCCTTCGCCTTCAAATTTGCTTGCGGGCTCTTCCAGAAGCGGACTTTTGAGCAAATGCAAGTATGCCAACTGACGACCCAGCTTTGCCATTTGTTTGAACAGTTTGTAATTTGCCGTAAACGGCACGCGCGGAAAGTCTATTTTCAGGTTTTCCCGGTATTTGGTGCGGTATGTGTTGCTGTAAAGGACGGCATAAACATAATAAAGAATTTCTTCCGGCACGGGACGGACGCCGTAAGCTTCCGCCAGACGGTCATAAACCGCTTGGCTGATGTTTGGCTCCCGCTCTCTTGTGGGGTCTGCAAACAAATCGCTTTTCGTCGTGTCGGGGTAAATGTAGAGGGGGAAAAGATAATTTATATCATAAATGCTAACTGTTTTATGTGCTACAATGTTTTCTGAAATAAAAGCGCCCGGTTGTTCTTTAAATTGTTTAGGTGTTATCAATCCCAAATTTTCTCCGGCTAGCATGTGGGACATAACATTGTCCCGCATTCGAAAAACAATATTATTTTGGTAAAAAATGTAGCGAATATCAAAAGGTCTGTAAAGAATTTTTTTGATATAATTATTTATGTCGGTTAAATTTTGAATTAACTTTCTTTGCTCTTTAATTTTCCATTGATAATTATCTTTAACTTTAAAACTCTTTTTAATTATTTCGTCATCAAGATTCAAATTTTTGAACATTAAAATTTTGTTTTTCAGCTTTTGCCTTTCAAAATCAATTGCTAAATTATCACGAGCCGTCACAATTCCAGTAACATTCACCGGAAAAATTTCATTAATTTTTTTCCATTTTCTATATTGTTCAAAGGCTTGATTGTCAAACGGCACAAAAAAATACCAAGGCGATTGCGGTTGAATCTCTGTGTAATGTTTCGTGTCAAACATGTTTTGCTTGAGCCAGTCGTATTTTTCTTCACGCAGTCCCCACAAATCGCGGTAAAACACACGGGCATTGCCTTTGCCGTCTTTTTTCTTAATAAAAAGCGCTATTGCTACTCCTTGGCGAATGTCAAATACATTTTCGTCTTTGCCGCCTTCGGGTGTTTTTTCTTTTTTCAGGCTGTTACCGTGCAAGTTCAGAATATAAATCTCGTCAAAGGTTTTCATCAGGCTCTGACGCATTCCACGGAAAGTGGGATTGTCCAAATAGCTGTGATTGGTAATCATTCCCACGACCCCGAAGCCTGCTTGAGCTATTTTCCACTGTGCAAAGCGCAAAAATTTCACATAATCGTCTTGCAACCAAAGTTTTTTCTCATTCAAAGGCTGTTCGTCCACCTTGTAATAGCTTTGCACATGCACGCCTTCCACTATGTCTTTCTTTAAGAGTTGCTCTGTCCATTCGTTTATATTGGCGGAAATGCCACTATAAGGCGGATTACCGAGAATAACGAGTATGTTTTCCTGCCGTTTGACCTGTGCCGCATGGCGGCTTTCTTCGGCCAGAGAACGGAAGAACGGTAGGTTTTGCTGGCGGATTTCTTCCATCTCCAGCGTGTTGGTGAGGTAAAGCTTAAAACGCTCGTTTTCCGTAAGTTCCACGCCAAGGTCTTCGAGGATGAAACCAATCTTGAGGTGTCCTATGGCATAGGGTGCCATCATCAGCTCAAAGGCAAAATAATTTTCGAGAATATGCTGTTTTATCCAGCTTGTAAGGTCGCCTTTGCCCCAACGCTCCGTATGTTCCTTTACCGCAAAATCTATTGCTTTGGCCGGAAAAGTCAAAGTGCCCGCCGCAGGGTCGAGCAGCTTTACATTATTGCTTGCCAGACCTTGATTTAGTCCGAAATGGCTTTTCAGGATTGTGTTTATCGCCCGCACAATGTATTTTACCACCGGTTCGGGTGTGTAGTAAACGCCCCTTCGTTCCCTGACTTCCGGGTCGTATTTGCTCAAAAAGGTTTCGTAGAAGTGCAAAATGGGGTCTTGCCCTTTGGCTTGTTCGTAATACTGCTGCAAAATATTTTTTATGTCCGACACATTCAGCACTTCGGCAATATCATCGACAATTACGCGCATTTGCTCCGACAGTTCGCCCAGTGAAATGAATTTAAACACATCGTGCAGAATACCAATGCTTTTGGGTATGTATTTGAAAGCCAGTTCGCGGTTAAAGTCTTTGCCTGCCCTTGTCCTTGCGGCAAACAGTCCGTATGTGATTGTTTGTGCGTAGAGGTCCGAAAATTGTTTTTCCGTAAGTGTATGTATGAGGTTGTCTCTGAATACATCGAAAAATGCGTGAATTTCGCTTTGGGGATTTCCTTGCAATTCTTCTTCGTAAACCAAATCTCGCAAAAAACGGGTTCTTTTTGCCAGCTCAACGGCCAAACTTTCGGCCCTAAACAGGCGGGGCAATGAGAAGTCGAAGAACTTTTGCCACAGTTTAAGAAAATCTTCTGCGTTTTCAACCGGCGGTACCTGCCCGAGCTTTTGACTGACAAAGGGACGTGCCGCTTGTACACGGTCAACCAAAACTCCGTCACGATAAAGGCGGAATTCGTAAAAATCGGTGAGGATAAGGTTCGGAAAAGTCGTAAGATAACGCTGCAGCTGTTCGGTTGTTTCTATATGGTCAAGATTTGTTTGCGGTTGTTTGGCTTCGATGTATCCTACGATGTTCAGCTTGCCGTCCCATACACGGAAATCGGGGTTGCCCGCTTCGGTCTTTTTGGGCAGAACGGTAACATCAATTTGCTTTTTGCCAAGCTCTGCGGCCAAATTTTCAATCAGGCTTTTGAGAGACGGATAAAAACTTTCTTCACGAGCATCTCCACGTTGCATAAGCGCATGGAGGTTGGCGAGATAAATTTTAATGAAATTACCGGGCATTTGTTCAATAATATATTACGACTATATATACAAAGGTATAAAAAACGGGTTTTATAAAGAAAAATATTTCCCGAATCAAATCTTTGATGGTGATAAGAGGGTTTTTCGTCCGGTTCCGGGTTAACTCGTTCGGGCATCCGGAAAAGCTCTCGTATCAATTAACATTCGACAAAAAAAGAAGCCGGTCGAAATCCGCAATTTCCACGATTCGCCCGTTGGTTTTGATAATCTTTTCGCGCCTGAGTTCCGAAAAAATACGGATAACGTTTTCGGTAGACATATGAATGATTTCAGCGATTTCCCTGCGTGTCAGCGGTAATTCGAAAACCCGGCTTTTGTAAATTTCTTCCGCCAACAAAAGAAGAATAAAAGCCACCCTTCCGCGCAAATTCCGCCGGTTGAGTTCCACGTTGATCAACAGGGCATTATTACAACTTTCACTTATCTTACGAAGCAATTCCAAGCCGAAGTTTCCGTTGCGGCTCATCACTTCTTTGATTTTTTCGAAATCAAAAAAACAAACGGTGGCAGACGTAATCGCCTTGATTGAATACGGAAACGTCTCATGAGCAAAATTGGCCGATACCGACAGAAAATCCAAAGGCTTGGACAAACGAAGTATCCGTTCGCCGTCGCGCGATTTGATGTATATCTTGGCCAATCCGCTTTTCAAATACAAAAACTTATCCGACCGCTCGCCTTGAAGGACAATATCATCGCCTTTGGCAAAATCTTTCTGAAATTTATATGAACAAACCTCACGATATTCCGCATGCGTCAAACTGCGAAACAATACCTCGCGAAATTTACATTGATCGCACGAACATAATTCCACCGAAGCGGAAAATTCAGCCCTTTGGGTATGGATTTTTTTCTGCATCCACCTTTTCTTATTGACTTATCAAAGTTAACAAAAATCATTTATCGATATCAATTTCTATCAAATATCATAACGCGGATATGATGAATATCACAATATGATAAATATCACACGCCAAAAGTGGACAAACGCACCACAAAGGAATTAATTTAGCAACAAAGATTACCGAAAAAATTACCGTTATGAAAAAAATCGTCATACTCGGAGCCGGAACGGCCGGAACCATGATGGCCAACAAGCTCAGAAAAGCCTTGCCCGAAAACGAATGGAATATTACCATTGTGGACAAGGAACGAACTCATTACTATCAACCCGGATTTTTGCTGATCCCTTTTGGTTTCTACAAAAAGGAAGACGTTATCAAACCCAAAACCCAGTTTATCCCGAAAGGGGTAAATATGATTTTTGCCGAAATCGACCGGATCGTAGCCGATGAAAACAAAGTGCTCCTGAAAGACAACGTGCATGTCTTACACTACGATTATTTGATCATCGCCACAGGCGTTCGTATAGCGCCCGAGGAAACCGAAGGCTTGAAGGGACCGCTTTGGCACAAGGAAATTTTCGACTTTTACACCATCGAAGGGGCTACGGCTTTGGCTGGTTTCTTCAAAACTTGGAAAGGCGGAAAACTGGTGGTCAATATCGCCGAATTACCTTACAAATGCCCGGTGGCCCCGCTGGAATTCGTATTCCTGGCTGATGCATTCTTTACCGAACGCGGCTTGCGCAATAAGGTGGATATTACACTCGTTACTCCGCTTCCGGGTGCCTTCACCAAACCGCGTGCTACCAAAATGTTAGGCGATTTGCTCGAACGAAAAAATATCCGTTTGATTCCCGACTACAACATCGCCGAAGTGGATAACCGAAACAAAAAAATCATCGATTACGGAGGCAAGGAAGTGGATTTCGACGTGTTGGTTTCCATACCTACCAATTTAGGCGACGAACTCATGGAACGCAGCGGATTGGGCGACGACATGAATTTTGTCCCCACTGATAAACACACGCTTCAATCCAAGTCATACGAAAATATCTTCGTCCTGGGTGATGCCAGCGACATTCCTACCTCCAAAGCCGGTTCGGTGGCTCATTTTGCATCCGAAGTGCTTTTTGAAAACCTCATGTGCGCCATCGAAGGACGTCCATTCACCGCCAACTTCGACGGTCATGCCAACTGCTATATCCTCACCGGACACGGCAAAGGAACCCTCATCGACTTCAATTACGATACCGAACCCTTGCCCGGAACTTATCCGCTCCCGGGTATCGGACCTTTCTCCCTGTTGAGAGAAACACGGATGAATTACTACGGAAAAATCATTTTCCGCTGGATGTACTGGCATATGTTACTCAAAGGAAAAGAGTTGCCCGTTACTTCGGAAATGCTTCTGGCCGGTAAAGAAATCTAAAACTTGGCACCATGAACGAAGAAACTTTGCAACAAATCAATCGAAAATTGGATCGTCTGATCGAATACGTGGAACAACAGGACAAACGCATTAAAGTCCTCGAAGACCTTGCCGAAGACTTGAACCTAATCATGTTTTCGGCCAACACGGCTTTGATTCAATCGTTGGAAGACAATCAAATCAAAGTGGATCAAGAGGAAATCGGCAAGCTTTTTATCATGTTTTTGCGCAACCTCGAAAACTTTAAGGAAATGCTTGCTACACTGGAAAATATTTCGGATTTGGTGAAAGACTTGGGATATGTATTCGGAAGTGTGGGGCTCAATTCCTTATACACTTTCGAACAATTGGAGAAAAAAGGCGTTTTTGATATACTGAACAATCTTAAACAAACTGCCGGAAGTCTTTTGAATATCTCCAAAAAACTCACCGACCCCGCTTTGATCGCCAAAGCCGAAAAAGCCGTGAATATTATCACCTCCTTCCGCGTCGACGAACAAAAAGATAAAAAATCTTTATTCGGATTGCTACGCGAACTCAACCGGCCGCAAAACCGTATGATGCTTGCAGCGGCGTTACGCACCTTAAATGAATTGAATTCCGAAATGAATAACCTTAAAAATCAATAAAAATGGCACAAAAAGAAATTTTAGGAAAAACAATTGAATTTGACGATGAAGGTTACTTCGTAAATGCCGGCGACTGGTCGGAAGAAATCGCCCGAGAAGTGGCCAAGCAAAACGGTTTCGACTTAACCGACGAACACCTGAAAGTCCTGAATTGGATGCGCCGGCAAGTGGAAGCCGGAAAAACCCTGTCGATACGCGCTATCGGCAAGTCCGGAGTCGTGGACGTAAAGACGTTCTACAAGCTGTTTCCGGGCGCACCGTTGAAGCTCGCTACCAAATATGCGGGTTTGAAAAAACCGCAAAGTTGTATCTAAGTATCCAAATATTCGTCTCATGAGCGACAAACAAATCAACAAGGTAAGCATTATCTGTTCCAAAGGCCGTCTGGAAGATGTATATGCCGCACTTATCATGGCCAACGGAGCCGTGATGGAAGGTATCGAAACCAACCTTTTCTTTACTTTTTTCGGTTTGGATGCCATTACCAAGAAGAAAATGAACCGCTTGCATACGCCCACGGTGGGGAATCCCGCATTGCGTATGCCGGGCGACGTACCTTTCCCGACGCTCTTGGGCGCGCTTCCGGGGGTGGAATCCATGGTTTCGTCCATGATGCGCAAGCAAATGGAAGCTTTGGATATTCCGCCTGTGGACGAATTCCTCGAATTGATTACCGCCGGCGGCGGACATGTGTATGCTTGCAAGTTGGCTGTCGAAATGTTCAAATTAACAAAAGAAGATTTGTGGGATGACCTGGAGGACGTTCTCACCGTAGGCGAATTTTATGAGAAAGCAGGCGGCGAAAATGCACATATCGTGTTTATTTGACGGAGGTTATGTTTATGTTACAAAAAAGAGGACTCGTTTTCGGGTCCTCTCTTTTTTCGGTTGATTTAAAAATTTCTTATACCTGTGATCCGAACCGCTCGAAAATTTCTTGCATTCGTTCTCTTTCTTCTTTCGCCAATTCGGGATCCACGAGAATACGTCCCGTGTGTTCGTCCACAATAATTCGATCACGTTCGCGAATTTCCAATTGCATTTGCGGAGGAATAACGAAATAGGATCCGCCGGCTACACTTTGGTCGTAAGTGACCACGGCCAAACGGTTTTTGAATTTTTTTACCAAACGTTCATAAGCTTTCAATAGCCGTTCGGGCAATTGCTTGCGGAATTCTTCCGTTAGTTTTTTGAGTGCTTCTTCTTCGCGTTCCGTATCTTCCAATATCGCTTGCAATTCGTCTTTTTTGTGCTTAAGTTCTTGGCGTTTTTCGTCCAGAATTTTTTCCAATTCGGCAATATCTTTTTCCACTTGGGCTATTTCCACAAGTGCTTCTTTGGTTTTTTTATCGGCCAAAACGATTTCGCCTTCGAAGAAATCGATTTCGTCTTGCAAAGAGCTGAATTCACGATCGTTGCGTGCGTTTTTTTGCATTTCGGTGTAGCGCTCGACGTTTTTCTGCGATTCGGCCTTGATTTGTTTATACTTATTGATAGCGGCATTGAGTTCGGTAATACGGTTCTGAAATTTTTCCAAGCGCGTTTCCAATCCGGCGATTTCGTCTTCAAAGTATTTGACTTCCAAGGGTAATTCGCCGCGCATTTGCTCCAATTTCAGGATGCGCGTATCGGTGAGTTGTAAGTCGTATAATAACCGCAATTGGTCTTCAACACTTAATGTTTTGGTTTTTTGTGCCATGGTTTTATGTATAATTAATCGGGTTGGTTTGGATCTGCGTTTTCGAGACTGCAAAGTTAGGAAATTTTTCCGAAATTATACGGACAAGCTCATCCGCTACAAAACGTTCGCTTTCGTAATGTCCGGCGTCGATGATTAGCATTTTTCCTTCGGCTTTAAAAAAATCGTGGTATTTTAAATCGCCACTGATGAATGCGTCGGCTCCGGCTGCCATGGCGTAATCGATGGCGAAAGCACCGCTTCCGCCTAAAATGGCTACGGTTTCGACATTTTTTTTCGTCAAAGCGGAATGGCGTAATACGGGTGTTTTCAAAATCTTTTTGACATGCTTCAAAAAATTTTCGGGCCCCATGGGGGAGGGTAATTTTCCTAAGCTTCCCAATCCGGTTTCAGGGTTCGGGTTTTGAAGCGACAAAATTTCATAGGCGGGTTCTTCGTAGGGATGGGCATGTATCATGGCTTTTGTCACGGCGCTTTGTAAATGCGCCGGAAAGACCACGCTGATGCGGGTTTCCGGCTCTACGTGGCGGGTGCCTTTTTGTCCGGTATACGGATTGGCATTTGCCGAAGGCCGAAAAGTGCCTTTTCCTTTGATATTGAAGCTGCATTCGTCATATTCGCCTATTTTCCCGGCGCCGGCCGAAAAAAGCGCTTGGCGGACTTGTTCTGCTTGATCGTGAGGGGCATAAGTGATCAATTGCATCAGGCTGCCGGATTTCGGAATCAGGACTTTTCTTTCGGTCAAACCTAATGCATGTGCGGTTAGGTCGCTAACACCGCGATAGTGATTGTCCATAGCCGTATGGGGCGAGTATATGGCAATGTCGTTTTTGATGGCTTTCAAAACGATGCGTTCCACATAATTTCGCCCGGTGATTGATTTCAGTCCTTTAAAGATGATGGGATGAAAACTTACGATCAGGTTTTTATCCGTTCGAATGGCTTCATCCAAGACTTTGGATGTGACGTCATGCGTAACCAAGACGCCGCTCGCTATGCGATCTTTATCGCCTATGAGCAACCCCGTATTGTCGAAATTTTCCGCATAAAAAGGCGGAAAAATCTTTTCCAAATAGCGGATAATATCCTCGATAAGCATTAATTAAAAATTTCGCGTCCGGCAAAATGAAATGCAATTTCAATGGCCGCATTTTCATCGCTGTCGGAGCCGTGGATGGCATTTTGAGCTTTGCTTTCGGCAAATTTTTTGCGGATGGTTCCTTCAGCGGCTTCGGCCGGATCGGTGGCGCCAATCAAGGTGCGGAAATCTTCCACGGCATTTTCTTTTTCCAAAACTGCAGCCACGATGGGTCCGCTGCTCATAAATTCTACCAGTTCACCGAAAAAGGGGCGTTCCTTGTGAACGGCATAAAATTTTTCGGCGTCGGATGGGGTCATTTGGGTCATTTTTAAAGCTATGATTTTAAAGCCCGCTTTGGTGATTTGAGCCAAAATTTCCCCGGTATGTCCCGCTGAAACGGCATCGGGCTTAATCATGGTAAATGTTTTGTTTCCTTTCATATCGACATTGTGATTTTTTTGCTAAACGGATTTTTCGCAAAAATAGTTTTTTTATTTCAACTATTATTTCAACCTCGTTTATTCGTTTATTTTACGTAATTTTACGCTCGTAAAAAGTTTTAAATCAATGAGCTTGAAAAAATTTTTTACTTACGTTTTAATGATTGTGGCCAGTACGATATTAACTTTGGGAACTTTGTTTTTCCTGTTTTTAGCTTTGATTTCCGCTATGGTTGCTTCGGTCAAGGGTTCGATGGAAGAAGATAATATTCCTTTAAAGGCGCATAACGTATTGATGCTACGATTGGATTATCCGATAAAAAACAAGCCGGGTTCCCCTTTTGAAAATTTTGATCCGGCTACGTTTAAATTTAATCCGCCGTTATCTTTGCCTCAATTGTTGACGGTGATCGATGAAGCGGGCAAGGATGATAAAATCGACGGTATCATATTGAATACGGGAATCATACAGGCCGGTTTTGCAACGGTGGAAGAGCTTCGGGATGCTTTGCGAAAATTCAAGGCAGGGGGGAAATTCGTTTATGCTTTTAGTGAGATTTATACGCAAAAATCTTATTATTTGGCTACCGAGGCCGAGAAGATTTTTATGCATCCGGCGGGAATTTTCGAGTGGCGCGGGTTGGCGGCTCAAATCATGTTTTACAAGGATTTGTTGAATAAATTGGGAATCAAGATGCAAGTAATCAGGCACGGTAAATTCAAAAGTGCCGTGGAACCTTTTGTCAAACGTCGAATGAGCGAAGAGAACCGTTTGCAGACCCGAACGCTTGTTTTCGATATTTGGAATAGCATATTGAAAACGATTCAACTAGACCGGGATATCGATACTTCCGATTTGAATTTGTATGCCGACAGCTTAATGGTGGATTCACCCGAAATTGCTGTAAAATTACATTTTTTCGATGCATTGAAATATGCCGATCAAGTGGAGGATTTTGTTCGGGATGAGATAGGAAAAAAAGTGAATTTTATTAATGAGAGGGAGTATTTTAGAAAAATAAAGGCGCGAAATATTATAAATCAATTGACCAAGAAAGAAGAAATTGCCGTTTTGGTGGCTGAAGGAGAGATTGTTCCCGGTGAGGGAGAAAAAAATCAAATCGGTTCGGCTCGACTGATTCGCAGAATCAAGGCATTGCGAAAAAAAGACAAGGTAAAGGCGGTTATTTTGCGGATTAATTCACCGGGAGGCAGTGCATTGGCTTCGGAAAGTATTTGGCGTGAATTGAAACTTTTGTCACAAGTTAAGCCTTTAGTGGTGAGCATGGGTGATGTGGCGGCTTCGGGCGGTTATTATATTGCCGTGCCTGCGGATAAGATTTTTGCCGAAGAAAATACGATTACGGGAAGTATCGGCGTATTCGGTTTGATTCCGGATGTGAAAGATTTAATGGAAAAGAAATTGGGTATTTATGTGGATACGGTCAAAACCAATGCACACGCCGATATGGGCATTATGCGTCCGATGGATGCTCAAGAGAAGCAATATATGCAAAAGATGGTGGAGCAGACCTACCGGATTTTTGTTAAGCGAGTATCGGAAGGGCGAGATATGACCGAAGCGAAAGTGGATTCGATAGGCCAGGGTAGAGTGTGGACGGGTAAGCGCGCCGTTAGCTTGGGTTTGGTGGATGGAATTAAAAATTTGGCTCAAACGATAGATTATGTTCATGCCGAATATGAGTTGGAAGACGCCAAAGTGACCTTTTATCCGGCATTGGACAATCCGTTCCAAGCGTTGTTTGATATGGAAGCCGAGCAGATGCAAAAGATACGTTTTTTGATGTATTTGTTTTTTTCTTCGCGAAATTTTGAAATGTTTTCTGCCGATACCTTCCTAAACCGCAAGGAAATGCTTTTTAAGCCGCGGGAAAGGTTACGGATGCAGATGCCTTATCGTATAGAATTTGTCAATCCTTGAAAAGATGGCGGTTATCCGGGCGAAAAATATTAAAAAGCAATACGGAACTTTGGAAGTGCTTAAAGGTATCGATATTGAAGTTCCGCAAGGAAAAGTGGTAAGTATAGTGGGGCCGTCGGGAGCGGGGAAAACGACTTTGTTGCAGATTTTGGGAACCTTAATCAAGCCGTCCAATTACGATTATCGATTGGAAATCAACGGAAAGGAAACCAATCGTTTGTCGTCGAAAGAAACTGCCGTATTGCGCAATTGTGAAATCGGTTTTGTGTTTCAGTTTCATAATCTTTTGCCTGAATTTTCAGCATTGGAAAATGTGGCCATTCCCGCTTATATAGCCGGCGTGAAAAAAAAACAGGCCGACGAAAAAGCCGCATTTTGGCTCGAAAAATTGGGGCTGCATCATCGAATGAGCCACAAACCGGCGGAATTATCGGGTGGCGAACAGCAGCGGGTGGCGGTAGCCCGGGCGTTGATTAACGATCCGGCGGTGATTTTGGCCGATGAACCGAGCGGAAATCTTGATACGGTCAATGCGAGACGTTTGCATGAATTGTTTTTCGGTTTGCAAGAGGAAACGAAAAAAACCTTTGTTATAGTGACGCATAATACCGAATTGGCGGGAATGTCTCATCACCTTTTTAAAATGAAGGACGGCCGGATCATCGAGGAAATACGAAATTAATTTTTATATTTGCTTTAAAGAACCATGAGATGAAAAAAATATTTTCCGTTTTGCTCTTGAGCGTCTTTTTAAGCACTGCTTGTTCTTCCTCCAGGAAAGTTTCCGTATCCGCCGAAGGAATGTCCTTTAAAACGGCCGTTCGGGTTAATAGTGTGGAAGAAGAATATCAATATATCAAGCGGCAGTGTGCGAACTGTCGCATTGTTAAGCAGACTTTGCGTTTTTATAAAGGAAAACCTTATGACGTGCTCGATGCACATTCGCAAACGGATGGAGACAAGACTTATTATTTTGATATTTCTTCATTCTACGGAAAGAATTTTTAACTTCGGGTGTTTTCCGAGGTTTTCCAAATGGCGATTGGTTGTGCCATTCGATTGAAACGGATGTTTCCGCTTAAATGAGTTTTCGAATCATTTTGGGAAACGATTTCCATTTGACGAAAGTCAATTTTCAGGCGGGATTAATAGAGCCACAGTTTAATGGCCAGTAAAAGCACGAGTAGAGCAATTATTCGTTTGAGTTTGTTTTCTTTTATTTTGACCGACCATCGACTCGTTAACCAAGAACCGGTTGCGGTTCCTGCGGCCAGCAAAACGGCTTCGGACCAGCGCACTTGCCCGAATGACGAAAACATGAGCAAGGAAGGAATACCCGATAGAAAAATCACCATGGCTTTAATACTGTTGGCTTGATTGAGATTCATTTTTTCCACCGAGTGGAGGACGGTCAGGATGAGAAATCCCAAACCCGTTTGAATAAATCCGCTATAGATGCCCAGAAAGAAAAAAAGAATATAGGTTAAGGTTCGCCGGTTTTTGCTATCGGCATTGCTTTTTTTTTCGATTTTATTTCCTCCGGCATGCCAAAAACCTGCAACGGTGGTCAAGGCAATAATTAAGGCAATGATTTTTTTATAAATTGTGCCGTCAATTGCCAGACCTATTCCGGCACCGATGAAAGCACCCGAAGCGGCAATCAATCCCGAATACAGGTTAAGCGGAAACAAATAAAAACCTTTTGAACGGAAACCTAAAATTCCCGAAATCCCTTGGGTGAGAAATGCCAAGCGCGATGTTCCTACGGCTTGGTGTGGTGAGAATCCCATAAAAATAAGTAGCGGATATAAAATTGACGATCCGCCTCCGGCTATCGTGTTAATGGCACCGACGGCAAAACCGGTTGGAATAAGTAAACCGTAAAAAAGCCATTCGTTCATTTATTTTTTGCGTAAATAAATTTCAAGGGGAACACCGTGAAAATCCCAATTTTTGCGAATTTGATTTTCCAAGAAACGTTTGTAAGGTTCTTTGACATATTGCGGAAGGTTGGCAAAAAAGGCGAACTTGGGAGAGAATGAAGGCAATTGCGTGATATATTTGATTTTGATGTATTTTCCTTTGACCGCCGGCGGAGGGTTTTGTTTGATAACGGGTAATAATACTTCGTTCAATTCCGAAGTTTTGACGCGTCTTTTCCGGTTGTCGGCTACTTTGAGCGCTTCGTCTATGGCCTTAAGTATCCGTTTTTTTTCTTTGGCCGATATAAAAACGATAGGGTAATCGGTGAAGGGAGCCGTTTTGTTTTTAATGGTTTCTTCGTATGTTTTGGCGGTGTGGGTAGTTTTTGCCACCAAGTCCCATTTGTTGACCAAAACAACGATGCCTTTATTGTTTTTACGCGCGATTTCAAAAATATTGAGGTCTTGACTTTCAAATCCTCGTGTGGCGTCAATCATAAGCAACACGACATCGGCATTTTCGATGGCGCGTATTGCCCTGAGCACCGAGTAGTATTCCAAATTGTCGTTGACATTTTTCTTTTTACGCATGCCAGCAGTGTCGATGATATCGAATGTCCTGCCGTATTTGTTGTAGCGCCAACGAATGGCATCGCGCGTGGTTCCGGCGATTTCGGTTACCATATTGCGATTTTCGCCGAACAAGGTATTGATAAAAGTCGATTTTCCGGCGTTGGGACGTCCGGCAACGGTGAAAACGGGGATTTTGTTTTCGGCTTCATCTTCCTCTTCTTTTTCGGGAAGCAAATCAACGATGGTATCGAGTAATTCGCCCGTACCGCTTCCGTTGATGGCGGAAATCGGCATAACGGTTTCCAGGCCTAATCCGTAGAATTCCCAAATGTCGTTCAAGCGTTTGTTGTTATCCACTTTATTGACTGCCACCACCACGGGTTTCTCGCTTTTGCGCAATAAACCGGCTACTTCCTGATCCAAAGAAGTGATGCCTGCGGTGACATCGGTAACGAAAATCACCACATCGGCTTGTTCTAATGCAAGCTTGACTTGTTCACGGATTTCACGGTCAAAAATATTGTCGGAGTCGGATACGTAACCTCCCGTATCAACGACGGTGAATTCTTTTCCGTTCCAATCGCTTTTTCCGTAAATACGATCACGTGTGACACCTTCGATATCGTCCACAATGGCTTTTCGTTCACCGATAAGCCGGTTAAATAGTGCCGATTTTCCTACATTCGGTCTTCCGACTATTGCAACAACGGCCATTTTTTATTGGTGTTTTTTGAATTTTTCAATGCCATTTTCCAGCCACCGGGCATAAGCTTCGGGGTCGTCCAAATAGGCTACGGGTTGATTGAGCACTTTTCCGTCGGGAGAAAGGAGAACATAATACGGTTGTGAATTGGATTTATATTCATAAATTTCCAATTCAGCCCATTTGTCTCCGGCCAATGTAATTTTCTTTCCCGAATATTTGGAAATATATTGTTCGTTCTCGGGCAACGTTCTTTTATCGTCTACATATAAGGAAATTATAATCAATTCGTTTTTCATTAATTGATGAACACGCGGGTCCGTCCAGACATTATTTTCCATTTTGCGGCAATTAACACAAGCAAATCCGGTAAAGTCGAGCATGACGGGTTTGTTGATTTTTCGGGCATATGCCATACCTAGGTCATAGTCATTGAAAACGATCAATCCACCATGTAACCATTCGGCGCCTTCGGGAAGGGGATTGGTTGCATGATGAGCGGCTTCCGTTTTGGCCGAATAACCTACGCCGTGTGGCGATTCGGCATATTTTTGATAAGGCGGAAATGCGCTGATCCATTTGAGCGGTGCGCCCCAAAGTCCCGGTAACATATAAAAGGTGAAAGCCAAGGACAACAAGGCAAACATAAGGCGGGTTACACCGATCCGGTCGTTATTGTCGTCGTAAGGAGTTTTGAACAGGCCCAAAAGATATAAGCTCAATCCGAAGAATATGGCAATCCAAACGGAGAGGAAAACTTCACGTTCGAGTAGGTGTAATTGAAGCACCAGATCGGCATTGGAAAGGAATTTAAAGGCCAAAGCGATTTCGATAAAACCGAAACTGACTTTCAGGGTATTGAGCCAACCGCCGGATTGAGGCATGGCATTGAGCAATGCAGGGAAGAAGGCTAGCAACGTAAACGGAAGTGCTAATCCTAATCCGAAACCGAGCATGCCCACCGTAAGCGCCCATGCGCCCGAAGTGAGAACGCTGCCAAGCAATGCACCCAAAATCGGACCGGTGCAGGAAAAAGATACGAGAATCAAGGTTAATGCCATGAAAAAGATGGCAATGGCGCCGGAAGTTTTATTGGAATATTCGTCCGACTTGGAAATCCATTTGCTCGGAATAAGTCTTTGCGGGTCTAATTTGCTGACACCCAAAAACGAAAGTCCGAATATGAAGAAGATGATGAAGAAAATTAAGTTTAACCAAACATTTGTAGAAATTTTATTGAAAATATTCGGATCGATGCCGTTGAGAAAATGAAAAGGTAAGCTCAAAAGTACAAAAATGCCTACGATAAAAAATCCGTATAACAAAGCATTGAATTTTCCGCTTTCGGTTTTTTCGTGTTGTTTAGTGAAAAAGCTAATAGTGAGCGGAATCATGGGATAGATACAAGGCATGAGCAAGGCCAATAATCCGCCCAAAAAACTCATAAAAAAAATCCACCATAAACTTTTTTTACCGGCTTCTTCGATTTGGACGGATTCCAAAGTCTTGGGGTTTGTATTATTTTTATGGATTTCCGCTTGAGACGCGGGATTTGAAGCGTTTTCGGTTTTGTTTGTTTGATCGTTTGCCTTGATTTGTTTGCCGGAATTATTTTCTTGAAATTGGCCGGTTTGATTATTTTTTTCGTTCTTGCCGGTATCTACGGATTTATTTTGAAGGTCATCGGGTTTGGATAATTTTTTTTTGTCTGGCGATGCAACGATATTACCGGGTTGCTTCGTTTGATTGGATTTTTCGTTTATTCGGGCACTTTTTGTCGCTTCGGATAAATCGAATCGAAGGTTTTCCTTGATCATAATGCAAGCTTCTTTGCACGCTTGACCTTCCAAATAAACGTCGATGTTTTGAATGGCTTTTTTGAGCTTGACACGTTGCACCATTTTAGCTTTTCCTGACCAAAAAGTTTCGGTTACTTCAAAAATATCGTTATAAGCTTTTTCGGTGCCGAATTCTTTGGTTTTACCAATCAATTCATAATCTTCGCCGGCTTTTTGCCATTGAAGCACTACGGGATTGGAACCGTTCGGGTCGTTAAATTGCGAATAAAGGTGCCAGCCGGGTTCAATATCGGCGGTGATGACGAGATCGTAAGTTTTGTCGTTGATTTTTTCCGCTTGGGTATGAAAAATGACAGGTTGAACGATTTGTGCATTGAATAAACCAATGTTCGAAAAAATCAAGCCGAATATCCACCAAATCGATTTTTTCATGTTTTTACGTATTTAATTTATGAATGAATGCAAAAATAAGTTTTTTTGCAAAATTGGATTTATTGTGCATCCGGGAATTTTGTTTTATAGTTGTAAGTTGTTTATAATCATGTTGTTGTGAAAAAAAAACGATGGGGGATAAAATAGCTTAAGTGGTTTTCAATACGGTATTTTCCATAATTTCCAAGTCGAAACCTTTCAAAGCCGGTTTTTCGGGCAGATGTTCGCTGTGGGTTAGATAATTGATTTTTTTGATGCCCAGATCATGAAGGATTTGTGCACCGATACCGTAATCTTTTTCGTCGGGTGGAATGGCGGGTAGTTCTTTGCTTTTGTCTTTGGTATTTCGTGCGAAGGTGTGGATTCGATCGATCATTTCGTTCCAATTACGACCGTTATAGACAAACAGGACGGCGCCTTTACCCGCTTGGTTGATATAATCGAAAAAAACTTTGACGAACCGGTCGGGCGAAAATTGTAAAAATGATAATAAATCGAATAGATGTGTTAGGGGAAAAACGCGGACGGGGACGATGTCGTCCGGATTCCATTGTCCTTTGGTGAGTGCAAAGTGGATATGGCGTTTGTTGGTTTGGCGGTAAACGTGCATTTGAAAATTTCCGAACCGGGTTTCGATCCGGAATTTTTCGATGGGTTGGATAAGCATGTCTTTTTCGAGGCGATAGCGAATAAGGTCTTCGATGGAAATGATTTTCAGGTTAAATTTTTTGGCTAATTTAATGAGATCCGGGAGGCGTGCCATGGTTCCGTCGGGATTCATGATTTCCACGATTACACCGGCGGGTTTCAGCCCGGCCAATCTGGCTAAGTCGATAGCGGCTTCGGTGTGTCCGGGGCGTCTTAGCACGCCGCCGTCTTTGGCACGAAGGGGAAAAACATGTCCGGGCCGTCGAAAATCGTATGCGGTTTTTTCCGGGTTGGTTAGTGCGCGAATGGTTTTTGCACGGTCTTCTGCGGAGATACCCGTACTGACGCCTTCGCCGATGAGGTCTACCGAAACGGTAAAGGCGGTTCCCAACGGATCGGAAATGCGATTCACCATGAGCGGCAAATTCAATTCGTCGGCGCGTTCTTCGGTGATGGGAGCGCAAATCAATCCGCGTCCTTCGGTGGCCATAAAATTGATAAGTTCGGGGGTTACTTTTTCGGCGGCGGCCACAAAATCTCCTTCGTTTTCTCGCGCTTCGTCGTCTACGACAATTACCGGTTTACCCGCGCGAATATCTTCCAATGTTTCTTCAATGGAATTTAACGCTACGGTTTTTTTTGTTGTGCGTTTCATGGCGCAAATTTACATTAATTCTACATAACGGATTTGTTTTCGCCGGCGGAAAGGTTTAACTTTGAAAGTTAAATGGAGCGATAAAGTTATGTTGAATAATGACGATTTGATTTATGTGAAGCCTCGCACCGATTTAGTGGAGATTTTAAGGCGGAAAGGCATAACTGACCGGCGGGTTTTGGAGGCTATCGGCCGGGTTCCGCGGCATTTTTTCGTAGAGCCTGCACTACGGATGTATGCTTATGAGGACAGGCCGCTTCCCATTGGCGAGGGTCAAACAATTAGTCAGCCGTTTACGGTGGCATACCAAACGCAATTGTTGGATGTGAAACCGGGGATGAAAGTCTTGGAAATCGGTACCGGATCGGGATATCAGTCGGCCGTTCTAATGGAATTGGGCGCTAAACTTTATACGGTTGAGCGTATTCGTTCGCTATTGGAGGAAACCCGAAAGCGATTCGAGAGATTGGGATACCGACCGGAATTTACGGCTCACGCAGACGGATATGAAGGCTTGCCGCATTTTGCTCCATTTGATAGAATCATTGTTACGGCGGCGGCGCCGGAAATCCCCGTAAATTTGCTTCGGCAATTGACTGCGAACGGAAAAACGGTTATTCCCGTCGGGAAAAACACTCAAATCATGATGCGCATTATACGTCAACCCGACAATACGTTTGTCAAGGAAGTGTTTGATCGCTTTACTTTTGTGCCGATGCTACGGGGTAAGAAATAATCCGGACTTCCAATTATTCGGCGTCCGGATCGTATTTTTTGATAATTCTTCTGGCTCCTGCCGGCGAGTTGGCGGATTTCCACGATTTTCCGTCTTTGTAAATATAATAACTGTCGCTGAAAATACCGCTTTTTCTTTTGATTTCATACACACCGTATTTTCCGTAAAGTTTATCTATTGTTTGCATGGCCTCGAATTTTTGTACAAAATTACTTACTTATTTGTTATTTCTCAATTTTTGATGAAAATTTATTTTGTTTTAGTGAAATTTTGTGAATATTGCGTGCTGAATTTTTTTCTTTATTCCATAAATTTAAACCGGGCTAAATTGTCCGTTCTTTCATGGATGCAAGGGGTATGGATTTGTGTATGGGACATTAAAAGTGATTATAAAAAACGGCAGACATATCATATTATGAGCCTGCCGTTGATAAGTAAATGTAAAAATTTCGTAGACCTATTTAACTTCGAAACTCACTTTGAGTGTAACACGATAGGCCACGATTTCTCCTTTTTGCACAACAACACTTTGGTCTTGAACGTAGGCGGAACGAATTCCTTTCACCGATTGTGATGCTTTTTTGATGGCTTTGGCGGTGGCGTCTTCCCAGCTTTTTTTGGATTGCGCCATGATTTCGATTACTTTGATAACAGACATAACGATTAATTTTAAAAGTTTGTTTAACAAAAGTAGAAAAAATGTTTTAATCATTTAAGTTTTTGATTTTAAACGAAATCCTGCGGTAATCCAGCGTCCGGGAAGGCTTACGTGTGACAATTCATAATATTTGCGGTTAAACACATTTTCTATTTGGAGGTATAAATCCGTTTGTTTTGTCGGTTGGTAATTGATTTTGAGATCCAAAGTCCAGTAGGGTCGATATTCAAACACACGATATTCACCGTTTTGATAAAGGATGTAATTTCCTGCACGGTTTTTATAATTCCATAGCCACGAGACGGTGATTTTTTGAAAGGGTTTTTGTGCCCAAGCCAATGTGAATTTTTGTTTTAGGTAATCCAATACGTATTTGGAATAGAATTCGCTTTTGTTTTTTTGCATGTTTTGGACTAATGTCGAAAATATCAGGGTTTTAATCCATGGGGACCGGTTTTCTAGTTTCAATTGTGCATACCAACCGCTGGTATTCAACCGGGTGAGGTTTTCCGGCTTCCATTTGTCTTGAGGATTGAATTTAATCCAATCGATGGTATTTTTTCCTATGCGGTGGTAAATACCGGTTTTCCAAGTGAGTTTTTTGTGATTTCCGGAGAGGAAGATTTCGGTAGACACTGATTTTTCAGGCATAAGGGATGGATTTCCTTCGTTTAGGGGTCCTTGATAATATAAATCGGTGAAGGTGGGAATTCTGAATGCCGTTCCGGCATGCAAGCCGGTTGTCAAATGCTTTCGAAGATATTGTACGGCGATACCGGGAAAGAAATACCAATGGTTTTGATAATGTAAAATATTCAATCCGGGTTTGATTCGGAGTTTTCGGTTTGTTTGTGTATAAGAAAAAATCCATTGATTGTAGTTTCTACGCGCATATTTATTCAGTAGGATGCCGTCTATGGTTTTGTGTTGGCACGGTGTGACCGTTTCGCCTAATTTATTTCCGGTTATCCGGGTTTCGGTGTAGCGCCAATCCATTGAAAATCCTTTCCATGACCAGCGAATTCCACCTGCAAAAGCGCGGCTCAAATGCAAATTGGCACCGCGGTAATAGATGCCGGGTGCGTAAGCGGCCGTATCGTTGCCCCGAATGTAGTAATCTCCTTTTTTTAGAAATACGCTTTCCCGGAAGAGTTCAAACCGGTCTTTAAAAAAATTCAAGGATCCGTAAAATTCTGCGGAAATCTGTCGTGTGTCGTAGCGTATTTTGGTGCCGGTGTATTGTCCGGAAATATGTTCAAATTGCCATGGAAATTGTGAAGTGTAGAAACTGTTCGCTCCAAAGGATTTGTCGAGTAATCCGGCTTGCCAAAGCAGGGTGAATTTTCCCCGTTTAACGTGGAAATATGCAAAGTGATTGCGGGAAAAAAAATCGGTGTTATTGATGTTTTCATTGATTAAATAACCGTTGGATCGAGCAATGGAGGATGCAAGTAACAGGTTTGCATTTTTAAATTTTTTATTCCAAAATCCGTCAATATGGCCATAGCCGAACTGTCCGCCGGAAGCATTGATTTCCCATTGCTTGGATAAAGGTTCGGTTTTAAAATTTATTAATCCGGCATAGGCATTGGCGCCGGCGAAGTAGGAAGCGGCACCCAAGTAAATTTCTACGGTTGAGAAAAGCCCGGATGAAAAGGGAAGTTGAAATCCGTGATGTCCGGTTTGTGGGTTCAAATATGGCAGCCCGTTAATAAAAATGGCGGTTTGATCGAAATTTCCGCCGCGTAATTGTAAATCGAATTGGATGTCTTTGGGGCCCCGGGTGCGGATATCGGTTTCGGGTAAAAGTCGTAGTAACTTTGCCGTTTCTGTTACGGGGAGAAATGCCAAACTGTCAGGTATCAGAGTGTCGGTATTTTGAATAAAGGGAAAAGACGATTTGGTTTCGGTTTTAACAGGGATGGTAATTTCATTTAAATAATCTGTTTGTGCAAAAACAAAGTTGACATACCCTAAGAAAAGCAAGAGTAATTTACTTTTCATTGTTGTTTTCTTTGAAAATTATAAAAAACGATAGGGGTTTATTCGGAATAGACACCCATGGCATTGAATTTGTCTACGCGTTTTTCAACCATTTCGTCCGGATGAATATTTTTCAATTCGTTATATGCTTTGAGGACGGCATTTTTCCAGTTGACAAATGTTTCGTTCCAATTACGATGTGCCCCGCCCACGGGTTCTTTGATAATTTCGTCTATGAGTTTGAGTTTTTTCATGTCTTTGGGTGTAAGCTTTAGCTGTTCGGCGGCGGTTTCTTTAAAATCCCAGCTACGCCAGAGGATGCTTGAGCAAGATTCGGGCGAGATAACGGAATACCAAGTATTTTCCATCATCATGACTTTGTCGCCAACACCGATGCCCAGCGCTCCGCCGGAGGCTCCTTCACCGATAATGGTAACGATAACGGGGGTTTTTAGTTGACTCATTTCTTTAATATTGCGAGCAATGGCTTCGCCTTGACCTCGTTCTTCGGCTTCGATACCGGGGAAAGCGCCCGGTGTGTCAATCAGCGTGACTACGGGGATATGAAATCGTTCTGCGAGTTTCATTAGGCGTAGGGCCTTCCGGTAACCTTCTGGATTCGGCATACCGAAACGGCGGTATTTCCGTTCATTGGTGTTGCGTCCTTTTTGCATGCCGATAAACATGAATGTTTGTCCGTCAAGTTTTCCCAATCCGCCCACCATGGCTTTGTCGTCGCCGAAATTACGGTCGCCGTGCAGTTCGAAAAAGGTATCTCCCGCCAGCGCTTTGATATAGTCCAATGTGTAGGGTCGCTGCGGATGGCGGCTCAATTGAACCCGTTGCCAAGGCGTGAGGTTCTTATGTATTTCCTTTAATTTTTTTTCGATTTCTTTCTTGATTTTAATGCAAGCGTCCGTTACATCCACGCCGCTTTTTTCGGCGACTTCCATGCATTGTTTATAATGATTGTCGAGTTCTTCGATTTCCCGTTCAAATTCCAAATATTCCATATTGAGGGTCTTTTGGAAGCGAAATTAAAAAAAATTATTCAATAGGTTTGCGCATCGAGCGGATTTTTATCAGACTTTCCAGGGTTATAACGGTCAAAATCGCTGCCGCGCCAATATAAAACCGTGATGACATTTTTTCGCTTTCTCCGAAAAATATCAAGGCTAGAATTATTCCGTAAACCGGTTCCAAATTTACGGAAAGAATAAGCGTGTAGGGAGTGATTTTCTTTAGAATTTCCAAGGAAGCCGTATAGGCGAACGACGTGCAAATCAGACTCAGAATTAATAAAAGAATCAAGTCGGTGGCCGATAAATTGAAGGCATGTGTGAAATGGCCGCCGGATATCATAAAAAGCGTCAGAAAAATAAATGCAAAGAGCAATTGGTAGAAAGACAGATTCACGGCGCCGGTTTTGTGGATGAAACGTCCGTTGATGAGTGTGAATAAAACACCGGCAAACGAGGCTCCCAAAGCGAGAATAACCGGTAGCCAATGCACTTTTTCCACCCTGAAAATATAGCCTAAACCCGCTATTACCAACAACCCGAATATCATTTCATACCAGCGAAATGGGCGTTTGTAAAATACGGGTTCGAGCAGGGACGTAAAGAATGCCGACACCGACATGGTAATCAAAGTCAAAGAGACACTGCCCGCTTTGATGGAAGCAAAAAAGGATAACCAATGCAATGCCAATAAAAAACCGAGCATAATAAATGCTTTCCACTCCCTTATTCCGAATTTTTGTTTTATTTTTTTGATATGCTTATATAGCGATAGTGCAAAAACACTTAAGCCGACACGCCACCATGTGAGTGGAAGTGCTTCCAATGAAATCAATTTTCCCAATACGGCCGTAAATCCCCATAGAAAAATAATGAAATGCATCAACAGGTAAAAGTGTCCGGTGCGATAATTTTTATCGTTGTGCATTGCGTAGCAAATAGAGCGCCAAAATTACAAAAAAGATATTGGGAAGCCACGCCGCCCAGAAGGGACTAAAACCGGCTTTTACCGATAAAATGCCGAAGATTTTGTCGAAAAATATGTAAATAAATGCCACCACAATTCCCAGTGCCAGATTCATGCCTATTCCGCCGCGTCTTTTGCGTGAAGCTACGGCCACGGCAATAAATGTCAGAATAAAAGCCGAAACGGGTAAACTGATCCGGCGGTATTTTTCAAGCAAATAGCGGTTGATGTTTTTGGAGCCGCGTAATTTTTCCTTCTCGATAAATGTGCGTAATTCCGGAGTGGGTAATCCTTCGGCAATGTAATTTAAAGGTGTCAGATCGTCCAATGAAAAAGGTAGAATCGTATCCTTGGTTGTATAATGCACGACCGAATTGGTTCCGTCGTTATGAAAAATGCGTTTCGTTACATTGAACATACGATAATGATGCTTGCCGGTGCTGTCTTCGACCAGTTTTATCCGGGTTGAATAAAGCCTTGACTTCAAATGTTCCCCGTCGATTTCTTCGATGATGAAATCATAAACCGTTCCCGCATTATGGTTGATGCTTGAAGCATAAATGTAATGTGTCCCGTCCACTTGCCTGTAAACATTATTTTTATCACGGTATTGGGCGTGCTTATAGACATATTTGCTCCAAAATTCATTGTAAGTCATACGCGCCTTGGGAATAATGTTTGTATTCAGATAAACAACCGTTGTTGCCACGATCAGTGCACCTGTGAAATAAGGAACCATAAATCGCTTGAAAGACATGCCGCCGTTGAGTATCGCAATGATTTCGGTGTTTTGCGCCATGCGGGAAGTAAACCATAAAATCGATAGAAACAGAAAAATAGGAAATAAAATATTGAAAAAAGTAAGCAGAAAAGATTTATAATAAACGATTATTTCACTTGCCGGAACTTTGTTTTCGGAAAAATCCTCGATTCTTTCGCTGAAATCGATTAAAATGCTTACGGGAATAAATACAAGCAAAAGCATCAAAAAAGTGCCGAAATATTGTTTCAATATGTATTTATCGAGGATTTTCATGCTACAATTTACGCGATAATTTGGGGATCATAATGCTTTTCCATGAAGCGAAATCGCCTTCGAGAATATGCTTGCGTGCTTCCTTCACAAGCCACAAATAAAATGCCAAATTATGCACCGATGCGATTTGTTTGGCCAGTAGTTCGTTTGCTACAAATAAATGCCGTAAATAAGCTTTGGAATACATGGTGTCTACATAACTGATACCGAGCGGATCAAGCGGACTGAAATCGTCTTTCCACTTGGCATTGCGAATGTTAATGGTTCCTTCCGATGTAAAGAGCATGGCATTTCGTGCATTACGCGTGGGCATGACACAATCGAACATATCGACACCCAAAGCAATACTTTCCAAAATGTTAGCCGGCGTGCCCACGCCCATTAAATAGCGTGGTTTGTCATCGGGTAAAATCGCGCATACGATTTCCGTCATTTCATACATTAATTCCGCCGGTTCACCTACCGATAATCCTCCGATGGCATTTCCGTCGGCATTCCTTGAAGCGATATATTCCGCCGATTGCTTGCGCAGGTCCTTGAAAGTGCTTCCTTGAACAATGGGAAACAAACTTTGTTCATAACCGTATTTCGGCGGCACTTTTTCAAGATGTTGAATACAACGGTCGAGCCAGCGGTGGGTCATTTCCATAGACGCTTTGGCATAGTTATAATCCACCGGCCAATCGGTGCATTCGTCAAAAGCCATGATGATGTCGGCACCGATGGAACGTTGAATTTCCATGACTTTTTCCGGAGTAAAAAAGTGATACGATCCGTCAATATGCGACTGAAACCGGACCCCTTCTTCTTTGATTTTACGTCGACCGGATAAGGAATATACTTGAAATCCTCCACTGTCGGTTAAGATGGCACCGTCCCAATTCATAAACCGGTGTAAACCGCCGGCTTTTTCCAGAATCCCGGTTCCGGGACGCAGATAAAGATGATAAGTGTTGCCTAAGATAATTTCGGCTCCGATATCGGTTTTTAATTCCCGTTGATGCACGGCTTTAACGCTGCCGACCGTTCCCACCGGCATGAAAACCGGAGTGTGGATTTTCCCGTGTGCAGTTTCCAAAACACCCGCCCGCGCCTGCGATCCCGGATCCTTCTTTTCAATCCTGAATTGCATAAAACTTTTTCAAATCCGTTGCGAAAATACGATTTTTCGACCAACCTTGTTATACCGTCTTTTTAAATCGATTTTTAGGCAATTTTTTTGCGGGAGAAATATTTTCCGTAATCCGGTTTTTTGTGGTGTAACTAACTCTTGAAAAATCTGATTGGAAGATTTAGATAAAAAGAAAACCGTAAAATAATACGGCTTCCTTGAAATAATTTGATTCGATTTTCGGTAAATTCCGTTGAATCAACGGGTTTGAAATACGGGGCTGGTTTCTTTTTTGCGGTTTAAATCCACTTTATTCGGATCGATTACCCGTCCTTTTATTTTGAGAATAATTACACCGTTCGGCACGTTGGTCGCGTTGCTATAGACCGTAACGGTTTTTCGGAAAGGTCCTATATGATTGGTATTGTAGTGCACGCGGATTCTGGCGGTTTCGCCCGGCATAATCGGTTTTTGAGGACGTTCGGCAATGGTGCAGCCACAACTGGATTTTACCCGGTTGATTACCAATGGTGCATTACCCGTGTTAGTAAATTCAAAGACACGATACCCGTCGGCGCCTTTATTGATTTCACCGTAATCGATAGTGGTTTCTTTGAATTCGATTTTCGGCCCGTTAGCTTGTGATTGTTGTGCTATTCCCCAAAATCCGGTCAGTAATAATAGGAATGTAATGACTTTTTTCATGACTCGTTTAAATTTGAGTTACACTGATATTAAAAACAAATATAATACCAAACTTATAAATTAAACAAATTTAAATGGGATTTTTGTAGCTAACGGGTTTTTAGGACGGGAAAGTCCCGAAAAATTTGCATTTTTGCTTGTTCGTAATTATTGATTGAATTTTTATGGAAATACCGGCCAAATACAGTCCGCAAGAAGTCGAAAGAAAGTGGTATGAATTTTGGGAAAAACAAGGATTTTTCAATTCCGATCCCGATGACCGGGAACCGTATGTGATTGTGATTCCTCCGCCTAATGTTACCGGCGTTTTACATATGGGTCACATGCTCAATAATACTTTGCAAGACGTTTTGATTCGTAGAGCGAGGCTCAAAGGATATAATGCACTTTGGGTTCCCGGCACCGATCATGCATCCATTGCCACCGAAGCCAAAGTGGTGGCCAAACTGAAATCCGAAGGAGTCGAGAAAAAAGATTTGACTCGCGACGAATTTTTGAATCATGCCTGGGATTGGACACATAAGCACGGGGGTATTATCTTGAAACAATTGCGATATTTGGGCGCTTCGTGCGATTGGCGACGCACCAAATTTACGCTTGATCCCGATATGTATGAAAGCGTTATCAAGGTTTTTGTGGACTTATATAATAAAGGTAAAATATACCGGGGTTATCGTATGGTGAATTGGGATCCCGAAGCCCGAACCACTGTTTCCGACGAAGAAGTGATTTATGCCGACGAACAAGGTAAACTTTATTATTTGCGTTATCCGATTGCCGGTTCCGATGGCGAATATATCGAGATTGCCACCACACGTCCCGAAACCATTCTGGGCGATACAGCTATTGCCGTAAGTCCCGAAAACGAGAAATACCGGAAATTTGTCGGGAAAAAAGCTATTGTTCCCATAGCCAATCGTGAAATACCCATCATTGCGGATGATTATGTGGATCCGGAATTCGGGACGGGTGCATTGAAAATTACACCGGCACACGATCCTAATGACAAGGAAATCGGCGACCGGCACGGATTGGAAGTAATTGATATCTTCAATGAAGACGCTACGCTCAACGAATACGGTTTGCATTATGAAGGTATGGATAGATTTGAAGTGCGCAAAGCCATTGTTAAAGAGTTGGAAGCAAAAGGATATTTGGTGAAAACCGAAGCACATATGCACCGGGTAGGACGAAGCGAGCGTACTAAAGCGGTAATCGAACCGAGATTGTCGAGGCAATGGTTTTTGAAAATGAAGGAATTGGCGCGTCCGGCAATAGATGCCGTTCGGAATGGCGATGTAAAACTCATTCCGAAAAAATTTGAAAACACGTATTTCCACTGGATGGAAAATGTGCGCGATTGGAATATTTCGCGACAGCTTTGGTGGGGCCATCGAATTCCGGCTTATTATTACGGCGAAGGCGAAGATGATTTTGTGGTGGCGGAAAATCTTGAACAAGCCGTTCGGTTGGCTAGGAAAAAAACCGGAAATCAATCGTTGACGGACAAGGATTTGCGCCAGGACGAAGATGTGTTGGATACATGGTTTTCTTCATGGCTATGGCCGATTACGGTTTTTGACGGCATTCGTAATCCCGGTAATACGGATTTTCAATATTATTATCCTACAAATGATTTGGTGACGGCACCGGAAATTTTGTTTTTCTGGGTGGCGCGAATGATTATGGCCGGATATGAGTTTGCTGCTGAAAAACCTTTTGAAAATGTTTATTTAACCGGAATTGTCCGGGATAAATTGGGGAGAAAAATGTCCAAATCCCTCGGAAATTCTCCCGATCCGATTATGTTGATTGAAAAATACGGTGCCGATGCCGTTCGTGTGGGGATGCTGCTGACTTCGCCGGCGGGAAACGATTTACCTTTTGACGAACAATTGGTGGTTCAAGGACGGAATTTTGCCAATAAAATTTGGAACGGCTTTCGGTTGGTTAAATCTTGGAAAATCGACCAAACGAAGGAGCAACCGGATTATGCGGCGATGGCCGTGGAATGGTACCGTAACCGCTTTGCACAAATTTTCGGCCAAATCGAGAAAGATTTCGAGCAATATCGTATTTCGGAAGCACTGAAGAAGATTTATTCTTTGATTTGGGATGATTACAGTTCTTGGTATTTGGAAATGATCAAGCCCTATTATGGTGAAAAGACAGATCGAAAAACTTATGCGGCAACGATTGAGATTTTGGAGAATAATCTGAAAATATTGCATCCGTTCATGCCGTTTATAACGGAAGAAATTTGGCAACATATTCGTGAACGTCGTCCGGAAGAGGCTTTGATCGTGTCGAATTATCCTGAAATGAAGGAATATTCGGATTCGGTAATACGGGCGGGAGAACATATGAAGGAAATCATTTCGGGTGTTCGAAAAATCAGAAAGGAAAAGCAAATTTCACCTAAAACACCGTTGAAACTTTATGCTTTGTTGCATGAAGAATTTGATGAGCGTTTTTGGCCGGTTATCAAAAAAACGGTTCATTTGAGCGAGCTGGAAGAAGGGCAGCCGGAGGGAGATTCTATTTCGTTTCGTGTTGGCAAGAATGAATATTTTATTCCGTTGGAAGGTTTGGTGGATCCCGAAGAAGAAAAACGAAAAATCAGGGAAGAATTGGAGTATTTGGAAGGGTTTTTGGCTTCGGTTCGTAAGAAATTGCAAAACGCCCGTTTTGTTCAAAATGCACCGCCTGCCGTTGTGGAGAAAGAGCGTAAAAAAGAATCCGACGCCATGCAGAAAATATCGGTTTTGCGCCGTCGATTGGGTGAATGAAGTTACTCAAAAGAATAAAATCCCTCCTGTTTTCCGCATTTTTTTATTAACATTTTCTTTATTGTTAATATCCAATAAGTTGCATTTTGATTTTATGTATTTCGGGTGTCCCGGAATTTTTTATCCTTTTACCTTATTTCATAGATAATAAGATTTTTAAAAATCCGCCGTCAAAGGCGGATAGGCGCGTTGGCCCGGCAAAAATGCTGGCCGGCTGCGGGCGGGAATTTCCTGCCATGTTAGAAAATCACCAAAGTGCTTGTCATTTAATTCCGAAGGAATTTTGTCTTTGGTTAGATTTTCTCATGACAGGAAAGGGCGGGCGGAAGCATATTTTTGCCTTGATTTTTTGTTACTTTTTCATCAAGGAAAAAGTAAAAAGAAAACACTATTGTTTGGGAATGATTAAAGAACCATAACGCGGACATACTCTTTTCAATCAAGTACATGACTAATTACGGGTGTCCTAATGCGGAAAACAGGAAAAAAATCCGACGCCATGCAGAAAATACCGGTTTTGCGCCGTCGATTGGGTGAATGAAGTTACTCAAAAGAATAAAATCCCTGTTTCCTGTCGATTATCTGATTAATGAGAAATGCCCCTTGACGGTTTTTCCGCCTCTGCTTTCGGGTAATTCGATAATATACCAATAGTCGTCGGAAGGTTGAGGGACACCGTTGTATGTTCCGTCCCAGCCGGGGGAAGTTCCGTTGAATGCAGTCATGAGTTTTCCGAATCGGTCATATATATAAACCTTACTTTCAGGCGCCAATTGAATATTGATTACTTGCCAAAAATCGTTTCTGCCGTCTCCGTTAGGGGTAAAGAAAGGCATAATGCCCATAATAAAGACCTCTTGGGTGCTAATGCCACATCCGTTTTTATCCCGAACGTAAACAGTATAGGTGCCTGCTTGTAAACCGTCAAAAGTATTGCTGTCTTGATAATTGATGCCGTCAAGGGAATATTCGTAATCGCCTGGACCGGAAACGATGATGGTGATACTGTTGTTGTTGCCGTTAAAATCGGTCGTATAGACCGTGTCGATTTCCGCCGGCGCCGATTCATAAACGCTAACGGTTTTGGAATTGGAGCAAGTATGTTGGTCGGTGACGGTGACGGTGTATTGTCCTTCTTGCGAAACATAAATTCCTTGGCCGGTTTCTCCCGTTGACCAGTCGTATTGAACAAAACCTGAAGGGGCTTCCACATAGACCGAATCATTTCGGCAAAAGATATAATCGTCGTCCATGTTAATTTCGGGTATGGGATGAACAATAAGATCGAAATTTCCGTAATTAATACAACCGGTAACGGTGTCGGTGATGGTATAGTAAACGGTTTGTTGATAGGGTGTGGTGTTGGTATAGGAAGAGGATAAGGGATGTGTTTGGTTTTCGGCATCCGCTTGAGTTTCATAATAAACAACAGGATATGCTAAAGAGTCGCGTCCGTTTAAAATGTCGGGGAGTGCTTCATTGAGATTAAATTGTGCCAATCCGTCATCGTTGTCGTCGCAAGTTTCGAGTGGCGGGACCTGATTGATATCAGGGAGAGGATTTACCACCAATTCGACGGTTCCCATATTTTCACAGCCCGTATCTTCATTAACTATCACTACGTAAATTTCCTGGTTATAAGGCGTTGTATTTGTATACGGGTCTTGAATTTCGTTAGTGTGATTTTCGCCATCGGTCTGGGTTTCATAATAATGAGCCGTATAAGTTCCTTGATATGATTGAATTCCGATTATATTAATATCGTATGCATGCAGGTTAAAACTTTGGATGCCGTTTTGATCGATGTCGCATGTTTCTATTTGTAAATTGTTCTGTATTTCGGGAAGGGGATAGATCGTGATATTGGTGGTAATGGTTGAATTATTGTTGTTGGTGGTATAAATAGTTGCCGACACGGTGAAGTTTCCGTCTTGATTATAGACATGATTCGCTTCCGCTGTTTTCAAATCGGAAGGGTCGGGTTGAGTGGTGGCGGAATTTCCGTCACCGAAAACCCAATCCACATGATCGATGTCGATATTGCTTTGCACACTGAAATGAGCCGTATCGCCGACGCAGATATTATTGGTGGCGATTTGCACGAAGAAAGATTGAATAAATTGAGGCAGTCCTTGTCGTGAATTTCGACCGTTAAGATTAACGGAGTTGTATTGAAAATTACAACCGGTGCCTAGTAAATCGGGATTTTCGATAGTGCTAAGGAATGGGCGTCCGGTGTCATAGTTGTATGATTCGGTTACATAAATTTTTCCGTCAATCCCGAGTTGCAATGCGCCTCTATAGCCGCTATGGGCATCGATTTGTTGTGTAGCATTGCCGTTCGTAAGGTCTATTTGGTAAATTCTTCTGGTGCCACCGCTTGTACTTCCGGAATCACATGATAAAACATATAATAATTCTCCGTTGGGAGAAAATTCAATGCCATAGGGATAGAAATTGGAAGTTGGAGCGGGAAATTGAGTCAAATTGGAAGCTCTACCCGTATTGATATCGAAGTCGCACAAATACAAAGTGCCGTCGTAATAATTAGCAATGGCTATTTTGTTTCCTGTGGGCGATATTTTAATGTATCCGTTTAGTGATGAAATATTGAGTGCCTGCGTTCCTCCCGATCCGTTGAAGGTGGTATAAACCACTTGCGAGTAATTATTTAATCCGGAGCTGTCTATTTTGACTGCATAGATGGTATTATAAGGAGATAGATAGGTGTTTACGGGGATTGAGGGGTTTGAATTTGTGGGGGCAGGTCCTACGGTAATAACCCAAACAAAATTTTGACTTAAATTGGCTATAGCCGTTACTTTTTCTTTAACATTCTCAATAAGCGGAACATTTTTCCTTAAGGAATTGACTCGGCCTAGTCCGCTGTTGGCAGCCATATTTACTTCCGAATAACGCAAACCGTAATTTCCGATATCATCCACCGTAATGATGTAATAAATGTTCGAATCGCCGGGTTTGGGAACGATTAAACCGGATTGTGAAGAAGAAGGATCTCCGTTTAGTCCGGTTCCGTTTGCCATAACCGTGTGATTTCGGTTATATACGGTGACCCCATCCGTGTAAAATAATAAATTTCCTTGGATGTCGGAAATGGAAGAACAGCCTTCAATGGTATTTAATTGTCCTGAAATATCGGCAGAAACGGGATTGGTTAAAAAATCCAACCCTGCTCGTTCGCCAAAATACCAATGAGCGGCTTCCAATTGTGCATGGAGAGGGGCTGCTCCCCAAATAAGCGGTAAGATTATGTAAAGGAAAATTTTTTTCATGATGAAAATTTGCGATTAAATATACGGAAAAATTTCGGTTTGTAAAAATATGTCAATTTGGCATAAAAAAAATATTTTGGAGTTAAATTTTCGGTTGAATAAACTCTGGCATAATCATTGACGAAACCAAAACGAATAAAAATCAAAAAAATATGAGTGAAAAAGGACACAAAATAATAGGAATAGATTTGGGAACCACCAATTCGGTGGTAGCCGTGCGTGAAGGTAACGATACGGTGGTTATTCCCAATCCCGAAGGAAAACGAACCACTCCTTCGATGGTGGCATTTACGGATTCGGGTGAAATCAAAGTGGGTGATCCGGCCAAACGTCAAGCGGTTACCAATCCCGAGCGAACCATTTTTTCCATCAAACGTTTTATGGGAAAATCTTTTTCGGAATTGAAAGAAAAAGGAGAAATCGACCGTGTACCCTATAAAGTGGTGCAAGGACCTAATGATACGCCGCGTGTGGTGGTGAACGGAAAAGAATATACCCCTCAAGAAATTTCGGCCATGATTTTGCAAAAGCTCAAAAAAATGGCTGAAGATTATTTGGGTCAGGAAGTGAAAGAAGCCGTTATCACCGTTCCGGCATATTTCAATGACGCTCAACGTAAGGCAACCAAAGAAGCCGGAGAAATTGCCGGTTTGAAAGTCAGACGAATTATTAACGAACCGACTGCTGCCGCTTTGGCATACGGGCTTGACAAGAGTGAAGGCGAAAAGAAAATTGCCGTTTACGATTTGGGTGGCGGAACCTTCGATATTTCCATCCTCGATATCGGCGACGGTGTAACCGAAGTGCTTTCCACTGCAGGAGATACACACTTGGGTGGTGACGACTTCGATCAACGCATCATCGATTGGCTCGCCGATGAATTTCAAAAGGAAGAAGGTGTGGATCTGCGAAAAGACCCTATTGCACTTCAACGATTGCGCGAAGCGGCCGAAAAAGCCAAAATCGAATTGTCGTCTGGTAGCGAAACCGAAATCAACTTGCCTTATATCACGGCAACGGCTAGCGGGCCTAAGCATTTGGTGAAAAAAATCACTCGTTCGCAATTTGAAAAATTGATCGACGATTTGGTGAAACGTACCATGGAACCGGTGAAAACCGCCATGGATAAAGCCGGCCTGAAACCTTCCGATATCGATGAAGTTATTCTCGTGGGAGGTTCCACACGTGTGCCCAAAGTGCAAAAAGCCGTGGAAGATTTCTTCGGCAAAAAAGCTTCCAAGAACGTGAACCCCGACGAAGTGGTTGCTATCGGAGCGGCTATCCAAGGCGGTGTATTGAGCGGTGATGTCAAAGATGTATTGCTTTTGGATGTTACCCCACTGTCGCTGGGTATAGAAACCTTGGGCGGTGTAATGACTAAATTGATTGAAGCGGGAACCACTATCCCTACGAAAAAATCGCAAATTTTCACCACTGCCACCGACAATCAACCGAGTGTGGAAATCCATGTGCTACAAGGCGAACGACCTATGGCGAAAGATAACAAAACCATTGGACGTTTCCACTTGGACGGTATCCCGCCGGCACGACGCGGCGAACCGCAAATCGAAGTTACGTTTGATATCGATGCCGACGGAATTATTCACGTGACGGCAATGGACAAAAAAACAGGAAAGAAAAAAGACATTCGCATTGAAGCTTCTTCGGGTTTGACACCGGAAGAAATCGAACGTATGAAAAAAGAAGCCGAAGAAAATGCCGAACGTGACCGCATCGCCAAAGAAAACGCCGAAAAACTCAACAAGGCGGATGCTACGGCTTTCCAATTGGAGAAACTAATCGAAGAACATAAAGATAAACTCGGCGAAAGCACCAAAAAAGCCATGGAGGACATTATCAAAGAATTGAAAGAAGCATTTGATAAACGCGATCCCGAAAAAGCCGAAGCGGCTACCCGAAAAGCCGAAGAAATCCTCAAGCAAGCATCCGCCGATATCCAAAATGCCGCACAAGCACAAGCTGGCGCACAAGCACAACAAGAATCCGGAAAACAAACCGGAGGAGATAATAACGGTGGCGATGACGTGGAAGATGTGGATTATGAGGAAGTGAAATAATCCTTGCTCGAAATGTATATAACCAAGAGGGCCGCTGAAGGTTCGGCGACTCTCTTTTCTTTTCTTGAATTAGGCGCTTAAATAATACGCAGAAAAACATTAAATAAATAATGTAAATGGGCAAAGAAGAGAAAAAACCTAAATCCGCCCCACGGAGGATAGGCGCGTTGGCCCGGCAAAAATGCGGGCCGGATGCCGGTGGGAAAAGGCGCATGGAAGCATCGAATACGCAATGACATGCATCTTTTTGGAAGGAGAAAATGTTGGGATTTTTCGATTAATCAAGGAGGAAAGCGCAAGTACTAGCCACTGCTATAAACGGGCATTTTCGACGCCGGGTAAGTAAAAAACGCATTTTATCACCGGAAGGATGCGTGTCATTGCGTATCAGTCTTGATTTTTCGGTTCTTTTGTATCAAGCCTGTCCCTGCTTTTGCCGGGAACAAAAGAACATAAATAAAAATTACTTATTTAACAGTAGCGAAGTTGTTTTTACAAAGCACTTAATTCATTTCTTTTTTTTGGCTAAATTTGAATGCTTAAGAATGGATTCGGATTTATGTCAAAAACAAAATCGATTTCTTTTATCATTCCCGTTTATAATCGGCCCGATGAGATCAAAGAGTTATTGAAAAGTTTTTTGGTTTTGAAAAAAAACGGATGGCATTACGAAATTATTATAGCCGATGACGGATCAAATCCGAGATTGGAAGGTACGGTTAATGCGTTTAAACGAAATTTGCCGGTCGAATATTTTTACAAGCCCAATTCGGGCCCCGGCGATACAAGAAATCAAGCGATGAAAAAGGCCAAGGGAGATTATTTGGTGATTTTGGATTCCGATGTGGTTTTGCCCGATGATTATATGCTGAAATTGCAAGATTTTATCGAAGCCAATCCCGGCATTGACATGTTCGGCGGACCCGATACGGATTTGCCATCCTTCGATTTTTTTCAAAAAGCCGTTAATTTGAGTATGACTTCGTTTTTGACCACGGGTGGTATCAGAGGAAAAAAGCAAAATCTTCAACGCTATGTGCCGAGAAGTTTTAACATGGTTTTAAAACGCGAAGTATTCGATCGAACGGGCGGATTCGGTAATATGCATCCCGGTGAAGATCCCGAATGGGTTTATCGCGCTTGGCGGAAGGGTTTTCGAACCGGATTTGCGCCGGAGTTGAAAGTTTATCATAAACGCCGGATTGATTGGAAGAGTTTTTCGAGACAAATAACAAAATTCGGCATAACGCGTTGTATTCTCAACCGGCTTTATCCCGAAGCAAAATCCGTCGTATATTGGGCGCCGGTTTTGTTGGTCGGCTTTGCGTTGCTCTCTATTGTATCGACTTTTCGATTCGGTATTGTCGCATTGCTGCCGTTTGGATTATACCTTTTGGCTGTTTATTTGGAGTTTCTTTGGAATGTACGCCGTCTGGTTTTGGCTTTAGCGGCATTAGGAGTGTTTGCCGTCCAAACCTGGTCCTATGCAAAAGGATTTTTGACGGCTTGCATAAAATTTCTTTTTTCGGCAAAACCGCCCGATGAACTTTTTCCTGAACTTTTTTTTAAAACGGATGAAGCATGAAAAACATTCGTTTAATCTTGGATTTTATTAGGAAGGAAAATGAATGGAAAACTTTGGTTTTCTTCATTTTTGTTTCGGCGGTGCTATGGTTTTTTATGAAAATGAATGAAAATTATCGTGTTCGCCGGGTGTGGATTGTCCGGTATGAAGACCATGAAAAAACCTTGCCCGACAGCTTGTTTTCCGACACCTTGTCCGTAGTATTACAAGGAATAGGTTGGCATTTAATAAAAATTCCTTCGCCGGGTTATTTAACATTCCCTGCGGAAGCTTTGAATGATACGACTTTATTTTATAAAAAATTAAAAAAGTATTTGAACAATTCGTTTGTATATGACCTTGAACTTAAGCGGAATAAGCATAAACCTTTCATTAAGGAAGTGAAAATAAAAACCATTTTGCATACTCCCAATCAATCGGGTTTACGTTTGAAAAAGTTGAAAATTTTTCCATCGACTTTATGGATTTGGGGGGCGAAAGCTGAAATCGATACTTTGTCGGAAATAGAAACCATTCCGGTAACGGTGCATAACAGGTCCGGAGAAATAGTGGTTAAGCCGAATCTTCCGGGGGGGGTGAAGACTGTTTTCGAAAAGATTCGTGTTGACTACCAACTGTCCGAATATTTGAGTGGCGAGGTTAGAGTGAAGCCCGAACTTCCCGATTCATTACGGGGGAAATTGATTTTGTTTCCGCCGCAGGTGAATATATATTATGAACAATGGATAGACAAGGATTCTAAAAAAAATCAATGGAAAATAGGGGTGGCGTTCGATCCCGGTCAAAAATTATTGCTTCCTGTAGTCAAGAAAAAACCTGACAATGTATTTCATTATAAGATTCTTCCCGAAAAATTGGATTATTTGATTGAAAATGAAAAATAATATCAAAGTTCTTTGTGTCACGGGCCCTATCGGGAGCGGAAAATCCACGGTAGCTGATTTTTTTGGAAAAACTTATGGCATTCCAATTTATTATGCCGATCATGAAGCGAAAAAAGCTTATTTCGATATTTTGATTAAACCTCAAATTGAAGCTTTGCTGGGTAAAGAAGTTTATCGGGACGGCTTACCCGATTACAAGTTAATAGGAGAAAAAGTTTTTCCCCGCCCCACCATATTGAAAAAATTGGAAAATCTAATCCATCCCTTTGTGTATGAGGATTTTAAAAATTGGTTAAAGCGTCAATGTATGCCGTATGTGATATTGGAAAACGCCTTGTTGCCGGCAAGCGAGTTTAAATTTTTTTGTGACGAAACCATAGTGATGCAACTTCCGCAAGAAGAACAAATAAACCGTATCGTGAAGCGCGACGGGTTAAGCCGTAAGGCTATTTTAGACCGGTTGGCCCGTCAAACCGGTTTGGATTATCGATCTATAAATGCAAGATGGTATTTGGAAAATTTACAATCTTTTAAAAAACTTATTCCTATTCTGCATGAAATTCATCGTTTTATGGTAAAAAAATAAATTTTTTGTATTGATGAGTTTTGATATTTAAAAAGATTGGCTCATTTTAAGTAAAAAAAGTATAAGATATTTGTCCTGATTAAAAAAATGTTATAACTTTGTGGTATGAAAAAAGTGGTGAGCTTTAGCGGGTATGTTTTGGCTTTTGCATTATTGGGGATAATATTCGTTCAGGTAGTATTTATAAAAAAGGAAAAGGAATTGATTATCCGGCAGTTTAACAGGGCTGCAGGAGACGCCATATCGGATGCCGCCAATAAAATTTCGGAATCGGCTAAGGAAAAAGTGATAAATCTTTATCGTTCGGATAACCGTATGCTATTGGATTTACTTTCCGAAAAAGATACTTCTTTGCCGCTGGAGCCGAATCCGGAAAATTTAAAACATTTTTTTGGTCAATTGGCTTTGCGTCGTTATTTGGATAAAAACGACGTGCAGGAAATCATCGAACGTGAATTGGACAAGCGAAGTATTGATTATCCTTTTGAGTTTGCCATAACCTACAATGGTGTTCCAACGAATGTTAAAACGTTGAAATATCAAAAAAAGAAAATAGAGATTAACGTACCGTTATTTAAAAATATCGATGCCGGTACGCGCTATCGTTTGTCGGTGACTTTTGACAGTTCCGATGTTTTCGGAACCTCGTTTTTGCTGCTAGAAATATTGGGTTTCATATTTATTTTTATCATCTTAACCATTTATTTATTCACCTTGTTTCAGTCGATGAAGAATAAGCATTTGATTGAAATGAAAAACGATTTTATCAATAATATAACCCATGAGTTTAAAACCCCTATTGCTACCATAAATTTGGTGATTGATTCGATGAAAAGTCCGGCGGTGATTAGCAATCCGGAGAAATTGAGAGAATATTTAAACATTTTGAAGCAAGAAAACAAACGCATGCTCGATCAGGTGGAGAAAATTTTGTTTTTGGGAAAATTGGAACAAAACAAAGTGCTATGGAATGAAACCGAAGTGGAATTGCATGAGATCATCCAAAAGGCAGTGGAACAAATCAAGTTTATTTTGAAGAAGAAAAACGGAAAAATCATTGCCGATTTGGAGGCGGAAAACGATTTGGTGAAAGGCGACCCGCTCTTTTTGATGAATCTTTTTGTGAATTTACTTGATAATGCGATTAAGTATAATAATAACGAACCGGTTATTGAAATAAGAACTTATAACAAAAATAATTTTATTGTGGTGGAAATTAAAGACAACGGAGTGGGGATGAACCGTCAGGTGCAAAGCAGGATTTTTGAAAAATTTTATCGTAAACCCAGTGGAGACGTCCATTCGGTTCGCGGTCACGGTATAGGTTTGACGTTGGTCAAGCAAGTAATGGATAAGATGAACGGACATATTTATGTGGAAAGCGAAGAAGGAAAAGGGACGGAATTCAGTCTTTATTTTCCGCTAATTGGTAAAGAAACGGAATAAAATAGATATAAACATTAAAAATCTAAGTATTATGGAAAAACAAAAAAGAATCCTACTGGTAGAAGACGACCCCAATTTCGGTCCCATGTTGAGGGATTTCCTGAAATTGAACAACTATGACGTGGTTTTGGCCACGAACGGTATCGACGGTTTGGAAAAATTCAAAACCGGTGATTACAACTTGGTATTGTTGGACATTATGATGCCATACAAAGACGGTTTTACCTTGGCCGAAGAAATTCGCAAGCGTAATCAAGACATTCCGATTATTTTCATTACGGCTCGCACCATGAAAGAAGATATCGTAAAGGGATATCAAGTGGGTGCCGACGATTATGTGACCAAGCCGTTTGACTCGGAAGTCTTGCTCTACAAGATTAAATCATTGCTTAACCGAAGCACCAAGGTGACCGAAACCAAAAAAGAACAATTTAAATTCAAGATCGGGGATTTTGATTTCGATGCCAAGCTTCGTTTGTTGAAATATAAAAACGAAGAGCCGCAAAAGCTTTCTCCCAAGGAAGCCAAGCTTTTGAAAATGTTGGCCGAACACAAAAACGATTTGATGCCGCGTGAGAAGGCCTTGAACAAAATTTGGCTTGACGACAATTATTTTACTTCGCGTAGCATGGATGTGTATATTGCCAAGTTGCGTAAATATTTGTCCAAAGATCCCAATGTGGCTATCGTGAATATTCACGGTGAAGGTTTTCGCCTGGTGGATGAATCGGACAATGGCGAAGAAAGCGCAACCGAAGAAGGTCAAGAATAAACGCCTACCGGTGCGTGAAAAAACCGGTCAATATTTTTATGCGCCGGAGGTGACGGACGGTGTGGTGGCTTTCGATACGTTTGAAAGCCGCCATATTGTTCGTGTATTGCGCAAACGAAAAGGCGACCGCCTGTGGATAACGAATGGAAAGGGGCGGTTATTTGAAGCGGAAATTTTCGATGATTATTCCACTGCAGTGCAAGCGCATATTGTGCGGGTTAAGGAATTTGAGCCGCCGGTTAAGCACTTGCATTTGTTTTTGGCGCCATTGAAATCCGCCGACCGGATGACTTTTGCATTGGAAAAGGCGGTGGAATTGGGTGTGACTTCCATTACGCCGGTTCTAACACGCTATACCGAACGCAAGCAAATTAAATACGAGCGATGGGAAAAAATCATTATTTCGGCTTTAAAGCAGTCCATGCGGGTTTTTAAGCCGCTATTGAGTGAATCCGTTTCGTTGATGCAATTGGAACCGGTGGAAAAACAGCGTTTCGTAGCCTTATGTGAAGCATCGAAATTCGAAAATAAAACTTATGAAGTTTCAAAGGAAGCAGCCGTTTTGATTGGTCCCGAAGGCGGATTTTCTCAGGCGGAAAAACAATATTTGTTCACTTCCGGATGGAAGGCAGTGTCTTTGGGTAAACAGAGACTACGCGCCGAAACGGCCGTCGTGGTTGCCGTGTGTAAGTTTTTCCAAAACGATTAAAAACCGAAAAAACATGTTGGAGAAAATTTTACGCTTTGTATTTTGGACGGGATTGTTGCTGGTGGCGATTTGGTATTACAGTCATTAAAAAAAGCGGAGAGGGAGGGATTCGAACCCTCGGTCCGCTTGCACGGACAACGGTTTTCAAGACCGCCGCATTCAACCGCTCTGCCACCTCTCCGTTCGGCTGCGCAAATATAGAAATTTTTCCGTAAAGCATGTCGAAATCTTAGAAGTCGCCCAAAGTTTCGGGCAATTGTTTTAAGGCTTTTTCCAATTGTTCGTCGTTGAGCGGTTTGCCGTGCCAGCGATAATCATCTTCCATAAAATCGACTCCGTAGCCCATTTTGGTGTGTAGCAATACGGCTACGGGTTTGCCGTTTCCGGTTCTGTTTCGGGCTTCGGTCATCCCTTCGATAACGGCATCCAGGTTGTTCCCTTGTTTGATGTCCACCGTATCCCATCCGAAAGCTTTCATCTTGGTTTTGAGGTCGCCTAAGCTCAAAACTTTATCGACCGGTCCGTCGATTTGTGCATTGTTATAATCGATGGTGGAAATGATATTGTCGATTCCTTTAGCGCCGGCATACAGCACGGCTTCCCAGATTTGTCCTTCTTGAAATTCGCCGTCGCCATGAAGCGAATATACCAAATGCGGGTCGTTGTTTAGTTTTTTTCCACGTGCCGCACCGATCGCCACCGATAAACCCTGGCCCAAGGAACCGGATGCAATTCTAACGCCGGGCAAACGGTCATGCACCGAAGGATGTCCTTGCAATTGGGAACCCAATTGACGGAAGCTTTTCAATTCTTTTACGGGAAAATAACCGCGGCGCGCCAAAGTGGCGTAGTAAACCGGTGTGATATGTCCGTTGGAAAGGATAAACAAATCTTCGCCGCTGGCATTTTCGGAGTCGAAATGGGAGGGGTCGATATCTAAAATTTTAAAAAACAAGGCGGTAAAAAATTCCACTGTTCCCAAGGAACCGCCCGGATGTCCCGATTGCGCATGATGAACCATTCGCACGATATCTCTTCGTATTTGGGATGGTAATAGATGAATGTCCATTTTTTGAAATTTGAAAAATCTCTACAAAGTTACGGAAAAGTTTACTTATGCCGATAAAAGATTGAAAAAATCGAATTTTGTTTAACCGATTGATTGTCAATTTGTTTCTGTTTGTATGCGCAGTTTTGAGTGAGCAGGAAAAAAACGGAAAAAATTTTGTCCCGATTTTCCGGATTTTGGATTTTATGGACAACGGATGAAAAAACGAAAGCTATATTTGTAGTGTAACAAAGTTATGAAATCTCCTTTTGGGGTTTAGCCGTTCTTTCTCCTTTAGTTTTTTTAAGGAAGCGGGTTAAGGGGCAGACCCGCTTCTTTTTTGAGTTGAAATTTTAGAACGGGTTTGAGTGTTTTTACAGGATGTCGCGGGATAAATTTTAATCCGCGTTTGATATTGGAGCGATGTATTTTTAAAATCCGGTTGATATATAAATTTAATTTGAGCATTTTACGGAAATCTTCAAATGAAGTGAAGTAATACTTGTCACGGATAAAATCGTCCACGGGGAGAACTTCAAAATACCATTTATTGTCTAATTCGTATTTGTATGTCCAAACAGGTATGTAGCCGGCTTCCGCTATTTTTATGCGGCCTGATTTTTTGACCAATTCAAGATAAAAGATAATACTTCCGTCGCGTGGATAGGTGCGTTGATTGGAAATAAAATTTCCCAAGGAATAAACTGTGAGTTTGTTTTCGTTGAATCTGACGGGTTGAACCACATGCGGGTGCGATCCGATAATGATACGCACGCCTTGGCGATGAAGAAACTTTTCCAATTCCAATTGTGATTGATGCGGTCGGGACTGATATTGAATGCCCCAATGAAGGAAAACAATGATTAAATCGGGGTGGTATTGTCTGGATTTTTTCAAATCGGCTTTGATTTGTGTAGTATCAATCAAATTGACTATCGCCGGTTTCGGAACAGGTAAGCCGTTGGTGCCGTATGTATAATTAAGCAATGCAATCCGAAATCCTTTTCGATCGAGGATTAAAGGATTTTTTTCGTTTCGGTCTTGTGCGGATTTAAAAGTGCCTGTTTGTGCGATTTTGTTTTGTTTTAAAATTTCAATGGTTTTGAAAATTCCGGTTTTTCCCTTGTCGGCACTGTGATTGTTGGCGGTTACCAATACGTTAAAGCCTGCATTTTTGAGTGCTTTTGCCAGTGCGGCCGGGGCGCTGAATCGCGGGTAACCCGAATAGGGTTTTGAGCCCAGTGTAGTTTCCAAATTTCCGATAACGAAATCCGCTTGCGAAAAAATATGTTTTACGTATATGAAACTGTTGTTAAAATCATAAGTTTTTATTTTATCGTTCCGGGCCGCTTCGATTTGGGGTTTATGCATCATGATATCCCCCGTAAACATCAGACGAAGGGTGTCATTTTGACCGTATAAATGTATATAAGGTATAAATCCGGTTAGAAGAATCAAAAATTTTTTCATCAATTCAAAGATATAAAAATAAGTGCACTTGATATTTCGGCTTGATTACTGACATTCGTATCAATGAATTTAGTGTTCAAATGAATGAAATATATTTATTGAATAACCCAAATGATTTTGAAATTAAAAATTATTTGTATTATTGCGGCTGAAAAATTGATAAAATTTTATTTTGGTATAAATTTTGCAATATTCGGGCAAAAAGCTGAAATATGAAAAAGGCATTCCAATATATTATTCCTGTAGTGTTGATTGTTGCCGGGTTGGTCAATGTTTGGTATGGTTTTGAGGAAGAGAAGAAACAGCCGGTGGTTTTTGTTATTGATCGTCCCGAGCCGAAACCGGTTATTTATCCGCAATGGGAAACCGGGCGGGCACAATCGACGGAGCAAGTGCATATCCCCGAAGTTGGGAAGGACTTTGTTGGATTTAAGGAAGCGTTGGCATTTAATGAATCGGGCGGAAATTATCATGTGGTGAATTCATTGGGATTCATGGGAAAATATCAATTCGGGCCGGGTACTTTGCGTTATTTGGGAATTGATCGCCGTCAATTTTTGAAAAGTCCCGAATTGCAGGAGAAGGCTTTCAAGAAATACATGCAAGAAAATCGTAGATTACTGGCAAAGGAAATTCATCGATTTAACGGAAGTTATATCCATGGAATCCGAATAACGGAATCGGGAATTTTGGCGGCGGCGCATTTGGCCGGAGCGGGAGCGGTAAAAAAATATTTACGTAGCGGCGGGCGTGTTTCCGCCAAGGATGCATACGGGACACGTATTGAGGATTATTTGCGCCGGTTTGCCGGATATGATTTGTCACAATTCGATAAGGTTCAATAAATCAATTGGGTTAGGATATTATCGGAGGTGAAAAGAGCCGCTTCGACGAGTAACCAACGACCGTTTTCTTTTTTTAACAGACCTTGATGTGCCAGTTTTCGGGCTTGATTGATAAAATAATCGAAAAATTCGGGGAATTTGCGTGCGATTTCGGCTTCGGGAACGCCGGCGACGAGATGACGGAAACGTGTAATGAGATATTCGTTGTATAATTCGCGAGGTTTCAGAACTTCGAACTTCTCGAAATTTTCGTGTTTTTCCATGTATTTCATGTAGGAATGTATGTTGGGCGGGTTGAATTTTCGTAGGTTTTTCCCGTTGAAAGAATGGGCGGCGGGCCCGAAACCGGCATAAGGTTCGCCTTGCCAATAGGCGGTATTGTGGCGGGCCTCCTTTCCGGGGTGGGCATAATTGGAAATTTCGTAATGTAAATAAGCTTCGGATAATAGCATTTGTCGGGTTAATTTGAACTGACGTTCATAGCATTCGTCGGGAGTGAGTCGGAGTATATTTTTTTTGATTTGATATTGCAAAAGTGTTTTGGATTCGATGCTCAAAGCATAGGCGGACAGGTGCGGAATGTCAAGCTGTAAAAAGGTTTCCAATTGTTTTTGCCAATGTTCGGAGGTCATTCCGGGAATGCCGAAGATCAGGTCGATATTGATGTTGTCAAATCCGTATCGGCGGGCTAGCTCAATACTTTGAATGGCAGTTTTCGAGTTGTGATTTCGGTTGAGAAGTTTCAATATACCGTCGTCAAAGGATTGAATGCCTATGCTCAGGCGGTTTATACCGGCATTTTTCCAGCTTCGTAGCGTATCGGGATTGATGTCTTCGGGATTGGCTTCCAAGGTGATTTCCGCGTTCACCGGGATTTTGGCATGTTGAAACAAGTGGTTCAAGATTTCTTCAAGATAGCCTGTCTTTAAATAGGAAGGGGTTCCGCCACCGAAATATATACTTCGGATTGCTTTGTTTTGCCATTCTCTCTTGCGCAGGTCAAGTTCGGTGTAAAGCGCTTTCACAAACCTGCTCTGATGCTTGATTTGTGTGGTGAAATAAAAATCGCAATAGCTGCATTTGCGATGACAAAACGGTATATGGAAATACAGGCGCATAAATGTAATTTATACCCCACAAATTACGAAAAAAAACACCCGAAATACGGAGGCGGGCAATATCAACGAAAAATTCCTTCGTTGCCGCTGTTTTTATTTTGGCGAAAATGCCGCCACAAATTTTGGAAATAGCAAGCCAGACAAAAACTGAAAATAACTTCCAGCAATACCGCAATAAGAAAAATGACTGCCGTAATACGGGCGGCTACCGGCCAATCCATGATAATACTAAAGGTAAGGAATAAAGTGAAACTCATTCCCAACCGGGCGGCAAATGCTTTGGAGGATGCGTCGATTTCTTTGGGTTCGACGTGTAAATATTGTAAAACAAAATTCAATAAACGGCAAATAAAACTGTAACGTATCCCGAGAAAGACGCGTAGAAAATAATCTACTGCCAAAACGTAAACGGGCCATACCCATTCTGCGGTTAAATACATGATCAATAGGGTGGCCGCCAAAGCCGAATATAACTTAATCAAATAAATATTGACTTTTTTGTAGTTAATTGGACATGCTGTATACCGGTTCATCTCAATCTTTTTTTGTAACAAATGTAACACAAAATAATTTCATATGCAACAATTCATTTATAAATGATGCCGACACCTGATTTTTCAATCAATACCGTAGGGTGTGGCTATTGTGAAATGACGGAAGTGATTATAACCATTTTTTTAACGCCTGTTCTTTTCCGGCTAACACTATCACGTCGCCTTCAAGAAAACGGGTGTGAGGATCCGATAAGAAGCGTGCTTGATTGTTGCGTTTAAGTAGAATAATGTTGATGCCGTATTTTTTTCTTAAGTCCATTTCTACGGGTGTTTTTCCCACGAAATTTTTCGGCACTTGGATTTCCATTACCACCAAGTCGTCACCGATGCTGAATTTATCCAAAACATTGGGGTAGGTGATTTGTTCGGCCAAGCGTCGGGCACTGGCTATTTCGGGTAGAATCACTTCGTCGGCACCGATTTTGAGCAGCACTTCCTTTTGAATTTGTGTATTGGCTTTTCCGGTAATATTTTTGGCACCCAAGTTTTTCAGATGTGTAATTCCCAAGACGATAGCTTCCAAGGCGCTACTCATTCCGAATACGATACGGTCGAATCGGTGGATTTCGAGTTTTTTAATGACGTCGAGGTCGGTGATGTCGGCTTGTACGGCAACGGTTACGTCGTCTTTAATGGAGTTGACAATTTTTTCATCCAAATCGATGGCCAGCACATGGTGACCCATCCGGGTTAATTGCACGGCTAATTCAAAACCGAATGTGCCCAATCCGATGACACAAACATCTTTTTTCATGTTGGCAATTTAATATAATTCCGCTTTCGGATATTTGATATTTAGCTTTTTTCCCGAAATCATGGTGGCTAAAGCAAATGATGCCGGGCCTACACGTCCGATAAACATCAGGGCGATGATTGTCCATTTTCCGGTATGATTAAGATGAGTTGTTACGTCAAGGCTTAATCCTACGGTTCCCATGGCCGAGATGGCTTCGAACAGGGAGCGTTCAAAGCTCAATTCATGACTTTGAAGCAGAATCAGGACGCCTATGGTGATTATCAGGAAATAAAGTATGGCTGTAGCGAAGGCTTTCATGATGGTTTTGCGCGTTAGTGTGCGATGGAAGACGACCACTTCTTCCTTGCCTTTCAAAACGGAAAATATGGAACTTAAAATGACAAAAAAAACGGTTGTTTTAATGCCGCCGCCGGTGGATCCGGGCGAAGCTCCGATGAACATTAACAACATCAAGGTAAATACCGAACCATAGCTAAGGTTTTGTAAATCTACCGTATTGAAACCAGCCGTTCGTGCCGTGACCGATTGAAAAAACATGTCCGAAACCGAAAGGTGTGACCAGTCGAAAAGCGCCAGGAATAACACTCCCGCGATTAATAATCCCGCTGTTGTAATCAAAACGATTTTGGAATGAAAACTCAATTTGGCTTGGCGGGGAAAATGGCGTATTTCAAATAGAACCAAATAGCCCAGTCCGCCTGAGATAATCAGGAGAGCTACCACGATTTTGATCCAGGTATTCATGCCGGTTAGACTTTCGTCGAAGGTTGAGAATCCGGCGTTGCAAAAGGCCGAAACGGAATGAAAAACGGAAAGATATGCCGATTGACCGATTGAAAAACCTTCTTGTATAAATCCGGGCCATAGTAGAAGTGCGCCGATCAGTTCTATGGCAAATGTGATTTTGATAATTTCTTTTAATAAAAACGTAGTGCCTGCCAGGGAAAATCCTTCTTGCAGTTGTGAAAATTCGAGTTTATGCTTTAGTCCGATTTTTCCGCGTATTAATAATAGAAACGAAGTGGTCAGGGTCATAATACCGATGGCGCCCAGTTGAATAAGTAAAAGTATGGTCCATTGACCGGCTTGATTGAAACCGGATGTGGGTACTACGGTCAGGCCGGTTACGCATACGGCCGAGGAAGAGGTGAACAACGCGTCCAGCCAGTTTAATCCTTCGCGATGGATAACCCAAGGCATTTTGAGTAAAATCATACCCGAAATAATCAGCAATGCAAATGAAATAATCAACGACTGCCAAGGGTTGACGGGTTTTGTGATGCGAAATTTTTGCATATAACAAATTTAGCAAAAGCGAGCGAACGATAATATGATAATATGCCGCTTGATATCATTTATGTTTCAATGCAATCCATACTTCATAAACCATTGATAAGGTGTATAGTATCATGAAATCGGCTACGAGCGTCACGGGATGATATAAATGGAAATTTTTTTTTAAGAACAAAAATAAAGCGCCGCCTGAAATCAGTTTTACGGCCGACCAGTATAGGAAGATAATCGATGCTTTCCCGGGATGCTTGCGGTTGGACATTAGATAATGTAATGTGCTGAGAATGAGCCAGATGCCGATTAATCCGGGTAAATAAAAAGTGTTGAATTTTTCATTATGAAGTATCTTGACGTAGAACAGAAAATGGATGCCGAAGATAGTTGCAAGAATGAGGATGCCTGCTAGGAGGATTTTTTGCGTTCCCATGATTGGATTTGAATATAAAGTGAGTAGAATGACAAACCGACAAAAATCAAAGAGAATAGGGCGGTAAAATAAGGTTTGGAAGTTTGGAGATATTTGTCCAATTGCATTCCGGTGTAGGAACCTATTCCGATGACGGTTAGCATTTCGACGGTTAATCCGGAAAAAATAAGAATGTTTTGAGTGGTTCGGTTAACCGGCCTTTTGGGTTTCGACTTTGGCATGAGCGGGTGTTGTGGCGGTTTGTCCCATGGTGCAGGTGGCATTGAGGATCGCGCCGCTTTCTACCGATAATTTTTTGGTGGTTACATTGCCATCAATTTGGGCGGTTTTACGCACGGTGAGTAAATCTTCTATGATCAGATCACCGGTAATTTTTCCTTGAATTTCCGCTTGAGCGGCCCGGATATTGCCTTTGAGTTCGCCGTTTTCGCCTACAACCAATTTCCCGGTGGTGGTGAAATTGCCTTCGAATTTACCGTCGATACGAAAATCCTCATTGGATTCAATGTCGCCTGTCAGGACGGTGGATGCGCCCAGGCGGTTGGGTTGTTTTGAACCGTTCCCTGTCGTCGTGCTTGATTTCTTTTTGTCGCTGAACATTGGATTCGATTTTGATGGTTGCCGTTTCTTTACCTTTTGTAAGTTGCAAATTTATATAATTCTTGCGAGAAATGATGAAGTGTTCCGGTATGGTGCATGATAATTGTTTGAATTTGTCTAAAACATATTCGGCGGACTGTGGGCTGAGAAAATCACCGGTCACCAGGAAATAGGTATTTTCGTTGAATTGGTCTTTAAAAATATGTTTGGTACCGGCGTGGAGGCTGTCGTAAACTTGACGCAAGCATTGGCGGGTTCGGGGAATTGACGATGTATCGTGCCGGAACTTAAATACGATGTAAAAGGGATGTTTGGGAGGGATTTCTTTTCGTCCGTAGAGTGCTTGAAGGGTTTTGAGTTTTTTTAAGATTTTTCCGGCATATTCGGCGTAGTCGCTGTCGGGATAGTTTCGGATAAGCAGGTTGAGGGTTTCAACGTATGCATTGATGCCTTTTCGTTTGCCTTGGATGCGGGCTTTGAGGAGCAAAAATTTGGGTGCGTCGGGATGTTTAAAATGTTTTTGGTAGAATTTTTCCGCTTCGGTTTCGGCCAAGGCCCAATGGCCGTTGAGGAAGTCGTTGTAGGTTTTAAGGAAATCTTGCTTAAACGATTCGGAGGAGTCGGCTAATCCGGCTTCGGGATTTTTGAGAAAACGTGCATAGGGGCTATCGGGAAATTTTTGAAGGAGTAATTCTTTATAGGTATTTTGTTTTTCGGTTTGGTGGGTTTTGGCGGCGATTTTTTGAAGCATATAAAGGGTTTGTGCTTCTTGATCGGAAGAAGGGTGATGGTTGAGCACGAATTGTAAATGTTTTTCGGCCATGTCGTATTCTTTGAGCTTGTCGTCGGCATAATTGATGCCTAGATACAAATGTGCTTGGAGGGTTTGTTGTTTGATGCTGTCGATTTGTAGGGGTGTTTTGGGGAGACGGTTTAGGTAAAAATCGGGGTTGTATTTATCGGGTATTTTGTTGTTTTTTTTCTCTTCTTGTTTTTCTTTATCCGGTTCGGTTTCGGATATTTCTTCCTCTTCTCCGGCTTCACCGTATTTGTTGCTAAGGAACCACAAGTCTTCCAATTTTCGGTTTCCCCATTTTTCGATGAAGGTTTTTTTTCCGTTTTCCACTTGGTTGGGGTTGTAGAAATAGAAAGTGCCTTGAGGTTTATTGTGGGGTTGGAAAGGGTTTTCGGCTTTATTTTTACCGGCTTCGCGGGCTTTGAGTCTTTCGATCATGGCCAACACTTTTTGGCGTTGGGTGGTTGTGTCAAGCCGGATAAAATGTAAGATGCTATCGTTGGTTTTGATGATGCTTTCCCATTTGACTATTTGGTCGATACTACGCCGTTTTTGTGAAACGAGCAAGTATTCAAGTGTGTTTTTGTCCATTACGTTGAGCAGGCTGTCGAGATAATGTCCGGCGGTTAAATAGTCGGAATTATTCCAGTGGATAGCGGCCATTTTTTCGTATGCTAATTTTTTGAGTGATTTATTGGGACTTCGGACGGCGGCTGTGTATTCGCTTAGGGCGGCTGAGTCTTTTTGTTCAAATTCATAGATTTCACCTATCCGGTAATGAATATCGGGATAATAGCGGTGGAAGTAATAATTTTTGAAGTAAGCATTTAATTTTTTAAGGAAGTCTTCATGTTTCGACGTATCGTTCAATTGCAAGTGGATACGATACCATTTGGTTCTCAGGTAATATTCTTCGGGTGTTCGTTTTTGCATGATTATTTCCGAGATGGCCAATGCGGAATCGGGTTTTCCGAGTTTTTCCCAGACTTGAGCGGCTTTGTAGGCCAGTTTGATTTTGATAGCACGTTTTTTGGCCAATCGTGCGGCACGGGAGATAAGGATGGCCACGGTATCGCGGAGCGTGTCGCTTCGTAGTGTTTCCGACATGAAAGCATAGGCAAGGGCGCGGGTGTTTTGATCGTATTTTTTATTGGTAGCAATCAGGTGAAGTTCCCGGCGTGCCGAATGGATATTTCCCATGCGCATAAGTGTTTTGGCGCGCCATAGGATCAGTTGTTCCCTTAAACCGGTATCGAAATAATTGTCCAGCGCATAATTAAAGGCTTCCATGGCGCCGAAATAGCGTTGGTCGTAGTAGCGTGCTTGTCCCAATAAAAGCATGGCTTCGTCCATTTTGGGGTTGTATTCCACGCCACGGATTTCCATGCTATGTTTTTGAACGGCTTTAGCGGCTTTTTCTTCGGCTTTTGAAAGAAAATTCGAGCGTGATTGTCCCGGTAATGTTACTTGATCGTCGAATTCGATGCCTTCCAAGGGTATTTCCTTATAAAAATCCGATTTCACTTTGTCTTCCAATTCTTTTTCGCCTTTTTTGAGGGCTTCTTTTCCGTTGAAAAGAATGTTGTAATTGGATGTTAGTGCGTGATATCCTTTATTTACGTAAGTGGCACGTTTGGTAGAGCAGGATAAGACTAATCCCAGCCATATAAAAAAAATCGGAAGGTGGATTTCCGGTTTGACCTTCATGATTGGATTATCAAACTAATTTCAGGTAAAAATAAACGTTTTTTTTTAGAAATTAGTATATGCTTATTTTAGCCGTTCAAAATTTTTGGATAAGATTGCGGATGGCTTTTGCGGGATGGTGATAGCGGAAGTTAAAACCGGCGTCCGTTATTTTTTTTGCCGAAACGGGGACGCCTTCCAGTAAAAGGCAGGCCATTTCGCCGTATAATGTATTAAGTAGAATGGCCGGAATACGCGGCAGTAACGAAAATTTACCGGCAATGGTATTGAATATTTTCATAAATTCGGCGTTGCGCACCGGTTGGGGGGCTACTGCGTTGAAAGTTCCTTCGAGTTTTTGCTCTATCACAAAAAAAATCAGATTAATTAAATCGTCGATATGAATCCAATCGAACCATTGTCGGCCGGTCCCTAGGGGTGCACCGGCAAATTTTCGGACGGCATGATACAATTTGGGAAACGAACCGCCTTCGGGCGAAAGCACCACGCCGAAGCGTAAAACGGAAACAACGGGCGTAATTTCATTCATGCTTCGGGAGGTTTTTTCCCAATCGACCGTGAGACGCGCCAAAAAATCGTTTCCCGGCGGATGATTTTCATAGCGCATAAGGTCGTCGGTGCGGCAGCCGTAATAGCCGATGGCGGAAGCGCCGATGAAATGTTGCGGTTTGATTTTCGCATCGATCAATTTTTTTTTGAGGAATTTCAAAGAATCGATACGGCTGCGATACATTAAACGGCGATAATTATCGGTCCAGCGATGTTCGGCGATATTGGCACCGGACAAGTGGATGATAATTTCTACGTTTTCCAAAGCTTTGGGGTCGATTTTGTCTTTTTCCCAATCCCAGAAGAAGTATTTCAGGTGAGCATCGAAATGATAAGGCCCGGGTTGGCGCGTAAGCACATGAACACGGTAAGCTCGCTCATTCAAATAACGAACCAGTGAGCGCCCTATCAAGCCGGTTCCGCCGGTGATTAAAACCGTGGAAGCGTATGTTTTCATAATCAAGTGGCTATGGAAAAATTTTTCAAACTATAAAAATAATAAATTATCTTGCTGTTTCGCAAATAATAAGTCAATTTTTCGAATATATTTTTGAGTTTGATAATTTTATTACTGTGAAAAAATTGTAATGAATTTAATTTTCGGGTTGTTCCATTCCGATTCGGCATGAGTGATTTTAAAGAATTGATATTCAACTATTTGAATCTTGGGTTGTTTGATGTAGCCCCGCCGGGAATCGAACCCGGATTTCAGGATTAGGAATCCTGCGTTCTATCCGTTGAACTACGGGGCTTGAAAGGAATTTCGTGGGTTTAGGATTTCGGGTTGGCCGTATTTTTCGTGTCTTCTTCGGATTGGTTTTCGTCGGATTTAATAATGGACACGACGGGTTTTTCGTCGTCTTTGCGGTAATCCAGAAGCACTTTATCCCCTTCTTTGATATGGGCATCGAGAATTTCTTCGGCCAGCAGGTCTTCTACATATTTTTGGATGGCGCGTTTGAGTGGCCGTGCACCGTATTGTTTATCGTAACCTTTATCCGCAATAAAATCTTTGGACGCTTCGGTGATTTCGAGGTGATATCCTTGTTCTTCGATGCGTTTGTATAGTTTTTCCAATTCAATATCGATGATTCGTCTGATGTGTTCGCGGCTCAAAGGATTAAAGATGATGATATCGTCGATGCGGTTGAGGAATTCCGGGGCGAAGGTTTTTTTGAGTGCTTTTTCTATAATACCGCGTGCGTGTTGATCGGATTGTGACATGCGGGAAGTTGTGCTGAATCCGACGCCGGAACCGAATTCTTGCAATTGTTTGGCGCCTATGTTTGAGGTTAGGATAATAACGGTATTACGGAAATCGATTTTTCGTCCGAGGCTGTCGGTGATGTGTCCTTCGTCCAGGATTTGCAGAAGCATGTTAAAGATGTCGGGGTGTGCTTTTTCGATTTCGTCAAATAAGACGACGGAATAAGGTTTTCGGCGAACTTTTTCGGTTAATTGTCCGCCTTCTTCATAACCGACATATCCTGGAGGCGATCCGATCAGACGCGTTATGGAGAATTTTTCCATGTATTCGCTCATATCGATGCGAATGAGTGCGTCTTCGCTGTCGAACATTTCTTTGGCGAGCACTTTGGCCAATTGGGTTTTTCCAACGCCGGTTTGTCCCAAGAAAATGAAGGATCCGATGGGTTTGTTCGGGTCTTTCAATCGCAAACGGTTTCGTTGAATGGCCTTGACGACTTTTTCTACGGCTTCGTCTTGCCCGATGACTTTGTCTTTGATTTTACCGGCCAAATGCCGTAGTTTTTGGCTTTCGGCTTCGGCTATGCGATTCACGGGGATTCCGGTCATCATAGAAACCACTTCGGCGATATGTTCTTCGGTGACGGTTTCGGGATGTTGTTGCATATCACGTTCCCATTGTTTATGGGCGTGTTTCAGTTGTGTTTCCACTTTTTGTTCTTCACGACGGAAGATAGCCGCTTCTTCATAATTTTGTTTGCTCACGGCGTTGATTTTGGCCTTGCGAATATCTTTAAGGTTTTGTTCCAATTGTTTGACATAATCGGGTACTTTGATGTTTTGCAGGTGTACGCGTGCGCCCGCTTCGTCCAAGGCGTCGATGGCTTTATCGGGCAAGAATCGATCGGTCATGTATCGGTTGGTTAATTTGACGGCTTGTTCGATGGCGTCGTCGGTATAGAGCACATTATGGTGAGCTTCGTATTTGTCTTTGATATTGTTGAGAATTTGTATGGTTTCGTCCACGGTTGTCGGTTCTACCATCACCATTTGGAATCGACGAGCCAAAGCGCCGTCTTTTTCGATATATTGGCGGTATTCGTCCAAGGTTGTAGCGCCTATGGTTTGTAATTCGCCTCGCGCCAATGCAGGTTTAAACATATTGGAGGCGTCGAGCGAACCGGTAGCACCTCCGGCTCCTACGATCGTATGAATTTCGTCAATGAACAAAATTACGTCTTTATTGTTTATCAACTCGTTCATCAGGGCTTTCATGCGTTCTTCAAACTGACCGCGATACTTGGTTCCGGCTACCAAGCTTGCCAAGTCCAAAGCTACGATGCGCTTGTCAAAAAGGACGCGCGAAACTTTTTTTTGGACGATGCGCAGTGCCAAGCCTTCCACGATAGCCGATTTACCGACGCCGGGTTCACCAATGAGGATAGGGTTGTTTTTTTTGCGACGGCTTAATATTTGCGATACACGTTCGATTTCTTTGTCCCGTCCGATGACGGGGTCCAATTTTCCTTCTTTGGCCAATTTGGTCAAATCACGCCCGAAATTATCCAATACGGGAGTTTTGCTTCTTTTTCCCGATTGGGGTTGACGTCCGCCGCTTCTGAAGGGGTTTTCTTCGCGTCCGCCAAAAGGGTCGTCCGAGTTAAGAAATTCATCGATTTCTTCTTCTTCCCGGCTATTTTCCTCTTGTTTTTTTTCTTTGGCTTCTTGGTACTCTTCTTTGAGTTCGGAAGCAAAAATTTGATAACGGTTAAATAATCTTGTTACCGGATCCAATTCATTTTCCAGTATCCCAATCATCACATGGATAGGGTTGATTTCTTCATCTTCCATGTGGATAGCTATTTCTTTTGCTCTATCCAGGGCTTTTGTTGCTTGCCGGGTCATGGGGACGAGTGTGCTTCCGTAGTTGGGTAATTTGGGTAAATCGTTTTTATTGGTTTTTATCAGGTAATCCAATTTGCGCAAAAGCGGTTCGATATCCACCTCCATAACTTCTTCCAAAAAATATATCAAAACGTTATCGCCCCATTTTTTATTTAGGGCCGAATACATTATATGTCCGGTTCCTATAAAATCTTCGCCGGATTTTTTGGCCAGTTGCTGACTTCTAATGATGATTTTTTTGAGTTCTTCCGATATTCTTGTTGACATGGTTTTCGGATAATTTTTGTTATGTAAAGATAATTCAAAAATAATATATGTCAAGCTTAAGATTTCGTAGGGGATGATTTTTGTTGTTTTTCGGATTGTTCGTCATTTTCTTGAGCCTGAATGGAAGTGAGCAGGATGGTATTGTAAATGTCATCCACGGTTGCTCCTCGACTTAGATCATTAACCGGTTTTTTCAATCCCATAAGCATGGGACCGATGGCCAAAGCGCCGGTTTCGCGTTGGACGGCTTTGTAGGTGTTGTTGCCCGTATTGAGGTCGGGAAAAATCAAGACGGTTGCATGTCCGGCTACGGGTGAACCGGGCATTTTTTTCTGTCCTACGGTGGGATCTACGGCGGCATCGTATTGTATGGGGCCTTCGATGAGAATGTCGGGGCGTTTCCGGCGAACGATTTCGGTGGCTTTTCGGACTTTTTCCACGTCTTCGCCTTGGCCTGACGACCCGGAAGAATAGCTTAACATGGCTACACGGGGTTCAATACCGAATCGTTTGGCGGCATCTGCGGTTTGGATGGCGATTTCGGCCAATTGTTCCGCATCGGGATTGGGTACAATGGCACAATCGGCGAAGGCGGATACCCGGTCGGGTAGTGCCATAAAGAAGGTGGAAGTGACAAAGTTACTTCCCGGCTTGGTTTTGATTAATTGCAATGCCGGTTTGATCGTATGTGCCGTTGTGTGGACGGCGCCGGATACCATTCCGTCGGCGTCGCCTTCACGCACCATCATGGTCCCGAAATAGGAGCCGTCTTCGGCCAAGTCGTGCGCCATGGCTTCGTTGATGCCTTTGTGTTTGCGTAATTCGTAGATTTTTTTAGCGTATATTTCCGTTAACGGTGAAGTTTCCGGATCGATGATTTTTACTTTGTCCCAGTCGATTTTAATTCCATGTGTTTGAGCTGTATTTTTAATCACTTCGGGCTTACCCAGAAGGATAATATCGGCCAAATCGCGGGATTGAATTTTACATGCGGCTTTCAATATGCGGGGATCGGTGGCTTCGGGCAAAACGATTCGCTTTTTTTTGCGGGAAGCCAATTCTTCCAGATTGTAAAGAAACATGCTAGGGGTAATGCGGTCGGAATGAAATTTGTAAAGGCTGTCCAAAATTTTTTTGGTGTTAACATATTTTTTAAACAGGCGGATGGAACGTAGGATTTTTTTTGTATCACGGGGGTTGATTTGCACTTTGATGGATTTAATTTGAGTGGCCACTTCATAAGTTTGGGGCTTTACACTAATGATGGGGACGTGGGTGTTTACTCCTTCGATGAGTTTCATGACGGGTTTTTCGGGAATAAGCCCGCCGGATAGAACAAGTCCCGATATGCTTGGATAGTTGTAGGATTTATCGGCTTGAAGGGCGGTCAGAATTATATCGGCACGGTCGCCCGGGGTGATCACGAGGGTTTTTTCTTTGACATATTTCAAAAAGTGTCTGATTTGCATGGCGCCTACGGCTATGTTTTTGATGTTATTGGTTAAATGTTCTTCGCCGGTCAATATTTTAGCATCAAAATTGTGAATGATATCGATCATGCTTGGTTTGGACAAATATTCGTCGCGGGGGATGGCGGCGACATAAGTATCCTCGAGAGCGATTTTTTCCAGTTTTTTCATAAGGGTTTTTTGATTTTTGGGGCGAATTTTATTGGCGATGAGGGCTACCACTTTCACGTCTTTTTCCGTGAAGCTTTCGTATGCCAGTTTCATGCTGCCGACAAATTCGTCAAAGGTTTTTCCGATGCCGCTTCCCACGATAATGGCGGGGGCGGATAAATTGGAGGCGATTTTGATGTTCATGTCAAATTCCACAATGGATCCTTCGCCGGAGAAATCGCTACCTTCGATGAGGATAAATTCGAATTTTTTTTCGAGTTTTTTGTATTTTCTAATGATTTTATCCAAAATTAAATCTTCGCGTTTTTCATTAAGCAAATCCACTACTTCGGAGCGAGTCAGGGCGTAAGCTTCGTTTTGATTTTGATTGAGTTTGAAATAATCGATTACCGTTTCGATATGGTTATCTTTTGGGTTATTGACGATGGGTCGAAAATAACCGATTCGAGGAGTTTTGGCCAAAAGTTCATTGACGAGCCCGAGTGTTATAAGGGATTTACCGCTGTTGGGCTCGATGGTTGCCAAATAGAGAGCTTTCTTCATTTTTCCGGTGCTTTAAAATCTAATGTGTGTCTGCATCGAGGTAATTGGGAATGCCGTCGCCGTCGGTGTCGTCGTTGGTGGGGTCGCCGTCGCCGTTGGGGTCTTCGTCTTTGGTGCGCAAATGGTCACCGTCGTCGTCGGGGTCGGTGTAATTGGGGATGTTGGGGAAGTTATTTTGGTCTTCCGTTTCTTTGTCCGTATTGTCGTTGGTGGGGTCGCCGTCGCCGTTTAGGTCTTCAACGATATTAGGGACGTTGTCGTTGTCGATATCGAGGTTGACATGGAGAATTTTGAAGTCAACGATAACGGGTGAGTAGGCCTTCAGAACTTTTCCGTTATCGCCTGCGGCGGTGCTGTATCCGTAGTTTCCGAGCAGGCCGGAAGGAATAAAGGCTACGCCGGCGCCAAAGTTATCGAAAGTGACGGTGCCGTCGGGATTGGTGGTGAATGTGCCGCTTTTGAAATGGGTTAAGACGTATCGAAGTCCCGGAATGTTCAATTTGGAAAGGACGGGTGTCCAGACATTTGCCCATTCGGCCGAAAGTTCGGGTGTATTGAAGTAAACTTCGCCGGTAAAGTCCATGACGCGTGAGGCGGCGAAAATCCGGTCGCAAGTGGTAATATTCAGTTCTGTTCCCGTACGGAAAGGAATGAAATAAACGTCATAGGTCAGATCGTCCACTTCGGGGTCTTGCATTTGCACTACTTGGGCGGCGTCGTAGAGGGAAGTTTGAGTTTGCGGGTCGGTGAGGGTATCCAGAATAAAATGCCACCGGGAATCGACCGTGTAGGTATGGGTTTTCAGAAAATTGAGGATGGAGTCTTTTTCGGTGGCGTATTGTTCTTTGCGGTCGCGGGGTGGTTTGTATGTAGGTTTGTTTTTTTTGCAATTGCCGGCGATTATGCTTATCAGGACCAAAGTAAGAAATGCGGTTCGAAGGAGTTTTTTCATATTATCCGTTTTCGGTTGCAAGTTAGGAAATTTGTTTAATTTTACTTTGCAAAAATAATGCCTTTTCATGAGATTGGATAAATTTTTATGGTCGGTGAGGTTTTATAAAACCAGGAGTCAAGCCACGGATGCATGCAGGAAGCATCATATATCGGTGAACGGTCAACCGGCGAAAGCTTCCAAGGAAGTGTTTCCGGGCGATAAATTGCAAATACGGAAAAATCAAATCGATTATGAGATCTTGATTTTAAATCTTCCCGAAAGACGTTTGGGAGCTCAATCGATTCCTTTATATATAAAAGATCTTACACCGCCGGAAGCATTCGAACACCTGAAACTAATGCGTGATGCACAAATTTATTATCGCCGGAAGGGTTTGGGGCGTCCTACCAAAAAGGACAGGCGCCAATTGAACGAATGGTTGGGCGGATTGAAAAATTCGGATGAGAATTTTGACGAACCGGATTGAAATACGGTTTTATGTTGATCGCTGAGAATTTATCGGTTAGTTTGGGTGGGAGTGTTATTTTTTTGGATTTGGATTTCAGTATTTCGCGGGGTGAAAAAGTGGCATTGACCGGGCGGAACGGTTCGGGAAAAACCACTTTGCTTAAGGTGATAGCTGGAGAGTTAAAACCCGACGAGGGACGAGTGGTGTTGCCGAAAGATGTGAGGATTGGATTTTTGAGACAGTATTTTGAAGCGGATTTTGAGAAAACGGTTTGGGATGAAGCTTTATCGGCATTTGAGGATTTACTTCGGATGGAGGAGGAGTTGAAAGCATGGGAAGAGCGGCCGCTAGTGCATAATTCGGGGGTTTATTATGATTTGTTGGAGCAATATCGCCTCAAGGGCGGGTATGTTTTTCGGGGTGAGACGGAACGTATTTTAAAGGGTTTGGGTTTCGGGCGAAGTGATTTCGATAGAAAATTGAAGTCTTTTTCGGGCGGATGGCGTATGCGGGTGGAATTGGCAAAATTGCTTTTATCGAAGCCTGATGTTTTGCTCTTGGATGAACCGACCAATCATTTGGACATTGAAAGTATTATTTGGTTTGAGCGGTATTTGAAAAATTTCGAAGGAATTGTTTTGACGGTTTCCCATGACCGACGTTTTTTGGACAATATAACGAGTCGCACGATGGAAATAGTGAGGGGGCGTTTATGGGATTTTAGGGTTCCGTATTCGGCATTTGAAGAGAAGAAACGGGAATTAATCAAGAAGATCAAGCGGGAGGCTAAAAATCGGGAGAAGAAAATCAAAGAAACGGAGCGGTTGATTGAGCGATTCCGGTATAAGGCAACCAAAGCGTCGTTTGCCCAATCGTTAATAAAGAAATTGGAAAAGACGGAACGAATTGAAGTACCGGAGGAAGATGTACGAAGCATACGGCTTCAATTTCCGCAATGGCGCCCGCCGGGGAAGGTGGTTTTTGAAGCGTCGGGATTGACCAAGCGCTACGGTGAAAAAACGGTTTTCGAAAATTTGAACTGGATTATTTCCCGGGGTGAAAAGTTAGCTTTTACGGGGCGTAACGGAGCAGGGAAAACGACACTGGCAAATATTTTGGCAGGCGAAACCGATTATGAAGGTGAATTAAAAACGGGATATCATGTAAGAATCGGTTTTTTCAGGCAAGATTTGGATTATTTGCGTGAGCAAAATCATACGGTTTTGTCTTTTTTGGAAGAAGCGGCTACCGAAGAAAGTCGTTCGAAGTTGCGCGATGTGGCGGGTGCTTTTTTGTTTTCGGGAGACGATGTGGAGAAACCGTTGAGGGTATTGTCCGGCGGTGAATTGAATCGGTTGGTTTTGGCTTCGTTGATGTTGAAACCGTTTAATGTGCTAATTTTGGACGAACCGACCAATCATTTGGACATGCAGGGCAAGGAGGTTTTGAAGCGGGCGTTGATACAGTTTGAAGGAACCGTAATCATTGTTTCTCATGACCGTGACTTTTTGGAAGGACTAACCGAACGGACTTTTTATTTCGCCGGTGGAAAAATTCGCGATTTGCCGGGTGATATCAGCTTAGTGTCGGAATTAATCGGGCAAAGTCAGCCTGAAACCGTTACATCGCAACCGTCGCGTCGCGAATTGAAGGGAAGAATATACAAGGAAAAACGAAAGGAGCTTAAAAAATTAAAAAATCGTTTGAAAAAATTGGAAGATGAAATCGAGGTTTTGGAAAGTCGTATTGGTAAAATGGAAATGCAAATGACGAGAGAGAAGGTGCATACCGATTTTGACTTTTTTCGGACTTATGAAGAATTGAAAACGGAATTGGAGAGCAAGATGAGTGATTGGGAATATTTGTCGCAGGAATTGGAAAATGCCGATCGAAAATGAGTAATGATTGGGAATCTTAGCATCCTTATTGAAAAAAATAATAATAAATCATGGAAGTGTCTTGAGGAATTTAGTATTATTGCGAAGTAAATAAAATTTCTTATGAGTGATAAATCGAAATATAACAGTGTGATTACTCAAATCGTTCAGGTGTCGCCACGGATGAAGATCATTCGGGTGAAACCGGATCAATGGCAATTGCCGCTGTTCAAGCCGGGTCAATTTGTTGTGCTCGGTTTGACGGGGGATGAGCCGCGTATTGATACGGGCGAACCGGAATATAAACCCGCCAATCCGGACAAGTTAATCCGCCGGGCTTATTCAATAGCTTCCTCTTCGCGTGACGATTATGTGGAATTTTATATTTCGTTGGTTAAATCGGGGCAACTGACGCCTCGTTTGTTTCATTTGAAGCCGGGCGATCGATTATTTATGAGCCAAAAACCGACGGGAATGTTCACATTGGATTCGGTGCCGGAGGACCAAAATCTTGTTTTGTTTGCTACGGGAACAGGCATAGCGCCGTATATGAGTATGTTACGCACCGATGCGTTGCACCGAAAGGGAAAAATCGTTGTGGTGCATGGAGCCGATACCAGCCAGGATTTGGGATACATCGGTGAATTGCGTTTGCTCGAACGTTTGTTTCCGGGTAAATTGATTTACTATCCTACCGTCACACGTCCCGATCTTGAACCGGCCGGTTGGGACGGTGATACACGTTTTTTTGAAGCTATTTGGAAGGATTCTTCTTTTAAAGAAAAAATCGGGTTTGATCCTAAGCCGGAAAATACGCATGTTTTTTTGTGTGGAAATCCATATATGGTGGAAAATATGAAAGGTTTGTTAAAAGAAGAAGGTTTTAAGGAGCACACCAAGCGCGATCCCGGGCAAATTCATGCGGAGGAATTTTAGGGATTAAAAACTACAGTTTTCGACCGCTTGTATTTTATCCCGTTTTTTGAATCGGGGAATTGCCGTTTCCCGTCCGGCTTAATGATGAAACGAACGAAGTGTGTAGACCTAAAAATCCGCTACGGACGTAAATCGTAGAACCGTTAAATGATTAAGTTGATATACCTCTTCGCCGGCATGTTTTTCGTTTCATATTTTTGCGCGTTTACTTTTCTTTTTCGATTTGGTGGGTGTCAGGTATTCAATGAAGACGAATCAACGTTTAATGAAGCGTCTAATTCTTAAATACCCGGTTTCGATCCATGGCCATAGAGAGATTGAAAAAACAAAAGACCGCATGGCATGCGGTCTTTTGCGGCGTACCCGCGGAAGGACTCGAACCCTCAACCCTCTGATCCGAAGTCAGATGCTCTATCCAATTGAGCTACGCGGGCAAAATTCATGTGCAAAGTTACAAAATCTTGGCGATTAACTCAACAATTTTCTGACAATCCGGGCGATAATTTTTCCGTCGGCGCGGCCGGCGAGTTTTTGCGTGGCAATGCCCATCACTTTGCCCATATCTTTCATCGATAAAGCGCCGGTTTGCTTGACGATTTCCTTGATCGTATTTTCGATTTCGGCTTCACTCATGGGTTCGGGCAAGAAGCCTTCGATCACTTCCGCTTGTTTCAGCTCCGTTTGGGCTAAGTCGGTGCGGTTTTGTTGTCGGTAAATTTCGGCGCTTTCTTTGCGTTGTTTGACAAGTTTTTGAAGGAGTTTCATTTCGTCGGATTCCGAGAGTATGGAATTGCTTCCTTTGGTTTTTTCTAACAGAATGGCGGATTTGATGGCGCGTAAAGCGTCCATTTTTACTCGGTCTTTGGATTTTATGGCTTCTTTCAGAGCGGACATAACTTTTTGTTCGAGACTCATGATAATTTTTTTTCAAAGTTACTAATTTTATTTCGACCCGGCTTTCGGTTAACGCAAATAAACCGGTTATGGAATGAAAAAAAAATACCTGTGCTTTATTTCATGCAGGGTGTAACAATTCTATGGAAAATGTATCTTTAGGATGAAAAAGCGGTAAAGTTGAATCACGAGGACCGACAGCGGAAATTGATTTTGGCTTGTAAACGCGGTGATATACGTGCCATGGAAACACTTTACCGTCAATATGCCAGGTCTATGTTCAACGTAGCATACAGGATTGTGAACGATTTTCATTTTGCCGAGGATGTGATGCAGGAAGCGTTTTTGAAAGCTTTCGAGCGAATCGGACAATTCCGCGGTGACGCTTCTTTCGGGGCTTGGCTTAAACGAATTACGATTAACGAGAGTTTGAATTGGGTCAAGAAATACGGCAATCGTTATTCGGATTTTCCCGCCAATTTTTCCGAAGAAGTTGAGGTAGATAGTGCGGAAACGGAACCCCCGGGATTGGAACCGGAAAAATTGCTCAAAGCCATGCAAGCGCTCAATCCTCAATACAGAACTATTATCAGCCTTTTTTATATTGAAGGTTATGATTATCGAGAGATAGCCGAAATTATGGATATTAGCTACCAAAATGCACGTACCATGATGACAAGAGCCAAAAAGAAATTGAAAAAAATATTGGAAAATGAAAAATAAAGATTCGCGATACGATCTTTTTTCACCACCCGAAGGTCATGAAGCTCGATTTAGCATGAAACTTCACCACCGAATGCAATCCTCAAGACCACAAAATTTATGGTTGCGTCGTTTGACGGCAATGGGCATAGCGGCTTCAGTTCTTTTGGCGGCATTATTTGTTCGTTGGAATGAATTCGGGGGCGGCGACGGTTTGTCGGGCCAATGGACGCAACAAACCGCTGCTTTGAAACAATCCTTTATTCGGCAATGGGAACGGATAGAAAAATATGATTCACCCGAATCGAAAAAAATTATTGAAGATAATTTCAGGCAATGGGAAAAACTTCAGGCGGATTTGGAAAAGCTACAGAAAGAATTTCGCGAGAATAACAATCGGGCGGTATTGAATGCCATGTTACAAAATTTAAAAATGCAAAACGAATTGTTGATCAATATGCATGATCAGTTGAATAAAATCGAAAAACAAGCTCGCCATGAAAAGAGTGTTCATCAATCTTAAATTGAAAATGGTTGTGTTGGCACTTATGATTGTTTCGGGAATCCGGGCACAAACCCATGAAGTGAGTAAAACGGTTATCAAGAAATTTTATAAAGTTCCCGAAAACGGAAAATTGAAGATTAGCGCCGATTTTGCACGTATTCATATCCATACCGGATCAGGTGATTCCTTGGGCATTAAAATCACCGTTCGCGTCAAGTCCGACAAGCGTAGTACCGCCGATCAATATTTGAATGGCATTACATATTCCGTTAAGCAAAGCGGAAATACTTTTTATATTGAAAATTATCAAAGCGGAAGCGCTTCCAACTATTTTTACAATATCGGCGTTTTCAAAAACCGTTATGTGGAATATGAAAGTGTTTACGAAATTACCATGCCCGCCAGTTTCGATTTGCATATAGATGCCGATTATTCGGTGTTGAAAATCAATGATTTATACGGTAAGCTTTATGCCGACATGGATTACGGACGTATTTTGGCGGGTAATTTGCAGAATTCCGGGAATCGGATTGAAGGGGATTATATGACCCGAAACCGGATTGAAATGTTGCGAGGCGGTGAAATCAATTCCGATTTTTCGGATTTCGATATCGATTTGAGCTTTTATTTGAAAATCCAATCCGATTATAGCAAATTTCATCTAAATCACGCCAAAACAGTTGTATTTGAAGGGGATTTTTCGCATTTGGATGCCGAGCGTATCAAATCGCTTTATGTGGATTCGGATTATGCACGATTTCGTGTGAAACGCTTGTATAAACTCAAAATGCAAGGTGATTTCAATCATTTAACGGTTGAGCGGCTTCCTTCCACGGCGCAATATTATGATTTGAAGGGAGAATACGGCGAATATGTTATCCGGAATCCGGATCGTGTTTCGTTTGTTTATCATCTGACGGGCGATTATTCTCAAGCACAAATTATGGACCAATCGATAACCGGCGAGCGCACCGGTTATTATTTGAACAACGACGCCAAAATACGTTTTCGTTTTGATATTGATTTCGGAAAACTAATTATAAAATAAAAATAACAGCACTATGAAAAAAGCATTATTTACTGCCGGTTTGTTGGTTTTCTTTGCCATGTTACAGGCACAAGAAACATCTGCGATTAAACGCGCCGAAATATTGGTGAAACACACGGATAGCCTCAAGCATCATGTTGATCGTTCGTTTTTACAATCGGTGAAAATGATTGAGGGGAGCGATTCCACGCAAATGAAAAAACAACTTTTGAGAGCGGTTGAAACTTATTCGGATCAGTTGGATTATGTTTTTATTAGGGAAATTAACCGGTTTAAGAAGGAGATGCAATTAAATGGCGAGGAGGAGGAAACCGACGATATCGGTTTTCTTTTTAAAATTCGCCTGCCGCGAAGAAAATCAAAACGGGAACCGGCGGACAGCACGGAATCCGGTCATAAGAAAAACGTTTCGCGGTCGAAACTTTTTTTGGTATCGCAATTGAGTTTTTATGGAATGCGTCCGGAGGCCGGTTTTGTTGAAGGCGGTGAGTTGAATTACTGGCAAACGGACGGGATAGATTTAGGATTTAATCTCAATATTCCGTTGGATAAAAAAGGTAAAATAAATTTATTCACCGGTTTGGGATTTGCTTGGGAAAAATTCGTGATGACAAACGGCGATTATTTTGTTGCCCATGACGACTCTCTTTTCATAAAAAAATTCGACACCGGTTTGCAGAAGTCAAAGCTTCGGACGGCATGGTTACGTGTTCCGCTGGGATTACAAGTGAAATGGGGTAAGGTGATTTTGGGATTGGAAGGGAATGTTCGAACCTATTTGTCCGGTGTTCAAAAATTGAAATACAAGAATGAATATGCGCAATATAAGGTTAAGGAAAAACGCCGCTTTAACCAAAGCGATTGGATTTGTGGCGGAAGATTTTATATAGGCACCGGCGGTTTTCGTCTGTTCTTTGGCATGGATTTTGTCCCTTATTTCAAGAATGATGATTCACGGATGATAAGTTTCGGAATCGCTTTTTAGGTTTGGTTGAACTTTGTTCTCATTTGAATAGAAAAAAAGATGCTTCGCTAGGGGAGCATCTTTTTTTATGATGATATTTGAAGGAAAAAATTTTTTAGTGATCGTTTCCGGAAAAGATTTCCATGATGTCTTGAGAAACTCCGGTGGTGGAGAACCCGCCATCGTGATATAGGTTTTGCATGGTAACTTTTCGTGTTAAATCGGAAAATAGAGTTATAGTATAATTAGCGCAATCTTCGGCGGTGGCATTTCCCAGCGGCGACATTTTATCGGCATAGTCTAGGAAGATTTCAAAGCTTTTGACGCCTTTGCCTGCGGTGGTGGGAGTGGGAGATTGGGAGATGGTATTGACGCGAACCTTGAATTTTTTTCCGAACCAATAGCCGAAGTTTCGTGCAATGCTTTCAAGATAGGCTTTGTTGTCGGCCATATCGTTATAATCGGGGAAGACGCGTTGTGCGGCGATGTAGGTATATGCAACGATAGATCCCCATTCGTTCATGGCTTCTTTATTGTAGAGCAATTGCATTAATTTATGAAACGAAACGGCGGAAACATCCCAGCCTTTTTCGAGCCAGTCATAGCGAAGGTTGGTGTAGGGGCGGTTTTTGCGCACATTGACACTCATACCGATGGAATGCAGCACAAAATCGAGTTTTCCGCCGAGGATTTCCATGGATTTGTCGATGAGATTTTCCAAATCTTCGAGGTTTGTAGCATCAGCGGGAATGATTTGACTTCCGGTTTTTTCGGCCAATTTGTTGATTTCACCGAAGCGCATAGCTACGGGCGCATTGGTGAGGACAAATTCGGCACCTTCTTCATGTGCTTTTTCGGCTACTTTCCACGCTATCGAATTTTCATCCAAGGCACCGAAAATGATTCCTTTTTTTCCTTTCAGTAAATTGTATGCCATATTCAAATGTTTTTGGAATTAGGCAAAAATATCAATTATTTTTGAGATATGCTTTCAATGCCGGAGGATATTAAACCGGGCATTTATTTTTTAATTTTTCATCTATTAAATCGTATTTGATTTTTTATGTTTTATTTAATAAAATTACTTTTCAAAAAAAATATTATATTTGAACACCCAAAAAACTCATGTATGAAAAGAACTCTTACTTTTTTTATGTTTTTTGTTTTTGCTTGGATTTTGCAAGCACAAACAATCCGGGAGGTTTATCATAATGTTAATGACGGCAATCCTTCTGTTTCGGTGAATGTTCCGGGTACGATTTTATATCCGGTGGGTTATCCGGCTTATGATATAAAAACGCCGGTAATTTTTGTTCACGGATACACGGGAAAGTTAACGAGAAGTTACGAAGCCAATATAGCGGCAGTTCGCGATTACGGTTTGCATGCGGCCTTTGTGCAATTGCCGCCTACGGCGTCGCCGGAAGAAAACGGTAAACTTTTGAAGAAAATGATTGACCGGGTGACGGCGCATTTCGGTACGCCTACGGTGAGTTTAGTGGTGCATAGCAAAGGCGGAATGGATAGTGAAAGGGCTTTGTATGGACGAAATCCGTATAATCCTTCCATTCCGAGTTTCGGATATGAGAAAGTGGATGCGGTTTATACATTCGGTTCGCCTTTGAACGGTTCCAGAGTGGCTGATGTGGGCGCCGCTCTTTCGTGGACGGGTATTGCTTGGATTGCCATGTGGTATGCTAATGCCTTCGATTTGACCAGCGCCAGCGTTCAGGAGTTTCATAATTGGGCAAAGTCATGGCGGATCAATTCCAACGGCACTTTCCGAAATTATTACAATCCGTCGGGCGCTTCATACAGTCGTATTAATTTAATCGAAGATAATACAACTCGATGGTGGGCGCATCAGTCGGATGATCCGTGTTATCAGGACAGATGGTATTTTTGTATTGTTGGCAACGGTTTTCATCATACGGCGGGTGCTTACTACGATGCTTATTGGGAATGGGATTGGTTTAACTCGGGATGGCGAAATTGGCATACCGAAAACGACGGGTTTATTGCCGTATACAGAGCACAACGACGTGTCGTGCAGAATGCTTCCCCTGCTTTAACACCCGGATCAGGAGACAGTAACTATATCACCATGCATGATGCCGACCATACCAGTCTTTGGGATGCCGGCGAAGGTCATTTCCGTAGAGAAGTAGCGCCGTATTTGCACTACGGGCTTTATTCCGGGGCCTATCGTTCCGCTACGAACCGGGAAGATACGAAGCCAAACGGCGAAGCGGAAATGGATATATTGGAAAATCCGATTTTTGTATCTTCCGGGATGTTTTACGTGGCTAAAAACGGAAAAACGGATATTGTGATAGAAAATACGCCTTCGGAGGAGGTATTAAGTGTTTGGACGCCTCAACCCGTGGAACGCATAAGCTTAATGCGAAATGGAAAAAAGATCACTTTAAGTGCTGTCGAATCGCCTGTTTTTGACAAAACAAAAAGGGCCTATGCCGCAGTTTTTGAATTGGAAGGCTTAATGGCCGGAATTTACCGTTTGGAAACCGGAACCGACGAAGATGCCTTGGTGATGGTATTTAATGAAAACCCCGAAGCGGCTTTTGCAGTGAAGTGGAATTGGAACGAGAAAAACGGATATGAAGGAAAACCCGTTGAAGTGAAAATTGCCGGATTAAGTACAGAGGCGTTGAAAAAATTAACGGTGGAAGCGGAATTGAATCCGATTGCGGTGAAGGGAACACTTATTCCGCCTTCAAAACAATATTTGTGGCATCCGCCCGTGCAAAAACTTTCCGCCGGACACTACCGGATAGATTTGGGTCAATTGGAAGCCGGAAACCGATATGCATTGCGTATTAAGGCTATAATAACGGAAGGCGAAAAATTGTTGGCACGCAATGCCATCAATACTTTCTATGTGCCGGAAACTTTACCCGTAAAGGACGTTTTAGCAAAGGATTACAGCGATAAAACCTTTAAAAATGAAACAGGATTGATACTTTTCCCAAATCCGGCCGAAAATTTTGTAAATTTGGAAATCGAATCCGGACGTAAACAAATTGTCATAATGGATATGACGGGTAAAATTCTTTTTGAAAAAACTTCGGAGGCTTTATTTGAAACAATAGACATATCGGGATTGCAAACCGGAAATTATTTGATAAAAATCATTAGCGGAAAAGGAACAATCATCCGCCAATTGATTAAACGGTAACTTTTTCATGGCTGAACAACCCCCTTTGAAAATCCCGGTTCCGTCGGTTCCGGGGTTTTCTTTTGTGCGTCAAAATTTAAATAAATACTCGAGTATTTCGTCCTAACAATAAGAAAAAAGATTGTTTTAAACCATCGAGGAGAAAAAGTATCTAAACCTGTGAATAAAAAATGAAATTTTCGGATGATGAAACTACCGGATCGATTTCATAAACATTACAAGGTTCCGGAAAATTATTTCGAAAACCTGGAACAAATTCGTTTTGGTCAAGCTAGGCCTAAACGGAAATGGGTTTGGCCGGTGGCGGCTTCAATTTTAGTCATTGCCGGATTGAGTTTTTCTTTTTTGAAAAAGTTTGAAAGTAAACCGGATTGGCATCATCAAACCGAAATATATAAACCGGAAAAAGTGGAAGTTCGTTTGGACGATTTGCCCGACGAAGTTATTGATGATTATTTGCTTATGGAAAGTGAAAATGATTAACCTTTAAACCATATAAGCGATGAGAAAAACATTTTTAGGGTTGTTATTCGTTATTTTGGTTGGCGGTATTTTTTCTTGTAAGAAAGACCGCTCGCCCGACACCGATCCGCAAGCGGTGGAAGATGTTACCGTATCGGTCAAGACCGATGTGGTGACGGAAGATTTTATGAATTCGGTGGAACATTTGTTTAACCCGAACGTATCACGTTCGGCTTCTTCAAATCATTCGTTGCCTTCATGTGTGACAATTACGCGTATACAACACGGCGATACACTCCTTGTTACGTGGGAATTCGATTCTTCCGGTTGTCAAATGCCCAATGGTAGAACCTATACGGGAACTCTTCATATTGAACGCATCCGGGATCGAAGTAACGGAACTTATATTTTGCATGTTGAAACGGATAGTTTAACGGTGGACGGGGTTTTGATAGAAGGGGAATTTACGCGCTTGAGAACACGCACCAATTCCAATGGCAATCCCGAATCCACGGTAACGTTTGATTTTCATGTTATATGGCCAAACGGAGATGCGGTTACTCGCCAAGGCACGCGTATGCGTGAATGGATTGAAGGTTACAATACGCCGCGCCGTGGCGATGACGTGTGGTTAATTACCGGTAATTGGCATGCGGTTCATCGCAACGGTACGCAATTGGATGCGAGGGTTATCACGCCGTTGCGCAGGGAATTTGCGTGTCGTTATATTGTCTCCGGTGTTCTGCAGGTAGAGAGAAACGGAGAAACTTATTCGATTGATTTCGGCAACGGAACTTGTGATGACGAAGCCGTTTTGACTTTGCCGAACGGGCAAACAAGAACGATTTACTTACGGTAAATATAAAAAGCGGATAAAAAAAGCCCGGAAGCCGCTTCCGGGCTTTTTTTATTGGAATTATTTTTTCGATTTGCAACGAAAAGCGGGAATGCCCGTAATGTCCATTCCCGTGATGAGCAGGTGAATATCGTGTGTTCCTTCGTAGGTTATTACGGATTCCAAATTCATCATATGACGCATGATGGGGTAATCACCGGTGATTCCCATGGCGCCGAGGATTTGGCGCGCTTCGCGGGCGGCGTTCAGAGCGATATACGTATTGTTTCGTTTTGCCATGGAAATTTGAGCCGGTGTTGCTTTGCCTTCGTTCATGAGTGTGCCCAATCGCCAGACAAGCAATTGAGCTTTGGTGATTTCGGTGATTATTTCGGCCAGCTTTTTTTGTTGAAGTTGGAAACCGGCAATGGGTTGTCCGAATTGATTGCGCTCCAGTGCGTATCGAAGAGCAGTATCATATACATCCATAGCGGCGCCTAAGGTACCCCAAGCAATTCCGTATCGTGCCGAATCGAGACACATTAAAGGGGCGCGTAGTCCGTCGGCTTCGGGAAGCAGATTTTCTTTAGGTACTTTAACATTATCGAAAATCAATTCACCGGTTGCGGAAGTGCGAAGCGACCATTTATTATGCGTTTCGGGTGTGGAAAATCCTTCCATTCCGCGTTCTACGATTAATCCTTTGATTCGTCCTTCTTCGTTCTTGGCCCAGACGATGGCAATATCGGCGAAAGGCGCATTGGAAATCCACATTTTGGAGCCATTGAGTAAAAAATAATCGCCTTTGTCCGTAAATTTGGTTTCCATGCTGCCCGGGTCGGAGCCGTGATTGGGTTCGGTTAAGCCGAAGCATCCCATTAATTCACCGGAAGCAAGGCGGGGCAAGTATTTTTGTTTTTGTTCTTCGGATCCGAATTTCCAGATGGGATACATTACCAGTGAGGATTGTACCGATGCAGTGGACCGGATCCCGGAATCGCCGCGTTCGAGTTCTTGCATGATGATTCCGTAGGAAATATAATCCAATCCGGGTCCGCCGTATTCTTCGGGAATATAAGGTCCGAAAGCACCGATTTCCGCCAGTCCTTTGAGCAAATGTTCGGGAAATTCGGCCTTTTGAGCGTATTCTTCAATGACGGGTGTCACTTCGCGTTTGACCCATTCGCGGGCGGCATCGCGTACCAATTTATGTTCTTCCGTCAAGAGTTCATCCACCAAATAGTAATCGGGGTGTTTGAAAAGATCTTGTGCCATGATTTTATTTTTAGCATTGTTGCAAATATGCTAAAAATCCTTTGAAAACCAAGTGACAAATGGAAAAATAAAAAGGCGAAAAGCAGGCCTGTAAGCCGGATTCTGTCGAGTCTTGCCATTTATCTGGGACGACGGTTACCCGCCGCCTCAAGCTGCCTACCCGCCGGCATCGGACGGGCCGCCCTCAAGCGCCGGCATACTTGGCATTGCACCACCCGGAGTTTAGCCTTTTCACTACAGCCGAACTGTACCTGGTTTCTGTGCCACTAGTCCTCTCCGGCTTTCGCCGGAGGGCGGGTGTTACCCGCCGGGTTGCCCTGCGGTGTCCGGACTTTCCTCATCCCGGCGTCCACCGGGACGCGGCAAGACAGCCTGCTTTTCGCATTGCAAAATTAGCAAAAATCGTGCCCGAAATTTATATATCTTGCGCGGAATTTTGACTTCTCCCAAATCTTGAATTTGTATGTTTTCCGGTAGCAAAGTCCCGGTTTCTTCTTGTCATTCGCGAACAGCGGCATGCCAATCTTCTTCGCCGGTTAAGACTTCGCCTTTGGCCGGCATCCAAATGCTCCGATCGCGTTTTTCTTAAAACGGTCCGCCGGGGCGACCCGGTAAGATTTGAATTTGGCCGTTATGAGATCGGCACGGTAGAAAACTCGCCGAATGTTTCACCGCTTATTTTTTAATCAGTTTGAATCCAGCCGTTCCTTCCGTGGTTTCGATATTTAATTGATACAAGCCGGGTTTTAGATGTTTCATTTCCAAATACGGACGGTTGACATCGAATGTTTCGATTAATTGCCCCGATAGGTTATATAACTTTATTCGATTGATTTTCAGATTTCCGGAACTTCGAATGATTAATTTATCTTTTACGGGGTTCGGATAAAGTGTGATTTGGCGGAGTAGCTGCCGGTTCACGTAAACAATATTTCTGTTGGAATAATAGAAGTTGATATCGGCCACATGTACCCAAAAACCATTGCTGAGTTGATAGACATCACCCAGGGTGATTTTATGTTGATACATATGATTATCCATTCCATCCAATTCGGGCATAAGCAATTCATCGCGCGTAACCGACGTATCGTAGTCGAAGGTTAGTTTTGCCTGTGCTTCCCAATTGCCGTTTGTATATTGATAATTAATTAGCGTTACTAAATCGTCGTTGGAATTATACCGGTAGGATTCTTTGTAGGTGTTTTCCCATTGTCCGTTATCGTATTCCTGAGCAATGATTTCGGTTAAATTATTTCCACTGTAGGTATAAATTTCCCGTTCTTCGTATTCCCAAGCGGAATAGCCGTCCCAATCGTAATAAACGATTTCGGAAATTCTGTTTTGGCTGTCATATTGCCGGATTTCACGGTGCGTATTGAGCCATATACCGTTCGAATAGGTTTGTGTAATGATTTCGGTGATTAATCCGGCTTGATTATAAATGACGGTATCTTTTTGTGCCGGTTCCCAATGTCCGTTATTGTAGGTTTTGTGTAATATTCGAGTGGTGTTTCCCTGTGAATTGTAGGAATAATAATATTTTCTGTCGGGTTGCCATTGTCCGCCGTTGATGATTTCCTTATAGGCCGAGTCGCGTTGTGAACCGGTGTAATAATACCATTTTCTCCAATCGGGGTTCCAAGTATTATCAAAATTTGCGTGTTCTTTGAAGGTTAATAATCTACCGTTGTATTGCATGGTGAATAGTTCTCCGTCTACGGGTTGGCCTTGATCGAAAGTCAAGGTCCGGTTGATGGTGATGTTTCCCAAGGAATCGTAATCGAAAAAATATTGGGTAGCCATTTGGTTGGTAAAGGAGATGATTACGTTAATGCTATCCAATGCTTGTAAAATAGTTGCGGGGCGGGCTTGTATTCCGGTTTGAATGTTTTGTTCTTTATTGTATTTCGAAGAATGCATGTGGAGGTTTCGTGGGAAGTTGATTTGTGCACCGGCTGACAGGTATATTAGCAGGGAGAATAGGGTAAATTTTTTCATGGCTTAAAAGTTTGAGATTTTACGAAACAAATTTAACCATAAATTAGCGTAAAATCAAGCTTGCTTTAGAGATAAATTTTATGAAAAGGGGCTGTGTTGAGGTTTATATTCGGGGATGATTTCTTTTAAGATTTCCACGGCAAGTTTTGTGTCTTTTTTTAAGGCTTTACGCAGTTGGTTCAGTTGATGTTGGAGTAGTTCACAATTCAAGGGGCTGAGTTTTGAAATATAGAGTTTTTCGTCATTGGTTTTTTCTACCAATTCTTCGCTTGTTAGTAATTCTTCTTTAAGTTTTTCGCCGGGCCGTAGTCCTGTGATAATGATATCGATGTCTTCGGGATAACGTTTCCCGGACAATTGAATCATTTTTACGGCCAAATCGAAAATTCTGATGGGTTCTCCCATGTCGAAGACAAAAATTTCGCCTCCTTTTCCTTGATTAGCGGCTTTGAGGACGAGATTGACGGCTTCGGGGACGGTCATGAAATAGCGGGTTATTTCTTTGTGTGTCACCGTTAATGGGCCGCCGGATTTTATTTGTTTTTTGAATAAATGGATGACGGAGCCGTTGGAGCCTAAGACATTTCCGAATCGGGTGATGATGAATTTGGTTTTGTTTTGATTTTCTTGGAGGCACCGGGCGATTAATTCGGCTACGCGTTTGGTGGCTCCCATAACATTGGTCGGGTTGACGGCTTTATCCGTAGAGATTTGTATGAATCGTTCCACTTGAAATTCGGTTGAAAGTTTCATCAATTCCAATGTGGCAAAAATATTGACGGAGATGCCGTAATGCGGAAATTTTTCGATCATGGGCACGTGTTTATAGGCGGCGGCATGAAAAACGATTTGCGGGCGATATTTTTCGAAGGTTTCTCGAAGTAAATCGAAATCTTCAATGTCCAGTAAGACAATTTCGGGAAGGGATTGAATGTTTTCGCGTTTGAGCATTAATTCCAATTCGTAAAGCGGTGTTTCGGCTTGATCGAGTAGAATTAATTTTCGGGGTTGCAATCGTATGATTTGCCGGACCAATTCGGAGCCTATGGATCCGGCGGCGCCGGTGACCATGACCACTTTGTTGCTGATCAGTGTAATCACTTCGTCTTTCTCCATTTGGATGGGAATTCTTTCCAGGAGCATTTCCAAGTCGAAATTGCGGATGTCTTCTTCGCTTAAGATTCTGTCAATCCATGTGTCGGCGGGGGGAATAATTTTGATGGGGATGTTTCGTTGTGTGAAATTACCGAGTTTTTTTAGAAGCGGTAACGGATTGATTACCGGTTGGGAGATGATGATTTGATCGATAATGTTTCGGTTGATCCACTGGTCGTCCAGGTTGTTTAGGTAGAAGACGGGATAGCCGCTGATTTTTTTTCCTGCGTTTTTGGGGTCGTCGCTGATGAAACCTTTGATATAAAATCTGTATTTGTTCTGTCCCGAAAGCATTTTGGCGGTGGAAACGGCATTTTGGTCGGTGCCGTAGATAAGGACTTGGAAAATCTTTTTTTGCTCGCGGGAAATACGGTAGAAGAAGGTTTTATACATTAGGCGAAGCCCGATCATAAAGAGAATGGCGAAAAAAACCGTCAAAAAACTAACCGATAGAGGATAGTTGAGAGAATGGTGAATGTATTTATTCCGGCTTAAAAAGGTAAGTGTCAGTAAAGCGGCCAAAATGAAGATTTGGGTTTGTCCGATGGTTTGGATGTCTTTAAATCCCGTATGGCGAACGACACCCTTATAGGGTTTGAAAATGAAATAAAAGAGTGCGGAAAAAAGGTTTAATATAAGCAATTGCTTGAAGAAAGCGGCGGATTCGAAGTGGAAGGCAAAATTAAAGCGGACCAGATAAGCCAATAAAAAAGAAGCATTAACAACCGCCAAATCAACCAGAAAAATAAACCAGCGTGGTGATGATTTCATTAAAAAAGAACGAACCGGAAACCAAAGCTCCCTGTATAACCGGCCGAATTTTTCTTTTAAGCTTTCCAACTGTCGAAATATTTTTGAGCTATTAAATACAACACTACAAAGGTAACCAAAATAATGCTAATGGATAAAAATTGTGTTTTGATGGGCAGGAGCCATAATTTGTTTTGAAAGAAGAAAAAATTTAATCCGGTTTGAATAAGAACGTAAAGTATAGACACTGAAAGGTGCGAAAATTCTAATTTATCCACCATTTTTTGGTAGAGATGTTCCCGGTGTGCTTGTGAAATATTTTCTTTTTTGAAGATTCGCCGGATGATTGTCATAGCGCTGTCTATGCCGTAAACGGTCACTATAATCAACAGTGCGGGGCTGTTTAATTGAAGGCTGAAATAAATCATTAAATATAATAAAACGGAAGCGATGCTCATGGTTCCGATATCGCCGGCGAACATGAGGGCTTTTTTTCGAAAATTGAAAAATCCGAATGCCAAAACCGATACGGCTAGCAATTCAAACCATGTGCCGTCCATTAAATGGGTTTGACGATTTAAATACCAAAGTGAAACGGTCAAAACCAGTGTGTAAAGTCCGGTAATTCCATTGATGCCGTCCATGAAGTTGTATGCATTTATAAAACCTGTGGCGACAATAAAAATGAGGGTTTTTAGATACCACGGCCAGTCCGTTTTCCATAAGCCTGCCGCTTGAAGGATAAGGGCGGTGCCCAAAAGTTGAACGGGAAAACGGATTTTGGGTGAAAGATTTATTTTATCATCCAGGAAACCAAGCAAACTCAATAACAAAAAGCCGGCAGCCAGTGAGCGATAAGGTGATTCGTCCCGGGCGAGATATAAGAGCCAAACGGTAAAGGGTAAAAAAATCAAAATACCTCCGCCCCTAACGACCGGTTGGGTATGTGAACTGCGTTGATTGGGCCAATCAATGATTTTTTGTTTCCATGCCAAATTTCGATAAAGATAGCCGAATGCCACCAGAATGATAAAAATTGCTATGTAAATACTTGGATTCATTTTAAATCACTGCGATTTTGATTGAAAGTTTTGTTTCCGGCCGATGAACACTTTATGCCTGGATTCCGGCATGATGTGCCGTAAGTCTTGGCTGTATAATGCTGTTTTTTATGAATGATGTTCTTCATATTTCATAAGCATAAGCGAAAAAGCATACATTACGGCGGGTGCCGCCAAACGCATGGCCGAATGCATAATGGTCAAGATCCAAAAAACAAAAAACGGATAAAAAAATAAATTGTTTTTGACGGCTATTCCTTGTATCCAAGGGACGAAAAGTAGTATCATCAGCGCCAGGATACCGAAAATGCCGTGTTCGGCCATAAGGCGTGAAATTTCCGTATGAGAAGCCATTTTGACACCGAAACGTTCAAATCGTTCTTTGGCCGAACGCCCTACGCCGGTTCCCAGAATGGGATGACGAATAAAATCCCGGGTTTCAATCATGAAGATAGTTAATCGCCCCGATGTAATGTCGGATTTCTTTTCACCGCGAACGGTTAAGCCGGCGAAGCGGTTGAAAATCATTCCTTGCGTGACTTGCATGACCCAGTAGAAGCTCGCTCCTATGATAACAAGCGAAAGAAATAATGCTTTTAAATTTCTGGATTTGAAAAAGGAAAAATCACTACGTGCCGAAACAAAAATAAAAGCCAATACCATAGCTATTCCCGTAATGGTTCCTCCGCGCGAAAATGTGAGAAACGACCGGTAAGCGATAAATGCCGTAAAAAATAGCCATAACCATTTAATCGCTGTGTTTTTCTCCAATAAAAACAGAACGAATGCGGCAAAAACTCCCAATCCCAATGCTGTAGCTACTTGATTGGGACCAAATCCGCCGGAAGTGGCAAACATAGCCGAGGATCTAAAAATGATTTCTCGCAAGTCGGGGGTTTTTACTGTCACAAAAACACTAATGGACAAAATGGGGTAGAGAATGAATTGCATTAGACGGTAATACCAGTCTATCTTGAAAGGGAATTTGATTAAAGCCATAGCTCCGATTCCCAGTGTGGTGGGACCGGCGATATAAAATAAAATGGTTTTCCGGATGCTGTTTATAACATACGAAGGGTCGTCAGCTTCTTTTAAAAGGGTTAAGAATACGGCCGGTAATAAAAATAGGATATATAAAAAATAAGGTAATGCTTCCTTTTTGATGCCGCGCCTGAATAAAACGGCCAAAAAAACAAGTGCCGCCAAATATTTGTGCGATTCATAGAAGAAAAGACCGTTTGTCATGCGGGTAAATACTTCGGCTGCCATGATGTATGCCGCCCAATAAACCAAATGCTCGATTTTTTTGAGGTAGAAAATCAGAAAAAATGTTAAAACCGTCAATATGGTTGCATAAATTTTTCCCGAAACGGGAAGGGCATAGGCCATATAACCTAAGGCTAAATGAAATACTATAAAAAAGAACAGGTTGGTTTTCATCGGTGTTTATCACGACACAAAGATAAGTAAGTCAAACGAGTTTTGCCATATTTGCGTGGAATCCGAAAAAAAACCGGAACCTCGAAGCGTGATTCCGGTTTAGCCAAACACTTTTTGAATGAATGAAGGACCCTTCGTTTATGCAGTGAAATCGATATTGTATTTTCGGATAAGTTTTCGCAGGTTGATAAGGGCATAGCGCATGCGTCCCAAGGCGGTATTGATACTGATGTCCATCATGTCGGCGATGTCTTTGAAGGGCACGTTCTCATAAATGCGTAATTTGAGTACGCGTTTTTGTTCGGGTGGAAGTTCTTCGATTAGTTGACGGATTTTTTCCACTGTTTGTTCGCGGATGATTTGCATTTCGGCGTGATTGTTATCGGGCAAAATATCGAACATGGAAAATTCTTCGGTGTCATATGTAAGCTGACGTTTTTTTTGTTTCCGGAAATGATCGATGATTTGGTTGTGTGCGATACGCATAAGCCAGGAGCCGAATTTTCCTTCTTCGGTATAATTTTTCCCGCTTTTGACGGAATTGATAACCTTGATAAAGGTGTCTTGGAATATATCTTCTGCCAAATCGTGATGCTTGACTTTATTGAAAATATAACCGAACAGTTTCAGACGATAACGTTCGATAAGAACATTCAATGATTGCTCGTCGCCTCGTGTATACCTACGCAGCAGCTCGGCGTCGGTGAGCTTGTTTTTTTTCATGGCCGTTATGGTTTATAATCGCTGCGTAGATATGCTACATAGGCAATATTTTTTACCGTTTGATTTACAAAGTTAGGAAATAATTTTTAATAACCAAATTCAGGGTTTTTGAACCGGTAATTTGATTACAAACGGTCGTTTTTGTTTGGCTTTGTATTGATAGTCGAGTATCCAGGGGTTGAGTTGTTTCAGTTGATAGAAGGAAATGCCGTTATTTTTGGCCAAACCGACCCAATCCACTTGATTTGTGTCAATGGCGATTAAGCGGAAGTGTTCGGGTTGATAGAGGTCTTTTTTGCGGAAATAAAAGCCGTAGTCTTGCGGATTTTCCATGATTTCTTTGATGGCCAAGATTCGATAGACATATCGTGCGGTTTCGGGATTGAGGTAAAGGTCCCAATAATTGTCGGCTTGTTGGTCGGCGAGGGCTTTTTCGAGTCCTTTGATGCCGCGGTTATAGGCGGCGGCGGCCAAAGTCCATGAACCGAATTTTTCTTTGGCTTCCAGCAAATAGCGGCAAGCGGCTTCGGTGGATTTTTCCAAATGGTAGCGTTCGTCCACTTGTTTGCTGACTTCCATGTGGTTTTTTCGCGCGGTTTCGGGCATGAGTTGCCAAATGCCGCGTGCGCCTGCCGGACTTGTTATATTTTCAAGGTTGCTTTCGGCTACGGCTAAATATTTGAAGTCGTCGGGAATTCCGTATTTTTTAAGAATCGGTTCGATGACGGGAAAATATTTGGCGGCACGCTTGAATTTTAATAATCCGTAGGATTGCCAATAGACATTGATGAGCAATTCCTTGTCCAATTTTTCGCGAATATCGGGGCGATTGAGCGGAACAGCTTCGCCTGCAAAAGTTAATGAATCCGGTAGGGGAAGGGCGTAGATGCGGTAATTTTTTTTGAATGCTTCGCGAATGGCGCCGTCTGTCATGGGGTTTTCAACGGCTTTTACGAAGAAAAACGGCATGAGCAACAGCAAGAAAATCTTAAAGAAACTTCCGCGCAACTTCATGGTATGAAGGTATATATGCAAATTTAATCATTTTTTTTGCGCTGAAAATTCGTTTATGATTTTTTCAAGTTCGTTTTTCAAATCGTCTCTGAAACCGATAAATGTTTTGACGATTTTTCCTTCGGGGGAAATGACGTATATCGTAGGATAACCGCTTACTTTGTATGTGTCCGCTACGATTTTGGCGTTGACAATGACGGGATAACGGATTTTCTTTTTAGCTAAAAAAGGTTTCAGTTTTTCGGGGCGATCGAAGGGATTCACGCCGATGATGACGACGTTCCGGTCTTTATATTTGTCGTATAAATCTTGCATTTCGGGCATGGCTAGCAGGCAAGGATAGCAGGAACTGTAGAAAAAATCGAGAATAACCAGTTGGCCGCGAAAGTCTTTCAAGCTTAAAGTATCGCCATTGAGCGATAAGGCTTTCCATGGTGGTGCCGTTTGACCGCCGGGTAATAATTCGGGTCGTTTTCGGGGTTTGTAGTGTTTAAAGACCGTTTGCGGCGGGAATGATTCGGGCGAAAATACGGAATCGGAGGGTATTTTATCAAAATCGTATTTAATTATTTGTTTAATTGTAACTTGATACATGGTATCGGAGCCAAGATAAATGCCGTAACTTCTTTTGTATTTCCGTAGAAAGCGAGTTTCGGGGTTTATCCACAAAAAGAGCGAGTCGCTAATCAGGCCGTTTTTTAAATCTTTTTTGCCGGGTTTGCCGGTTATCAGGAAGCGTTTGAATTTTTTTCCGTTCATTCTTGCGGGCCTGAGCCGAAAATACCGATATTTGCCGGTGGTATCTTGAGGCGGAAAGGGGTATTGTTCCGTGTCGACATAGGGTAACCTAATCCTGTGACTTATTTTCAGGTACATCAATAATGCGGAATCTTTTGTGACGGAATAATAGGTCGCCGTATCGTTTTTATAGCGAATAATGAGTTTTTGTCCATTATACAATTTTTCTTCAATCAAGGTGTCATTTTGATAGCTGTATTGATGAAAATAATAACCGAAAATGCTGTCATCCGTTTTTTTGAAATAAATTTTCAGGTGTTGCGTGATTGTGTCCGTTTTGGTCATGTATTTCATTTGATTAAGCACTTCGATATAGCCAAACCGGACATCCGAAGCTTTTTGCCGGGCTTGTTCGACTAATTCGGGGATGGGATTGTTTTGCGCTTGTAGTGAAAAAAAAGTAATGAATAAAAAAATCAGTGAATTTTTTTTCATGGAAAAAATTTTTTGTAAATTTAAAAAATCTTGTTACAATTTACTTGTTACAATTTGCATGAAAAGGCATAATTTTTGATATGAAAATTTAAAATAATCATTATGAAAAGAACGGTTTTTTTAGTCTTCATGTCATTGGCGAATGTTGTTTCAGTTAGTGCTCAAGCGGGATTTAATTATAAATTTTTACTGACCGATAATGGAAATCCACTTTCCGGTGCCAGTGTGAACATTCGGTTTACGGTAAAGGATTCGTCTTCCACGGTTATTTGGCAGGAGGAACATACGGGCGTATCGACGGATGCCAACGGGATTGGCAGGGTTTATTTTGGAGAAGGAAGTCGTTTGGGCGGAACGGCGGCTTACTTCGATGAGATTGATTGGAGCAATCCTTATTCCGTGCAGGTGGAAATCGATTCGGGAAGCGGATATCAGGTTTATTCCGATGAAGTTTTGCGATATGTTCCCAAAGCCAAATTTGCGCTTCACGGCGATTTTAACGGGTTGATGAACAAACCGGTGGTTTTTTATGTGTCGGGTACAACGGATTATCCCTCGGCAATCACGGATCCTATTTATCATGAAGGACATTTGGCTTTGGGATATAATACGACCGATGATAATTCTACCTTATATATTTTTAATAATGAACCGGGTTATGGCAAAGCGATTAAAACCATGATTCAAGTAACGGATAATGCGGATAAAAAAGCGATAAATAACACTATAACCGGGAGTGGAGACGGGTATTTGACGGGTATAGGAACTTATATTACGGCTAATGGAAGCGGAACGCATGCCGGCATTCGAAATCAAATCAGTGATGACGGTAGCGGAACGCGTATCGGAGTGGTTAATATTTTAGGTGGTTCCGGAACGGGTTTTCAAACGGGAGAATATACTGAAATCAGCAATAGCGGCAATAGCTATCATTACGGGAATTATGTTATATTGAGCGGGAACGGCACGGGTTGGCATATCGGTTATGTGAGTTATATTTTGGGAGACGGAGGGGGCACACATATAGGCACATACAATGCCATTATTTCAAACGGTGACGGTGATCACTACGGTGTATGGAATGAAATGCATGCGGAGGGTAACGGAGAGATTTTCGGCTCATTCAATAATGTGTTGGGAAACGGAAGCGGAAATAAATATGGTGTATTTGCCCGGGTGGATTCTTCGTCGGGAGGGACGCATTATGCCATTTTCGGCGAAGCAATCAAAACGGGAAGCTATGCCGGTTATTTTAACGGCGATGTCAAAATCAGCAGGCGATTAAAAAGCAATGATTCGGGCGATGCCGATATGAAAGCTTATATATACGGCGATATAACTTCCGCCGGAACGGTCAATGCCAACGGAAGCTCTGCCGGTTTTGTCGTAAGCAAAACGGGAACGGGGGAATATGAAGTTATATTTGATAATAGTCCCGGTGACGCAACGGCTTATATTGTTCTTGTGAGCATTACAGGTTCTTCGGCTTATGTAGCACGCGTGACAAAACAATCCGACAGGTTTACGATACATTTGATTGGTGACGGCGGGTTGTCCGTCGACGATAGTTTTTCTTTTGTGGTATATAAAAAATAAGCGGAATGAAAAAAATATCGAGTTGTTTATTGGTGATTTTTTGGATTGCCGGATTAACGGGCCAGCCCGAAATGAGAAAAGTTTCGTGGGCGCCCGAAGGTAAGGCCGTTGAACAGGGAACGAAGAAGCTGGTTTATTCATTGGGTGAAGTCTTTGTGGATGAAGTGGACGTTATGCCCGAACATTTGTCCGAAGGTTTTATTGGGCCGGATTTGCTTAATTTTTTGGGTTTGACGGATTATAAACCACTCGAAGGCGTTGAAATTTTTCCCAATCCCGTTTCCGATTTTCTCACCATTCGATTTCCAGAGCAAGGCCGTTATGAAGTGTATTTGTATGATTTGACGGGGAAAGCGGTTTTTATTGACGAAGCGAATGATGAGCGGGTATTTCGATTACACATGAAAAATTATCTCAACGGATTGTATTTATTAGTGATTGTGGACCGGGAGAAACAGGCCTATTTTTCGACCAAAATCAAGAAGATTTGAAGGCGTGAATTATCGAACGATAGGGGTGTCTTTATAGAATCCCATCTCGATGATGTATTGATAGACTTCATGAGGAAGTAGAGGTCTGACGTTTTTTCCGGCTTTCAAATCGTTCCGGATCTGCGAAGCGGAAATTTCTACAACGGGGGCTTGTTCAAAAAATATAACCGAAGGATGAACGAGTAAATCCGAAGAACCGCCGTATCTCCGGGGATAGACGAAAATTCGGTAGTCCGACAGGATTTGTTCAAAATTTTTCCATTTCGGCAATGAAATCAAAGCATCTTGTCCCATAAGCAGGATAAAACGGCGATTGGGATAATCTTCTTTGAGTTTTTCCAATGTTACGATAGTGAAATTGGGCTTGGGTAAATCGAATTCCACGGTGGACACTTTAAATTTGGAATAGGGTTCTGTGGCTAAACGGGCCATATAAAGCCGATGATAATCCGGCAAAAGATTACTCTGTTTTTTGAGGGGATTTTGCGGTGTGACGACGAACCATATTTCGTCCAATCCCGCGTGTTCCGTGAAATAATTGGCCAGGATCAAATGGCCGGTATGAACAGGATTAAAACTACCGAAAAACAATCCCGTTTTTTTATTCTTGTTCGATAAAATTTTTGACGATTTCATAGGCCGTTTCGATGCTCTTGTTGAGTTGATCATTCATCAAAATCCGGTCGAAATAGGGACTGAAATCCGTTTCTTCCCGGGCTTTCTGCAGTCGCATTTGAATTTTTTCTTCCGGTTCCGTATTGCGGTGCCGCAGGCGTTTTTCCAATTCTTCCATTGAAGGAACGGCTACGAAGATCGAAAGGGTTTTTTGGGGGAACATGCGTTTAACATTTATTCCGCCTTTGACGTCAATGTCGAAAATGACGTTTTTTCCTTTTTTCAATAAGCGTTGCACTTCCGATTTCAATGTGCCGTAGAAATGACCGGGATAAACTTCTTCCCATTCCACGAAAGCGTTTTCGTCGATTTTTCGACGAAATTCTTCGGGAGAAATGAAATAATAATGTTTTCCGTGTATTTCGTTGGGGCGTTTGGGTCTTGAAGTGGCCGACACGGAAAACGCCAAATTCAGTTCGGGATGTTTGATGAGCTCATTCACAATGGTGGTTTTGCCACTGGCCGAAGGAGCGGAAAAAACGATGAGTTTTCCGTCTTTTTCTTTCATGTGCTTAATTGAAATAGGAAAGATTGATTTTGTCGGGTTGTATTTCGGTAAGCGTATAATACATTAGTCGAATCAGGTTTTCCACGTCGTCTTTATGGACGGTTTCCACGGTGGTGTGCATATATCGCAGCGGTAGGGAAATCAGGGCGGAAGGCACGCCGCCGTTGGAGTAGGCAAAAGCGTCGGTATCGGTTCCCGTACTTCGTGATGAGGCTAGTCTTTGGAAAGGAATTTCGTGTTTTTTGGCGGTGTCGATAATCAAATCCCGTACTTTGTGATGAATGGCCGGCGCATAGGAGACCACGGGCCCTTTCCCGATTTGAATTTCACCTTCTTTTTTCTTATCGATCATGGGAGTGGTGGTGTCGTGGCATACGTCGGTAACGATGACCAAATCGGGGCGAATGGTTTCGGTAATCATCTGGGCGCCGCGCAAACCGATTTCTTCCTGAACGGAATTGGTGACATACAAACCGAACGGTAACTTTACTTTGTTTTTGCGAAGCAAGCGTAATGTTTCGGCAATCATAAATCCGCCCATACGGTTGTCTAAAGCGCGTCCTACGTAGCGTGTTTTGTTCATGATGAAAAATTCGTCGGGGTATGTGATTACACTTCCGACATGAACGCCGAGTTTTTCCACCTCTTTTTTATCTTTGGCACCGATATCGATAAAAATATTGTCCGGTTTTGGACATTCTTCCTTGCCTTTAAGCCGTGTGTGAATGGCCGGCCAGCCGAAAATACCTTCCACGATGCCGTTTTCGGTGTGGATGAACACTTTTTTGGACGGCGCGATTTGATGGTCGGAGCCGCCATTGCGAATTACGTAAATCAAGCCGTTATCGGAAATATAATTGACATACCAGGAAATTTCGTCGGCATGGGCTTCGATGACCACTTTGAAACCGGCGCCGGGATTAACTACTGCTACGGCGGTTCCGTAGGAATCGGTAATGAATTCGTCGGCATAGGGCTTGAGATAATCGATCCATAATTTTTGTCCGGTATATTCATAGCCTGTGGGTGCGGCATTGTTGATGTATTTTCGCAGAAATTCCAAGGATTTTTTGTTGATGATTTTTTTCATATTCGATGTTTTGAGGATTCAAATTTAAGTTAATTTGTATGTTTGCGCAAGCATCAAGTGGAGCTTTTTGTTTTTGGTTTTATTTGGAAAATTGTAGACGCTGCCAAAATGTCAATAAATTTTCCGTTAATTGTTCCCGGGATTCTACTTGGAGCATGAGGTCGTAAAATTCGGGTAGTGAATCGGTGATGCCGATTCGAAAGCGGCTTTTAACGTATGAGGATAGGAGTTGTTCGTGGAGGTTGGAGAGTTTGGTAAGATCAATAAAAATATCATAGGGTTGATCGAGGATTTTTTTAAGATTTTCGTCTTTGATTTGACCGAAAAATCCGAAAGATTTTTCTGTGACGGAAGTAAAATCGGGATTTTTGGGGACTTTTTCAAAAATAAGGGTCCGGATGTTCAAAACCGGAATTTGAAGCGGCTTGGCAAGCCGGTCGAGGAAGGGTTTATCGACGGGGAAATCCGGGTTGAAAAGAACAAGCATTTTATTAGACGGGTTGCCGGGTCGATTTTTTTCGAGGTTTCGCCGGATGCGTTTGATGACGATTTTTTTCCAAATCATAGATTCCGTTTCGTTAGTTCGTTCCAAAGTTTTCTCCAAGCATTTAATTTTTCGGGGTCTAATTCATTATACCATCGGCCGTTGATTTTAAAATCGGATCCTACGATGAATCCGTCGGCTAGGGAGAAGAAGTTTCCGATGTTATCCAAATTTATTCCGGATCCAAGTAAAACAGGAAGGCGGGTATGGTTATTTACGGCTTTTATTTCGTCGATGCGTGGGGCTTTCCCGGTTTCTGTTCCGGTGATGATGAGTCCGTCGGAAAGGAAAAATTCGGCGGCGAGGGCATGTTGCGTGATATCCGTATCGGCGGAAATGGCGTGGGCGCTGTGTTTTTTTTTGATGTCCGTAAACACGGCGATATGTTCCGCTTGGATTTGTTTGCGGTAGCGCAGTAGATTGCCAGCGTTTGCTTCGATATATCCTTCGTCGGCGAGATGACCGAATACGAAACCTTCGGCACGAATGAAATCCAAGCCGGCGGCGAGGGCAACGGCAAGAGCTTGTTTGTTGGCGGCGGCAAGGATTTGAATACCTGTGATCAATCCGGTTTTTTGCTTGATTTCGTGTCCGATTACGGCCAAGGCGGCGGTAATTTCAGGTCCCGGCGAATATTTGACATAAGGCCGGTCGTGCATATTCTCAATCATAACGGCTTGAAGTCCTGCATCCGCGTAGCGTTTAGCTTCCTCGGTGGCTTTTTGTAGGACATGATTGAAATTTCCTTCATATCGGGGTGTTCCCGGCAATGCGCGCACATGGATCATGGCGATAAGCGCCTTGGAACCACCGAAAATGGAATAAAAACGATTTTTCATTCGACCGGATTGGTAATTTTCGTGTAAATTTACTGAAAATTTGTTCAATGGAAATTAAGCAGGTCCCCGTATGTGTTTTTGGCGCCGCCAATACCGATTTGGTGGGTTTTCCCGAAGGGCGCTTGGTTTTCAATGATAGTAATAAGGGTCAGATTCGAATGCTTCCGGGAGGCGTGGGTCGCAACATTGCGGAAAATTTGAGCCGGATGGCGCAAAAAGTATTCCTTGTCAGTGTTTTCGGCAAGGATTATTTTTATGAATTTATCAAGCGTCATTCCGAAAGCGTTGGAATCGATTTGTCGGATTCGTTGGTGTTGAACGGCTATTCGTCGGCGGTGTTTTCGGCGGTATTGAATCGTGGTAACGATTTGGCGGTGGCTATTGCCGATATGCGGATATATGACAATTTGACTCCGGATTTATTGGATACGGAATTGAAGGCTTTGGAACATTCGGAAGTGGTGGTGATGGAAACGAATTTTCCTTCGTCGGTGTTGGATTATTTGGTGAATTTGTATCCGCAAAAAAAATGGATTGCCGATACGGTTTCGGGGGATAAAGCCAAGCGTATCGAAGCCGTGTATGACCGGTTGGAAATTTTGAAAACCAATTTGTTGGAAGCGGAAGTGCTTACGGGTATTTCCGCGCGGACGGGCGATTATAAGGATATGGTCAAATATTTTTTGGACGAAGGCGTTTCCAATGTTTTTATTACTTTGGGTAAGGAAGGTGTAATATACGGCAATAGCGACGGGATTGATTATCAGCCGCCGGTTCCGGCTAAAGTGTTGAATACGATAGGTGCGGGTGATGCTTTTTTGGCGGGTGTCACTTTCGGATTTTTGCAAGGATTTGATTTACATCGAATGGCGAAATTGGGATTACATGCGGCGGGCCTGACGGTGCAGAGCGAACGTGTGGTATCGGAGGAAATTTCGGCCGAAAAATTATTATCCGCCTTATGATGAAATCGCAGGAATTTTGGGTATTACAGCCGGAAGTGAAGCAAGCGCTTGAAGCAGGCCGGCCTGTGGTGGCTTTGGAAAGCACCATTATTTCGCATGGCTTGCCGTATCCCGAGAATGAATATTTAGGATTGGAATTGGAAAAAATCGTGCGCGATGAAGGAGCGGTTCCGGCTACCGTAGCCTTGATGGACGGAAAAATAAAAATCGGGTTGAGTGCTGCGGAAATAGGTTTTTTGGCGCGTAAGGGTCGTAAAGTGTACAAGGTCAGCCGTCGAGATTTTGCTTGGGTTTTGTCGCGCGGTTTGACGGGGGCCACGACGGTTTCCGCCACCATGTGGGCGGCGCACCAAGCCGGGATTCGTTTTTTTGCTACGGGTGGAATCGGCGGGGTTCATCGCAATGCGATGGAAACGTTTGATATTTCCGCCGATTTGGAAGAATTGGCCAAAACCAAAGTTTGTGTAATTTCGAGTGGAGTGAAATCCATATTGGATATCGGGGCTACGCTGGAATATTTGGAGACGAAAGGGGTGCCGGTGATTACATACGGGCAGCGGAAATTTCCGGCGTTTTATGTGAAAGAAAGTTTGTTTGATTCGCCGTTTTCGGTCGATAGTTTGGAAGCATTGTCGGCAGTGTTGCAATATCATTTTTCGTTGCCTTTGGAAAGCGGTATTTTGGTAGCCAATCCCATTTCGGAGGCGCAAGGTTTGGATGCGGATTACGTGGATGCGATGATTGCGGATGCTTTGAAAAAACAAGAAAAAGCACTGATAAAAGGAAAGGAAATTACGCCTTTTTTGTTGGCTGAATTGGTGAAAAAAACGCAAGGAAAAACCTTAGCGGCCAATTTGGCATTGGTCAAAGAAAATGCAAGATTGGCGGCGCGGTTGGCAAGGCTTTCGTAGTTCATGGAGATTCGATTTTATTTAAGCGAACGGGTGATTAAAAACATATAAATATCCCTAAAATAACGTTGAAGGTTTTTTATAATCGCTTTTTGATTTTCCGAAAATAGCGCTTATCTTTGCCGGGTAATTTAAAACCGTTCTAAATAGGTGATGGTTGTTGATAGAAATACTAAAATCGGTGATTTGTTGAAAATGCGCGAGGATGCGCTTGATATAATTGCTTCCATAACGCCTGCTTTTGAGAAATTGAGAAATCCCGTTTTGCGAAAAAGTATTGCGCCGCGAGTGCGTGTGAAGGATGCGGCACGGATTGGCAATATGCCGGTGAATACTTTTTTGAAGTTTTTGGAAAAGCATGATTTTGAGGTTTCTTATGACGAAAGGGATACCATGGAGGTGCAGCCGAAAAAATGTGAAGTGCTCAAGAATTATAAAACCGTTAGTTTGGACGTTCGTGCCGATCTGGAATCCGGGCGTGATCCGTTTAACAAGATTCGGGAAAAACTGGCGGGATTAGAAAAGGGTGAAGCCTTGGAAGTAATAGTGGATTTTGAACCCGTTCCGTTAATTGATTTGTTTGAGAGAAGCGGTTATGATCATTGCACGATTTGTAGGGACGGTTATGTATCCACTTATTTTTTCAAACCTATGCCCGAAGAAGGCGGTTTGTGGAATAAAATAAAAGGTATTTTCGGGCGGCAACGGAAGACGGCATACGAACCGGCGCCATTGACGAAAATCGAAATCGGGGATGCGGAGGATTTTAAGCGGTTATTGAATCGATATGAAGGGAAAATTGTTACGCTCGATGTTCGTGGGATGGAGATGCCGATGCCGATGATGACGGTTTTGGAGGCGCTGTCGCATTTACCCGAAGGGCAAGCCCTTTTGGTTGAACACGAACGAATTCCTCAGTATCTTTTGCCGGAATTGAAAAAGCGAGGAAAACGGATAGCCGCCCAAAAAACGGGAGAAGGACATACGAGATTAATCATATATTGAGCTTATGACCAAATTACATACTCAAAATGCACCGGATATCAGTGTTGTGAAGCCGCATTTTTTGTTTGGGGCTTTTGCTTTCGGGGTAGCGGTTTTATTGATGTTATTGAGCGGGACGGAATTATTCATGCCTTATTATCACAATAAAATTTTAGCTATTATTCATACCAATATTTTAGGATGGGCGATGATGTTGGTTTACGGCTCGTTATATCAGTTGGTTCCTGTGGTTTTTGAAACGAAATTATTCAGTGAAACCTTGGCTAAGCTTACTTTTTGGTTGACGGGTTTCAGCATTATGATTATGGCTTATGCTTTTTGGGCGGGGCGATTGGAAACATGGTTGGTTTGGGGGGCTTATTTGATGTATTCGGCTTTATTTTTGTTCGTGTTCAATATCAGTATGTCTTATAGGAATGCGACTTTAAAAAACATTAAAACATTTTTTATTATAGCGGCGATTTTTTGGTTATTTCTTACGCAGACAGAGGGTTTATTGATGGCATTGAGCTTTAAATATCCCATTTACACGGATAATTTGAGGCATTTGCCGGTGCATGCCGTCATGGGATTAACCGGGTTTTTTATACAGATGATTTTCGGGGTTGGGACTACTTTGGTTCCGATGTTTTTGGTATCACACAAGCACAGTGAAAAACCGCTTTGGCCGGCTTTTTTATTGTATAATGCGGGTTTGGCCGTATTGGTTATCAATTGGTGGTTTATCGGTTGGCATTGGTTGGTTTATCCGGGTTGGATGATGTTGGCGGCCGGAATAGGATTTTATTTAAAGTTTGTTTATGATGCTTTTCGGAATCGTTTCAAGCGTATACTGGACGAAGGCATGCAACCGACCATGTTGATGTTTGTTTTGTTGCTTGTTCCGCTATTGTTGAGTTTCTTATTATTGTTTCGGCATAATTACCATGGAAAAACAGCTTTGAGTCTGGTTGCATTATTCGGATTTAGCTTGATTTTCGGGGTGATCAATTTGATAATTTTGGGACAGACCTATAAAACCATCCCGTTTATTATTTGGCTGGAACGTTATCAACCTTATGTCGGGAAATTTAAAATTCCTTTACCGAAGGAAGTATATAGTGCGCGCCTTGCCGTTTGGCAATACAGATTTTATTTGGTTTTCTTGATTTTGTTTATTTTTGCATATATCGTTCAATCGTCATGGATGTTATGGATTTCGTTGTGGATTTTAGCCTTTGTTGCGATTTCTTATAATGTGAATATGATTAAAATGTTTTTCCACAAGCCGCATTTGGAGCCGTTGGATAAGAATAAATAAATTCTATGGAAAAGGAAAAAGTTTTACAAGTTATTCATGTAATCCTTAAAAATACACCGGGCATTAAACCGGAAGGGACCGATATTGAAATAAAAGACGGTATGGTGAAAATTAGTATTAAAAATATTCTGCAATCCGCCAAGGAAAAAATTGTCAATGAATTGACAGACAAAGTGAAAGAAAAATTGCCGGGCATGAAAGTATCGGTGGAAATCGAAGGTGGCAATGAAAAACCGCAAGCCAAAAGCGAGACCAAACCGGAGGAAGAAATACGTCAAGTGGAAAATGATATTTACGAATTGCTCAAGCAGGTAATAGATCCTGAAATAGGGATTGATATTATTAATTTGGGTTTGGTATACAATATTGTTTACGACGGGAAAAGCCATGTTTATATTGAAATGACTTTATCCACTCCGGCATGTCCGCTGAGTGATGCATTGGTGTCGGCGGTGGAAAATATTATTAAAAAGCATTATCCCGGTTTTGATGTTCAGGTGGAGCTTACTTTTGATCCTCCTTGGGACACATCCATGATTAGTGATGAAGGCAAGAGAGCCTTGGGGATGATGTAATTTGATGTGGAACCGGCCGGGCCGCTAAGGTTCGGTTTTTTTAATCCGGTAAGGATTTCGGGTTTTTAAATCAAAATGTGTTTTCCTTCAAAGGCTAATTCGGTTTCGGGGAAAATTTTTTGAGCTTCGTTCAAAAGGATGTTTAGGTTGCGGTAGCGCGATGAGAAGTGTCCGAGGATTAATTTTTTTACTTGAGCGGCACGGGCTATTCGGGCGGCTTGACAAGCGGTACTGTGAAAGGTTTTGGTTGCCAAGTTTTCGTCTTCGCATGCGAAAGTGGCTTCGTGGTATAGCACGTCTATATTATGCAAGCGGGGAACAATATCCGGCAGATAAGCGGTGTCGGTGATGTAGGCGTAGCTTTTGGGCGGAGGCGGATCGAAGGTTAGTTCGTTGTTTGGGATAATACGTCCGTCGTCCAAAATAATATCTTTGCCTGCTTTCAAATTGTTATAGGCCCAAATGTCGATTTCGGGATATTGTTTGATAGCTTCCGTATTGAGTTTTCGAGGGGCGGGTTTTTCGCGAATAATATATCCGGTTGTGTCGGTGCGGTGATTGAGCGGAATACTGCTGACGGTGAATTTTTTTTCGTCCAGTATTAAAGCGGGTTTTTCGGGGCTAACGGCATGTAAGTGGAGCGGGTAGGTTAATTCTACTTGGGATAATTGAAACACATGCTTGAGCAAGGGTTTGAGTGGTTCCGGTCCGTGCACATGCAATTCCGTTTGTCGGTTAAGCAGTCTAAAGGTTGAGAGTAATCCGAAGAGGCCGTAAACATGGTCGCCGTGGAGGTGGGTTATGAAAATATGCTTAATCCGGGAGAATTTTACGCCGTATCGTCTCAATTGCATTTGGGTTCCTTCGCCGGCGTCGAGCAAAATCCATTGATTGTGTATGAGCAAAGCTTGCGACGAAGGAAATTCACCGGGTTTGGGTGTGGCGGAATGACAGCCGAGGATGCGCAATTCCATATCAGGGAATTAGCCAAGTGACGGTAAACAACCATACAAAAAGAAGTAACACCATAAAAATGGCGGCATAGCGCATGAGTTTTTCTTGGTGTTTGAGACGTTTGTTGAGATGTTCCAAATGTTGGGATTGCAATTCGTTGATTTGTTCCAATTTTTCGATACGTTTTCTTAAATCTTCCATGATTTCGATTTGTGTTTAAGGTCAAAAATAGTGAAAAATCAGGATTTTTTTTGTTCGGTGTTTTTATAGACTTCAATGATTTTTTTTACCAATGGGTGGCGTACCACATCGTTTTCGGAAAGACGGATAATATCCACGCCTTTGATGTTTTTGAGCAGTTGCAAGGCTTCGGCCAATCCCGATTTTTTGTTTTTGATCAAATCCACTTGTGAAGGGTCGCCTGTAATGATGAATTTGGCGTTTACGCCCATTCTCGTTAGGAACATTTTCATTTGGCTGTGGGTGGTATTTTGGGCTTCGTCGAGGATGACGAAGGCATTGTCGAGGGTTCGTCCGCGCATAAAGGCAAGCGGAGCGATTTGTATAACGTTTTTTTCGATGTAATCTTGCAATTTGGTTCCCGGAATCATGTCGAACAGGGCGTCGTAGAGCGGTTGCATATACGGGTCGAGTTTTTCTTTCATATCACCCGGGAGAAATCCCAAGTTTTCGCCGGCTTCAACGGCGGGGCGAGTAAGAATGATACGTTTGACTTCTTTATTTTTGAGTGCGCGTACGGCCAAGGCGACGCTAATGTAGGTTTTTCCCGTTCCTGCGGGTCCGGTAACAAAAACCATATCGTTTTCGGCAACGGATTTAACGATTTTCAATTGGTTGGGCGTGCGCGGTTTGATTAAACGGCCGCCTACGCCGTGCACCACCACGTCTTCGCCGGCGAGAAACGAACGGAAATCTATGTCGTCGGAGAGAATGATTTTTTCGATAACTTCCGGGTCGAGTGTGTTGTAGCGATCCAGATAATCAAGCATGACGCTTAATTTACGCTCGAATTCGTCCAGCATGACGGGTTCACCGAATATTTTCAAAATATTTCCCCGGCTAACAATTTTTATTTTCGGGAAAAAGCTTTTGATGGCTTTGAGGTTTTCGTTGTTTTTCCCTAGCAATTCGGCTAATTGTCCTCCGAGGATTTCAAGTGTTCGTTCGTTCAAATGCGTATATTTTTATGCAAAATTCCAAAAATTATTCGGTATATCCAATTTGTGTTCGAGGATTATTGTTCTTGTTTCTCGAGCAAAATACGATGTTTTTCGTAGCATGATTTAAGGGCTTCGAGGATTTGGAGATCGCTGGCGTTTTTGAGGAAATTTTCGTCATATTGACATAATTCGAGGATACGATAAACCTTTTCGGGGGGAATGTTGAGCAAATCGGCAATGATTTGTCGGTCGAATCGTTTGGCGAGCATGGAAGTGATGTTATTGTCTTCTTTTAGTTTTTTTAATTTTCTCATGTCTTTTCCGTGAGCGCTGAAAATATTGTAGAGCATTCCTACGGGGTCGGAGATTTTGCGCATGTTATCCACTTGTCGTGAATAAAAATCTTGCTTGGGTTCTCCGAAAAGTAGTTCCAAATGCGGATTGATTTCGGGAGGAGGCTGGACGGGAATCAAGGCCAAATCCACCGGGAGAATACCGGTGAGCTCAAATCCGCTTATGACGATTTCATTAAGAAAAATAGGTTTTTCATAGAGTTTGAAGGTATGTATCTTATTGAAAGCACTACTGTCGACTACGAATTTAAGTGTTTGATAGCCCAGAAAGGAGATGGAAAGCGTATCACCGGGCAAGGCATGAATGGCAAAATAGCCTTCTGCATTGGAAATGCTGCCGGTAACTTGGGTTAAATTAACAATATTGGCACCGCTTAAGGGTTTGTTGTTTCGGGCTTTTAATACGCGTCCTTTAAACCATTTTCCTTCTTGCGTAAAACCTTGGAGCGGAACCAATAGCAGTAAAATAAACGGTATTTTAAGTTTTAAATGCATTAAACGAAAAACGTTTTCATTGTGGTTTTTATTATAAAAAGTATTGAATCAGAAGCATGACGGCAATAGAAAGGGTGGTGATGGTGGCGGCTTTTTCACCTCCTATTTCTTCGGCCGCTTCGGGTGCGATTTCGGAGAAAACCAACCAAATCATAGCGCCGCCGGCAAATGCCAGTCCGACGGGCACATAAGGTTTGAAGGTGGCAACGAATAAATATGCAGGAACTGCCAGTAGCGGTTGGGGAATTGAAGTAAAAATGCTCCATAGTGCCGCTTTAAGCCATGAATTTCCGTTTTTGACCATAACCGCACTGATGGCCAATCCCTCGGGGATATTATGAATGGCAATGGCAATGGACATTAAAACGCCGAAACGAACGGTTCCGCCAAAGGAAGTCCCTATTCCGATTCCTTCGGCGGCGGAATGAGCGGTCATAATAATGATGAGCAAAAGCGTAGTCGTCATATTATTACCGAATTGACGGCTCAGGCGTTGGAAAATTTCGCCTTCGTCTTCCACTTGCAGTTTTTTCTTTTTGAAATAATGTACCGATAAATTTATCATTCCGATAAAAACAATACCGGCCAGGAAACCGATAATCATTTTCAATTTGTTCATATCGGCGGCTTCTTGGAGCAAACCGAAGGAAGCGCCGGCCATTAATCCCGCCGCCATAGCCGAAAAAAAACCCGTTGTTCGTTTTCCTACTTTCTTGATGAAAATAAAAGGAATGGCACCCAAACCCGTGGCCAGCGCCGAAATAGTCCCATACCATAAAACAATCCATGCAGTCGATGTCATGTTTTTCAAACTTTTTAAAAAGCGGTGGTCAAAGTTACATAAATTATACCTATTTTTACGGCGAAATTTTCAATTCCGAATAGATTATGAAATTAATTGCCGATGCCGGTTCGACCAAAACCGATTGGAGGCTGGTGAACAACGAAGGAATTATGGTGGGCGCATTTGAGTCCGGAGGGTTGAATCCGATTGTTTTTAATGACGAGACGCTTAAATTAAACTTGGCTGCCAGCGGCGAATTGTTCGATTTTGTGGATAATGTTTCGGAAGTTCACCTTTACGGAGCCGGATCGGATGAGCCCAAGGCGCATAAACGTTTGCAAAAAATTTTGGAAGATGTTTTTGAAAAAGCCCGTGTGAATATCTACGACGATTTGCTGGCGGCAGCACGAGCTACGGCAGGCAAAGAACCGGGGTTGGTGGCTATTTTGGGAACCGGGTCTAATAGCGGCTACTATGACGGGGAAAAAATCATAAAAACCATAGGGCATTTCGGGTATGTTTTGATGGATGACGCTTCGGGGAATTGGTTCGGACGGCAATTGATTCGCGATTATTATTTTGAGCGTATGCCCCAGCGCTTGCGCAGGATTTTCAAGAAAAATTTCAACTTGGACGAAGATCATATCAAGCGTAATATTTATCAATCAAAGCAGCCGAATGCATTTTTGGCGTCCTATTCAATTTTTATGCATGAAAATTACGACGAACGGTATGTCAAGAAACTTTTGCATGCGGGATTTGAAAAATTTTTGACCGGAGAAATGCATGCTTATGAACAATGGAAAACGGAATTGCCTCTGCATTTTGTAGGTTCGATAGCCTATTTTTATCAAAAAGAACTGAAGGAAGCCATGGAAAATACCGGTTGGAAAACCGGAAAAATCATCCGGAAGCCCTTGGATCATCTGGTGGAATTTCATGTTTGATCGATACGAAAACCGTGATTTTATCGTTTAATAACCGTAATTAGCCCCGTGAATCGCGATGAATAAAACCGTTAAACCTTATAAAGAAATCAAAACGCGAAAAAAGCAACAAGTCGAACAAATGTTTGACAATATTTCGCATCGCTACGATTTTCTCAATCATTTTCTTTCGATGGGGATTGACAAAAGATGGCGGAAGAAGATTATCGGAATTTTGGAGCGATATCGGCCGGAATCGATTTTGGATATAGCCACCGGTACGGGAGATTTGGCGATTTTGGAAGCGGAGAAATTAAAACCCTCCAAAATTGCAGGTTTGGATCTTTCCGAAGGAATGTTGGAAATAGCCCGGAGAAAAGCCGCAAGGAGAAATTTGTATCATATCGAATGGATTAAAGCCGATGCCGAAAACTTACCTTTTGACGACGGGGTTTTTGATGCGGTGACGGTGGCTTTCGGGGTGAGAAACTTTGAAAATTTACAAGCCGGTTTGGCCGAGATGTTGCGTATATTGAAACCGGGAGGAGTGGCGGTGATTTTGGAATTTTCCAAGCCCAAAGCCGTTCCTTTCAAGCAATTATATTGGTTTTATTCCAAAAATATATTGCCGTTTTTGGGAAAATTGATTTCGGGTGATGCCTCCGCATACACATATTTACCCGAAAGTATTGCGGTTTTTCCGGCTTATGAAGAAATGATGGAAATCTTGAAAGACACCGGTTTTAAACCCTTACCTTATATTCCCGTGACTTTCGGAATTGCAACCATATATTTGGCCGAGAAAATATGAAAACAAATTGGATTTTATATGCTTTTTTAACGCTTTTTCTTTTGCCGTGGCAAGAGGTAAAGGCGCAATTTAAAAATCCGCCGCCTCAAAATTTACCGAAATTTGATGATGATTTTTGGCATTGGGGATATTATTTCGGTATCACATATTTCGATTTTAAAGTCGATTATAAATGGATTGCAAACGAATGGGAAGTGAGGCCTTCTCCCGGTTTTAATGTGGGTTTGATTTCCGATTTTCGCCTGGGGAAAATGTGGAATTTGCGTTTGGAGCCCGGCGTTTTCTTTGCCGACAGGACGATTTATTTCAGAAAAGTGGCCGAAACGGTTCCCGATTTACAAGAAGTGGATACGCTACGCCATGTTCGTTCCAATTATGCCGCCGTTCCGGTATTGCTCAAGTTCAGCGCTTGGCGAAACGGTAATATGCGCCCTTATATTGCCGCAGGTATGATTTGGACTTATAATCTTTCTTCTTATGAAAACTCCGTTTTCGATAATTCCGGTGGACGTTTCAGAATGAAGAAAAGCGTTTGGATGTGGACTATAGGCATTGGTTTTGAAATGTATATGTATTATTTCAAATTTACGCCCGCCATTCGCGGTGTGTTTGCGCTTACCAATGAATTTGTTCCCGATAACGATCCCGAGAGTCCTTGGACGAAGAATGTCGAATATGTCGGCACAAGGGGAATTTATATCACCTTAACCTTTGAATAACTCCTGGATTTTCAGGACGGATTTTGGATAATGACTTGAGTGCGACCAAAACCGAAAAAAGTGTAAGGCTATATCCGAAGGCAATCGCCCGGGTTGAATATTAGCGGTCTTGAATGATATACAGATGAGATTCATTGCGTTGATATTCGGGCTGAATGTTGGTGTGAAAAATCCCGAATTCATTACGTAAAATATTCTCCACCTGTTCACAAATCCGGTCGAATTCCGATAATTTAATATCTTTTTCAAAAGCCAAATGAGCGTCAAAATGAATTTCGTGTTCGTTTAACCGCCAAATATGCACGTGATGGATATTTTTGACACCTTCGATGGCTTTGATTCTCCGGTTGATATCGTCGATTTTAATTTCGCCGGGCGCGAATTGCATGAGAATTTCAAAACTTTCGAGCCATAATTTTATACCGGTGTAAATTAAGTATAAAGCAATGCCGGCGGAGAGAAATGCGTCGATTCCGACTACGCCGGAAAATTGCATAACCAAACCTCCGCCCAGAACGGCAAAGGACGTCAGCATGTCGGAAAGTAAATGAATGTATGCCGCTTTCATATTGAGGTTGTGTTTTGCGTCTTTCAGGAGAAGTAAGACGCTAATGCCGTTGGCGATTATAGACAACAGAGCTAACCAAATCACGATATCCGCTTGCACCGGTTCGGGGCGGATGAAGCGTTTGACGGCTTCGGCGATGAGAAAAACGGCGATAACAATAAGCGTTGAAGCATTGATAAAAGCCGCAATGATTTCGGCACGTTTAAAACCATAGGTTTGCCGGATGTTTTGTTTTCGATTTCTAGACAGGCGATTGGCCAAATAGGCGATAACCAATGCCAAAACGTCGGAGAAGTTGTGTGCGGCGTCCGATAAGAGTGCCAGACTTCCCGACCAAACGCCGCCGATGATTTGTCCTAGTGTGATAACCACATTCAAAATTACGGCCAAGCCGAGATTTTTTCCCGATATGGAATGATGATGATGGTGTCCCATATTGCAAAATTGCGAAAAAAAAGAAAACCCGGCCGATTTGACCGGATTTTGTTTATTGATTTGTATTTTTATTATTTTCCTCCGGATTGTTATTCGCCGGCGCTTGGTTGATTTTATTGGCGGCAATAAGCGATGTGACCATGTCGGTTAGCATTTTGCTTGCCGAATCGGGGTGGTTGGGCATAAGAATCAGATTGGATCGAGTGTCTTGTCCGATAGCCTGAAGGGTGTCGTAATGTTGTGTAATGACGATTAGTGCCGATGCTTCCTGCGGATTGATGCCGGCGCGATTCAATACGTCTACGCTTTCTTCCAGTCCTTTGGCGATTTCGCGACGTTGATCGGCGATGCCTTTTCCTTGGAGGCGTTTGCTTTCGGCTTCGGCTTTGGCGCGTTCTACAATCAGGATGCGTTGGGCGTCGCCTTCGTATTGTGCGGCGATTTTTCGCCTTTCGGCGGCATTGATTCGGTTCATGGCTTCTTTTACTTGCGCGTCGGGATCGATATCGGTTACGAGCGTTTTGATAATGTCGTATCCGTAATCAATCATGGCGTCGTTTAATTCGGATTTAATGGCGATGGCGATGTCGTCTTTTCGTTCGAATACGTCGTCCAACCGCATTTTAGGGACTTCGGCGCGCACCACATCGAAGATGTAGGAGGTGATTTGAGCGGCCGGGTCCTCAAGTTTGTAAAAGGCGTCCTTGACACGATCTTTCGGCACTTGATATTGAGTGGAAACTTTGAGGTGAACAAACACGTCGTCTTTGGTTTTGGTTTCCACGATGACGTCCAATTGTTGGATACGCAGGTTGACGATTCCCGCTTTGCGGTCGATGCCCGGGATTTTCATTTGAAAACCTGCATAACGGACGGATTGAAATTTTCCCAACCGTTCGATTACAACGGCCGTTTGTTGCCGGACGATGAAGAAGGCACTGCCGGCGACGCCTATTGCAATGAGCAGAATGATATATGGAAAAATACTCATGGTTTGGGATTTAGAAGGTTATTTTTTCTTTTTGTTAAGAACTTCAATCACGCGCAGGGCCACTTTGTCCTGAATGCCGCGGTCGAGGTGGCTGGTGAATCCGACGCATGAGTTGTTGATTTCGCCCAACACGTATTTATCGTTTCCGTTTTCGTCGTAATCGAGCATGAAATCGGCGGTCCAAATAAGCGGAGCGTCGTAGCCGCCCAGTCGTTTCATTACTTCGGGGAGTTTTTGGAGGAACCAATCCACGAGATCTTTCCAGTCTTCGGGATCGTCATAGGTGTATTTGGCGCCGGAGAAAAGGGTGGCGGAGAAGGCGTCTTCGGTGTCGGCGGGTTTTTTGTGCACTACGAATATAGGGGTTTCGCCCACCATTAGAATTCGGATTTCGCCTTCTTTGATGCGAGGCATAAAGCGCATGTCTACGAGCATTCCGTTTTCGCCTACGATATATTGTTCGGCGAAGTCCATAAATTCGCCTAAGGTTTTGTATTCCACGTGGTTATCTACGGCTTCGGTGAGTTTGAGCCGTGTATCGAGCGGGAGTGAGTCGCCGGGTTTATAAGGGCGTTCGTCGATGACTTGGACGCGCCAGATGCCCTGTCCGGTGGAACCGCGGTTTTGTTTCAGGACGCGTTCACCGTAGGAAATGCTTTTGGGGAAGGTTTTTTTGAATTCTTCCACCGTGTAGTAGGCATAGGTATCTTCGGGGACCAATCCCGTTCCTGCCAATTTGACCAATGCGTCTTTGGCGCCGAGGTTTTGCATTACGTCGGGATGGGAAAAACCTTCGAGGCCGGCGTCGGATAAACGCCGGAGGGTTTCAAAAAAGATTTTTTCACCCGAAGGAATGGTTCCGGGATTGACGCGGGTGATATAGGCGTCGTAGCGGTCTTTGGCATATTCGTAAATGTCGTCTGCCCACTGGTCGCGGAATTTAAAGATGTCTACGTCATAGCCGCGGATTTTCAAGGCATTGGCGATGGGGATGGTGTCTTTGCGGTGTCCGTCGAACCACTTGTCGTTGCCTCCTTCGGCTTCGAAAATAAGAATACGGTGTTTCATGATTTATTGTTTTTTCGGTTTTCCCTTATCATAAGAATCAAGAAAAGAAATCCCAAGGTAATTAACCAAGGTCCGGTTTTGAAACCGTCGCGGAGGGTTAAATAAGCGGAAATAATAAGCCCTGCGATGAAAAAAAATATATTGATTAAAAGGATTGGATTGACTTTTTTCATATTTGAGCGATAAAGATACGAATTTTTGTTAAATACCGCATCGAAATTCCGGTTGATGTTTAATATTGTCATGTATGAAAATATTTTCTAAATTCGCGTCAAAATTCAATTTTTTTTGTTTTATGTTAAAAAAGAAAGACGAAATTTTTTCCGAGCCGATCAAGCACAAGAAGCTTAATGAGTTGGAGGCAACGGCTATCAGTGGAAACGATATCAGCTCGTCGGTGTTGTATGTGTCGGCATTAGCCATTGCTTTTGCGGGCAAATATGCTTGGATTACGTTGTTGATTGTTGCTTTCGTATTGTATTTGTTTCGCAAGATATACGGCGAGGTTGTGGGCGCTTTGCCCTTGAACGGAGGCGCCTACAATGCATTGCTCAATACGACAAGTAAGAAAATGGCTTCGTGGGCGGCTACTTTCACCTTGCTTTCCTATATGGCGACAGCGGTGATTTCGGCCAACGAGGCGGTGCATTATCTGGCGGAAATTTTTCATGATCAAGTATTGACTTGGAACGAGCGAATCATGCAATTTTTGGGTGCTTCGCCCGATAGTATGAACGTAGTGATATTGTTGGGAACATCTTTGTTATTGGGTATTTTTGCTTGGCTTGCCATAATGGGTATCAAGGAATCGTCCAAGGTGGCCATTGCCATTTTTCTGTTTCATTTGACGTCCATGACGGTTTTGATTGTTACTTTGTTCATATTCATTGCCCGCAACGGGATGGGAATATTTTGGGAAAATTGGCATACAACGACCGAAGGCGGGGTTTGGACGGCTATTTTTTTCGGCTTTGCCGCATCGATGTTGGGGATTTCAGGATTCGAGAGTTCGGCTAATTTTGTGGAAGAGCAGGCGCCCGGAGTATTCCGTAAGACTTTGCGTAATATGTGGGCGGTGGTAAGCGTGTTGAATCCCTTGATGGCTTTTCTTGCTTTGGCGGCTTTGCGAATAGACGAAGTGAAATTGCATTACAAGGAAACCTTGCTAACGAAAATGGCCGAATTATCCGCCGGCGAATGGTTGGCGTTTATCATTTCGTTGGATGCGTTCTTTGTATTATCGGGGGCGGTTTTGACCAGTTATATCGGTGTGACGGGACTTTTGGAACGAATGACGCTGGATCGAATTATGCCGCAATATTTTTTGAAGAAGAACAAGCACAATGCTTCGTATCGTATCATTATTTTCTTTTTCCTGTTGAATTTATCCATTTTGTGGCTGACGCGCGGTAATGTGAAAACTTTGGCAGGTGTTTATACCATTTCGTTTCTGTCGGTGATGTTTTTATTTGCCTTGGGTAATATTTTGCTCAAAGTTAAACGCAAACATTTACCGGCGCCCGAGCGTGCTCCATGGTTGGGAGTAATCGTAGCTATGACGGCGGTATTGGTAGCATTGATAGGAAATATTGTGATGCCGCCCGAAGACGAGAATGCCATGCCCAACTGGGAAGTATTTTTGATTTATTTTATTCCGGCCTTTGTGTTTGTGGCCATTATGTTGAATCGTACTATGATTTTGAAATTCCTGCTCAATGTTTTGCAAATGATTTTTGATCCCATACGGCGGTTTTTCATTAAATTGAATCACGGCATTTCGAATTTGATCGACGAAATCAACAGTCAGGAATTCGTATTTTTCACCAAAGGCAAGAGTATTGCCAATTTGAACAAAGCTATGCTTTATATTCGCGACAACGAACATACCAAAAAAGTTAAAATCGTAAAGGTTATAAAGCCCGGCGAAAAAATTTCGGATCAACTGCTTCAATACATTAAATTTTTGGATGAAGAATATCCCGAAATCGATATTGAATTCGTTACGGTTGAAGGGGAATTCGGGCCTGAATTGATCAGAAGGTTATCCAAGGAATGGCGTATTCCCATTAATTTTATGTTTATCGGTTCGCCCGACGAGAAGTTTCCGTATCGCTTGGAGGAATTGGGCGGTGTGCGTTTGATAATGTAGGGGATTTGAAGCCGAACCGGTTATTTTTAAGGAAATTACTTTTTTTCGGTTTGACCGGGAGGTAAATTCCGGAAAGTTGTATATTGGTTTTTGATTTTCAAGAGAGATGAAATGATGATTACGAACCGTTTTTTCGGAGTGATAATGTTAAGTTATTTGGTTGTGATGAATATTTCGGCTCAAAGCAAGGATTTGCTATCGGCGGAGTATTTTATTCGATTGGATACCAATGATTTATCGGTTTCGGGGAGGGCGGTTTACGTAGTAAAAATTTTAAGCGATACCGATACGGTCAGGTTTGATGCGGACGATGTGCTTGGATTTCAAGAGGTTAAGGTAGACGGGAGGAATGTAAGATTTGACCGAAAGGACGGGAAATTGGTTATTCGGCATCGCTTTGTTGCAGGAAAAGAAGTCGAAATAGCATTTAAGTGGTCGGGGAAGCCGAGAAGGGGGATGTATTTTACGGGTTGGAAAACAGGCGGAAGAAAGCAAATTTGGACGCAAGGTCAGGGGAAGAAGAATAGCGGTTGGATGCCTGTTGTTGACAATATGAACGAAAAATTTTCATGGATAATACATGTTCGATTTGATTCGACATATCAGGTTATTTCCAATGGAGTTTTGAAGGAGAAACGTCATTTGAACGGCGAAACGGAATGGACATTCGTGCAGAATAAACCGGCGTCGTCCTATTTGATTTTTTTGGGAACGGGACGTTATGATATTTTGAAAGATACGACGGGGAAAAATCGTGTTCCCGTAGAGCAATTCGTTTATCGGGGAGATGCGTCATACGGGGTTACATATCATGATTTCGATAAAGCCTTTGATTTTATTGAATCCTATCTGGAAACGCCCTATCCGTGGCCGGTATACCGTCAGCTGCCTATCCGGGATTTTTTTTACGGAGGCATGGAAAACCTGATGGCGACCACGTTCAATGAGCATTATTATGTGGACAGCATTTCGGTGAACGATACGGATCCATTTAATGTATTGGCGCATGAATTGGCGCATCAATGGTTCGGTGATTGGGTTACGGAAAAGGCCTCGCGCGATCATTGGTTACATGAAAGTTTTGCTACTTTTTTGGCTCGAGAAGCGGAAAAAAAACTATACGGGAAGGATGATTACGATTTTAAGAATTATACGGAGAAAAGGAGGATTATTGATGCCTATTACCGGGGTGATACGGTTCCGCTGCAAAATGCAAAAGCCGGTTCGCTTACGTTTTATCAGAAGGGAGCATGGATTTTGAGGATGATGCGCGACCGCGTGGGTGAAGAAAAATTCCGGCTTGTTTTAAAAAATTTTTTAAAAAAATACGCTTATCAAAATGCGTCCACGGAGGATTTTCAGCGTGTTTTGTATGAGACGGTGCATGACAGTTTGCCGGATTTTTTTGAACGTTGGTTTCGTTCGGCATATATTCCGAAAATAAAAATAAGAATTGAGGCAAACAAACTTAAAGCGGAAGGTGATGTGAAGGCGGAATTACCCATAAGGCTTTATTTTCGGGATGGTCGTTATAAAGATTTGATCATTAAGGGAAATCAAACTTTGGCTACGGACGGAGTCATTGGTTATATACCCGATCCGGAGAATCGTTTTTTATATGATTTGGATTGGGAATTGCCGTCCGATTGGATGATGATTTTCAGGTTTGAAAAAAATTGGATAAACTTATACCGTCTTACGGAAAAAATTCCGGCGGATACGTTGCAAAGGTATTTTCGTTTTTTCAAGGATATTATGTCATGGGATTACTATTATCCGCTTAATTATTTGATTGTCAATAAGTTGGGAAGTGTTTCCTATGATATGAAGATGGAGGCGGCCAAGATACTTTTGCGGAAGAAAGATTTAAATCAAAGGCGTTTGGCATTGATGCTATTCGATAAAATTCCGGTTGAAATGAGGGAAGATTACGAGATGTTGTTGCGGGATTCGTCTTATGAAACCAAGAAATTGGCTTTGGAGCGTTTGGCGGTTGATTTTCCTGCGGAACGGAAAAGATATTTGGATATGACCGGGGGCGTTAGGGGCGGAAGTGATCGATCGTTTCGGATGCTATGGCTGGTGGTTGCCATTAGCACCAAAGGATATACCAATGTAGAAGAACGCAAGCGGTTTCTTAGAGAGTTGATTGAATATGCATCGCCGGCATATTCGGTTCAGGTGCGTATGGTGGCATTGGGTTGGATAGACAGGTTGGGATTGTATGTTGACCCTGTGAATCAATGGCTTGAGCAAGCGGCGGGGTATTTTCATCCTTCGTTGTCGCGATATGCCATGGAATTAATGGAGAAATCACGAAAAAAAATGCCTGCGGAATGAAAGCATTCAAGGTGGTTTCGGAATTTGAACCGTCCGGCGATCAACCGGAAGCGATACGGCAATTGTCGGAAAACATTCTTAGGGGCATTCGATATCAGACATTAATGGGGGTTACCGGTTCGGGTAAGACATTCACCATGGCCAAGGTGATAGAAGCGGTTCAGCGTCCTACTTTGGTTTTGGCGCATAATAAGACGTTGGCGGCGCAATTGTATCAGGAATTCAAGGCTTTTTTCCCGGATAATGCGGTGGAATATTTTGTTTCGTATTACGATTATTATCAACCGGAAGCCTATCTGCCGACGGTGGATAAATACATTGAAAAAGATTTGTCGATTAACGAGGAAATCGAGCGATACCGGTTGAGTGCCACTTCGTCGTTGTTGTCGGGCAGGCGAGATGTTTTGGTGGTTGCGTCGGTGTCGTGTATATACGGAATTGGTAATCCGGTAGAGTTTAGGAAAAATACCGTGGAAGCGCATTTGCGGATGTCCAGGACGGCATTGCTTCGCGGTTTGGTGCAGGGTTTATATCACCGTTCGGAACAACCTAAGGCGGGGACTTTTATGGTGAGAGGCGATACGGTGACGGTTTTCACTTCATACAGCAACCGGTATTATAAGTTTCATTTTTGGGGGAACAACATGGAAAAAATCGAAGTGTGGGATGTGGATAGCGGAAGGAAAATCGAGGAAACGGACCGGTTGTTGATTTATCCGGCCAATTTGTTTGCCACGTCGCCGGAGAAGATTCAATCGGCGATGGAGCAAATACGGTTGGATTTGGAAGCGCAGGTTGAATATTTTATGAAGCAAGGGAAGACGTTGGAGGCGCGGCGTATACGCGAGCGTGTGGAATACGACTTGGAGATGATGCAGGAGTTGGGATATTGCAAGGGGATTGAGAATTATTCGCGGTATTTGGACGGGCGTCAGCCGGGAACGCGTCCCTTTTGTTTATTGGATTATTTTCCTTCGGATTATTTGATGTTTATAGACGAAAGTCATGTTACGATACCTCAGGTTCGGGCTATGTATGGCGGCGACCGCTCGCGTAAGTTGGCATTGGTGGAATACGGTTTTCGTTTGCCGGCGGCGTTGGATAATAGACCTTTGAAGTTTGAGGAGTTTGAAGCTTTGCAAAATCAAGTGGTGTTTGTGAGTGCGACGCCTTCGGATTACGAGTTGAGGAAATCGGGAGGTTTGGTTGTGGAGCAGGTGGTTAGGCCTACGGGGTTATTGGATCCGTTGATCATCGTCCGGCCGACGGCTAATCAATTGGATGATTTATTGGAAGAAATTCAAAGACGCGTGGAAAAAGACGAACGGGTTTTGGTGACTACCTTAACCAAGCGTATGGCGGAGGAACTGACTAAGTATTTGGGAAAAATCGAAGTGCGTGCGCGTTATATTCATTCGGATGTGGACACTTTGGAACGAGTGGAAATTATGCACGATTTGCGAGCCGGGCGGTTTGATGTTTTGGTGGGGGTGAATTTGCTTCGTGAGGGTTTGGATTTGCCGGAAGTGTCTTTAGTGGCTATTTTGGATGCAGACAAAGAAGGATTTTTGCGATCGCATCGTTCGTTGATTCAGACTATCGGCAGGGCGGCGCGTCATATTAACGGGACGGCCATTTTATACGCAGACAAGATGACCGAAAGTATGCGTTCGGCCATTGACGAAACCAATCGCCGCCGGGAAAAACAATTGAGATACAATGAGAAACATGGAATTGTGCCGAAGCAAGTGGTAAAGAAAATCGGGCATGTGTTTGACGATTATTATTCGAATGAATCAACGCAAGTGCCGATGCCGGTGGGAATGCAGGTAGCTGAGCCTGAATGGGATTATTGGACGGAAGAACAAGTAAGAAAGAAAATAACGGAATTGACGGAAAAGATGAAAAAAGCGTCGCAAGCACTGGATTTTTTGAAAGCGGCCAAATACAGGGATATGATCGATTTGTTGAAGGAAAAATTGAATGGATAAAAATTTTATAAGGATGAATAGCAGTGGTATACGTATCCGGGAAGCGATTTCGGAAGACATGTTTGCCATCATGGAATTAAAAAAAGCAATGGCGGATTATCACCGGGCGTTGGATGCATTTTACTTGCCCGGCGAGGAATTAAGGCCGGGCTTTGAAAATTTTTTACGAAACCGGATGGATCATGAAGATGCCAAGATTATTGTATTGGAAACGGCTTATGGGCTTAGCGGTTATTTTATCGGCATAATCAAAAAATCGAAACCCTTTGTCGTCCCGGAACAAACCGGGCACATCAGCGATGCCTTTATCGAGGAATCATACAGGGGAAAAGGGTGGGGGAAGCGAATGTTGAAGGAAATTTTGGATTGGTTTAAGCGAAGGGGAATAACACACGTCGAGTTATCGGTGGATGTGCGAAACCGGACGGGAGTTGCCGCGTGGGAAGCGCTTGGGTTTGTTCCTTATATGTTTAAAATGCGTTTGGATTTGTGATGAAGTTATTATTTTTTGTTTTGCGGGTGAGTTCAGAGGAAATTTCGTAATTTGTGGTCGATTTCCAGTTGTTATGAAAAAAAATTTCGGGCGGTTGATTTTAGGTTTGTTCGGATGGAAATTGAATGTCCCCTGGCGGTTTCGTATCAAAAAAGCCGTAATGATTGGCGCACCGCATACTTCCAATTGGGATATTGTTTTCAGTTTGGCCGGGATGTGGGCGGCGGGATATCGACCGCGATTTTTCATTAAGAAGGAATGGACGGAAAATTTTTTTGTCGGTTGGTTGATTAGATGGCTGGGAGGTATCGGGGTGGACAGAAGCAAACGGAATAATTTGGTGGAATATTCGGTGGAGATGCTTAATCAAACGGACGATTTGATTTTGCTTGTTCCTGCGGAAGGGACAAGGTCGCGAGTTCCGGCATGGAAAAAAGGTTTTTATTATATTGCTCTTAAAGCGGATTTGCCGGTGATATTGGCTTATTTGGATTATCGCAAGAAGGAAGCGGGTGTGGGTGATGTTATGAAATTAACCGGGGATTTTGAAAAAGATATGGAAAAAATCGAGCGTTTCTATAAGCATATTCATCCCAAATATCCCGAAAAATATAATCCCGAGATTTTTATACGTTCCGCTAAAAACCATTAAGGTAAAAAATATTGATGGTAGAAGTGTGTAAAATTTGAATTTATTTGAAAAAAAACGTGAAACAAGTATTAATTTCGAAAAAATTATGCTATAAACCTAAAATCGGATAATAATATTTTTGGCTAAATCCGTTTATTTTTTTACCGGGGGGTTTATTTATCCCATTCATAGTAAAAGTTTGCATACAGGTCTTTTCATGAAAATCATCCTTATAAGCTTTTTTTTATAAAAGTCCAATACGGAATTTTGAATCCGGAAAAAAGCCAGAAGATGGAAAATTATTTTCTCAGTCTGTGAGATTGATAGGGTGGATTGTCTTTTTGGAATAAATTTATAGGAGATAGCATTTTGTGTGTAAAGTTCTCTGGTATTTGCGCCGGTTTTTTCTCATTTGCCTCCAAAAGAGCTTAAAATGTTACATATGTGCAAGATTTTGTTACATGAGTGCTATACGGAAGGGGTTGGTAGATATTATTTTTGAACATCAATTAACCTTAAAATTTTTATATATGAAAAAGAAAATTTTATTAACTTACAAAAGTAAAATCAGGATGAGGACAATTCATCCGAAAAAGACAGCAAGAAGGTTCCTAACGGGATTATTTTTGCTTATGTTATTATTGTGGAAAAAGCCTTTTTACGGGCAGGAAGAGAAAAGTTATTATGAAACCATGAAGGAGGTTTTATCCGAATTGGACAGCAGTAAATTTGCGAATGGTATTTTATACGAACGCGTATTTCCTTGGGCGCATTTAAAGACCTTTGCCATGCCAAATACAGATACATCCAATGCAACACATTTTAGCCAGGCTATGTATGAATTGTATTTGGCATCCAATAAAAAATATTTTTATAGTCCCAGATTTTTACAACAAATAGAGTGGAATTATGAGTTAAATGAAAAGGTACCTGTGGGAATCATCAAAACCGATATTACTACCATTTCCGAGGATGCTTTCGATGAAAATAATCCTAAGTTAGAAAAAGATTCGACGGAACGGGGATTAAAATTACATGAAATTGAAGGGAAAAATCCTTATCAATATTCGGAAGTTATCATTATTTCTCCACTTACCCAAAGAATTGTTCAAAGAGGAGGCAATCCGATAAAATTCATTTTTGGGAAACCGTTTATTAGTTTGGGAATACCCATCAAAGAATTATCAGTGGATTTTGGCAATAATCATTCTTTCAATCTTATACATAACGGTGCATGGGTAAATAAAGAAATAGCTTATTCTTTCGGAGAAGACGGAAGACATATATTAAAATTTTCGGGCGAATTGCAGAATGGAGAAACATTTAGAACCTATTCCGAAATGGATGTTGTGATTAATAGTCTCGCAAGAAGTAGTCATTGTGCGGAAAGTAACGTTATCGGATATAGAGCGCATACCGATTTTATACCCTATGATCCGCATGATACCTCATATAGATTAGCGGAAGACATTGCCCGAGAAAATTCCTTGGTCACCTCTGTAAGAATATTGGAAAATTATGATTATTATCCCAGACTAGATTATAAAGTTTATTACGCATGCGGAAGGAACAGAATAGAAAATCCGATTATTATTACAGATGGATTTGACCCTACGGATAGCAGAAATAATGATTCCCTTTATTATAATGGATTGAAATTCAAGCAAAATAACACCTCACAAAATTTAGGAGATATTTTACGAAACAACGGATATGATGTCATAACGGTAAATTTTCCCAAATACATTCTGGCCAAAGTGGAAGTTACCCGAAGTGATCCCTTGGATACCATACCGAATTATCCTTATGGACAAGAAATTGATACAATTAATATATATTGGGAAGGCAGCACGGATTACATCGAACGAAACGGTAAATTATTGGCCAAGTTCATTCAAACCGTAAATGACAGTTTGGAGCAAAATGTAGGGCCCAATCATAACGGTAGCGTATTGGTAGGCCCCAGCATGGGCGGTTTGATCACCCGCTGGGCATTGACCGAATTGGAACATCAAAATTATGATCATAAAGTCCGTATATGGGTATCATTTGACTCACCCCATCAAGGCGCCAATATGCCTACGGGCTTGCAGTGGCTGGTGCATTACTTGAGGACTAAAACAAATTTGAATTTTAGCGGATTGGGATATATGCCACCGAGTGCTTTATACAGCCCTGCTGCCAAACAAATGCTCGTACATCACGTAAACAACCGAGATGGAAATACCATTATGGGAGGCGCTCCGGGATTCCATGAACATTTTTATCAAGCGCTCGAACAGCAAGGCTTCCCACAAAACACCCGAAAATTGGCATTGGTAAACGGTAGTTTTATGGGCGAAACCATTGGTAACGAAGGAGAAAAATTTATGGAAGCAAGAGGTGAGATTTGGAAAAATAATACCATTCAATTAAGTTACTTTAATGAAGAACAATATTTTACTGGACGGGGTGATTTAAAGACCTTTTTTATAGATATGGCATCTAGTGGAAGGGTATTTAGAGATAATCCTTTTTTATGGTTATGTAGTGGCTTAAATGGAAATGATGAATCATCACCTGACTTTACAGGATATACTACATTTAATATAGAATATGGTAGTTATGATATATCCCCTGGCGGCTTATTTCCGCATTTTGAAATAGCCGATTTCAGTTATCGTCTGGGGTATTGTGGATATGTTTTAAGAGTATTTACCGATATTTTAAATCCTAATTTGTCTTACATACCGATAAAAAGTTCATTGGCATTTTCCGGAAGCAACAAACGATTAGACGAAAATTTGTGTGAAAACTACGGCAATTTGGTGGATTTGCATTTGACCCCTTTCGATTCCTATTATGCGCCGGAGGAGAACCAAGAACATTGCAAGCTTACGGAAGGTAGCGTACATTGGCTGTTGGCTGAATTGCAGCAAGGGCCGCAAGCACCTTTCCCCGACGGCAGTTTATGCCGGCAGCCTATTGTAATTGAAGGACCGCGATTTTTATGTCCCGGCCATGAAGCAACCTATCATACCAATGTTTCGCCCGTTGATTGGTCGGTATCTTCGGGATTGGAAATTGTTTCATCCGGTACCAATCAAGCGGTGGTCAAAAACAACCATGCACGATACGGAGGCAAAATTACGGCCACTTTACAGGGATATATCGACGGCAATAAAAATGTGTATTGCTTACCCGATTTTGATGTCAGGTATATCTCTGATAGAGAAATCGGCTTGCGGCCCAACAGAGCATCCTTTGCCGAGCAGGGTGTGACGGATGTGTCCTGGGAACTGATACATGGAGATGGTGCTTTATTGAAAGCCGATACCACATCCGCCGTTGTTAGTGAATGTAAGGATTATTACGGTCAAGTAACCGTAACCAATGAAAACGGATACACCGTCAAAGCCTTTTTCGGTCCGGATCATGATAAATGTTATATCATAAAAAAAGTGGGCGAAGACAAATACGAAATAATAGACCGCTGCAACGGCTACCGGGTAGTGGATGCCATGCCCATTAAGGAAATTTACGACCAATACGGCACCAAACTCCAAGACGCGCCGGTGGTAAACGGTAAATTGGACATCAGCCGGTCCGGTAATACGGGTGCCATTCGTATCATTCGAGTGGTGGTTAACGGAGAAAATGTAAGTAAAATGGTGATTAAAGATTAAAACCTACTAAGATGAAAAAGCTTTTAACACTCATTATTGTTTCCTGTAGTTTTATTAACTTTATTTCCTATGCACAAATGCCAAATCGGTATTATTTTTTGGATAGTTACAATATTGATGAATCCGGATCTTGGTATTACGCAAACCGGAATTTGGGATACAACGCATTTTCATATTCTTCATCGCCTTATTTAAAATGGGAAGGAGGTATATATTTGCCGTTCTTTTCCGGATCTAATTTTTTAGACGGTATATATTGGATAGGTACTACTATAAATTTAATGCCGGAAAAAAAATGGCAACCCGGTCTTCGAATACATTTCGCTCATTTTTTAAATGGTTTTCGTAAATGTATGCTTTGCGAGCCGTTTTGGCCTAATGTATATGCAGGGGGAGGGTTTACGTTTCATACGAAGCAGTTCCATTTTACTTTAGAAATCGCATTACAAAAAATTTTGAAATCCGATTTAATAGCACCTATTTATTCAGCCGGTTTTTTATCCTGCCTTGGTCACCGGTGGAATTTTTGGACGGAAGTGCGTTATACATCTTGTATGCTATGTCAATTAGACAAAAGTTATCTCGATTTTAATACGGGAATATCCTATGCTTTATCCGAGAAATGGATTTTAAATTTAGGAATAAGTTATGAAAACAACCTTTATCAGCAGTTAGTTATTAGGTTTAAAAAATTTGATACCGGTTATATTTACCCCCTCATCGGCCTCCAATGGCAAATCAGCAAGCCCCAAGCAAGGGAAAATAAGACGGATCCTTTTTATGAACGCCGGTAAAATTTTCGCGAGGCACCTCTTCGGAGGTGTCTCTTTTTTGTTCCTGAGCTGTTTTCCGGTTTTTCCGCGTAAAAACCGCCAAAATGTTACATATGTGCTATATTTTGTTACATGCGTGCTACCACAAAGGAGGTATGGTGTTGTAATTTTGAGTATGAAAAATCTTTTGTTATGAATACAAGAAAATTTTATCTCAAAACACCCTTTCTTTTTGGCCGGAAATACAACGGTCAAGTAAGCGTAACCAATGAAAACGGATCCACCGTCAAAGCCTTTTTCGGTCCGGATCATGATAAATGTTATATCATAAAAAAAGTGGGCGAAGACAAATACGAAATAATAGACCGCTGCAACGGCTACCGGGTAGTGGATGCTATGCCCATTAAGGAAATTTACGACCAATACGGCACCAAACTCCAAGATGCGCCGGTGGTAAACGGTAAATTGGACATCAGCCGGTCCGGTAATACGGGCGCCATTCGTATCATTCGAGTGGTGATAAACGGAGAAAATGTAAGTAAGATGGTGATTAAGGATTAAATTTTACTACCATGAGAAAGTTATTCATTTTTCTTATCATATTTCTTTCAATCGGGAATTTTATGTCCCGGGGACAAATGACGGGCCGGTATTACTTTTTTGACAGTTATTGGATTGATGAACCCGGCTCATGGTATTATGCCAACCGGAATGTAGGATATAATGTGTTCTCTTATTCCGCTTCGCCTTATGTAAAATGGGAGGGTGGGCTGTATTTGCCTTTGTTTTCGGGAAGTAATTTTTTCGAGGGCTTGTATTGGTTGGGAATGAGAGTTAACTATTTATCCTCCAAAATTTGGCAAGCCGGGATACGTATAAGGGTGCATAATTTTTTTAATGCTTCAACTTCATGTCCGCTTTGCGAGGCTTATTTGCCTAATATATATGCAGGTGGAGGTTTCACATACGATTCGGGGCGGCATCATTTTACCTTTGAAGCCGCTTTTTTCAAAATTATTAAATACGGGAAACCCAAGGCAATTTTTTCCGCAGGATATTCTATCAAAACGGGAAAAAAATGGTTTCTTTGGACGGAAGCACAATATATTCCGTGTCGTAAGTGTAAAGGCTTGAAAAATTATATAGATTACAATGTGGGCGGGTCTTTTAAACTTACGCAAAAACTCATTTTGGATTTGGGCATTAGTTATGAAAATAATTTGTACCAAACATTGATAAGTTTTGTGCATTATGATAAAATTTATATTTACCCTCTTGTCGGCCTACAATGGCAATTGGGTGAAACCACAACAAAGCCGGATGAAACCGAACCGTTTTATGATTAATTGAAATCAAGGAAAGAGGCATCCCGGCAAGGGATGTCTCTTTCTTGGTTTTTCGGTCTTTTTCCCGAAAAACCGCCAAAATGTTACATATGTGCAAGATTTTGTTACAAAATTACTACCACCCGGGGGTTGCGGAGTTGTAATTTTGAGTGTAAAA
>JAMONV010000019.1 GCA_027066365.1 Flavobacteriales bacterium
TAAAATTTATATCTTTGCTCATGTCTTTGATTTTTATTGTAACACAAAGATACAAGCGGAGTTTGAATTTTTTCAGCTCCGCTTGTTTTTTGATATAGATTCTGATTTTTTATCGGACAACAATGATAAAATACATAAAATTATGTTGTTTTTCAAACCTTCAATTCAAGCAAATCACGTTTCTCTTCCGGATTTAAAAGAAAATCCCGCAAAAACTGACTTTTATCGTCCGTTGAACGGGATAAAATGATCAAATTAGCATTATTAAAATTCAAGGCAATGAGCGTATTGGTAAATAAAGACTCCAAAGTAATTGTCCAAGGATTCACCGGTTCCGAAGGAACTTTCCATGCCCGGCAAATGATCGAATACGGCACCAATGTGGTAGGCGGTGTAACGCCCGGGAAAGGAGGGCAAACGCATTTGGATCGTCCGGTTTTCAACACGGTAAAAGAAGCCGTGGACGCCACCGGCGCCGACGTATCCATTATTTTCGTTCCGCCCGCCTTTGCCGCTGACGCCATCAAAGAAGCCGCAGACGCCGGCATCAAAGTCATCGTCGCCATCACCGAGGGCATTCCGGTAGCCGACATGGTAAAAGCCAAAGATTATATCGACCGGCGCGACGTGCGGTTGGTCGGACCCAACTGCCCGGGTGTAATCACTCCCGGTGAAGCGAAAGTGGGTATCATGCCCGGATTCGTTTTCAAAAAAGGAAACGTAGGCTTGGTTTCCAAATCGGGGACACTCACCTACGAAGCCGCCGACCAAATCGTTAAACAGGGATTGGGTATCTCCACCGCCATCGGCATCGGCGGTGATCCGGTGATCGGAACCACCACCAAAGAAGCCGTGGAAATGTTTATGAACGACCCCGAAACCGAAGCCATCGTTATGATCGGCGAAATCGGCGGTAACCTGGAAGCCGAAGCCGCCAAATACATCAAAGAAACCGGAAACAAAAAACCCGTCGTAGCCTTCATCGCCGGACAAACCGCACCCAAGGGTCGAACCATGGGGCATGCCGGCGCCATCGTCGGTGGCAAAAACGACACGGCCCAAGCCAAAATGGAAATCTTACGCGCACATGGCGTTCATGTGGTGGAATCACCGGCCGAAATCGGTAAAAAAGTAGCCGAAGTGCTCAAAAAATAAACCAATTTTTGTTTTTTCACACTCATACTTAAAAAAGGGGAAGCGTAATGAAAAACGTTTCCCCTTTTTATTATACCGACTTCAAATTCAAAAAAGGGTAGGCTTGTTTTAAACGCTCGGCTTCGGACCGGACAAGCGCGTCGTGTTCCGATGAATCACCGGCTATAGGGCGGTGATTTTGCAAGCGTTTGAATTTTTCCACTTTCCGAATAATTTCCAAAGTAGGGCCGTCGAAGAAAGTGTCGGAAAATTTTTCCAAAACATAAGCGATTCCCTGTTCACCCGGATGTTTTAAATCGGCCGCATAAAAACGGTAATCGCGCAAATCGTCGTTAAAAATTTCATAGGCGGGGAAATAATAAACCCGTTCGGGATAGCGATCCCGAAAAGTCAACACGGCTTCCAGCAAACGCGCCTTGCTTCGGGCATTGGCCGTATAACCGTCTTGCAAATAGCGCACCGGGCTGATGCTTAAAACCATACGTATGCCGGGATGCATTTTCCGTAACAACGAAAAAATCGCTTCCAAATCAGCGACAACCGATTCGATGCTTTGCATTCGTCGTTCAAATAACGCCTGCGGTTGCTTGTGACAATTGGCTACCACTTGACCGGTTTCCTTCAGAATCCATACCTGCGCCGTTCCTAATGTCAACAACACAATCGATGCTTTTTTCAAGAAAACCCGTTGAGTTTCCAAAGTTTCCTTCGCGTTATCCAAATAGGATTTTTTATCGTAACGATTGAATAATCCGGGAAAATCATAATGCTTAAACATTTTTTCCGAGCAAAAAAGTTCGTCCGAAGCGGGCTGTTCTCTATTGATCGTTCGCCGAAGCATTTTTAAAACGGAAGCGGAATTGAACAAAGTGCCGAAAGGATTGACGGACACGCGAAAACCCGTTTCTTCCAAATAGTTTCCTGTATGCACGGCAAAGCACGAACCGATGGAAAAAATCCGGTCGCTATGCGATATTTGAAAAGGCGATTCGGGAATATCAATAACCGTCCTGAATTTCATGATCGATTTGTTGCGAAAAGAAATCGATTAATTCCTTCAAAGTGCTTTCGTTCACCGGCAAATCTTTTTCCACCCGACCGTTATGCAATAAGACAATCCGGTCGGTGACTTCGGTGATATGCTCGAGATTGTGACTTGAAATCAAAAAAGTGGTCGGGTTATCCGCCCGCCATTGATTGAGCAAACGTTTCAATAAAATTTGACTTGACGGGTCCAAATTGGCAAACGGCTCGTCCAATAAAATCAAATCCGGCCGTCCAATAAATACCCCCGCGATACCGGTTTTTTTCTGATTACCCTTGCTCAAATCGCGAATATATTTTCGCTTGCCCGTAATTTCGCCTTTAAAAAAAGGCTTGAAATATTCCAATGTCCGGTTCAATTGTGCTTTGGAAACACCGCGCAATTTGGCCAAAAAATCGAAATATTCGTCCGGTGTCAGATATTGAATCAAAAAGCTCTCGTCCAAATAGGCCGTGGTAAACTTTTTCCATTCTTCGCTTTGGTGAACCGGAATGCGGCGGATTTGCACTTCGCCGGCGGTAGGCGGAATAAGGTCCAATATCAAACTGAAAAGTGTCGTTTTACCCGCCCCGTTATTTCCAACCAAACCGAAACTTTCGCCTTCGGATATATGAAGTTTCTCGATTTGTAATGAAAATTCTCTTCCGTAAACCTTACTTAATTTTTGAATTTCAATCATGACTCTTCGGATTTGGAAAACGATTCTACAAAAGCATATTTATGCCGGTTATACAAAGAAGCCAACGCATTAAGTATGGGATTTTTCAGCAATATTCCCATAACGCCTATCCCGGCTATTGCCCATAAAATCCCGCCGGTGCCCAACATTTTTTTGAGACCCACATACAATAAAATAGGAACCAATACACGAAGCAGGCCCCACATAATCAATTTAAAATTAGTATTTTGAGCCGAGCGAAATTCTTGCATACTCGCGTTGATTTTCACAGGCATTTTGTTGAAAATGCCCGACCATAAAACCCAATAAGAACCCACACCCGCATTAAACAAAGCAAAAGCCAGTATCAAATAAAAAATATCTTCCCCAAAAAAAAGAAACGGCACACTCAATACCGTCAAAACAAGAACCGAAAAATTCATCAATAACCATTTAGCCTCCAAATATTTTCTAAAATCGATACTCTGGCTAACCAACAAATTAAAGTGTTCGCTTTCCCACGCCGGGATAAAACTTCCGTAATTAATCAAAAAAACACCCGTGAGGAAAATCGCAGCAAAAACATACATGAAATACTGGTTTTCATACCAACCCGAACCGAAAATAAATACCGCATACAAAATCATAAAAGCCGCTTGAAAAATCAACATACGCGGACGTTTATTACGCAAAATCAAGCGAATATCATTTTGTATAAATGCCCCCGAAATCCCGAAACGTTCCGTCCATCTCAAGCCGGTAGCCCTGATCTTTTCCCGCTTCTTTGTCGACAGTTGAGCATAAAAACGTCTATACAAATAATTTTCCGTTAAAAAATAAATCCCGAAAAAAATCAATAAAAATACCGCTACAAGCCAAATTTGTCCTTCGGCAATCGCTTCGTAAGGTTTACCCAAAGGTCTTAACCATCCGGGGTAGCGCTTTATCAAGAACATCAACAAAATAAATAAGCTCATGCCGATAAAATAAATCACCCCGGAACGCTCCGTAAACCATGATACCACACTAAAAATCATGACGGTCAATTGCAAAGCTATCGCCCAAGGCAAAATCTTCCAAAAATCATAGCCGTTCAAAACAAATGTAATAACAACCGTCCAAATCCAAAGGGAAATCAGAAACAAGAGAACATTCAACCAGGACCCTATCAAAAAATAGCGTAAAATTTTGCGACGACGCACCGGCAACAAAAGAAAAGGTTTTAATGCCCCGGAAACGGAAACATTCATCATAAGCATGATAATAAAGGCAATCACCAAATAGATATAAACATAACGATTCAATGCAACCAACGGATCTTCCGGCGGGAACGTTTCGCGCACAAAATAATACGGAAAAATTCCAAATCCGATAAATTCAAGCGCAATCAACAAGAAAATAAATCCGAAAAAAATCCTGGCGACCAACTTGGCATGAAAACGCGGCGCACGAACAAAGGACAGCCAGCGTAAACGCAAATAATCTCGGAATCCGAAAGATGTCGCCATTAGCTAAGGGGAATTTTCACAAATATAAAAATAATTATCTTTGCTTTCGAATAGCAAAAGAAAGCCCCCATGCTCGAAAAGTTTGTCAAAGAAGAAAAAGGCTTTAGATATTTGGAAACGGGTGAAGGGAAACCACTCGTTATTCTTCACGGAATTATGGGCGGATTAAGTAATTTCAACGACGTCATTCTGCATTTCAAAGAAAAATTTAAAATTTACATGCCCGAATTACCCGTCTACACCTATCCGCTCCTTAAAACCAACATCAAAGGATTTGCCAAATTTTTAAAGGAATTCCTTGAATTCAAAGGTATTAAAAAACCCATTTTACTGGGAAATTCACTAGGCGGACACGTCACTTTATATTACACGAATCACTACCCCGGAAATGTTTCCGCCATGGTACTCACCGGCAGTAGCGGTTTATATGAAAAAGGCTTCGGCGAGTCCTATCCGCAACGAAAAAACTACGAATACATCAAGAAAAAAACGCAGGAAGTTTTTCACGATCCCAAAATGGCCACCAAAGAATTGGTGGATGAAGTTTTTCGCATTGTCAATAACCGGCACAAAATTCTACGCACCTTGGCGCTGGCCAAAAGCGCTATCCGACATAATATGGCCAAAGAATTACAAAACATGAAATTACCCGCTTGCCTTATTTGGGGCAAACAAGATATTGTAACTCCGCCCGAAGTAGCCGAAGAATTTCACCGCCTTTTGCCCGACTCCGACCTCTACTGGATCGACAAAGCCGGTCATGCCCCTATGATGGAACAACCCAAAGAATTTAACCGCATTCTGGAAAATTGGTTTAAAAAACGTAAACTCATTTCCCGCCAACATGACGAATAAAAAAAACGACAACCGCCCCTTTTGGCGAAAACATTTGAGTAATATTTTATTTGTGCTATTTTTGGCTTGGATGATTATCTTTCCGAAAAATCCCGTTCGCATTTGGATGACCGAAGCCATGGGATTCCTGCGCACCCAAGTGGAAAGTTTTGAATTGGACAAAGACGAACAATACACCTTCACGCCGAAAGATTACCGCTGGCAGTTGGTGGATTTGCAAGGAAATCCAGTGCGGTTTTCGGAATTCAAAGAAAAAACCGTTTTGATTAACGCTTGGGCAACCTGGTGTCCGCCTTGTGTGGCCGAACTGCCTTCACTCGAAAAACTCTACCGGGATTACGGTCAAAAAACCGTATTTATATTTCTGGCCGAAGACCGTCCCGCCAAAGTGGAAACCTTTTTGCAACAAAAAAATCTCCAAATCCCCGTTTATTTCAGCTATACCAACCGCCCGCCCATGCTGGCTACCCGAAGCATTCCCACCACCTTCATCATCGATAAAAAAGGCGTCATTCGTGTACGCAAAACCGGCGCCATGGATTGGAATACTAGGAAAATACGTAAATTGCTGGACAAACTCAATGCCGAATGAAAGTAGCGGCACTCATTCCCGCAAGGCTTCAATCGGAACGATTTCCACGAAAGCTATTGCAAGACTTGGGCGGAAAACCCGTGATTGTTCGCACTTGGGAAGCGGCCAAAAACTCCGGATTATTCGACATCGTAGCCGTCGTCACGGATAGCCCGGAAATAGAAAACACCCTTATAACCGCCGGCGCACAAGTCTTTGTCAGCCGCAAACAACATCCCTCCGGCACCGACAGAATCGCCGAATTCGCCCGGAATATCCATGCCGATGTTATCATCAATATTCAAGGCGACGAACCCTTTATCAAACCCGCCCCCTTAAACCAAATCATCAACACCTTCCGCAATGACTACCGCAAACAAATCGATATCATTTCGCTCATGACTCCCATCAAAGATCCTCACGAGTTCAATAAACCCGATAACGTTAAAGTGGTAACCGACCTGCACGGATTTGCCCTGTATTTTTCGCGCGCACCCATTCCTTTTCCGCGCAATAAAAATTCAATTAATGCCTACAAACACATAGGCATCTACGCTTTCAGAAAAACCGTGCTGGAAAAAATCGCCCGCTTGCAACCCACACCGCTCGAAGAAACCGAAAAACTCGAAAACCTTCGGTTTCTGCAACACGGCTTCAAAATCAAAATGTTGATAACAAACGAAGAAAACGTCGGCATCGATACTCCGCAAGACTTGGAAAAAGCCCGAAAACTTTGGAAAAATGACTAAAACGAAAGTTTGGATCGAAGCCATGCGCTTGCGCACCCTTCCACTCTCCTTGGCCGGAATCATTATGGGAAGCGGCCTGGCCGCTTATGATAAAGCTTTCCGACTCGATATTTTTATCTTGGCCCTTTTAACGGCCGTTTCCTATCAAATCCTTTCCAATTTGGCCAACGACTACGGCGACGGCGTCAAAGGAACCGACCGGCAGAGACAAGGCCCCAGACGAACCGTAGCCTCCGGATTAATTTCCGCTCGACAAATGAAAAAAGCCATCCTTATCAATATCCTTTTGTCGATTTTTCTCACCCTGGTTTTACTCCGGATCGCCCTCCACCGGTCAGCCGTCTTCTATCTTTACCTCTTTCTGGGCATCACCGCCATACTGGCCGCCATCAAATATACCGTAGGAAATAGAGCTTACGGCTACCGAGGACTCGGTGATCTGTTCGTTTTGATTTTTTTCGGTTGGGTTGCCGTTGCCGGAAGCTATTACCTCTTTACCCGTCATTGGAATACCCTTATCCTTCTTCCTGCTTTTTCCATTGGGTTTCTAAGTGTTATGGTGTTGAATATCAACAATATGCGCGATTATGAAAACGATCGCTTTGCAGGCAAAAAAACCATTCCCGTCCAGATCGGCCTCGATAATGCCGTCAAATATCACCGTGCTTTGCTGACATTAACATTTTTATTCATGGCTTATTTTACCGCGAAAATATCCCGTTCTTTTTGGCCGTGGGTGGCGTTTTTGCTTTTTATTCCCCTATTCAAGCACGCCTTTCGTAGGATCGAAAATAATCCTGAAAAATACAATCAAGCGCTCAAACACGTCTCCTTGACCACTTTCCTATTCGCTATCGTTTATGTTCTGTTTTTGAACCTGTAAAAATCAATCCCATGAGACCGCATGATAAATATTGGAACGCCTTAACGGATTATTTGAAAGAAAAAAATCTCGAAGACCGGGTTTTTATCGGACCCGATGAATTGCTCTATGAATTTCCACAAGTGTATCCCTATCAAATCTTAAAAGATATACGTTTTAGCGACTACGATATCGAATACGTGGTTTTTCATAAAAAATCAGCCGAAAATATGACCAACGATTTCCTCGACATGATCCGTAATGAATATAAGGCGGTCTGGGGAAACAAGCGCTTTGTCATTTTTAAAAAACATCCCGGAAAATGGGAAAAAATCAAAGCGAAAAAATATTTGCTTCATACACACATCCATTGGAAAAAATACTACAAGCCCGCCTCTCCCGGCAAAACGGGCATTTTGATTACCACACACAACCGCCCACACTCTCTCAGGCGTTTGTTGGAACAATTAAAAAATCGTCCCGAAAAAATTCTGGTGGTGAATGACGGCTCCGATGCAAAATTTCAATCCGAATATGAAACGATTAAAAAAGATTTTCCCCAAGCAACATTCATCGACAATCCGCAACATCGCGGACAGGAATTTGCCATGAACACCGGATTCAGCTGGTTTCTCGCCGACCCCCATACCGAATGGGTTCATTATTTTCAAGGCGACGTTATACTGAATCCCGGATTTTTTGAAACGGTTTCCAAGGTGGCACACAAAGAAAAATATCCCGTAGTTACCGGTCTCTATCATGAAACGCATAACATTTGCAAACGCGGAACAATCAATGAAGTTCCGGTGTATATGCTACGTTCGGCACCGATGCATCATTTATTTTTTCACCGTTTATATTTGCAAGAAAATTTGCCCGTTCCCAATCCTCTCTCCGGCGTCCCCGAACGCGACACCGGAAAACCGAATCTAGACTCAAGCGAAGGATGGTGGTTAGTTTCATGGTCACCTAAATCCATTGTGAAAAGAAACGGTTACGTAGTATGCATCCCGGGATTATGTCAAATAAAAACCTCTGCCGCCCAATCCGTCAGGGCAACGGAATAAATACTACGGATGCAAAATAATATTTTCTAACTTCTTTTTTATTTTTTCTTGGGCGCCCGGGCAATCAATACAATCACCCAAATCGCCAAAATGGTAATGACGGTAAAAAACAAAATGCCCATGATATTACCTACCGTCCATATGTCTGCCAAAGGTAACATACGCTACAATTTTTTGGGGTTTACGCCATAAAAGTAATAAAAATTTTTGGAATTTCCCCGGAAAACTAAAAGTTTTCGAGTAAATCGGCCGTTTTAATAGTTCAATTTTCTTCCAGATATTCCTTGATTTTCTTAACGGCCAGATGGTAGTGTGTTTTGAGCGCTCCTTCCGATAATCCTAACAAATCGGCCATTTCCCGGTATTTCATTTCGGAAAAATAACGCAAGCGAAAAACTTCGGCTTGCCTTGGCGGAAGTTTTAGTAAGGCTCGCTCCAGCCGGAATGCGGCTTCGTCGCCGGAAAACCAAGGGTCGGAATGTAAATTTTGTAAAAGCTCCCGCTGTAAATCTTCATCGTCAACCCTATGATATTTCTTGCGCAAAAATCGTAAGCTCTCGTTTTTGGCAATGCGATACATCCAAGTAAACAATTGACTTTTCCCTTTGAACCGGTGAATGTTCAAATGAATTTTGGTTAGTGTTTCCTGCATCACGTCATCGGCATCCGAATGGGTTTTTACGATAGGCCGAATAACCGAATACAACTTGGGACCGTAGTACCGGATAATCAACCGGATTCGACGATCGGGATTTTTTTCGTTCAGGATTAACTTGTCGGGATGGTCTTGCATGACAACAGTTTAGATTCCGGTTCCCGGCAAATGGTTTAATCCTTTTGCACCGGATCCGGCTTCACCGGGAATTGATTTGTTCCATTTCGGTGAAAAAAAACACCACCTTATCGCCGAATTTTTCGGTCAATTCCCGCAACAATGCCTCCAATTCGTGCGCTTTAAAACGGTTTAAATCGTCGAAACTCCGGATGTCGAATTGCAAAACGAAGGTTTGTCCTTGCGGTTCTTGTTGCATCAATCGAAATAATGCGGCATTTTGCAAAAGTCCGCTCCGCGTCATAGCCGGAATAAATACCCGGTGCACAAAATCGAGCCATTCACCCGAGATTTCGTCTTCCACATTAAAACTGAAATTGAAACGTATCATGGATTGATCGGGATTTCATTATTTTTTTCAAAAAAATCCGCCAGTTCCCGGTCGTTTTTCAAGCGCGGAATTTTATTTTGGCCGCCCAAACGTCCCACCGAAGCCATATAGCGATTAAAAGCTCCTTTCTTAACCGGTGTAATGACCGCCGGACGTAAAATTTTGCCTTTGATCAAATCGCGGTAATAAATATTTTGCTTTTGCATAGACTCATCAATAATGCCTGCAAATTTTTCTATAGACGAAGGCATGCGCCTAAATTCCACGAACCATTCGTGATAAGGCAATCCCGAAGCGGGAGTAACTTGCGGTGCCACGCTGAATTCCGCCACTTCGGCATCGCTTCCGGCCAAAGCTTCAGTCATGGCCGTTTCGATTTCCTTGGCAATCACATGTTCGCCGAAGGCCGAAATAAAATGTTTAACACGCCCCGTAACTTCCAATCGATAAGGATTGGTGGATGTGAAACGGACCGTATCCCCAATTAAATAAGCAAATAATCCGGCATTGGTGGTCAATACCACGGCATAATCACGACCGGTTTCCACTTGATCCAGTGTCAACCGTTCGGGATTGTGTTGAAAAACCTGTTCCGAAGGAACAAATTCGTAAAAAATCCCGTGATTGAACAATAATCGCAAATCACGACGTTGATAATCATCGGAAAAAGCAATAAATCCCTCCGACGCAGGATAGGTTTCCAATAAATCCACGGATCGTCCTACTAATTTTTCGAATTTGGCACGATAAGGCTCGAATGCCGTCCCTCCGGAAATGAACAAGCTGAATTCCGGAAACACTTCACCGACGGTTTTTCCCGTCCGTTCCGTTACACGTTCAAAGTAATGTATAATCCACGAAGGAATGCCGCTAAAAACCGTCATCGGTTGACCCACGGTTTCGTCTATGATTTTTTCCACTTTGGTATCCCAATCTTCAATGATATTCGTCTCCCAACCAGGCAATCGATTCGACTGTAAATAGCCGGGAACATAATGCGCTGCAATCCCCGACAGGCGACCCGTGGGAATCCCGCCCGCATTATCCAGCTTGGGGCTGCCTTGTAAAAAAATCATTTTTCCCCGTAAAATCGCGCTATTACCACTCCGGTAAATATATAACAACAACATATCCCGCGCCGCCGAAATATGAAAAGGTATGGACGCTTTGGAAATCGGAATGTATTTGGTGCCGGAAGTTGTGCCCGATGTTTTGGCAAAATATAACGGTCGTCCCGGCCATAAAACGTTTTTTTCGCCTTGAATAATCCGCTCTATGTACGGACGAAAAGCTTCGTAATCAGCTAGCGGGACGTTTTTCTTGAAGTCTTCATAAGATTCGATATACTTAAATCCGTGGTCACGTCCGAAAGCCGTATTCTTCGCCCTGCGAATAATCTTCTTAAACCAATATTGTTGATAAAAACCCGGATTGCGGTCCAAACGGCGATATACGGCTGCCGTCCTGCTTGCCCAAATACGCGCTATGGTTTCTTTTAAACCGGTCATGCCAAACCTGTCTTAAACCCTGAAAAATATACGGGAATTTTACCGTTCATCAAGGAATAAACCCTAACCGGTTTCATACCGGGAAATAACCGGTGTGGCGGATCCGCCGTTAATATCCAAACTTCCGATAAGGGATAAGCAAGGGTTAAATGTTCTTGAATACGACGATAAAATTTTTCGCGTACCGGCAAAGTTAACCGGCGATCATAAGGCGGATTGAAAATCAACTTTACCGGTCCGGGAATTTTTTTGGTGTCAAAAAAATCTTTCGCTTCACAAATCACATAGTCATCCACTTTTGCATGCGCCGCATTGCGTTTGGCCGCTTCCAGCACATGCGCGTCCCGGTCGTATCCGATAATCTTTATCAATTCGAAAGGGCGTTTGATTTTCTCCGATAAAGTTTCCTTGATTTTATTAAACAAAACATCATCGTAATCATTCCAATGCATAAAAGAAAACTCTTCCCGGAAAATCCCCGGCGGTATGTTTTTGGCCAGAAGCGCTCCTTCTATGGGAATCGTTCCCGATCCGCACATGGGATCTATCAAATGCGTATCTCCCTCCCAACGTGCCAAGCGAATTAAGCCGGCGGCCAACACTTCGTTCACCGGCGCCGGTCCCGTTTCTTGACGATAACCGCGCTTAAACAAAGGTTCGCCGGAACTGTCCAGCGAAACGGTCATTTGATCACGAAATAAATGCAAATTAATCCGGATTTCCGCTCCTTCTTTTCGCACGTCGGGACGATGCCCGAAACGATCATGAAAACGGTCGGCTATGGCGTCCTTCACTTTTTGGCTCACAAAATGCGTGTGCGAAACCGTATCCAGCTGACCCGAAACATGAAAAAAAATTCGCTTGCGCGAAAAAAACCATTGCTCCCACGGCAAATCATATATCTTATTATATATGGCCGCCACCGATTTGAGGTTGCGTAAATGCGCCACGGGCTTCAATATACGCAAAGCCGTTGCCAAGCGCAAATTCAGCTCATATATAAGCGCTTTGTCTCCATACAATTCAACCGCTCTCACTAATCGACGCGTCCGCCGAACACCCATGCGGCGAATTTCATGTTCCAAAACACCCTCCAATCCCTTCAAAGTAGTAACGATAATCTTAAACGAATCTTCATTCATCTACAATGGTTATTTTCTCGCCTAAAAACTTCGGCTTATTATTTATCCAAATATCGTAAGTTGCTTTCAATCTTGCAAACACTTCACGAATATACATCCGAAAAGCAGAGGGAACATTCGGCATCGAAGCCACATAACCCACCGGATTCATGCCCAACTTCTTCCCGATATAAATCGCCCGCCGCAAATGAAAATCCTGTGATATAACGGTTAAACTGTCCAGTCCGAAAATTTCTCGCGCCCGATACATCGAATCATAAGTACGAAATCCGGCATAATCCAAAAAAATCTTATTCGCCGGTATGCCGCTTTGCACCAAATCCTTCTTCATGGTTACCGGTTCATTGTAATATTTACTCGAGTTATCGCCGCTAATAAGTACATAATCGATTTTTCCCGCCCGATACAATTCCATTGTAGCTTTTAAACGTTGACGATAATAACCGTTGATTTTCCCTTTGGACACATATTTGGAAGTACCCAATAACAATCCCACTTTCCGGTACGGAATCCGGTCCACCGACCGGTAAACGGTATTTTTTGAATATCCGTCTACATAAAAATAATGCAATACCGCCAACAAAATCAATGCCAGCGGCAAAACGAAAAAAACAAAATACCGGTGTCGCTTCTTCAAAATCTTCCGGATTAAATCAAACGCCTAATATCTTGGCATCCACATGAAAAACCGTTTTGATATCCACTTCATAATCTTGTGTAAGCAATTGATCCACTGTCACTTTCACGCGCAAATTAAAACGGTCTTGTGTCAAATAATCTTTCAACTCGTCATCCGTCACCTCCAATTGCAATGTTCCATCTACCGAATCGGGGATATGATGCTTCCAAGCCAATAATTTTTCCGGCAAATCATCCGCCGAAATATAGATCTCAATATCACTCAAAAATCCGAAATCACCGTCAACCGGATCCAAAACCTTCAGCTCCAAATCCTTCAACTTAATGCTTTCCACCAAATCCTTGTGCGTATTGTTGTTTTCAAATTCTTCCTCGGAATTGGTGGTGACGGGCGGCAAAGGAATATCAACGGGAAAATTCAACGAAACCGTTGCCGGTATGGTTGCCTGGGAATGATAAGTCAAATTAAATTGGGTAAATTCATCGAATTTCTTACAACTACCTGTCAAAAAAAACATCGTCCCTCCCATGACAAACAAGAAAAATTTTATGCGCTTCATCTTCAACCTTTTTTCTTTAACTTTGAATTTTAAACATCAATCGTCATACAAAAATAAAGATAATCTTTCGTTTTTTTATGCAAGAAAATTTGCTTCATTTTATTTGGTATCATAAAGCATTTGACACCAGCAAATTACGTGCCGAAACCGGCGAAGCCATCGAAATTATCCATCCGGGGATTCCCAATTCCGGCGAAGGACCCGATTTTTTGGACGCACGCATCCGTTTAGACAGCCAACTTTGGGCCGGAAATGTAGAAATTCATGTCAAAGCCTCCGATTGGTTTGCGCACGGACACGAAAACGACCGGCGATATGATTCGGTTATACTCCACGTGGTTTATGATTACGATATGCCCGTTTTCAATACACAAAATGCCGAAATCCCCGTTTTAAGCCTGAAAAATTTAATTCCTTCGGCTATTTTAAAACGCTACAATACATTACATTTCCCCAAACACAAATTGGCTTGCAAAGTGTTTTTGCCCGAATTAAACGATTGGGATAAAACCGCTTGGCTCGACCGATTGTTTGTTGAAAGACTTGAACGAAAAACCGGATTACCCGAACAATGGCTCCGTTTGACTACCCACGATTGGCAAGCCGTGCTTTATCGAATGCTCTTTCGATACTTCGGAATGCCGCATAATTCCGATGCATTTGAACACGCCGCCCAAAAATTGCCCTTTAAAATAATTAACCGCCACCGGCACGACTTGGATGATCTGCAAGCACTTTTCTTCGGCATCACGGGACTGCTGGAAAACGGACCCCATGACGATGATTTCAAACAATACCTTAAACAACGCTACGACTTTTTCCGACATAAATATCGATTACAACCCGGTTTTCACCCGCTCAAATTCGGGCGAATGCGACCGGTGAATTTTCCCACCGTTCGATTGGCTCAATTAGCCATGCTATGGAACCGGCACGACAATCTGTTTGACAACCTTATCAAAAACAACGATAACGAAAAAATTCTGGAGATTTTACAAACAAACGTTCCCGAATATTGGCAAACCCACTACCTCTTCGGCCGGCCACTCAAAAAAAAATCCAAAAGACTGGGAAAAACCTTTGCAATCAACCTTCTCATCAATGTGATTTTACCGCTCAAGTGGACCTATGCACGCTACCGCAACGACGCCGAACCCGGATTTGTCTTGGACGCCGCCGAGAAACTCCCGCCCGAAAACAATCGCATCACTCGCCTGTTCTCCGAAAACGGCATTCGCGTCCAATCCGCCAAAGAATCTCAAGCACTCATTCAATTGTATGAAAATTACTGCACTCAAAATAAATGCTTATCTTGCGCCTGGGGAAATCGTTTTTTAAAACATGCTAAAAATCGATAAAATCCGTTTAGCCCTTGAAAAATACGGACTTAATGTATCTTATCGTCTGGCAGGTAAATTAGGCATCCCCGTCAGGCGCATTCAATTATTCTTTATGTATTTGTCTTTTCCTACGCTAGGTTTATCTTTTATCTTGTATATTTTCTTGGCTTTCGTTATTCGCATCAAGGATACCTTCCGCAAAAAACGCCCTTCCGTTTTCGATTTATGAGAAAATTGATCAAATATAACCTCTATAAAGCCTTATTATTACTCGTTTCACTTATCATCCTGGGCACTGCCGGTTACCGGTGGATCGCCGGCTATCCTTGGCTCGACGCCCTCTATATGACGGTTATCACCGCCACCACCATCGGATTCGGCGAAGTCTATCCGCTCAATCCCCAAGCCAAAATCTTTACCGTAATTTTTATCCTGTTCAGTATTCTGGTTTATGCTTATTCACTCACCGCCATTAGTGAATTTATCATAGAAGGACATTTCTTTAAAGAACTTAACCGTAAACGTATGAAAAGAAAAATCAGACAACTCGGTAATCACGTAATACTCATAGGCTTAGGCAAACAAGGCCTGCATACATTGGAACAACTCAAAAAGAAAAACCACCCCGTAGTAGTCATTGAAAAAGACCCCAAGAAAATCGAAATGCATGAAGAACACCTGGATTTTTATCTGGAAGGCGACGCCACCAGCGACGATTTGCTCAAAACCGCCGGCATTGAAAACGCTCGCGCACTCATCGCCACCACCAGCAACGACGCCGACAATTTGTTTATCACCTTCTCGGCTCGACAACTCAATCCCAAGCTGAAAATCATTTCACACGCCACAGACGAACGAACCGAAAAAAAACTTAAACTCGCCGGCGCCGACGAAGTAGTCATGCCCTTCCGTATCGGTGGCGAATATATGGCTTCCCTTATTACCACTCCGGAACTAATGAATTTCTTGCGCATGCTATCGGTAGAAAATCCCGGACATGAGAATTTGATCGAAAAAATCGACGTGAAAGAATTACCCGCCCAATTTCGTCATAAAACCATCGCCGACTTGGACCTTCGACGCCAAACCGGCGCAACGGTAATCGGATTTCGTAAACCCGACGGAACTTTTATTATCAATCCGCCCGCCAATACTATTCTGGAAGAAGGCTCCTCCATCATTGTTTTGGGCCAGCCGGATCAAATTCAAAAATTGAACCGGATTTTTCATTTGGAATCATTGTTGTCCGATAAAAAATCAGAATCTATATCAAAAAACAAGCGGAGCTGAGAAAATTCAAACTCCGCTTGTATCTTTGTGTTACAATAAAAATCAAAGACATGAGCAAAGATATAAATTTT
>JAMONV010000020.1 GCA_027066365.1 Flavobacteriales bacterium
TGGGAAAATATTTTTTTTTTTTTTTTTTATGTCAAAAAAACTTATAAAAAATTATCAATATGATAAATTATAAGGGATAAAATAATTAGCTTGGTGATTTAAAAAATTTGCTATTTAATTGAATATCAATGAATAAACTGCCGGAATATTTATTTTTAAGCGTCTTGACTAATGCGGGTCTTACTGTCCAGACTTGGACGGGAATTCTGTGATCGAAAACTTTTTGTATCAAGGGGTGCCAACCTTTATGTTTGATTTCAAGCGGTCCCATTTCGTCCAGCAGGAAGAGGCTTATCCCGGGTAATTTCGTGATGCATTTTCTTATAACTATATTAAAAGATTTTTCGTCGAAGTGGTAGCGTTTTATATTCTTGGCACCGGGATTGATTAAGCGCACGGTGAAAAATTTTTTTTCTGCGGGCACGCACATTGCGTCATATCCAACGGGTTTATTGTTTTTCCAATGAACCGGAGCTATAATTCCTGCGGTTTTATTTTTCCATTCGGGATCGTTTTTTATAGCTTCCCACAAGTGACTGACGGCGGTGGTTTTTCCGCTGCCGGAGGGGCCTGAAACCAATATTACTACGGGTTTTCGGGAAGTTTTGATTTGGCGTATCAACATTTCGCTTACGGCAATGCTTTTTCGAAGCAGGCGCAGGGGATGAAAAATTGCTTTTTTGTCTTTTTTCAAATAGTTTGCCATTGCCGGAAACAATTCCGAAGATACTTGGACAGCTTGATACAATTCTTCCAGACCTTTGTTTTTTAGGGTGTTGACAATCAATGGGTTACGAAGTTCGATACCAATAGCCGTGAAAGCGGAAATTATTGTCATTGCTCGAATTATCATTCGAAGACCTGTGACGACGGCTTCCTTTTGATCGGGGATCAGCAAAAGCGACATGAGGAAGATGAAGATCAATTGAACATAAAAAATTTTGCTTCTGAGACGTCTTAGGTATTTTCCGTAGCGTAAACCGATGATAACGAAGTAAGCAATCATTATGCTCAAGCTTATGTAAACAGGTAAGCGCTCGGATGTGCTTAGAATTAATACAAATAAAATCAGGTGAAGGAAAATAAAATATCGATTATAGTGAAAGCCCGGATGTATTTGAAGAAAACCATTTGTATGCCTGAAATCCGGGTTAAAATCCGGCTGCTCGCTGACGGGTTTCGTTTTTCGGGCGGTAATACGACCTATAAATGCGGCTATAATTCCCATACCGCTATAAATGACGGGTATAATGATAAGCAAATCTTTGGGAGGCAGGTTCAAACCGGAAGTTTTCAGAAAAATAAAATAGAGGTTTTTAAGAATTTTAACGATATCGAAGCCGTAAATCAAAAGAATGCTGATGATTTTATGCAACAGAGCGGCGAACATGGAAAAAATAGCGGCCAAGGCAAATCCGGGAAACCGTCCGCGAAAAAGGTTATAAAAAAATTGAAACAATAACGCTTCGGTCAGGATGCCGAGAAGGGGGCCAAGAATAATCGATGTGGGCATGACCGATCGGAGTAGTGCGGCTATAATGCCGGCTTTTAGAAAGAGATTTTTTCCTTTGAATTTTTGTGCGAATGCCGTTAGCAGGATAATAGAGAAGAAGGTAAGGGTGGTGCCGGCCAAAGGAATACGCAAGGCATGTAAGAACGAGCCGAAAATAATTTCAAACGAAGCCCAAATGGTACCGATTACCGCCGCTTTGGTCCAGGTGTCTTGTCCGTTCAGTTGTTTATATACGATATTTTTTAAGGTCATAAGGTGTATTGAGGTTTGCAAAATAATTTTTCCATGGTTGTCCCTTAATGATTTTTGTAGGTATTAGCGTAAAAAGTTCTATAAATTTAAGATGGTTTTTCATGAGCATATTTTCGATTTGTGTCGAAATGGAAGCGGGATAAACGGCCGGGAAAGCTTGTATTTTTCCATTGATTTCAAAGGCGGTGATATGTTCGGGTATTCTATTTTCGAGGAGTATTTGCAACATAGCGGGTTGAATCAAGGGCATATCGACAGGGATTATCAGTGCGTGGTCTTGTTTGATTTGTTTTAATGCGGCATGCAGTCCTGCAAGCGGTCCTTTCCCGGGGAAATGGTCGAAGACGGCACGGAAGCCGGGAGGCAAAGATTGAATATCGGATTGTAAGCTTATGATGAGGTCATCGCAATGGGGGCGAAGGAGTTCAGCGGCATGTTCCAGAAAGGTTTTATTTCCATAGCGTAAGTTTTTTTTGTCTGTTCCCATGCGCCGGCCCCGGCCGCCGGCCAAGATGATTCCGCTTGGTTTATGTTTCATGTTTTTACGGTAATGATATCGGAGAGTTTAGTAGTATATTGGGGTGATAGTTTGGCTTGTTTCATTTTCCAAGTGCGTTGCGGATCTTGTCCGCCGAGCTTGAGCAAGTCGTATCCGTAGTGTTGGTTAAGCCGGTCGATGGTTTGCATTAATTTTTCCTGACGGAGGTCGGGAGGAACAAACAGATTTAACTGACGGGTGTTTTGGGGTACGAGTTCACCGGCCAAAATGCCGGCTTTCTTGTAGGCGTATCCTTCGCGCCAGATTTTTTTCAGTCCCGCTACGGCGAGCCGGCTCAATATAAGGGAGGAGTGGGTGGGGTAGTCGGTTTTGAGCGTAATACTTCCGGCGTATTGTTTGAGGTCTTCCCTGTGACGGTTGGTACGTATAAAAACGGTGATAAAATTGCAGGCCGAACCTTGCTTTCGGAGTTTGGAGGCGGTGACGGAAGCAAAGGTAACAATGCGCTCCCGGATTTCTTCGAAATCGGTGATGTTGTGTTCAAAGGTACGGGTGGTGGCGATGCGTTTGCGGGGTTGCGGCATTTCCAAATCGAATACGGAGCGCCCCGAAAGTTCGTGTTTTATTCTTACCGCTTGAATGTTGAACCTGTGGCGCAGAAAAGTATCCGAAAGTTTGATATAGTCCGAAGCTTTCCGGATATTCATCTTGATAAGTTTGGCGGCAATACGCCGCCCGATGCCGTGGATGTCTTCCACGGGAAGCCACCGTAAGGCTTTGTTTATTTTTTCTTGTGTGTCGAGCGGATAAACGCCCCCGGTTTTTTCGGGAAATTTCTTGGCAATCCGCGCCGCCGCTTTGGCCAGCGTTTTGGTGGGCGCAATGCCCACGGTAACCGGAATGCCTATGGAACGAAATATTTCTTTTTTCATCCGCTTCATATATGCGTCCAAAGCGTGGTTTTCAAAGCCTTCGAATTTTAAAAAAGCTTCGTCGATGCTGTATATTTCCATGTCCGGCGTGTAACGTCCGATAATGTTCATCATACGTGTACTCAAATCACCGTAGAGCGTAAAGTTGGCGGAAAAAACTTCCACGCCTTTTTCTTTGAATATTTTTTCATACTGAAAAGCCGGTGCGCCCATCGGGATAAACGCTTTGGCTTCGTTGCTCCGGGAAATAACGCATCCGTCGTTGTTGGACAACACGACTACGGGTTTGCCGTTCAAATCCGGGCGAAAAAGACGTTCGCAGGAAACATAGAAATTATTGGCATCCACCAAAGC
>JAMONV010000021.1 GCA_027066365.1 Flavobacteriales bacterium
ACCTATGAAAATTCCCTGTTTTCGCCATAGGGGGGCTTGAAATTAAAAAAATGAAAAATGATTATTGATTTTCAATCATTTATGAATAAAAAAGAACGGCTAAAAAGTTTTATCGGACAACAGTGATCATAAATATTTTCGGGAAAAAGACTAAGCTGTTCACCGGGCAATTGTTTAAAACTTAATTTGGCCATCTCTGTCTTTTATTTAAGCTAAGATAAAGAAAATCAACCAAATAAACAAGAAAATTTAATAAAATCCACCAAAATAAAAAGGGCTGTCCAAAACTTAATGGACAGCCTCAGGTTTTTCCTCTTCTTTGCCCATTTTCATTATTTACATAATTTTTTCTGCGTATTATTTAAGCTGAATTTAACTCTCCGAAAAAGAAATTTTAATACCTGTTTCGGCGGACTGTTTTCAATTGGTATCCGGATGACATAATCATTATTGAGTTTCCGAAAAAAGAGCGCAAAAATTTATCATTCGTAGTAAAATATAAAAGCAAGGTCACAATATACGGAACGGATAATAAGAGAGAATTACCGAGAATTGAAAGATTCGATTTTTTTAAATAAGCATTTTTGAAAAAGCCATTGATTGCGCATAAATATCACCGGGCCAGCGTGCCGAGATATAATTTTTGTCTATGACATAAAATCCTCTTCCGGTTTTTGCCAAGCTATCCCTGAAAACAGGCATGGGTCCGTGAATAAATTGCGAGGGAGAGGCTAAATATTTCTTCACTTCGTCTTCAACGGTTGTTTCGGGATAGGTCAAATAGTAATCGCCAAGCCAAAGCTTGGTCAAATAATAAGCCAAGCGTTCCTGTTTTTTGAGTAAAGCGGTGGTTTTGTATCCGTATAACACCGATTTTCCCGTCCGGTTGTCGACACTTCGTGCCGCCAATAAAACGCCGTGACATACGGCGCTAACCTTTTTTCGCTGTTGAAAAAATTCAACGATTTTATTTTGTAAAATCTCCGATTCGAGATATTCCTTAACACCTTTGTCATGCCCTCCGGGCAAGTGAACACCGTCAAACATTGCTACGTCTATATCAACGTATTTTACGGGATGTTTAAAAGCAAAGCTCGCTTCCATTTCCCGGTATGCTTTAACGGCTTCTTTATCGGCTTTTAGCAAAGGCTTCCAAATACCCAAACCTTTTCCGCTAAGCATAATCGTGTCGGCTTGGGCTTGTTTACCGTTTGGTGTGGCAAATACGATTTCAATACCTTTGCCCGATAGGATTTTCCACGGGACTGCGGCTTCCGTAGGATCGAAGCCGTAAGACGGTAAGGGTATGAGGACTTTTTTCATGATAAAATAAATTACCGGTTCGTTTAATAAAATTTCAAGTCATATAATCGACATACGAATATACATCATAAAATTGTATTGTTTTTTATAAACTTAAAAAATAAGCCGTTTTAAATAAAAAATCAAAAAATTTCCCACCCGATAAGCATCAGATTTTTTCCTTAAACGACATTTATTCGATGGAAAAAGAAGTTCGCAAATGCCAATAGAACCGCCCCGTTGCCACCTAATGATGCTTAAAAAACGCCCATATTTCATCGGTCGTTTCAATGTCGTGGTTTTGCTTGTTGAAATATTGCTCAAACAATGCCGAATACCGTTCGCGGATGCTGGGCGCCGAATGTCCGGCTCCGTTCAGTTTATAAAAAACCACTTCTGCACCGTTTATTCCGTCGCCATAAACAAAACGTTCCACCCGTCCTCCGTCATTGGGGTCAAGGTCGGGATAAAGGTGATATACCGGAATCGTATCGGTGCGGTTGATGTGCACCCAATAGGCAATACATTCCTCCGCCGGCGTAACCGACCCGTGCTCCGGATTGGGCGGATTGCCCAAATAACCCCCGTCGTAGGGCATATGATTATCATCCGTGCCAAACATAAACAATACGGGCAATGCCAAGGGATCCGAACATTCCGATACCGCCGGCTTAGACGCCACCACCGAAGCCACAGCCGCTATTTTGTCGTGCAGTTCAATACCCAAACGCTGGGCCATAAAACCACCGTTGGATGTCCCCGAAACATATATTTTGTCGCGATTGATCCGATATTGCGATGATATTTCTTCGATCAATAGATCGATAAAGCGCACATCGTCGGCCATGGAGCTTACACGACTGTCGGCGCGGCAATCGTTCCAAGTGGGTTTCCCGTAGGCTCCGTTCAATCCCTCGGGATACACCACAATGAATTTCTCCCTCTCGGCCAATTCCATCCACAATTTGTAAGGCGTTTTGTGGCCGCTCTCTCCGGTCATATCCTCGATATAAACACCTCCGCCGTGCAACTCAAATACAAGCGGCACCGAAATGTTTTCGATATTTTCAGGAATATAAACGGCGTAACGACGCATAGTGCCGTCCACATCCAAATAGCGCCTAAATAAACCCGTGTCGTAGCCGCCCTGCGGCGACGGAGGCTTACATCCGTTCAAACCCGGAATCACAAACACCAACAACCAAATTTTTTTTAATAAATTCATTACCAATCCGTTTCTTATAATTTTGCATTATCAAAAACCGTTCCTTCCCTCGATTCCGGAAATAATAAATAATTTTGCCTCATGAACAGGCGCACATTCATAAAAGGAATCCTCGCTTATACGTCTTTGTTTACATTATCTTTTCCGTTTTCTTGTTCCGCCGAACGTGACAAAGACGAAATGCTTTGGTATGCCTTGGGTGAAGCTTTGTTCCCTTGCGATGAACCCGGCGCACCATGCATAAAAAATATAGGTTTTTTACATCATTTGCACTCTACACTCAAAGATAAAAATTACGATCCCGATATCCGTGCCTTTATTCGTCAAGGTTTTATTCAATTCAAGCGGTATTTGCAAGACCGTAAAATCGATTTTGTGTCGGCGAATGACAATGAAAAAGAACGAATTATTCGAAATTTTATACAATCCGAAGGCGACAATTGGATTTACAGATTGAATGTCTTGCTCATAGAGTCTACCTTTTTGGATCCCTACTACGGCGTAAACTTCAACAAAACCGGCTGGAAATGGACATATCATACTCCCGGAACACCTCGCCCGGTTGCAGGACACGATTACAAAAGCCTGCTTCGGAAAAGAAAAATTTCAGAAATTATCACAAAGATTTGATAAAATAAGGTTTTATTTTTAATTTAGCTGTTAGCACAACGTCGTTTTGCCATGTCGCTTCCCAAAACGGGTTTTTTCGAACGTTATCCGCTTGCGGCCCCTGTCTTGGCGTGGTTAACGGGAATTGTGGCAGGAAAATATGTTCCCGGACCAATAATTTTTTGGCTCGCAACCTTGTCCGTTTTATGGATTATTTTGGCCGGTGTGTTTTATTTGAAAAAATTGCATACACGTATTGCGCTCTTCTACGGCGCCTTGCTATTTATGTTTTCGGCCGGAATTTGCACTCAAAAAATCAACAATCCCGAAACCAAAGCGGCACACTTGAATAAAGAATTACCCGAAACTCCCGTCCGGATTCGTTTTATCGTTCAAAAAACACTGAAACCCACCGCTTATTACCGGCGCTATCAAGCCCAAGCACTAGAAACCGATAATCTAAAAATTCCCTACGGCTTATTAATCAAAATTCCCCGAAAGCTCCCGTTGGAACTGATGCCCGGAACTATTTATTCCTATCTGCCGAATCCCGGTGAATGGAAAGATTTTCCACCGCCAAACCTTCCTTTTGCATTTAACTATCAACAGTATGCTCACAGTCAAGGAATTTTCCGCACCATTAATCTGAAAGATACGCTATCTTTAGCCGTAGAATCGAAGCGCATCAATTATTATTCCCTGGTCGCCACGCTGCATCATAAAATCAAAGCCTTTTGGCAAAACCACGGCTTGAACCCTCGATACACCGCTGTGGCTTCCGCGCTTCTGCTTGGTGAACGACAACATCTCGACTCCGGCATCAAACAACAATTTATCGATGCAGGAATTATGCATGTTTTGGCCATCTCGGGATTACATATCGGAATTTTACTACTCTTCTTTCGGTTTGTCCTTCAACCTTTGAAATCCATAAAGATACTATATGATATTTTGATCGTGACGGCACTCTGGACCTATGCCGCCTTTACCGGTTTTTCGCCTTCGGTATTGCGTGCCGTGATGATGTTCAGTTTCCTTCAAGTTTCTTACTCTCCGGAACGAAAATTTTCAGGTTTCTATACATTATTATTAGCCACATTCTTCATGACAATTATAAAACCGCAATATATTTTTGAAGCCGGTTTCCAAATGAGTTTCCTTGCGGTGGCTTCCATTTTGTGGTTTTATCCCCTCTTGCGTCAATTGTATTATCCGAAACAAACCGTTGCACGCTACCTGTTGGACACGATTTATGTATCCTTGGCGGCACAAGCGGGTGTTTTACCGCCGGTTTTGTATTATTTCCATAGATTTTCACCGGTTTTTCTGTGGGCCAACCTTTTGGTCATTCCGCTTCTAACGCTGATTGTATTTACGGGCATAACAAGCATCATGGGAGCATTGTTCAACTTTTCCATACCTTTCCTTGTTCCCGCTCTGAATTTTTTATTGGATATTTTACTCAAAACGACAAACAAGCTGGCACAAAGCCAATCGATCGTATATAAACACATTCCGTTAACCACCTTACAATTTTGGGCGCTTATACTTTTCATTACCGGCTGGGCCTATTTTCTTTCCCGGCGCAACACCAAAGCTTTAATTCCCGCTTTAAGCCTCACCGCTTTGGCTATTTGGTTGGATAACCTGGATTTATATAATCGCCTGAAAACAAAGGCCGTCTATTTTACCCAAAACCAAAGAAAACCTGTATTCATCCTGCAAAACGGTTTAAATATCAATATTTATGCCGAATCCGAATCCATAGCGCAATCCGTAGTCGAAAATTTCCTCGAAAAAACAAGAGCGAAATATGTTAAAATTCATCACCTTCCTTATGCTTTCACTTATGGAAACCACACCTTCCTGCTAGCCGATTCTTCATATAATCCCGCCATGCTTAACCTTCACCCCAACTCGCTCATTCTGCACGGGAAAGTCAAAACCCATTTGGCACTCCTGCTTAAAAAGCTCGAACCCGGCCAAGTCATTCTCTCCGGATCCCGCCCACTCTGGCTCGACAAAAAATGGAAAACCGATTTGGAAAAATCAAATATTTCTTACTGGGACTTTCAAGATAGCGGTTTTGTAAAATTCCCTATCCGGCAATAATTTTACGATTCATTCAATCCGCATTTAAACGCCATCTTTTTTCCAAAAAAGACATGGCATCCGCTATATTTTCATCCGTCAAATAATGACCTGCGTGATATTCTTTGTAAACATGCGTAATATTTCGTTCCGATAAATACGGCGATATTTTTCGTGCCCGTTCCACCGGTATAATATCATCGTAAACCCCGTGAGAAGCAAAAACCCGGATATGCCGAACGGAACCGGGCGAAAACGGCGCCATCAAAGATTCGTGAATATAACCGCTAAAAGCCACTATATTACTTACCTTTTCCGGGAAAAAAGTCAGGAATAAATAGGATAAAATACTTCCTTGGCTAAACCCCAGCAGATTTACCGGCATTTTAAAACCGAAACGCGCATTGATTCGCCGTATCTCTTCTTCCAATTTAATTAACGATTGCTTCATTTGCCTGTTGTCAAAAACGAATTGTCCTCTAGCATCCACCGATATGTCATACCAAGCATAACCGCCATAAGGAGACCTGTATGGCGCACGCAAGGAAACGGGAAAATACCCTTCCGGAATACGATCATTGAGCATAAACAAATCGACTTCGTTGCTGCCGTAACCGTGCAACATATATAAAGGTTCCTTCGATTCCAAATTCAAATTGTCGGGAAATACGTATTTCAACACGGCATTTACTGATGTTTTCCGCTATCGGTAAGTTTGTTGACCGTCAGGATTTTTTTCAAATATACATACAAAATCGCCTCATACGCATTTGCGCGCCGGTTCAATTGGCTTAATTCGTCGGTCGAAGAAGCCGGTTCCAATAACCGAAACGCATCCTTCCAACGGAAAAATAGCGGCTTCGTCTTACGATAAACCGCCCCTTTCCGGTTAGCCGCCAAGCGAAAAGCATTCAGTCCGAAATACCTATGCGGAACCGTATCCAGCAAATGTTCCCCCGACAAAAAATAACGCGCATTCGACAAAGCCAAATGATAAACCGTAGGAAAAATATCCTTATGCGACCCGAAACGCAGAGTGTCCACTTTGATATGACGACGATATTTGCCGGGAATGTAAAGAATCAACGGCACCGAACGCTTCAAAAATAACTCCTGAGGCGAATAACGGAAAATCCCTCTTTCGTTATGATCGCCCGTAGCAACGATAATCGTATTTTCTCCCAACGGCGACCGGCGTATTCGGCGTATGAAATTACCCAATTGATCCGCCGTATAGCGATAAGCCGCAAAATTCTTCTTCGCCAAATCCGGCGAAATCTGTAACTTCTCAAGCACATCCGAAGGAATTTTCAAATCCGGCGGCAAATAACCCTCCGGCAAAGTATAGGGCGTATGGTTTGCCACCGTCAAAACAAAAATAAACAGCGGCTTCTTCGACCGGATAAGGCGGTCGAAAACGGCTTCAAATAAATACTCGTCAAACGCTCCCCATTCATAAGTCCGTAAACCGGGAACGGTCTTTTCCAAGTAAGACAATCCCAAAACCTCATCGAAATACTGATGACGAATGAATGTGCCGCTATTGCGCCAACCCAATCGATCGCCGCTTAAATAAAGCGTATGATAACCCGCACGCCTAAATGGCAACGCCACCGACGTAGGAAATGAAATCCGCGCAAATCGCGACTGCGAAAGCGGCGAAAGCGGCGCGGAAACCAATAAATTTTCCAAAGATTTTATGGTCAAATTACGGCCCGAAACAAAATTCCTAAACACAATCAAATAAGGAAATTCTTCTTTCAAACTTCCCGTCAAATCGAAACCCGGACGACTCAAATCCATATAATGCCGGCTAAAACTTTCAATCAAAACAAATACAACATGAGGCGGATGATTTTGCAAAAAAGTGTCTTGCGGCGTGAAGGCAAACATTTCCGCTTCCAAATTGCCGGTTGCATTCTCCGGTTTATTTTTATAAACAGCCAAAGCTTCGCGAACGGATCGAAAACCGAAATCCTGCGGCAAAGGAAATTTCTCCGGATCTATCTCCTTGGATTTTCCTTTGAAAGAAAGCGCAATCTTGTAAGCAAAAACGCCGTTCAATACCAAATCGTTCACAAACGTGTTAGTTGAAACGGTCGTGTGATTAATCCGCAAAGGAAACATACTCAATGTGCCTCGCAATCCCAGAAAATAAATCCCCGAAAAAACGACTAACGACAAAACCGGATATCGAAACCGGAAGGGTTTTGTATCGCTTAATATAGTGATTTTCAATAATTTATAAGAAACCCACCAAAATAACCCCGTCAAGAAAAGTATTTTAAAAACCGGATAATCCGTCCAAAGCGAAACCAATATCGCCGAAGTTTTATCGTCCTTTAAACCGAAAATAACCGGGCTAATATGTGATTGGAAATAACCGTAAAAATAATAATTGATTATTCCGAAAACCGTGTAAACTGCGGTAGCAATCCAAAAATAAACCACCAAAAAACGATTCCATTTTTTGCGGTTCGGATGGCGAAAAAACGACAAAAGCAAAAGCAATATAACCGGCAAAAGCATCCCGTAAAAAATAACCGACGTATCAAATTTGAATCCCCAATAAAAAGCTTTAAGCAAATCGATTTTATAGGATTTCAAATCCGACCATTCACCGTATGAAAACAACATCAATAAACGAAAAAAAACGAAAATCAACAGTTGGTAAAAATAAATTTTCAAAAACTTCTTGATGTAAATCCCAAAAAGTATAAAGTCGAATTTAAAATTAATTTTCGTCATTCAATAAAGATTTTTATCTTTTTCCTATGGTAAAATTAAATATAATCGGCTTGAATATTCAATCTGTCCGGCCCGAATTTCTTTGTTCCGGTCCCAAACGTTGCAAATCGTGTTTTAGCATATAATGTGCCGTTTGGATGTAGGCCTTGGCATAACGTTCCATGCTATCGCGCAATTGTGGATAACGCTCCGAATAATCGGTTAAATCGTGATCGGGATAATGATATAAGCCCGATATTTTTTCCCGGTCGAAAATCAAGAGATATTCCTTATTGATTACCCCGTATCGACTATCGTGATTGAAAAAAGCAAAAGGCTGTTCATAGCGCAGCAAGTCTATTCCGAAAGTATTGTTCAAATAAGCGTAACCCAGCACGTGCATCAGCGTAGGAAACAAATCCGTTTGTTTGGACGGCTTGTCGATGATTTGCGGTTTTACACCTTTATAATATATCAACGCCGGAATGTGATTATGGGTAAGAGGAACTTTATATACCATGCGGTGTGTTTTCCCATGATCGGCAACAAACAGAAAAACCGTCCGGTCGAACCAAGGTTTGGTCCTGGCTTTACGCATAAATTCCGCCAATGACCAATCTGCAAAACGCGTAGCACGAATATCATCGCTGTCGCCTTGCACCCAATCCGGAATATAATAAGGTCTGTGATCAGAAACCGTTAAAATCGTCACAAAAAAGGGTTGACCTCCGGCAGCCAATTCATCCATTTTTTCCAGCGCAAAATCCAATAAAAAATGATCGTCAACCCCCCAAACGTTGCGCACGGAATCACGCGGATAATCTTCTTCAAAATAAAGCCGGTCGAAACCATTGGATTTCAGCGCGTATCCCAAATTGTCAAATTCGGCATTGTGTGGAATGAAAAATACCGTTCTATAACCCAAATCATGAAAGACCCGGGGCATGGAATAATATTGAAGCGGCTTGGAACGTATAAAAGGATGTTGTTCAAAAATCATCGGATAACCGAACAATGTGCCGTAAATGCCGGCAAAAGTATGAATCCCGTTGCTGTATAAACGGGAAAAAGAAATGCTTTGCAGAAACAAACTATCCAAAAACGGTGTTCTGTTCTCTTCATTACCGAAATACCGCATCTTCCAGGCGGCCATGCTTTCCATTAAAATCACCACTACGTTTTTTTTGACCGTCAAAGAATCGCCCTTTTCAAATCTCGATACGGGGCTGCGGTTATACGGCTTTTCGATTTGCAAATATTTTTGAACCTCGCCGATAGCCTCTTTATCTTCCATCCAATGGGGACAATTACTTTTTTCGCGAAACCAGTCCTCCAAACTTTTCTCAAAAGCAAAGGCAGGTGTTATTTTCAGATCGTTCAAGAAAACATTATGCATATCGAATGCATTAAACATCTCCAAAGGACGCCCCGTTAAACGCCCGCGCATGGCCAATACCAGAAATAAAAAAGTTAAAATAAAAACCCCCATTTGTTTCTTTAAAGGCTTGAAACCGGAAACAAAATTCGTTACAATCACCCGAATCCTTCGATAAAAAAACCACATCAAAAATAAAAAAGGAACGACCACAAACCAATAATGCGGCTCGGTAATAATCATTTTAAACACCGTTGGAAAATTCTTAAACCAATGCAAATCATGAACGGTAATAAATTGATAAAATTTGCCGTAATAAACCACATGTGCCGCCGAAAACAAAAAAGCAAACGTGTAGCCGGCCGACATCCAATAAAGCGCAATCTTTTTTAAAATTTCGGAACGTGTTTGGGCATATATCGCTAATAATAAAAGAGGAACCGCCAAAATATAGGCACTCACCACAGAATCGAATACGACCCCGGAAAACAAACTGTAAAAAATATCACGCCAACCGGATTGCTGTTCGACAAAAACATCACGCCAATGAAGTATCAATAACAAAATTTTAAAGAACAAAAAATATATCAACGATAACAAATAAATTTTAAAAATCGTTTTAATATACTGCACGGAATAATATTTAAACGCAAATATAAAAAATCGCCTCTTAAAGTACTTTAAGAGGCGATAATTCATATCAAATAACGAAGAGGGAAATCTCAATAATACGTTGTCGCGGCTGCAGCGAAGAATAAGAAATAGCAACCTACCCATAATAACGTACTGGCAACACAACCCCACAGGGCTTTTTTGGTTTCTTCGTTATCTTCCGTTACCAAATAAACGATCAAAATTCCAACCCATCCTAAAACAAATCCCCAAATAAAACTGGGAATGCCCAAAGCCGGTTCGTCATCCATCATATTGGACGACTCGGCCCTAAAAGTGGCCATCACGGGATTTGCATACGGATTCATTTGATCCAAGCTTACAACCGCTTTCGATACATAACGATCCAAAGCTTCCGCATTCACCAATGCCTTTGTCACTTTACCGGCATTGTAAGTAAACAAGTTTGCCGTTCCTGCAAACATGCTGTTCATCCCGAACAAAATCACTAAACTAAACAGAACCTTTTTCATAATGATATAAATTTAAAATTAAGTCTCAATGTCAATATTATAGCACAATTGAACTTCTCTCCCAAATAACATTCATCGATTCTCACTAATCAGCTGCCAATTTACAAATTTACTTCAAAAAAACAAAAAAACATTGAAATTCATAAAAATTACGATGAATTGATTACCAATACCAATGCCAACATCCACCCCATAAAAACCAAAATCCCGCATACAATAATCCCGAAGCCACACATCCAATCAAAGCATCTTTCACATATTCTTTATTTTGATCACTCAAAAAATAAACCAACAATATTCCCACTACTCCCAAAATAAATCCCCACCAAAAAGCCGGAATTCCGAGCAATTCATCCGGACCTTTATCAAATAGATTTATAGACTCGCTCGAATAATTATACAGCAAAGGCGATGATTTTAAACCGCTCAAGTCGAACGACTCACGATGCATACTTACGTAATGATCCAACGCATCGGCATTGATAAAAGATTTGGCTACTCGCACAACATCATAACGAAACAAACCCGACGGTGAAGCTTCGGTTTGCATCCATAACAAGACAAAGAAAATAAAAATCATCCTTTTCATAATCGTCTATGAGTTTTAAGTTGTTTAAAGTTACCATATATTTTTCCTCGTTCAAATGATTTTTTTCAGTTTTTACCAAAAACCGATCAAAAGGTATGTTTTTTGTTATATTTGCTTCTAAAACAAATTAACCGGATCCGAAATATGAATACTTATCTTCTCATTATCATCATCGGGGTTGCCGGCATGATTGTGCAACAAACCTTGAAAGCCAAATTCAACCGTTATAGCAATATACGCTTGCGCGCCGGCCTCACCGGCCGGGAAATAGCCGAACGAATGCTCGCCGACTACGGCATCCACGACGTGAAAGTTACTTCGGTACGCGGCACATTGACCGACCATTACAATCCTCTCAAAAAAACCGTTAACCTCAGCGAACCCGTATATGCATCGGATTCCGTAGCAGCAGCTGCCGTTGCCGCTCACGAATGCGGACACGCCGTGCAACATGCCGTCGGATACCGCTGGCTCAAAATGCGTTCGGCTATGGTTCCGGCACTCAATATCAGCAACAAATTGGTTTCCATCCTCTTAATCGCCGGAATTTTAATGATTAAAAAATTCCCCAATCTTCTCCTCGCCGGCATCATTTTATTTGCTCTGACAGTGGCGTTTAGCTTCATTACTTTACCTGTGGAATACGACGCCAGCCGCCGCGCCAAAGAATGGCTCGAAAAAGCCGGATTGGTCACGCCAGAAGAAAAAAAAGGCGTAGCCGACGCATTGAAATGGGCGGCCCGAACCTATGTGGTAGCCGCACTTAGTTCGCTCGCAACACTGCTCTACTACCTTCAAATATACAACTCCAGACGATAATGAAACCCGTGCCGACATTCGGATTTTTTTCTCCGTCACCCCCGGTTACTTGGCTTTTCAACCGGGATTTTTTTTAATCCGAAATCAATAAAACAAAAAATATGCAAATTCATCATCTAGCCGAAAAACCCAGTATCCTAAACAAATACTTGGCCGAAATCCGCAATCGTGAAATCCAAAAAGATAGCATGCGCTTCCGCCGAAATATCGAACGCATCGGCGAATTCATGGCCAACGAAGTAAGCAAGACCTTCGTTTATAAACCACACGATATTCAAACGCCGCTGGGAACCAAAACCGTTTCCCTGCCCGACGAAAAAATCGTTATTTGTTCGGTGTTGCGTGCAGGGCTTCCATTGCATCATGGATTGTTAAATATTTTTGACGACGCCGAAAGTGCTTTTATTTCCGCCTATCGTAAACACACCTCCGGAAACGATTTCGATATCATAGTGGAATATCTCGCCATGCCGCCACTGGACAAAAAAACTCTGCTTTTGGTGGACCCTATGCTGGCCACGGGACGTTCGCTGGAAGCGGTTTACCATGTTCTGACCATGAATGAAAAACCCGGAAAAATCCACGTTATCGCCGTTATCGCCGCACCGGAAGGTATCCGTTATCTGCAAAACAAACTACCCGAAGATACCCACCTATGGATCGCCGACATCGACGACCGGTTGAATGACAAGGCCTATATCGTTCCCGGGCTCGGTGATGCGGGCGATCTGGCCTTCGGACAAAAAATAGAACGCTAAAGCTTGCCCTCTTTCTCCCAAATGGTGCGCGTGATAATGTCCTTATTCAAATCAAAATGACGCGCCGGTGAATATTCTCGCCCGTAATAAATCATTTGCAAATGCAACTTCGCCCATTTGTCCTTGGGAAAAATTCGCATCGCATCACGCTCGGTCCGCATTACGCTTTTCCCGGTGGACAAACCCCACCGGTGCATAAGACGGTGAATATGTGTATCCACAGGAAATGCAGGTTTATGAAATCCTTGCGCCAAAATCACATTCGCAGTCTTACGCCCGACACCGGGCAGCCCGGTCAACTCCTCCAACGTATCCGGCACCTTACCGTCGTACTTTTCAATCAAAATTTTGGAAAGTTCCTTAATCGCTTTGGCTTTTTGAGGCGACAAACCCACCGGTTTAATGATTTCGCGAATTTGTTCCGTACTTAACCGGGCCATATCATACGGATTATCGGCCAAAGCGAAAAGCTCGGGCGTAACCTTATTGACCACCTTATCGGTGCTACGTGCCGAAAGCAAAACGGCTATCAAAAACGTAAACAAATTGGTATGATAAAGCGGAACGGGCGGGTCGGGATACAATTCGTCCAATTTCTTCATGATAAATTCCGCCTTTTCTTTCTCGGTCATAATTTTGTAATTTTACATAAAACTTTTCATTGCAAATTAGGAAATTAAACCAAAACTCAAAATCATGGAATTAAAAGAAGGCATGAAAGCTCCCCCTTTTACGGGTGTCAATCAGAACGGGAAAACCGTTTCACTAAAGAATCTTGCAGGAAAAAAAATCATTCTCTACTTCTACCCCAAAGCCCTGACGGCCGGTTGCACCAAAGAAACCGTCAATTTGAGCGAAAACTACGAATTATTGAAAACCAAAGGTTTTGAAGTAATCGGCGTCAGTCCCGATCCGGTGGAAAAACAAAAAAAATTCCACGATAAATACAACGTCCCCTTCGATTTAATCGCCGACGAAAACAAAAAAATCATCAATGCCTACGGCGTATGGGGAAAGAAAAAAATGTACGGCCGGGAATATGAAGGCGTTCACCGAACGACCTTTATCATCAACGAAAACGGAAAAATCGAACATATTATCCGGAAAGTGAAAACCGGAGATCATGCCACACAAATCTTGAAATTATACGAATAATCCCTTAAAAAAAATGTCATGAGCGAACGAATTCATTGGACCAAGATTTACGAAACCGTCAACAATGAACAAGCCGAAGTAATCCGGGCTTATCTCGAAAGCAACGGCTTGGAAGTTTTTCTCAAAGGCGAAATGGCCGACGAACTTTTTCCCGGACTCGAGTTTACACCCGTGGAAATCATGGTTCCCGAAGAACAAAAGGAACAAGCGGAAAAACTAATACAGCGTTATTTGGAAGCAGACACCGATCGGGAAGAAAATTAATACCATGGCGATTAAAGCAATCGGATTGCATAAATATTACGGCAATCAACACGTTTTGAACGATATTTGGTTTGATATTCCCGAAGGTCAAATCGTCGGCTTGCTCGGCCCGAACGGCGCCGGCAAATCTACAATCATGAAAATCCTCACGGGATACATCCTTCCCGACCGGGGCGAAGCGGAAGTAGCCGGTATTTCCATTATTCACAACCCTCTTGATGCCAAACGAAAAATCGGCTATTTACCCGAACACAATCCGCTATACACGGAAATGTACGTGCGGGAATATTTGAATTTTGTAAGAAAATTTTATCCCGGAACTCCCCGTTCACGCATCGAAGAAGTCATTGAAATGACCGGGTTAGCACCGGAAGCACACAAAAAAATCGGACAACTATCCAAGGGATACCGCCAACGTGTAGGGCTGGCAGCCGCAATCATTCACAATCCGCCCGTACTTATTCTTGACGAACCGACCACCGGCCTCGACCCCAATCAGCTGGTGGAAATCCGTGAATTAATCAAGCAATTGGGAAAAAACAAAAGCATCATCCTATCGACCCACATTATGCAAGAAGTGGAACAAATCGTCGAACGTGTTATACTGATTAACAAAGGAAAAATCGTATTGGACCAACCCGTCGAAAAGCTGGAAACCGATAAACAAATCATTACGGTGGAATTCGATACCAAAATCGAAAGCGAATGGTTTAAGCGATTAGACGGTTTATTACACTTCGAAAACCCGGGAAATAACGTTTGGGAACTACATTTCGACAATAAGCGGGATCACCGCTCCGCTTTGTTTGACTTCGCCGTGGATTTAGGGGTGAAAATTTTACGCATCGAAATCGCACGCATCGATATGGAAAGCCTTTTCAGGCAAAAAACCGGTCGATAAAAAGATCAAGGATTTTGCTTATAACCTGTTGAACGACAAGCGAACAAGAAAATCAACAAAATTCCACTTGCGCTTAATAATCACTTTCCGCTTCGTCTCCTTCGGCAATTTGCTTGGCCGAAGAAGTGCCTATACGTTTCACCCCCATACGAATCATCTTGACGGCATCTTCATTGGTTCGTACTCCCCCGGCGGCTTTCACAGGCAATGGTTTGGCATTTTCGAGCATAATTTTGATTCGCGGAATCGTTGCACCGGATGGACTTCCGTCAGGGGTTTTATAAAATCCGGTCGAAGACTTCACAAAAACTTTTTCCGCCGCTTTCATGCCAAGGGTTTGAAGCACCGTATCGCGAATCAACCGTGTGAGCGCCGCTATTTGTTCGTCGTTGAGTGCCGCAGCTTCAATAATCCATTTAACGATTTTACCGTTTTTCACACCCAGCAAACTCCCCTCGAAAACTTCCTTCCTAACCAAATTCAAATCACCGTTTTTAAAAGCCCGGTAATTCACCACAAAATCCAATTCGTCGGCACCGTCGGCAATGGCTTTGCGTGCTTCGGCTATTTTCACCGGCCATGGACGAGTGCCTTCCGGAAAATCGATAACCGTACCCACCTTCACCTGCGCACCGGCCGCATCAATCATCTCCCGCGCCATCTTTACATATTCGGGACGAATCATCACTAAATAAAATCCTTCGTCTATGGCTTCTTGAACGGTTTTACGAACAATTTCGCGGTTTTCTTCTTCCGAAATTCCCGCTTGTTCCGCCGTTTTCAAATAAGTGCTATCCAAGTATTTTTTAATGTTCATACATTATTTTTTTCCGAAAATTTTCTTGTTGAATATAACCAAAATAAACACACCGATCGTTATGGCACTGTCGGCAATATTAAAAATCGCATCAAAAAAAGTATAGGTTTTTCCGCCGACATAAGGAACCCACTGCGGAAGTCTGAATTCAAACAAAGGAAAATAAAACATATCCACCACTTTCCCCTGAAAAAAAGGCGCATAACCTTTTTCGGGAAACAGTTGAGCCGGCTTGTGAAAACTGTCCGAAAAAATCTGTCCGTAGAAAACCGAATCGATAATATTACCCAAAGCACCGGCAAAAATCAGCGCTAAAGCAAAAGCCAACAAATGCCGCTTTTTTTTCAATGCTTGCCATAGCCACCAACCGATTCCGCCCAAGGCGATCAACCGAAAAGCCGTAAGCAAATACTTACCCTTGACTCCTCCCCATTCGGCTCCGAAAGCCATGCCGTTATTCTCGACAAACAAGATTTTAAACCATGGCGTCACCGTGTATGCCTGTCCGATATAAAAATGCGTCTTGATATAAACTTTCAACGCTTGGTCAAGCAATAGAACAAACAAAATAAGCAATAAGGCCTTGGTTTTGGTCATACCGTAAATTTAGCGACCGCTACGTCGTTTCTTGGCTTCAATGCTCAAAGTGGTGTGCGGAACCGCTCTGAGACGTTCCTTGCTGATAAGTTTTCCCGTTTCACGACAAATACCGTAGGTTTTATTCTCAATTCGAATCAAAGCCCGCTCAAGGTCATTCTTGAATTTTTCCAAACGGGCAATCATGCGCATCGTATTATCATGCTGATAGGCATAGGCACTATCTTCAAACGATAAAATCTTGGTTTGATTAATATCGTTCGACTCCAATAATTGTCGTAAGATTTTCAAATCGTGCTCCGTTCGTTCGAGTTTTTTTAAAATAATCTGACGAAATTCTTCCAATTCTTCGTCGGAATATCGTGTTTTTTTGCTTTCTTCTGCCATGGCTTTATATTTTTTGAATTTTAATTCTTACCGGAATACCGTTAATATCGGTTTCCACTGCTTCTTGTATGTTTTCAAGGTCTTCAAACCGAATGTTTTCGGCTAGCGTTTCCTTGCGTATGTAATCACCGAGTGTTTGCACCGCTTCCTCGATTTGCTTTGCCGGCGAAAGGAAGATACGGATTTTATCGGTGACGTCCAAACCGCTTTGTTTTCGAATATTTTGGATGCGGTTTACCAATTCGCGAGCCAAGCCTTCGCGTATCAATCCGGGTGTCAGGGTAATATCCAATGCAACGGTGGTATTATCTTCGGAAACGATTTTCCAACCTTTGATATCTTTGGCTGCAATAATCACTTCACCGGGTTGTAAGGTAATGCCGCTTCCGTCTTCCAAAACAATCGATACTTCTTCTCCTTTCTCCAAACGCTTGATTCGGTCTTTATCCAAGCGGGCTATGGCATTAGCCACGGCTTTCATTTGTTTGCCGTATTTAGGACCCAATTTTTTGAAATCCGGCTTGGCGGTTTTAACCAACACACCGGAATTTTCATCGATAATTTCCAATTCCTTTACGTTGATTTCGGATAGAATCAAATCCTTGACTTTTTTCAAATCTTCCCGTTCGGTTTGATTAAGTGCCGGCACCATAATTTTCTGCAAAGGCTGTCGCACTTTGATTTTTTCTTTTTTCCGGATGGATAAAGCCAACGACGACACCAATTGCGCTTTTCGCATGCGGCGTTCCAGATTTTCGTCAATGCGACTTTCTTTGGCAACGGGAAATCCGGCCAAATGCACGGATTCCACACGGTCTTTACCTGTGACGGTATTCAAATCCCGCCACAAGCGTTCGGCATAAAACGGTGCTATCGGGGCTATTAATTTGGCCAATGTGTCCAAGGCCGTATAAAGTGTTTGAAAAGCCGATATTTTATCTTGTCCGTACTCTCCTTTCCAAAACCGGCGACGGCTCAATCGTACATACCAATTGCTCAAATCGTCTATGGTAAACCGTTGAATTTCCTTGGCGGCTTTAGACGGTTCGTAGTCTTCCAAATATTGCGTCACTTTTTTAATCAAAGAATTCAAGCCGGATAAAATCCAACGATCCAACTCGGGTCGTTCTTCATAAGGGATGTCCGTTTCGGCATACGTGAATCCGTCCACATTGGCATAGAGCGCAAAGAATGCATAAGTGTTATACAAAGTGCCGAAAAACTTCCGAATAACTTCCTGAATGATAGCTTCGTTGAAGCGCAAATTATCCCACGGATTGGAATGCCAAACCATATACCACCGAACCGCATCGGGACCGTATTTGCGCAAAGTTTCAAACGGATCGACACTGTTGCCCAATCGCTTGGACATTTTCTGTCCGTTTTTATCCAAAACCAAACCGTTCGACACCACGGTTTTATAGGCCACCGAATCAAATACCATCGTGGCTATGGCATGCAATGTATAGAACCAACCACGCGTCTGATCCACACCTTCGGCAATGAAATCGGCGGGAAAAAATTGCTTTTGATCGATCAATTCGCGATTTTCAAACGGATAATGCCATTGGGCATAAGGCATGGATCCGGAATCGAACCAAACATCAATCAAATCACTTTCGCGTTTCATCGGTTTTCCTCTATCCGACACCAAAATAATCTTATCCACCACGTGCTTATGCAAATCGATTTTGGCATAATTTTCTTCGCTCATATCTCCGGGAACAAATCCTTCAAACGGATTGCTTTCCATGAATCCCGCTTCAACGGATTTTTGGATTTCCCGCATCAATTCTTCCACCGATCCGATAATTTTTTCTTCTTTACCGTCTTCGGTACGCCATATCGGCAAGGGTATTCCCCAATAACGCGAACGTGACAAATTCCAATCTTTTGCTTCCGCCAACCAATTACCGAAACGCCCTTCGCCGGTGGACGCCGGTTTCCACTTGATTTGCTTATTAAGCTCCACCATGCGTTCCCGCACTTCGGGAATGCGAATAAACCAAGCATCCAAAGGATAGTAAAGAATAGGCTTGTCGGTTCGCCAACAGTGCGGATAGTTATGCGTATATTTCCCCGATTTAAAAGCTTTGTTTTCTTTTTTCAGTTTGACAATAATTTCCACATTCACGGAAACTTCCGGCTTGGTTTCTCCTTCGCCATAATACTCATCCCGAACATACCGGCCGGCAAATTCTCTCATTTCGGGACGGAAACGCCCTTGCAAATCCACCAATGGAACCGGATTTCCGTTTTCGTCTTTCACCAGCATGGGCGGAACTCCGTATTTTTCGGCGGCTTTAGCATCGTCTTGCCCGAAAGTGGGTGCAATATGCACAATACCCGTCCCGCTGTCGGTGGTAACAAAATCACCTGCAATCACCCGGAAAGCTTTATCGGCATTTTTGTAGGGTAATGCATAAGGCAACAACTGTTCGTAGCGAACGCCTACCAGTTCCTTTCCTTTTAATTTGCCTAAGACAAAATAGGGAATCTTTTTAGCACCGGGTTCATATTCCGAAAGTGCCTTTTCGTTTTCCACTTTGTAAAATTTTCGGGTATCGAAAATCTCGCCAAGCAAATCTTCGGCCAAAATAACGGCTTGGTGTTTGTGCGTATAAGGATTAAAAGTTTCCACCAATAAATAATCGATATCTTCTCCTACGGCTAGCGCCGTGTTGGAGGGCAAAGTCCAAGGTGTGGTGGTCCAAGCAAGAAAATAAACGTCGCCTTCAAAATTTTTCCACACTGCAGGCAAAGTGTCCTTCAACGCCTTGAATTGTGCCACTACGGTATGATCGGCAATATCACGATAACATCCCGGCAAATTCAGCTCGTGAGAACTCAAACCCGTTCCCGCTTTGGGCGAATAAGGCTGGATGGTATAACCTTTATAAAGCAAACCTTTGTTATAAATTTGCTTCAATAACCACCAAACACTTTCCATGTATTTGGGATCGTAAGTGATATAGGGATTTTCCAAATCAACCCAATAACCCATCAAGCGCGTCAGTTCGCTCCATTCACCCGTATAACGCATAACGCTTTTCTTGCAGGCTTCATTGTATTCTTCTACGGAAATTTTCTTGCCGATATCCTCCTTGGTAATACCCAAAGCCTTTTCCACACCCAATTCCACCGGCAAACCGTGTGTGTCCCAACCGGCTTTGCGCGGCACACGATAACCCTGCATGGTCTTGAAACGGTTAAACAAATCTTTTACCGTCCTTCCCAACACATGATGAATGCCCGGTTTCCCGTTTGCCGATGGCGGCCCTTCAAAAAAAACAAAGGTCTTGGAAGCCGGACGCGACGATATACTTTTTTTGAAAATATCTTTTTCCTCCCAAAATCGCGCAATCTCATTGGCAACTTCACTCAAATCCAATTGCTTATATGTGGAAAAACGCTTGCTCATGTGCCGATACTGTCTTTAAATCAGGCAAAAATACGAATATTTCACGATTTGATATGAATTTCGCCCTATACCGCTCGCTCTTGCCGTAGACAAAAAACTTTCGAAATATCAAATATCGAACCGGACTTAAAATTTCAAAATTTTTTAACCGAATATATCACACTAAAAAACCAAGCTATGCGTTTTTTATGTTAACTTTGTAGCGATGAAATGGAAATTTGCCGAAGAACCCGATGAAAACATCGTGCGGAACATTCAATATACCTTGAATGTTCCGTACGTCATAGCCCGTCTATTGGTTCAACGCGGCATCACCGACTATGAATCGGCAAGAAAATTTTTCTCTCCCGCTTGGCATGACATTTATAATCCGTATTTAATAAAAGACATGGACCGTAGCGTGGAACGCATCCTCCAAGCGATGAAAAACAACGAACGAATATTAATCTACGGCGATTACGACGTGGACGGAACCACAGCGGTATCCATTTTATACTCCTACTTGAAAGAATTTTATTCCAACCTGGATTACTACATTCCGGACCGAGACAAAGAAGGCTACGGCATTTCATTTCAAGGCGTGGATTACGCCGCTCAAACCGGCGCCGGCCTCATGATTGCTCTGGATTGCGGCATCAAAGCCCACGAACAAATCGCCTACGCCAACAACAAAGGAATCGACGTGATTATAGGCGACCATCACACGCCGCCCGAAAATTTGCCCGACGCCTATGCCATTCTCAATCCCAAACGCAAAGATTGTCCTTATCCCTATAAAGAACTCAGCGGCGCAGGAATCGCCTTTAAAATTATCCAAGCCATCAGCGAAAAACGAGGCCAAACCATCGATAAAATCATTCCTTACCTTGACTTGGTGGCCGTAAGCATCGCCGCCGATATCGTACCCGTTACCGACGAAAACCGAACCCTGCTCTACTTCGGATTGCAACAACTCAATCTTTCGCCGCGTCCCGGATTAAAAGTACTTATGCGATCCATGACCAAAAAAGAATGGACCGTCTCCGATCTGGTCTTTATTCTCGCACCACGAATCAACTCCGCCGGAAGAATGGACAACGGTAAAAAAGCGGTGGAACTCCTTATCGAACCGGACGAAATCAAAGCCATCGAATTGGGAAACGCCCTGGAAGAAAACAACCGCCAACGACGCGAAACCGACCAAAACATCACCGACGAAGCCTTACAAATCATCACACGCCACCTCTCTCCCGACCAATATACCACGGTGGTCTACGACAAAAACTGGCACAAAGGCGTTGTGGGTATTGTGGCATCTCGCTTAATCGAAAAATATTACCGCCCCACCATCGTCTTGACCTATTCGGAACAGGATAAATTGTGGGTGGGATCGGCGCGTTCGGTAAAAAATTTCGATTTATACAGCATACTGGAAGAAATCAGTGAACATATTCATAAATTCGGCGGACATAAATTCGCTGCAGGCCTGTCCGTCAAACCCGAAAAATTAAAAGATTTTATCACGGCTTTTGAACAAACGGTTCGCAAACACATGCCCGAACATTTGCGCGAACCCGAAATCGAAATCGATGCGGAACTGGATTTGATCGATATTACACCCAAATTTTATCGTATTCTCAAACGGTTTGCCCCCTTCGGACCGGGCAATATGAAACCCGTTTTCCTTACCCGGAACTTACGCGATAACGGTTTTGCACGCCGCGTTGGAAAAGACCAAAGCCATTTACGTATGTTCGTCATGGACGGCACCACACGATCCACTCTGGTAGCCATTGCCTTCAATCAAGGAAATAAACTCGAAGAAATAAAAAATCACGAACATTTTGCAGCCGTTTATCATCTGGACGAAAACGAATGGAACGGAAAAATAAGTTTGCAATTGAAAATCAAAGATATCAAAACCCACCCCGACGAAATTCCGGAACGTCCTAAATTCATGTAATTAGAATTTTCCACCCAAATACCTAACAAAATCCCGGTAATTTTTTTTCCAACCAGGATTAAACTTTGCTGCTTTATGCCCGGCAAAATTTGGTTTTTCTTCACACTATAATGTCCTCTATAAACCTCTTTTCTTCCAAATTTAAATAATTATAGTTTATTATTCTAATTTTTACACCAAAATCTACCATTTAATCGAGCGCTGGAAAACGACTGATTTGTAAACAACAAAAAACTTCGCCCCGAGGCGAGGTTTCGAAATTATAAAGCCCGTTGAATTATTAATAGCCTAATTTATAAGAAATACCGAAGGAAATAACCGAGGCGCCATATCCCAAAATCATATGTGCCGACAACCTTTCGCTGAAAAAGTAACGTCCACCGATTTGAACGCCATATAAAGCGCCCGTACCACTTAATTCGGCTACGGGAATATCGGAGGAATTATCTCCGGAACTTTCGGAATCTCCACTGAAATGATAAATGCCTACCTGGATCTAATCCGGCATATACATTATACTTATATTAAGCAAATAATAATTGGCTTTTGCCCCGCCGAAAATAAACCCGTATTTGTATTTAATTTCAGTGTTGGAGGTTTCACCGGTGAAATAGTCTTGTGATTTCACGGTTGTAATGTGTTGAAATACGTAATAACCGGCAAAACCGCCAAGGGTTATTTTATCGGTTATGGCATATTCGTATTCGGCGGTAACGGGCGGAACCGAAACTTTAAATTTAGTTTCTATCGAGGATCCGCCGCCGGAAATACTAGCATTACTGGATTGCAACAAAGGTATTAAACCGGCATGAAAATTAGTAAATGAATTTCCTTGGTTCATTTGAGCGTTTACATAATAAACACTCCAGACAAAAACAATGAAAGCTAAAATTGTTCTTTTCACAGGGGTAATGATTTAAATGTTATCGCTATAAAATTAAGTAAAGTTTTGATAATAAAAAATATTTTATGATATAAATATTAAAATGTGAGTTTATCATTATCTTTTTTAACGTTTCAGGGATCGTGTTTTTCCTTAACTATAGACTTTACGATTTTTTCGTTTATACAATTCATTCATTTTATCCGTTCCGGAAAAAGTAATGCATTCTCACCGGGTTGTAATATTTTAATTAAGTGTAAGCAACGCAAAACAACTTTCGCTTTTTGATGTTAAAAATTTATAATGCTACGATCTTTTAGCGGATTGCCTTATTACATAATCAAAAAAAGCTAGAAAAACGCCAGGGTTCCCGTTCAATTTATTAGCCTCAAAATCTCACACTATCATGTTCGTTTCAACGAAATCATGCGCTCAAGAACAAACATAAAACATAAACAAAGCATAATTTGTTCATATCAAAAATTGGTATTATTTTTGTTGGGGATTAATTGAAGTATTAAACTTTTTTCGATATGGAAATCAAAAAAAATCCGCGAGCGAATTTGGTTAATTATACAAGCTTGTTTTTGATGATGGGGCTTGTGCTGATTTTGTTTACATCGTGGCGCCTTATTGAATACAAAAAATACGATAAAGATTCGTTTAAAGACGAAAAATGGAACGTTCAAAGTGACGATTTGGAAGAAACATTTCAGGTGGAAAAAGAACAACCCAAGCCCAAAGAACAAATCAAAAAACAAGTAATTCCAACGCCGCCCAAAGAAGTGGAAGACGAAGAAGAAGTGGAAACACCCGAATATCAGGATACTTCAACCGACGAAGAAGAAGCTGTGGATGAACCCGAAGATATTGAAACCGCCGATGAAACGGATGAAGACGTGCAAGTAGCTTTCCAATTCGTAGAACAACCGCCCATATATCCGGGGTGTGAAAAATATAAAAACAAAAAAGCCAAGCTAAAAGAATGCATGACCAAAAAAATTCAGCGCTTTATTAACCGGAAATTCAATAAAGATATTGCTAGCGACTTGGGTATTGAAGGGGTGATAACGGTAAACGTTTTCTTCCTGGTAGGCAAAGACGGCAAAGTAACCCAAATCCAAGCCCGGTCATCCTATAAAGAATTGGCGGATGAAGCCAAACGCGTAATTTCACAATTGCCCAAAATGATTCCCGGCGAGCAACGCGGACGCCCCGTTAAAGTACAATATTTCTTGCCCATCAAATTTAGAGTAGAATAAAATCCGACTTAAATCACTTACAATCCCGGTCATTGCCGGGATTTTTTTATAAACCTATGTTACATAAACTGCTATACGGATATAATTTTTTCAGAAAAAATAAAAATATTATACCTTTGTCTCGAAAAGGAGATTTTATGAACGATATTTTTGATAAAATAAGGGAGAAAGGACCGCTTACCCAATTTCGAGACATAGGAGAAGGTTATTTTATGTTTCCCAAGCTCCAAGGAGAATTAGGTCCTCGCATGAAATTCAACGGACAAGAAATGATCATGTGGAGTATCAACGATTACCTGGGCTTGGGCAACCACCCCGAAATCCGTAAAGCCGACGCCGAGGCAGCCGCCAAATGGGGATTGGCATATCCTATGGGATCACGTCCCATGTCTGGGCATACGGATTTACACGAACAACTCGAACGCGAATTGGCCGAATTTTCCGGGAAAGAAGCCGCCTATTTGTTGAATTTCGGCTATCAAGGAAACGTATCCATTATTGATGCTTTGGTCAACAAAAACGACGTCATCGTTTATGACATCGACTCCCATGCCAGCATTATCGACGGCGTTCGTTTGCATCAAGGAAAACGTTTTACCTTTATGCACAACGACGTAGAAAGCCTCGAAAAAAATCTCATACGCGCTCAACGCATTATCGAAAAAACCGGCGGCGGTATTTTGGTCATTTCCGAAGGCGTGTTCGGCATGAGAGGTGAACAAGGCATTTTGAAAGAAATCGTTGAATTAAAGAAAAAATACAACTTCCGCATATACATTGACGATGCACACGGATTCGGAACTTTGGGCGAAGGCGGCCGTGGCACTCATTTTGAACAGGACGTGGTAGACGAAATCGACGTTTATTTCGCCACTTTTGCCAAATCCATGGCCAGCATAGGCGCATTTGTGTCGGGCGATTATGAAGTCATTAAATACCTGCAATACAATATGCGTTCGCAAGTTTATGCCAAATCCATGCCCATGCCATTGGTGGAAGGAGCCCTCAAGCGATTGGATATGATACGATCCCACCCCGAATTGAAAGATCAATTATGGGATGTTGCTTTGCGCCTGCAACACGGATTAACGGAAGCCGGATTCGATATTGGAAAAACCGACACCGCCATCACACCCGTTTACTTACATGTGGATCCGCTCGAAGCGGGAATGCTTGTTCGAGACTTACGCGACAACCATAAAATCTTCACTTCCATCGTGATTTATCCCGTGATTCCCAAAGGCATGATTATCCTGCGATTGATTCCCACCACGCGACACACCCAAGCGGAAATCGACGAAACCATCGAAGCTTTTAAAGCTATCCGGGAAAAGCAAGAAGCCGGTATCTACCGCGAACTGGCCAAAGACATTAAATTATAATTTTCCGGCCAATCGTTGACAAAAAAGGTTTCTTTTCTTAACTTTGTCTTTATGAAAAGAACCGTTGAAGAATACCTCAGTCGTTTATTGTTTCGTTTCGATGCCGTGTCCGTTCACGGATTCGGCGTTTTCGAAAGCGAACACTTTCCCGCCCGATATTTGGAAAAAACCGGTTCGTTTGAACCTCCGCATAAAGAAATTCGTTTCCGGTTTTTACCAGAAATCGAAGATAGCCTGTTAATCGAATTCATTGCCACCGCGGAAAATATTTCTACGGAAAAAGCCCGAAACATACTGGACGAAACCGTTACCCGCTGGAAAAATACCCTACACGAAAAAAACTCTCTTGAATTGGAAGGAATAGGTCATTTCATGCTAATCAATGGCAAACTATTCTTCCATTCAACAAACCGTAATTTCCTGGCGGACGCCTTCGGATTAAAAAGTTTTACCAAACGAAAAATCAAACAAAACGAAATTCGCATCGCAAGCTTTTTGGCGCCGGAAAACGAAAAACAAAACCACAAACCCACCGGATCCGAACCAAAAAAAACCGTTCCGAAACCCACACCGGAAATTTCAAAACCCGTTTTTTCCGATTCGAAAAAAACCGTTTTAGCCAAACGTTCTCCGCTATGGCAATACGCCGCAGCCGCCGTTATCGGCGGTGCATTGTTCCTTTCTCTTTACTTAAACGGAAATACTCCGGTAAATCAGCCGGGCAAGATACCCGTTTATCAAGCTACCTATGAACTTCCCGGAGATTTTCCCGTTATCCGGATCAATACAAACATTCAATCCGGAAATAACCAAACCGCTTCCATTGTTCAAAACAAACCGGACAAAGAAAACAGAATCGCCATCATTGCCGGTGCTTTCCGTTCGAAAACCAACGCCGAAAAAATGCTTCGCAGGCTACAATCGGCCGGATACCCCGCTTCCATTACCGGCCAAAACCGAAAAGGTTATTGGCTGGTGGCTTATCAAACATTCCTTTCGCGTAACGAAGCGGAAGCAAAACTCTCGGTAATCAAACGGAAAGTGAACCCCTATGCTTGGATAAAAGAATAAAACTTTCATTCGCTTGTGAAACCTTTTTACAACCGGCTATACGAAAAGCTTAAAAAAATTCATATATTCACAACAAATTTTCTCCTATGAAAAAACTTTGGATTACATTAGGCATTTTGGCGCTATTGGCTTTGATGGCATTTCAATGGGTCAAATCTTTTCAAAACAACGCCGTAGGCTACGAAGAAGGGATCAACAAACAATGGGCTAACGTGGAAAGCGCCTATCAACGCCGTGCCGACCTTATTCCCAATTTGGTCAATACGGTCAAAGGTTACGCCAAGCACGAAAAAGAAACCCTTGAAGCGGTAATCAAAGCCCGTGCCCAAGCCACGCAAATAAAAATCGACCCTGCCAATCTTACACCGGAAAAATTGGCTCAATTTCAAAAAGCACAACAAGGACTTTCGGGAGCATTAAACCGGTTGCTACTGGTAGTGGAACGTTACCCCGAATTAAAAGCCGATAAACATTTTCTCGAATTACAAAGCCAATTGGAAGGAACCGAAAACCGAATTAACGTGGAACGCAACAAATACAATCAAGCCGTTCAGGTTTACAATACTTATATCAGACGTTTTCCCAACAACATTTTGGCTTCCATGTTCGGATTTAAACCCAAAGCCTATTTCCAAGCGGAAAAAGGAGCCGAAAAAGCGCCCAAGGTTCAATTCTGATACATGAAAAAAGAATTTCTTTGGTTTCTGACCGATCTTGACGAACAGGAAATACTACAAGCCATCCGCGAAGCGGAAACACAAACCTCCGGCGAAATCAGAGTGCACTTGCATGCCGGCGGTTCCGGAAATGTCTACGAAGAAGCGGTCAAAACCTTTCATCGATTGGGAATGCATAAAACGGCTTTGCGCAACGGAATCCTGTTTTATATCGATACGGAAAGAAAAAAATTCGCTGTCATCGGCGATGAAGGCATCCACCGTCATGTAAAAGATAATTTTTGGAAAGAAACCGCCGAAATTTTAGAACAACATTTCGCAAAAAAAAACTTCAAGGAAGGTTTAATCGAAGCAATATTATACACCGGCCGGGCTTTGAAGAATTACTTCCCGTGGCTGGAAAACGATGTGAACGAATTACCCGATGAAATTTCATACGATTAAAACTTACGGCTTTATTCTTTTTTGGTTTTTCAATATCGGCGTTTACGGTCAAAAAACCGAATTCCCCTTGGAAAAAGACGGCTTACCACCCGTTCCCGAAATACAAACTTCCGTATATGATTATGCGCAAATTCTCCCGGATCAACAGGAAAAACAGCTGAAACAAAAACTCATTCGCTACGCCGACACTACTTCCACACAAATCGTTATTGTCACGGTTCCGAAACTACCCGGCGTCAATCTTAATTTTTGGGCGGCTCAATGGGCCGAAAAATGGGGCATCGGAATAAAGGGAAAAGACAACGGAATCCTCATTGTCGTCGCTCCGAATGACCGTAAAGTAGTCATTCAAACCGGTTATGGGGTGGAAGACCGTCTGACCGATGCTTTGGCAAGAAGAATTATCGAAAATATTTTCATACCTCATTTTAAAAAAGGAGATTACTACGGCGGTTTAGACCGTGGAACCGATGTTATTATAGACCTTTTGTCCGGCAAGTTTCAAGCAAAAACCACCGGTATTGACGATTCGCCCGATTGGCTTGCCCTGCTACTGATTTTTATTGTATTGGTCTTATTCATTTATTGGTTGTCCCGTCACAGCGGAAAGGGCGGAGGCGGCTATACGATCGATCGGGAAGGACCGGTGATTTGGGGTTCGCCATTCGGCGGATCATCCGGCGGAAATTGGGGAGGAAGCCCGGGCGGAAGCGGTTGGGGCGGCGGTTTTTCGGGCGGCTTTGGCGGCGGAAGTTTCGGCGGAGGAGGAGCCAGCGGAAGTTGGTAATGAAAATCATAAAATTTTCACCGGTCATTATATGCGTTTTAGGTAGAAAAATGTAAGCTTAAGCATAAGTTTTCATATTTTGCTACAAGAAAAATATTCCGTATATTTGCAACCGCTTTAACGGTGGATTATTGACCCGGTAGCTCAGTAGGTAGAGCATCTCCCTTTTAAGGAGAGGGTCCTGAGTTCGAGCCTCAGCCGGGTCACTTTTAGTGTGAAGAAGATCTTTTTATTTTTTTACGACCCGGTAGCTCAGTAGGTAGAGCATCTCCCTTTTAAGGAGAGGGTCCTGAGTTCGAACCTCAGCCGGGTCACCAAAAGCGCACGTGGCGGAATTGGTAGACGCGCTAGGTTGAGGGCCTAGTGGCCGTTTAGGCCGTGCAGGTTCAACTCCTGTCGTGCGCACTTTGTTCTTCTCTTTTCACACCATCGTTTTTTCATAAAAAATTTTTCAGTTTACAATCAAATCCGTTTCGTTGGTTACAAGAATAGCAGTATAACCGAAGAACAAACATATCTTGCTAGATTCCTCTGTATTTTCTGTAGAACCATTCCATACTCAAGAAGAGAACTGCTATCAACAGCCAAATATATTGATCGGTCAAGTGCTTTTTTTGCTTAATCAAACGGATTTTACCTTTCAAATCAGGTGAATTTTTCAAATACTCCGCCAAAGTTTTCGCTTGACCCTGATAAAATACCTTCCCTCCCGTATAGTCGGCTAATTGCGTGAGTTTTTCCGTTTGTGCAATATCCGGTTGCTCGCGTTTAGGCGGCAAAACGATGAACATACCTTGCTTGGCGATTTGATAATCGTCATAAACGGCCGTAAAAGTATAACGTCCCGGCGTCAATCCCGAGACCTGCGTTTCAAAATAAGGATTGTTATAGTAAAGTTTCAAATTTTGACGTTTTCCCGTGCTGTCGGTTAAAATCAAACGTAAACGCGCTTGACGGTTTTCTTCCCAAAGGGTATTATAGGCCTGCAAACGAATTTTCACCGGTTTCCCGGAAGGATATCGTTCACGGTAATCCAATATCAACAAATTTTTTCCCGGTTTTCGCAGCAGATAAGTAACTGTTTTTTCTATCCATTGTTCCGTGAAATTTCCGGATTTGTTTCGTTTTTTTTCCAACAACAACCAACGCCAAAGTCCGCTTCCGAAAGTAGCCGCCACATAGCGTTCGGGAAAATAAACCGTTAGCGGTTGACCGGTTTTTATATTTTTGATTTTCGCATAAAATAAAATTTTTCCCGGTTCCTTCAAGTATATTTCACCGTATACATCCTTCAAAGCCGGATGTTGTTCCGCCTCGAATGACGGCAATTGAAACAAATCGAAAGCAGGATTATAGATCGCCAAATATTGTTCTTTCAAACCGTTATATGAAAGTTTTTTCCCGAATAAACCGTTCCAACGATTCAATGCCATCCAATCGGTGAAGTGACCGGTGATATACCAAATCGCTTCTTTTCGTTCGGTCAAAGCTTCGCATTGGCGGCGTCCCGGCTGAATAGCAATAATCAAATCGTATTTTTTTCCCTGACGAATCACGCTGTCCAATTCAACTTTATAAGTTTTTATGCGGGATAAAACCCTTCTCAACGCTCCTACATCGGGATGAATTTTTCCGGTCAAAATAAGAATGTGTGCCGACTGTTCTTCCACTTTGATATGTATGGTCCGGCGATTATTCGATTTGATTTTTTCCATCGCAAACGGAACCGCTTCCACCGTCAAGGTTTGCCAACCCGGTTTTTCGGCCTTCAAACGAATTTGTAACGAACGATAAGCATGTTCCTTATCAAATTCCATGTATTTTTCGAAAAGCTTATATTTACCGTTTTTAACAATGATTTTAGTTTTTATTTTTCCCTCGGGACGGTCATAAGCCACATAAGGACGGATAATAAAATCGTTTCCCAATCCCACGCGCCTGTTATAATCCACACGATCAATGCGTAAATCGGGAAACTGTGCCGTGTCGCCCGTCACCACCGGGAAAACCTGCATCCGGTCGGCAGGACTCAAAATATAGCGATAATCATTGCCTACGGTTGATTGCCCGTCGGTTAGTAAAACCACGGCCGCTTTTTCGTTTTCTTTTTCTTCTTTCAAACGTTTCAGAGCCGCCGCAATATCTGTTTCTCCCGCGTAAGTTCCGGATTGCTTATGCAAAATCGTATCGAAATAATAAACTGAAATATTAAACTTGGAAAGTAAATCCCGGTTTCGGAACAAACTGTCAACCGTTTTTTTAATTAAATCGCCGTAATTTTTTACCGAAACGGTATTATCGGCCAAAATAAATAATTGGGGTTTTATCGTTTCTCTCCGCTTCAACAAATAAATGGGATTAAACAAAAACAAAAGCATGAAAAACAAAGAAACCGTCCGTAAAGCAAACAACAATTTTTCCTTGCGCGGCGAATAGAAAAAAGCACTTACTCCTGCTGCCACCGGCAAGAGTAATAAGAATATAACTATTTGATTTATAGTCATTTACATTAACATTCCGCCATCTACCACCAAAACTTGACCGGTGATATAATCGCTCATGTCCGAAGCTAAAAATACACATGCACCGGCCACATCTTCAGGTTTTCCCGTGCGACGCAAGGGAATGCGATTTTTCCAATCTTCCAACACCTTTTCGTCCAAAGCCGCCGTCATTTCCGTTTCGATAAATCCCGGCGCAACCACATTGCACCGAATATTACGGCTTCCCAATTCCTGTGCGACCGATTTACTAAATCCGATAATTCCCGCCTTGGATGCAGCATAATTCGCCTGCCCAGCATTTCCGCTTATTCCCACTACACTTCCTATATTGATAATGCTTCCTTTTCTTTGCTTCATCATGGAACGTATAACCGCCTTGGTCATATTAAAAACCGATTTTAAATTGGTATTTATCACCCGGTCGAAATCTTCTTCGCTCATGCGTAGCAACAAAGTGTCCTTGGTGATGCCGGCATTATTGATCAGCACATCGATTTTTCCGAAATCCACCAACACTTGCTCCACCGTTTTCTGTGCCTGAACAAAATCGGCGGCATCGGATTGATACGCTTTCGCTTTTATACCCATGGATTTAAGTTCGTTTTCCAAAATTTTGGCCTTTTCGACGGACGACCTATAGGTGAATGCCACATCGGCTCCTTGCTCGGCCGATTTCAACGCAATTCCTCGTCCGATCCCGCGCGAAGCACCTGTTATCAATACTGTTTTTCCTGCTAATAATCCGTTCATATTCGTTTTGATTTATAATTGATTCAAAGATAAACGAATTTTCAAAAATCGAATTTTTAAATCCGAACAACAATATTTATATCTTTTTTTTCTTTTGTAAATAAATGAATAAACAATATTGATAATATTTCACTGTTGAAACCCCTCAAAATTATATAACAAATTGATTATAAACATTTTATGATGGATAATTTGGTTTAATAGACGTTGGTAGCATGTTGAAAACTTCTAAAAATTTTACTTGTATTTTTCCCGTTTTCGATTAATGCAAAATTCCGTTGTAAAATCCAAATTTTTTATTCACGAAATTTCTGTTTTTTTTTCACAAATCCGGTTATTGAAAATCAATGAGAAAAAAAAATTTTTTTTCGGTTTTCAACAATGTTTTTGACATCCTTTTTTGGGGTTGTATTTTTGTGTTAGCCAAATGATCATGTTGTTTTTATCGGCATGATATAATGTTTGTCTTCAACCTAAAATCAAAATTCATTAACTTTGAAAAAAATAATTTCCATGGAAAAAACCAAGATAATTGCTTTGGGCAATGATCATGCGGGATATGAATATAACGCCGCCATTGAAGAAATGCTGAAGGAAAAAGGTTATGAAGTATTAAATTTCGGAACCCGGACAGGCGAATCGGTGGATTATCCGGATTATATTCATCCCGTTGCCGAAGCCGTGGAAACCGGACGCGCCGCTATGGGAATTATTTTATGCGGTAGCGGTAACGGAGCCGTCATCACCGCCAATAAACATCAAGGTATTCGTGCCGCGCTCTGTTGGTCGCGCGAATTAACGGAATTGGCTCGAAAACATAATGATGCCAACATATTAAGTCTGCCCGCCCGGTTTATTTCGAAATATCAGGCACTTGAATATGTACGTGTTTTTCTCGAAACCCCTTTTGAAGGTGGCAGACATGAACGCCGCATAAAAAAAATTCCTTGGATTCATTGAACCTTGAGACGAGTATCTCCAATACGTCAGCGTTTAAATCGCTATATCAGGCTTTATTATAGGCGCGAATGGGTTAAACATTTTTTCGTTTTCGTGCTAGGAGTGTCCTTGCTTTTGATTTTTTCGGGTTTGCTGGAAATGGCTTTTTGGTTAAAACCCAAATATAAAGTTATCTTGTTGATAATCAATACATTGTTATTTATTTATTTCACCGGATGTCACTTGCTTTATCCTTTATTGCAGTATTTAGGCTTTTTCCGGGATTTAACTGCAGAACAAGTGGCACGGCATTTGGGAAAACAAATATCCGCCATCTCCGACCGTTTAATCAATTATTTGGAACTCGAAAATCTCGAAGGATATGATTTAAGCCTCCTTCAAGCCGAATTACAAAGACGTGAAAATCAATTGTTAAGCTACAATTGGAAAAACTGGTTTCCGCGTGTTCATTTGGCTCGATATCTCTATTGGCTTTTTATTCCTTTGTTCATTATTGCCCTATTGAAAATTTCGGGACATTACAAAGCCTTTACTTCGTCGTTTGAACGATTGCAGGCCGTTCATCAAACTTTTCAACCCCCCCCGCCTTTCGATTTGCAACTTTTATCCCCGCTTACCGCTTCGGCCGACAGCGTTTATACACTTAAAGTGTCGGTACTCGGAGAAAATGTGCCCGAGCAAATTTATTTTTTCACTTCCGAAAATTCACTACCACTGGCCAAAATCAACGATACTTTATTCTTTCTTCAATTGTCAGACGTATCAAAAGATATTGATTTTCAACTCATTGCATCGGGCTACCATTTTGGACCTTTTCATTTGAATGTGGTCCATGCCCCGTCTGTTGCCCATTATACAATTCGATTGCAATATCCGGATTATACCCGTTTTCAAGGCGATACGGTCACCGGAAGTGCATATTTGAAGGTTCCCGAAGGAACCCGTGTGGATTTAACCGCTTTTACACAATATACCGATTACGTTAAAATTTCAAAACCAATTGATTATCAATTTGATAAATCCATCCTCCATCTCAGTTTCGTCGCACGAAAATCAGGGAGATTGGAAATCCGGTTATTTAATAGCCAAACCGTTTCATCCGTATCATTTACTTTGGAAATGGAAGTTATTCCCGATCGTAAGCCACTTCTTAACGTCATCCAAAAACGCGATTCATCCGTGGTAAACCGGAGACATTTCCTGTTGGTCAGTGCCACAGACGATTATTTGCTATCACGTTTTGAATTGCATTATAAAACCGGTAAACAAAACGATTACCAGAAAACGATTATTCTTTACGGAATCAACTTGCCGTATTTGAAATCCGTGTTGATTTTTCCTGTGGATTTTCATTTGCCCGATACACTCTCGTATGACTATTTTTTACGCATTTACGACAATAAATCACCCGTTCCCCAATACACCGATTCACCTGTATTTCGTTTTGAACCAGCCATTTCCAACCCCATTCAATCCGAAAGGGTTCAACGAAACTTTTTATCGCATTTGCAAGGGAATTTGAATAAATTTCAAAAACAAAACAAAGCTGTCAATCAAACTTTGCAACGCTTGCAAACCACTCGAAAACCGGATTGGGAAATCAAACGGGAAATCAATAGTCTTATTCAAAACAATCAACGGGAAAAACAACGTCTTCAAAGACTTTTGGACGATATGCAACGTATGATGCAAAAATACAAGCGAAAGGCTTCCGATAAACCGAAAGCCGAAACGATAGCCAAGCGAATGGAAGAATTGCGCAAAAGCGTTCAAAACGACAGTTTGAGTCGTGAACTTCAAAAATTGCTCGATCAAATGCGCAAAATGAAAATGCTCGATAAACTTAAGGAAATGGAAATGCAACAACAGATGCAACAGAAATCTTTGGAACGCTTGCTCGAGCTAACCAAACGCTTTTTTATCGAAGAAAAAATGAAAATGTTGGCTGACAGCATCAATCGATTAGCCGAACGACAAAAGGAATTGGCAAAGGAAAATAATCCCGAAGAACTTCAACAACAAAAACAACTCAATCAACGCACGGATAGCTTATCCAAATCCTTTAAGCAACTCATGAACTTAAACAAGGAATTAAAAAATCCCATGTCTTTACCCGATATACAAACGGAAATGAAAACTGCCCGAATGTTTCAAAAAAATGCATTGAACCTTTTGCAAAATTCCCGGCAATCCAATAAAATGCAAAATAAAGCAGCCGAACAATTGACTAAAGCGGCCATGATATTGCAAAGCATGATGAACCAAAGTGCACAGTCCGTTGAAAAAGAAGATTTGAATAAAATTAAAATATTGATATTCAATTTATTGCAAATTTCTTTCAATGAAGAGAAACTAGCATCAATAACTTTGGAAAACAATTATGCTTTTTCACGTGTATTGGTGGAGCATAATACAATGATTAATGTATTGCAGAACGTATCCGATACTTTATATGCCATTGCCTCGCGTCAACCTGCCGTCAGTCAGGATATGTTCAATGCTTTGCATGCGGCTGAATTTCATGCAACGCAATCCGTGAAATATTTACAAGACCGCCATACCGGTATGTTTAAGCTTCACGAACAGTCTCTTTTTGAGCAAATAAACCGTTTGATTTATCTTTTGAATTTATTTTTGGACACACAACAAAGTGCTTCTCTTTCCAAATCCCAAGGAGGCGGACAAGGTAACGAACCACAACTATCGGATAGAATAAAAAAACAAGCCGGAAAAATATCCCGTTCCATGCAAGAGATGCTCAAGCAAATGCAACAAGGTCAAAAACCCGGTCAAAATAACCGCAACGGTCAAAATAATCCCAAGGGTGTATTTTCCATTTATAAAGAACAGCAACGCTTGAAAGATTTATTGCGTCAATATGAAAGTCAAAATTTTTCGCCGCACATTCGACAATTGAACGAACGCTTGGATAAATTATCGAATCGATTGTTGCGTGAAGGAATAAACCCTTCCGTATACAAGGAATTTTTGTCGCTACAATATGAATTACTGCAATTGACAAAGGCGGCTTATCGTCAAAAAAATTCAAAGCAACGTCAATCAAGAACTTTCGAGGAACAATTCACCATTCCCGATAGCATTCGCTTGAACCTTATCATGCGTTATTTTCCGCATTTGGAAGAAATCAAATATTATTCCTTACCACTGACACCGTATTACAAGGAAAAATATCAAAATTATAAGCATCAAATGCCATGATTTTATTTGAATTCTCCGAATCCATACAACCGGAATTGCCAGTTGATTTAAAGTTACTCGAAGCATGGTTAATGCGATGTGCGCGTCGCCACCGGTATGAAATATCCTTTGTCCGCTATTATTTCACCGATAACCGCGAAATCGTACAAATCAACCGGGAAGTTTTTAATAGGACCTACCCTACGGATGTGATAAGTTTATACATACCCATTTTTTCACAAAAATTAAACGGCGAGATTTTCATATCAATCGAACAAGTAGTGGAAAATTCACGTGAATATCAAGTCGAATACGGGATGGAATTTTTACGGGTTGCTGTTCACGGATTATTACACTTGTGCGGATACGACGATCAAACCGAAGAACAACGTTTGTTGATGCGCCGGTATGAAGACGAATGTTTATCGCTTTTTTCGTAACTTTGCAAACCTTTAAATATTCCAAATGTTCCACGTGAAACATGTATCGTTATCCGACAAAATATGATATTGTCATAGTAGGTGCGGGGCATGCAGGATCCGAGGCCGCGGCGGCAGCGTCGCGTATGGGAATGAAAACCTTGCTCATAACTTTGGATTTGACCAAAATCGCACAAATGAGTTGCAATCCCGCTATGGGTGGTATAGCCAAAGGGCAGATCATTCGTGAAATCGATGCTTTGGGCGGTTTATCCGGAATCGTATCCGATAAAAGTGCCTTGCAGTTTCGTATGTTAAATCGCAGTAAAGGACCCGCCATGTGGAGCCCGCGAACCCAAAACGACCGCTTGTTGTTTTCCAAAATTTGGCGCGAAGCTTTGGAAAAAATACCCCGTCTTGACCTTATGGCGGATATGGTAACGGGTATAAGAGTGGAAGGAGAAAGCGTGACCGCCGTGAAGACGTCGTTGGGGCTTTTGATTGAAGCCAGAGCTGTTATTTTGACAGCCGGCACTTTTCTGAACGGAAAAATTTTTATAGGTAAACATAGCGTAAAAGCCGGGCGAATCGGTGAACCAGCGGCATACGGCATCACCGAAAATTTGATTGATTTGGGATTTGAAGCAGGACGCATGAAAACCGGCACACCGCCTCGAGTGGATGCACGAACCATAGATTTTTCCAAAATGGAAGAGCAGAAAGGCGATGAAAATCCCGGAAAATTTTCTTTTTTACCCGGTGTAAAACCCTTATCCAAGCAGTTATCTTGTTATATTACCTATACTAATCCGGTTGTTCACGACACGTTGCGTATAGGTTTTCGCGAAAGTCCTTTGTTTCAAGGAGAAATTCAAGGTGTGGGTCCGCGTTATTGCCCTTCCATTGAAGATAAAATCGTTCGGTTTTCGGATAAAGAGCGTCATCAATTATTTCTCGAACCTGAAGGTTGGAACACGTATGAAATGTATGTTAACGGTTTTTCCACTTCATTACCTATTGACGTTCAGACTCAATCGCTACGTCGTATTCCCGGCATGGAAAACGTCAAAATCATACGCTACGGCTATGCCATAGAATACGATTATTTCCCGCCCACCCAATTGTATAATACTTTGGAAACCAAGCGGATTCGCAATTTGTATTTCGCCGGTCAAATCAACGGCACCACGGGATACGAAGAAGCAGCAGCGCAAGGAATTATGGCCGGAATCAACGCCGCACTACGTTTACAGGATCGAGAACCTTTTATTTTGAATCGTGATCAGGCTTATATCGGGGTTTTAATTGACGATTTGGTCACTAAAGGCACGGACGAACCTTACCGGATGTTTACTTCACGCGCTGAATTCAGAACCCTTTTGCGACAAGATAACGCCGATTTGCGACTCACACCGTTATCACACCGTTTGGGTTTGGCATGTGACGAACGCATGCGAGTTGTGGAAGAAAAACAACGTCAAATTTCCAGATTAATCGATTTTATTCAACGCCAAAGCGCCTCGCCCGAAGAAGTAAATCCCGTTTTGGAATCGGTTTCCACACCGGCAATCAAGCAGTCTTTCAAATTAAAAAAAATATTATCGCGTCCGCAATTAAACAAACGGGATTATTTAAAAATACCCGTTTTTAAAAAATTTGTAGAAGACAATCGAATAAGCGAAGAAGCTTTAATGCAACTGGAAATACATTTGAAGTATGAAAAATACATAGAAAAAGAAAAAGCCAATGCGCAAAAGATGAGAAATTTGGAAGATATAACCATTCCCGAGAATTTTGATTTTGATAAAATACCTTCTTTATCCTTCGAAGGAAGGGAGAAACTGAAGAAAATCCGCCCGCGTAATATCGGTCAGGCTTCCCGAATCAGCGGGGTTTCCGTTTCGGATATTCAAATTTTGTTGGTTTACATGGGTAGATAAATGTTTCACGTGGAACATTAGATTTGCTTGACGAAAGTATTTTCGTGGTTTTTTATATTTTCACTTCGTATCGACCGTTGATGGTTTCGGTGTGTTTTTCCGCCAAGTCGATTGTTATCAGGATTCGATGGTGTTTTAAATCGGGTTCGATTTTAATTTTTCCTTTTTTTGCCGGATGATATCCGGAATCCGGGTGAAAAGCCATAAAACCCGAAAAGGTGTCGATTTTTTTCAATTCCCGATCGATAAATTCTTTTTTGTCTATGGTTTTAGGCAAGTTGAATAGAACGACGTAATCCATTCCGCTGTCCGGTAACGGGTGAACCAAATCGATTCGTTTGGTGATGCTTACGGCAAACCCGTCGGCCGGCGCCAAAACGGGATAAAATTTTCCCGCGCCGTCTTTTTTCCAAACAAAATGTTTTCCCGGAATGATTCGGATTTCGGTTTTTATGATTTTATCCGCCAACGTATCGGTTTTTTGCGAGATGACAGGTGAAGAAATTTTTTGCGTGTCAAAAGCTTTGTTTCCCGCGCATCGAAAAAATAATACAATGAATAATCCGCTCAGCCAAAATAAGTTTTTCATGCTATTGAAATTTTATAACGGCAATTTAATCAAAGCAAACAAAATGCCAAAAACATTTTTTGAAAATTTCAATTTTTTTTGTAATTTTATTACGATAAAATTTGCGACCATGAAAATACAAAAAATTCTTGTTCCGGTGGATTTTTCGCAACGTTCCGAAGAAGCGTTAAAAATCGCCGCTCAAATCGCCCGGAAAACCGGAGCGGAAATTATTTTACTTCATTTGATTGATTTGCCGTCCAATGAAGTGGGTATGTTCCATAACGGAGTTCCCACCGGTCCCGCCGCTATCATTCTCATGGAGACGGCCCGGGATAATTTTGAAAAACTATTGGAAAAAGATTATCTTGAAGGTCTTCGGGTGGAAGATTTTGTGGATTTCAATAAACCCTTTGAAGGTATTTCGGAATACGCCGAAGAAAAAAATGTCGATTTAATCGTAATGGGTTCGCATGGTGTTACGGGATTGGACAGCTTCTTTGTAGGTTCCAATACCGAAAAAGTGGTGAGAACTTCGCGCATTCCCGTGCTGGTGATTAAAAAGCCCGTGGAAAATTTCGATTTGAAGAAAGTGATCTTCGCATCGTCATTTAAAGAAGAGTGCCACCGGTGTTTTGCTCAATTGATTCGATTCATCGAAATTTATCAACCTGATGTTAAGCTATTACGTGTCAATACGATAACGAATTTCTTAGCCACGCATGAAAGTGAGAATATCATTGAAGATTTCTTGCAAAAGCATAAAGATACCGGATTTGATTTGAATTTTGAGAAGGTCGTTTATGACGATTACTCGGTTCAGCAAGGTATTTTTAATTATGCCGACAAAATCGATGCGGATTTGATAGCTTTAGCTACGCACGGACGCCAAGGTTTAATGCACTTTTTGCAAGACAGCATCGCCGAAGATGTGGTTAATAAAGCCGAACGCAATATTTTGACTTTTAGGATCGAGAAGAAAAAATAATGCAATTTCTTGGTTATCAATAATTTGATAGAATTGTGCTTTTGGGAGCGGTCAATTGTTTTTTCGGCAAGGTTTTTTTCCGGCTTTTAAAATGATTTTTGGTACCTTTATGCCGGTATAGAAACAAGGAATGAAAATATTCCATTCGCGTTGGTTTTTTTTGGCGCTCAGATTTTTCACACTAAGCGTGCGTTTTTTGTTTGTCGCTTTATTTTTCCGTTATTCCGAAGCCGAATACGGTGCTTTTGCATTGGTGGCAACGGCCGTAACCCTCGGGGTATATGTGCTCGGGTTGGATTTTTTTCATTATGCCAACCGTGAATTATTGAAGGAAGAGAGCCGTATGGCCCATGTACTTCTGCATCAATTTCTGTTTTATTTGCCTGTTTATGTGCTTTTTTTACCCCTTTTTTATTTGTTTTTTCGTTTCGGTTTTTTGGATAAACACTATCTTTTCCGGTTTTATGCCGTATTGATAGCCGAACATTTGTCTTTTGAAGTGCACCGGATTTTGTTTGTGCTTAAACGACCTTTGGCGGCCAATGTCAATTTGTTTTTTCGAAACGGTGCTTGGATGCTTTTGGCCATGGTTCATTTTCTTTGGAAGCATGAAATCGACGTGCGTTCTTTGTTGATTTATTGGTTGATAGGCGATATATTATCATTTTCGGTTCTAGGAAAGCAATGGAAGTCTTTCGGGCGTTTTTCCAAGGCGGAAGCAATAAGGATTAACCGGGCATGGATTAGGAAAGGTTTCCGGGTGAGTTTACCTTTCTTTTTGGCTACGTTGAGTTACAAGATCATCGAATTCTCCGATCGTTATATGATTGACTGGTATTGGGATAAGAAGCAAGTGGGTATTTACGCTTTTTTTTCGGGAATGTCCGTTTTGGTTAATACGGTGGTTTATACGGCGGTAATTTCGCTTATGTTTCCTACCCTGCTTCAATTATTAATGAAAAGAAATCCCGATTTTTTCGCGTATTTTAAACAATTCAAGCGAAAGGTTTTTTGGTGGACCGTGATTTCGGCTACGGCCGTATTGGTAATGATGCCTTTTGTTTTGATTTTGCTGGGCAAGCGGGAGCATTTGCACTATTATTCCGTTTTTGTGATTTTGACTTTGGCCAATGTTTTTCTGAATTTATCATTGATCGGACATTATGTTTTATACGGTTATCACGGAGAGCGTTGGATTTTCGGCATTACGTTTTCGGCGGCAATACTTAATGTGGTGATGAATTTTTTCTTGATTCCGGGTTACGGGATAAAAGGAGCCGCAATATCCACTTTTATGGCTTTTTTGGCTATTTGGTTATTTAAACGCTTGAAAGCCAAGCAATATTTAGTTCGTTTCAAAAGCCAAGCGAAATGATGTAAATTTGCTTTCGGTTAGCAATTTAAAAAACTTATATGAAAATAAGCGTTATCGGAACCGGGTATGTAGGCTTGGTAACCGGCACATGTTTGGCCGAATCGGGGAACGAGGTGGTTTGTGTGGATATCAACGAAGCCAAGATAAAAAAGATGCAATCGGGCGAAGTTCCCATTTACGAACCCGGGTTGGAAGTATTATTTAAGCGGAATATCAAAGCCGGAAGATTACATTTCACGACGGATTTGTCCGAAGGCGTCGAGCATGGCGAGATAATTTTTCTGGCTTTGCCTACGCCCGAGGATGAAGACGGAAGCGCCGATTTATCTTATGTGATGCAAGTGGCTGGCGATATCGGAAAATTACTGAAGGAAAAACGGCTAAGCGAATATAAAATCATTGTAAACAAAAGTACCGTTCCTGTGGGCACTGCGGACAAAGTGAAGGAAGTCGTTCGTTTGCATGCGCCGGAAGCGGATTTTGATGTAGTTTCCAACCCCGAATTTTTGCGTGAAGGTTTTGCCGTGGATGATTTTATGAAACCCGAGCGAGTGGTAATCGGGACAACGTCGGAACGGGCGGCGGAAAAAATGAAAAGATTATACAAGCCGTTTGTTCGTTCGGGGAATCCCATTTTGATTATGGACGAAAGGTCGGCGGAAGTTACCAAATACGCCGCCAATGCTTTTTTGGCCATGAAAATCAGTTTTATGAACGAAATTGCCAATTTTTGTGAACTGACCGGTGCCGACGTGGACAAGGTGCGAATAGGTTTGGGCACCGATTCGCGCATCGGGAAGCGTTTTCTTTTTCCGGGTATCGGATACGGCGGTTCATGCTTTCCAAAGGATGTCAAGGCATTATATAAAACCGGCCGGGATTTCGGCTATGAATTTAAAATTTTAAAATCCGTTATAGAAGTAAACGAACGTCAACGTAAATCACTCATTCCCAAGATTTTAGATTATTTCGAAGGAGATTTGAAAGCCAAGAAACTGGCCGTTTGGGGATTGTCATTCAAACCCGAAACCGATGATATTCGCGAAGCGCCTTCATTGGTGCTGATAGAGGAATTATTGAAACACGGGGCGCAAATTACCGCTTATGACCCCGAGGCTATGGAAAATACAGGCCGGCGTTTGGGAAATCGTATCGATTATGCCGAAAATCCTTATGATGCTTTGCGTGATGCCGATGCATTGGTGATCAGCACCGAATGGAATGCTTTTCGCAATCCCGATTTCGATAAAATGCAACAATTGATGAAGTATCCCGTTATATTCGACGGAAGGAATATTTACGATCCGGATAATATGCGCGATAAGGATTTTATTTACTTTTCGGTAGGCCGTAAACCCGTAAATCAAGTCAGGAAGCTATGGAAAGAGTTTTGATTACGGGTGTTGCCGGTTTTATAGGTTCTCACTTGGCCGACCGGTTTTTGGCCGAAGGGTTTGAAGTTGTCGGTTTGGATAATTTTATTACGGGAAATCCCAAAAATATCGAACACTTATCGGGAAGGGATGATTTCCGTTTTGTTAAACACGATGTTTCCGTTCCTTTTTACATTGATGAAAAAATCGATTATGTATTGCATTTCGCATCGCCCGCCAGCCCTGTTGACTATTTAAAGATTCCCATTCAAACGATGAAAGTGGGGTCGTTGGGGACGCACAATATGTTGGGTTTGGCCAAGAAACACAAGGCACGAATTTTGGTTGCTTCCACGTCGGAAGTTTACGGCGACCCGCTGGTGCATCCGCAGAAGGAAGATTATTGGGGAAATGTGAATCCGGTAGGTCCTCGCAGTGTTTATGACGAAGCCAAGCGTTTTCAGGAGGCTTTGACGATGGCTTATTACCGTTTTCATTCGGTGGATGTGCGCATTGTTAGGATTTTTAATACTTACGGGCCGCGTATGCGCTTGAATGACGGGCGTGTAATACCGGCGTTTATCGGGCAAATTTTGCGGGGCGAGAATCTGACTGTTTTCGGCGACGGAAGTCAAACCCGTTCGTTTTGTTATATTGACGATCAAGTGGAAGGTATCTACCGCTTGCTTATGAGTGATTATGTAGGTCCGGTCAATATTGGCAATCCCGAGGAAATCAGCATTTTGGATTTTGCAAAAGAATTATTGAATTTAACAAATAATTCCGAATTACAAATTGATTTCAAGCCGTTGCCGCAGGATGATCCCAAACGTCGTTGTCCGGATATTAGCTTGGCACGGGATCTTTTGGACTGGGAACCACGCATAGGCCGGAAGGAAGGTATGAAGCGAACCTTGGATTATTTTCATTCGCTAACGCCCGAAGAAATCAAACAAGCCGAACATAAGGATTTTTCCCGGTATATCAAACCTTGAAACCTTTAAGCTCTTTAGAATTGTAAAAAATATGTTTAAGCTATGAAAAAAGGAAAGCACCGTTATTCTTTTTTGATAATGCCGGGCATTTTCGTGCTCGACATTTTGATTTTATCCTGTTTCGGGTTCAAGACTTTCCGGACGGGCCTTGCTTTATCTTTATTTTTGATTGTTTATTGGTTTGCATTGGCATTTTTTACGGGTTATTACAGGCTTTATCGGTATTCGGTTTATAATGACTTATTGTCCAAATATTTCAGGCATATTTTTCTGTATAACATCAGTTTATTGGCTTTGATGAAATTTTTTCCCGTTGCATTGTCCGGTAAAGAATTGATTTACGCCTTGCTTTTGATGGATTTGCTGTTTTTTTTGGAGAAAACTTTTATCTTCGTTATTTTGAAAAAATACCGTTCCCGGGGATATAACATCAGGCATTATGTGATATTCGGCTATAATGAAGAAATAGAGACTTTTCAGAAATTTTTGGATAAGCGTTCCGATTACGGGTACCGTTTTTCGGGATATTTTGCCGACAATAACAAAGCGCATCCCTTGCGAAAAGGAGGATTCGAAGAGGGCATTCGGTTGATTAAAGAAAATCCCAAGGATATCGATGTAATTTTTGTTTCGCTTCGGGAGTTTGACGACGGTCGTTTGGAGCAGCTCAATAAATTGGCGGCGGAACATTTTATTAAAATCAAATACATTCCCGACAATACGAATCTTTTCAAGAAAAAATTAATTGTCGAGTATTTTGAGTATTATCCGGTATTATCGCCGCAAAAATCGCCACTGGACGAGCCGTTCAATGCTTTTGTGAAAAGGCTGTTTGATATTGTTTTTTCGTTGTTTGTGATTGTTGTTTTTCTTTCTTGGATTACTCCGATATTGGCTTTGTTAATCAAGCTCGAATCCAAAGGACCGGTTTTTTTCAAGCAAAAACGTAACGGTAGGAATTTCGAGGAATTTACGTGTTTAAAATTTCGATCTATGGTTCCCAACCGTTATGCCGACATCAAGCAAGTGAGTAAAAACGATAAGCGAGTTACCAAAATCGGAAAATTTTTGCGCAAGACCAGTATTGACGAATTGCCGCAATTTTTTAATGTATTAAAGGGTGATATGTCCGTGGTTGGTCCGCGACCGCATATGGTCAAAGAAAATCATCGCTTCAAGGAGATGGTGGAGAATTTTCAGGAAAGGCATTATGTGCTGCCCGGCATTACCGGTTTGTCTCAGGTGAAGGGTTATCGTGGAGAGGTTTTGTCGCCCGAAGATATTATCAACCGGGTGAAATACGATGTTTATTATATTGAAAACTGGTCTTTATGGTTGGACCTGAAGATTATTTTGCAAACCGTTTTGAATATTTTCAAGGGAGATCAAAAAGCCTATTGATTGATGTTTGATGATGCTTATTATATGAATGAAGCTTTAAAGGAAGCACAAAAGGCTTTGGAGCTGGGAGAGATGCCGGTGGGAGCCGTGGTGGTTTGTGGAGGGCGAATTGTTTCCAGAGCACATAATCAAGTGGAACAATTGCGTGATGCCACCGCGCATGCGGAAATGTTGGCCGTAACGGCGGCAATGAATGCGATGGGAGCTAAATATTTGAGGGATTGCACTTTGTATGTTACGCTCGAGCCTTGTCCGATGTGTGCCGGTGCATTATATTGGGCCAAAATAAAACGTGTGGTTTACGGCGCTCCGGATACCCGGTTGGGATTTCGTCATTGGGGTTGTCCGCTACATTCCAAAACCGAAATTCGGGGGGAAGTGGAAAAAGAAAAAGCCCGGAAGCTTATTCAAGATTTTTTTTCAAAGACACGAAATTAAGATGTTTAATAAAAATAAAAAGAAAAAGGCATATTATATGCATTTTATATGTTAAATACCTGCTTGGATTTTTTTGATTACAAAAAATTATTATCTTTGCACATAAAAAAACCGATAAGAAGATGACAAAGGCCGATTTAGTTCAAAACATTGCGGATAAAACCGGATTAGACAAAAAAGACGTTCAAAGCGTATTGGATTATTTTATGGACGAAGTGAAAACATCCCTCAAAAGCGGGGAAAATGTTTACTTGCGTGGATTTGGTAGTTTTGTTGTTAAATATCGCGCTGAAAAAACGGCACGAAATATCAAAAAAAATATATCCATAAAAGTTCCCGCACACTATGTGCCTTCGTTTAAGCCTTCAAAGTCATTTACCGAATTAATTAAAACCAATTTAAAACCTTAATATATGCCTAGTGGAAAAAAGCGTAAGAGAAAAAAGATAGCTACGCACAAACGTAAAAAAAGAAGCCGGCTTAACCGGCATAAAAAGAAAAAGTAGCTTACGGGAGCTACTTTTTTCGTTTCGTATTCGTTCTTTGACATACACCGGAAATGAATCGATATTAACTGTAAAATATATATACAATGGCCATTGATTTAATCATTCGATCAAATCCGGCCGCTATTGACTTTGCATTGCTCAAAGACGGAATTCTCACCGAATTACATCGCGAAAAAACCGAAACCAAGTTCAATGTGGGTGATATTTTCATGGGGAAAGTTTCCAAAATCATGCCCGGATTGAATGCTACGTTTGTTCATCTCCGAACCAAAAAAGACGGTTTTTTGCATTATCACGATTTGGGCCCCAATGTTCGTTCGCTGCTCAAATACGTCAAGCAATTGCGCAGTAATCATAAAAAAAACGATTATTTACTCAAGCATTTTAAATTCGAAGCACCCATCAAAAAAGACGGGAGCATTACGCAAGTTTTACATCAAGGCCGAATTATTCCCGTTCAGATTGTCAAAGAACCGATTTCTACCAAAGGACCGCGTCTTACGTCTGAACTTTCCTTGGCCGGTAGATACTTGGTCTTGGTGCCTTTTACCGATAATGTTTTCGTTTCCACCAAAATTGATGACAAACAAGAGCGTCAGCGATTGCTGCGCTTAGCCGAGAGTATCCGGCCCAAGCATTTCGGTTTGATTGTACGCACTGCCGCCGAAGGTATTAAAGTAGCGGAATTGCATAAAGATTTGCAAAATCTTATTGAACGGTGGAAACATATTTCCGCACAATTCAAAACCGTTAAACCCGGCTACAGGGTTTATGGCGAAGCGGGAAAAGCCGTTTTGTTGCTTCGCGATTTGCTAAACGACCAGTTCCGGTCTATCGTTGTCGATGAAAAGGAACTTTATTTGCAAGTTAAGGAAATCGTTCGGGATTTGGACCCCGACAAGGAAAAAATCGTTAAATTTTATTCGGGGAGTTTGCCTGTATTTGAGCATTACGGTATCGAAAAACAAATCAAAACCGGCTTCGGTAAAACCGTAGGCATGAAAAACGGCGCTTATTTGATTATAGAACATACCGAAGCCATGCATGTGATTGATGTCAATAGCGGAAACATTTCATCCGATGCGGGAAACCAAGAAGAAACCGCTTTGAAGGTAAACCTAGAAGCCGCTAAAGAAATTGCCCGGCAATTACGCCTGCGTGATATGGGAGGACTTATTATCGTGGATTTTATCGATATGCGCAAGCAAGAAAATAAGCGAAAACTTTATGAGTTTCTCAAAGATCAAATGAAAGACGACCGGGCAAAGCATAAAATTTTGCCGCCTTCCAAATTCGGGCTGATTCAGATTACCAGGCAACGGGTGCGTCCCGAAAATAAAATCGACACTACCGAAGCCGATCCCGGGAAAGTATTCGAAGGAAAAGTGGAGGCGCCTATCACATTGATTAGCCATTTGGAAAACAGGCTCAATGAAATAATGAAAAATACCAAAGGAAGAATTATTCTTGCCGTTCATCCTTTTGTTGCGGCTTATCTTAAAAAAGGCTTACCTTCGTGGCAATGGCGAAAAATATGGCAATATAAACGTTGGTTGACCGTTCAACCGCGTCATGGATTTCGCTATTTGGAATATAAATTCTTTGACCGCGACGGAAATGAAGTGGAATTGTAAACCGGATTATGAATAGCCGTCCCGACGAAAGTCGGGATGGCTTTTTTTGTATGTCTCTTGAAAACTCATTAAAATTTCTAACGAATATTTTATCGGTTAATAGTTGCTGAAAAAATTATATATAGCCCATTGTGCTTTGGTAATATCCCCAAAAGTGTGTATGGAAGTTTGTTGTTCCATTTCAAAGATAAAAAAATTTTTACAAAGTTTAATACCCGGCCGAACGGAGCGTAGCCGGCGTAGGAGGCGAAGCGAAGTTCGGCCGTATTTCTTCTTAAAACGCCCGTTTTTTATTCTTCCCA
>JAMONV010000022.1 GCA_027066365.1 Flavobacteriales bacterium
TAACGGCTTGAACAACCCGTTTACGGCTTGTGACACATAGTGCTTTCCATTTCGCTTAAGATGCCGGTTTCATTGTAGCAGAAAAAGATATCCCCGCCAATAAACCCCTTGCGCATTCAAAAGCCGGGCGTTTCGTCAAGAATGATTCTTATGAGCGAAGCGAATGTGAGCATCATTTGGAAACGTCCGGCGTTACGGGTCGAAGATTTATTTGTAGCGCGCTTTTTTCGGTTCGTTTTTTCTAAAAAAACCCGGACATAAAATCCGGAGGATTTTAAAGGCGGAGGGAACTTAATAAATCCCTATATATCGTGAGATTCCTCACCCGGCATTAGCTGTCGGGTTCGCCATGACATTCCCGTGTCATTCTTGATACGACTCCGTGACCGGCGTCCGGAAAGAGGAGGAATACAACCAGTATGATTCCGCCCTTTCTTTATGTTATTTGTTTTTCTACCGATTTTTTTTATGTTTGACGCCTGAAATTACCGGTCGGGTAACAAACCAAATCATTATGAAACAACAATTTTCATTCATCATATCGGTTTGCTTGGCTTGGATGACATGGTCGCAATCCGTTCAAAACATCAAAGGCGTGGTATTGGACAAAGACACGGAATTTCCGTTGGCCGGTGCCGAAGTGTATGTGACCAAAGACGGTAAAACCTACGGCGCCGTAGCCGATATCGACGGAAAATATGTAATAAAAGACGTCCCTTTGGGTGTGTTTTCCATAAACGCCCGGCACATCGGATATAAATCCGTCGGTTACGATAACCTTTTTTTGGATGCCGGAAAAGAAACGGTGATTAATTTTTACTTGGAACAAAGTGTGGACAAACTCGACGAAGTCGTGGTTTCGGTCAAAAAGAAAAGCGACCAAACCGCCTTCGCCGTAGCTTCGAGCTATGAAATGAACGCCGACCAAATCAACCGGTATGCCGGCTCCTTGGGCGATGTGGCCCGGATGACTATGAACTATGCCGGCGTATCTTCCAACGACGACACGAGAAACGACATTATCGTTCGCGGTAATAACCCCAACTCCTTGCTGTGGATGATGGAAGGCGTTCCCATTCCCAACCCCAACCACTATTCGTCGAGCGGTTCGTCGGGCGGTCCGGTGAGTATGATCAATGCCAACCTGCTGGGCAAAGCCGACTTTCTTGCCGGCGCCTTCCCGGCCAATTTCGGAAATACCACCGCCGCCGCTTTCAACCTTCATTTTCGAACACCCAACAATGACAAATACGAATACCTGGGCCAAATCGGATTTGCCGGTGTGGAATTGGGGGTCGAAGGTTATTTGAAAAAACAGCAATCATCCTTTATGGCCGATTATCGCTATTCCACCTTGGATTTTTTCGACAAAATAGGCATCGATTTCGGCACGGGCACCGCCGTTCCCCGGTATCAAGACGCCACCGTATTGTTTCACATTCCCACCCCTAAATCCGGAACTTTCAGGATCTGGGCCATTGCGGGCGAAAGCCGCATCCGGTTTTTAACCGAAGAAGACAGCGACGATAATCTATATTTGGACTACGAACATTCCGACCTGCGCACTTACAACTTTACGTTAATTTCCGGAATCAATCACAAATATTTTTTCAACTCCAAAACATCGTGGTTCAACAGTGTTTCGTTCAGCCATTTGGACCAACAGGCCCGAATCGATACGTTGAACGTATTGTCGGGGCAATACGACAACTTCTTCACGGGAAAAATTTTTACGGATTACCTCACCTTCAAAACCGAACTGAAAACCAAAATCAACCCCAGAAACACTTTGGCTTCGGGAGCGGAACATACGCGAATGTTTTTAGACCTGTTCAACGAAGTAAACAAACCGGGATTGCATCATGTCAACTCGGTCAAAGAAGAAGTGGCGCTTTCATCGGTTTATTTGAACTGGAAACATAAATTCTCGGACAGGCTTACGGTAAATTCGGGATTGCGAATACAATATTTTCACCTCAACAAGCAAGTGTCACCCGAACCGCGCTTGGGGCTCCGGTATAACGCCGGACCCAAAACCTTGCTTTCGTTAGCTTACGGACTTCATAGCAACATGCAACCGCTTCCGGCTTATTTTTCCATGTATGAAGGCATCGACCCGGTTTATGCGGAACAAAGAAACACTAAGGTCGAATTTACCCGTTCGCATCATTTGGTGGCCGGCATCGAACAACGCTTGGGGCAACGTCTCAACGGAAAAATGGAAATTTACTATCAAAAACTTTTCGACGTCCCCGTATATCACGAACCCGACAGCACCTATTCCGTCATCAACTCGGGATACTTAAGCCCCGGCGGTTCGCAAATCTACTATTACCCTTTGTTTAACGAAGGAGAAGGAAAAAATTACGGCATCGACCTCACGCTCGAATATCCGCTCAACGAAGGATTTTATATGTTGCTCACCGGAAGTATTTATCAATCGTTATACAAACCGGCAGACGGCAAATGGTACAATACCGCTTGGAACGGCGGATTTATGTCGAGTTTGCTGGCAGGAAAATCATTTGTTTTCAATAGCGGAAATGCCTTGGGCATTGATCTGAATGTAAACTATTCCGGCGGACGGCGTTATACCCCCATTGACAAACAGGCCAGTCAACTTGCAGGAGAAGCCGTTTATGACAAAGACCGAGTTTTTGCCTGCCGGCTTCCGCATTATTTTCGAGCCGACATTAAATTTTCCTATAAACTGCAAGGAAAAAAAATCACCCAGGAATGGCAATTGGACCTGCGAAATGTCTTCAATCGAAAAAATGTCTTTTCACAACGTTATAACAAGCATACCAATGAAATTTACTATACATACCAAACCGGATTTTTCCCCGTAATGCAATACCGTATTTTATTCTAAAATCTCTGAAATTTTGTTATTTTTGGGAAAAAATGACGTTTTATGGATACGAGTACCAACCGTAAAACGCCCGACAAAACCACTGCCGCCATTGCTTACCTCACCGTTATCGGCCTCATTGTCGCCATAGTGCTGAATGCCAACAAGAGAGATGATTTCGTGTCATTTCATATCAGACAATCGGTAGGTATTTTATTTTTCTCGATAGTCATTATGTTTTTGACCGCCATTCCCTTTTTGGGCGTACTGATTTACATATTCGGCGGATTATTTTTACTCGTTTTATGGATTGCCGGTTTGATTAATGCCCTCGGCGGCAAGAAACAACCCGTTCCGGTATTGGGCGACAAGTTCGAAGAATGGTTGAAGGACATTAACCTTTAAACATCTTCGCAGTCCGTATTGCAAAAAAACTCTCCTTAGGTGTTATTCGAAACGTAAAGAAGTGCATTAAATTTAAAAAACGGCGACAACCGGAAAGAGGAGCAATCACAAACTGCGCATTCAACTCAATCGAGGGGTAACCTGTAGGCGGGCGGTTTGTAAAA
>JAMONV010000023.1 GCA_027066365.1 Flavobacteriales bacterium
GCCTAATCTTAAAAAAGAAAAAGGGGCTGACTTGAAAGACAGCTTCTACAATTCCGTCATTCCCGTCATTCCTATCCAATCCACCAATTCCGTCCATTTTCCCCGCCCCGGTTTCCGAAATATTTCCCGGTTGTTTATCCCGCACAATCCATAAAATTCCATGAATATGATTGGGCATCACCACAAATGCATCCAACCGAACAAATGGGAAATGACGTGGAATTTCATACCAATATTTTTTCGCCATTTTTCCCATTTCGGATAACACCATTTTCCCGTTTTGGAATTCACCGAAAAAATTTTGCCTATTTTTCGTTACAATGGTAACGAAATAGGCGCCGTTTCGACCGTAATCATAATTTCTTAAACGCGAGGAGGGAACGCGATATTTTCCACGAAATTTTTCGGAAGACATTTCCTTTTGTTTATAAAGACAAAAGGAAAATTTTTTCAAATTACAAATTTTGATAATTTTGTCATATGAATATATTACAATCCCATACCGAACAAATTAAAAACCTGTGCCGTCACCACAGCATAGAAAAATTATATGCTTTCGGGTCGGCGGTGAAGGGTAATTTTTCGGCCGGCAGCGATATTGATTTGGTAGTCCGGTTTAAAGAAATGCCGGTGGAAGACTATGCGGATAATTATTTTGAATTTCTTTTTTCTTTGGAAAAACTTTTCAAGCGCCCGGTGGATTTATTGGAGGAACAGGCCATTAGAAATCCTTATTTGAAAAAGTCTATTGAGGAGACAAAACAAATTCTTTTTTGATTTAAAAAACCTAAACCTTTGATTTTGAGCAAATAAATATAAAAAACTATCAAAACTTGCCAAAATGACAAATTTTGATAATTTTGATGTATATTTGTCTCATGGAAAGAAAATTAGTATCTCGAAAGGATTATCTTCGACGCTTATGGTCATTTAAAGATCAAGATTTAATTAAGGTTATAACCGGTTTTCGTAGGGCAGGAAAATCCACGCTTTTAGATTTGTTTAAAAACGAATTATTACGAAACGGTATTTACGAAAATCAAATTCATTTTTACAATTTCGAGTTGCCGGAAAATTATCTAGTGAAAACATGGGAAGAAATTTATTTTGAAATTAAATCGAAATTGTCGGAGGAACAAATGAACTATATTTTCTTGGATGAAATCCAAAATATTGAAAACTTTGAACTATTGGTGGACGGGCTTTTTGCGACGGAAAATACCGATGTTTATATTACGGGTTCCAATGCCAAATTATTATCGAGCGAATTGGCCACATTGCTTAGCGGAAGGCATGTGGAAATAAGTATCCTTCCGTTTTCCTTTGCGGAGTATCTTACAGGCCGGGGTATTGATATTCAAAACCGTTATTTGAATTATGAAGCATTGTTTTTCGATTATATTAATGAAACTTCTCTACCAAAGGGGATTACATTACGGGAAAAAGGACATGCCAAACTTTATGATTACTTAGACGCCGTTTATACCACTGTTGTAGTGAAAGATATTATGCAACGTCATAAAATCTACGATAAAAGGGCTTTTCGAAATTTAACGGCTTTTTTGGCCGGACAATTGGGTAGTCCCGTTTCGCCCGCCGGCATTTCCAAAGCATTGAAAGCCGACGGAAAAAAGATACATCATCTTACCGTTCAGAAATATTTGGATTATTTGACCGAGAGTTTTGTTTTTTACCATGTAAGCCGTTTTGATATAAAAGGGAAAAAGCAATTGGCCACTTTGGAAAAATATTATATCGTGGATCCCGGATTATTGAACATTATGCGAGGACGTGAAAAAAGAGCCGATAGAGGTCACATTCTGGAAAATGTGGTCTTTTTGGAATTATTACGAAGAGGTTATAAAGTCTGGACGGGAAAAACACGTGATGCGGAGGTGGATTTTGTCGTAAAAACACCTTCGGGTGATATACATTATTATCAAGTGGCTTGGCAACTTTCCGGTAAAGATACCCTTGAAAGAGAATTTAAACCGTTGGAAAGTATAAAAGACAACTATCCCAAATTTTTATTAACCACCGATAGCTTCACCGAAAATCGAAACGGCATCGTGCATAAGAATGTATTTGATTGGTTTCTGGAAGAAAAAAGATAAAATAACCGGGTTTATAATAAGCAAGGGGATGAATATATGTGTTTTTAAACACTGATGACGCAGATTGGCGCGGATGATGCGGATTTTTATACACAGATGGCGCAGGTGTTTACAGATTATACAGATTGTTATGGATAGAGATAAATTCACTTGTAGATTGCAAAAGAATTATACATAAGGCCGGAAATTCGATTTTGGGTAAGATTTTATAGCATTTTAATGCCTAAAATTATAGTTGAAAAAGAGAGATTGAGATCCACTTATTTTCCGGTTGTCACGAATATTTATTTAAATTTCATTTGAATTATAACAATTTTCATGAAATTTTGACATATAAATGAAGGAATTTTAATTTTGAATAAACATTGATATGAAAACTAAGATAGTTGTTATTCCGTTTATGTTGATTTTGTTTATGTTCGGTTGTAGTGGAAATTCATCAAATTCGGTTTTAGGCACCAAAAATAAAGTAATTACATAAAGCCGTATTAAAGCGGACTTACTTGGGCACTCCTTTGAAAAAGGTGGATGGTCTATTGTTATTGAGCTTCCTTCTGAAATAATTGATGCCAAAATAACAGGGACAAAAGACTTTTGGGGAAGCGCAAAAGAAACAATCTCGATCTTACCGTAATAAAAAATTATCGTCAAGGCAATTATGTTAGAAAAATTTTAGATCGTAACAGACAGAAATTAAAACAAAAAAATCATGAAAAATTTCCTCACATTAAATTTTTTTATTAGCATTATGGCATTAACTTCATCATCGTTAACGGCCCAACGTACCTATTTCCCTCAATTGAGGCATTACAAACATGGAGCTTATTTATTACCCGGCTCCCGGACCTATATTCCTTATAACAAAATATTCGAGGAATCCGAAAGCGATCCCATTGCTTACGTACAAATATATCCCGGGCAAACCGAAAAAATAGTTATTGCCTACAATCCGGGACCTAGCGATGATCCTAATTTCGAATTTTATCGCCAAGATGGTCAGGATTTTACTTTTTTATTTTCGCTGGATGCAGATGAAATATATGTTCCGGGAAACGGATATATTTATACGCGTCAAGATAATGTAGCCAAAAAATATATCTACTTGCGCAATGGAGAAGCCCGGGAAATTAAGCAGCCGTTTTATTACTTAGGCATTAAAGACCGGACGCTGAAACCCATTAAAGTATATGCCGATAGGAATTTCACAAAAGTTTTGGCCTCATTGCCGCGAAATTATCCCGTTGAAATTTTATTGGGAAAAAATTGTGAGTACGGCAATTTTTGCGACGCTTATTTAATCAAAACCTCATTCGGTTTGGTGGGATGGATTCAAAACGACGGCCAATCCTTGAATTTTTTCAGAGGATTTATGGCGGATTGAAATAAATACATACAGCATCCGGTATTCATTCGCATCCTTGGCGTATATATGGCGCGTCAGGTTGTCGTAATGCAATTCGCCCTTCAATTTTTGTTGTAGGGCGGCCAATTTGTGATTGATACGCATGGCGGGATGGTTTTGTCGGGGTGAATTTACGGAAATTCGGGCTTAGATGACAGGGAATAGGTTAGATTTTTGCTTTTCGATTAAGGAATTGTATGAAAGCGGCGCCTAGCCATGCTATCAAAATTCCGGCAAAATCGGCGGCGAGATCCAAGCAATCGGCTTTGCGATGATAGGGCGTGTATTTTTGGATAAATTCGATGGTTAGACCTAGCAGGGCGAGTATAAAGGCGAGGGTTCCGTTTCGGAAAAATCCGGTGATATGCCAAACGAAAAATAGGGAAAAAAACATAAGAACATGCGCCCATTTATCCGTGTTTTCGGGATAATTTTCGGAGGCATGCGGAAGGGGCATTATAAAAACGGTCAGGACCAATCCTGTCCATAATAATGCCAAAATACTAAGAAAAATCTTATTTTGCAATATATTGCTGATATTCTTCGGCGGTCATAAGGTCGTTGAGCTGAGAGGGATCATCTATTTTTACTTTTACGATCCATCCGTCACCATAGGGATCAGTATTGATTTTTTCGGGTTCATCTTCCAATAAGGTGTTGAATTCCAACACTTCACCCGAAACGGGCATAAACAAATCCGAAACGGTTTTTACGGCTTCCACCGTACCGAACACTTCGTCTTTGTTCACATGTTCGCCTTCGGTTTCCACTTCGACATAAACGATATCGCCCAATTCGCTTTGGGCAAAATCGGTGATACCCACCAAGGCGGTTTTATCATCTAAAACCTTTACCCATTCGTGTTCCTTGCTGTATTTTAAATCGGAAGGGAATTTCATCATGAGTGTATTTTTTATTGCGACAAATTTAAGTTAAAAAATAAAAGATACAAACGATATTCATTTGGTTTTTATGCTTTGTCAAAACCTGTTTTTTTTTCAATGGAATAATGTCCGCCGCGATAATTTTGTTGTAAAATCATTTCGCCGGTAAATCCGGCCAGGAAAAACTGTACGCCTAAAATCATGGATGCCAAGGCGATATAGAACCACGGTCGATCGGTGACCAAGTGGGTTGGGATATGATGCCATAATTTCCAAGCTTTGATGATAAAGATGGCGGCTACGGCCAAGAAGCCGATGAAAAACATCAGCATACCCAATCCGCCGAACAAATACATGGGGCGTTTGGAAAAACGCGTAAGAAACCAAAGAGAAATCAAATCGAGGACGCCTTTAATGAAGCGGTCGGAGCCGAATTTGGTTTCGCCGTATTTGCGAGCTTGGTGCTTGACAATTTTTTCCCCGATTTTGGTAAAACCCGCATTTTTGGCCAAAAATGGTATGTAGCGGTGCATTTCGCCGTAAACTTTGATGTTTTTGATGACTTCGTTACGGTAGGCTTTTAAGCCGCAATTGAAATCGTGTAAAGGAATTCCGGATACTTTTCGGGCGGCCCAATTGAACAGTTTGGAAGGCAAATTTTTTTTAATAACCGAATCATAACGTATTTTTTTCCAGCCGGAAACCAAGTCGTATCCTTGATTGACAATCATTTCGTATAAAGCGGGAATTTCTTCGGGATTGTCTTGCAGGTCGGCGTCCATGGTTATGACTACGCGGCCTTGTGCTTGGGCGAATCCCGCGTGTAATGCTTGAGATTTTCCAAAATTACGCCTGAACTTAATGCCTTTTACGCGAGGATTTTCTTTGTGCAGGTTTTCTATGATTTCCCAAGAATTGTCGGTGCTTCCGTCATCGATGAAAATAATTTCATAGTCAAAATCGTTTTCGTCCATTACGCGCTTAATCCAATGGTAAAGTTCAGGCAGGGATTTGCTTTCGTTGAGTAACGGTATGACGAGGGAAAGGTCTTTCATATTTTTCCGGTTCGATTGGGATTGGCTAGGACGGCCGTAACGGTTCCGGCTAACAGTGCGATAAATGTTTGGGAAATAATAGTTCCGGCAAAGAGGTAATATAGGAAATAGTTTTTGAATTGACCGGTAATTTCATTGATTTTTTCCCGTGTTAAATCTTGATTGGATTGTTCGATGACTCGAATACGTTTGTCAATCAAGATGTTCATGGCGCCGGGGGAGAGGAAATAATAATAAATGGCCATATATGCCCATAGGATAATTCCTGCGAAGATTCCTGTTAAAAGGGCGGTTTTAATAAGCCGGAAAAAGGATGACGAGGGTTCTGATTCGATATGTTTTTTGACGGCGAGATAGACGGTGAGTGCACCCAGTGCCGATGTGGATAAGCCGATGATTTTGGCGGTTATGCTCGTTTCGGGCACTAATTGTTGTAATGCGAATCCAATGATGGCGATGAATCCCATTAGGAGACCGTATTGGAGCGGTATTTTATAACCGGATTTCATGGTTTTGAATTTTTATCAAAATTAAGCAATAAATTTTTAATCCACATGTTTGTGTGCATGGTAGGAAGAACGTACTAACGGGGCGCTTTCCACGTGCCTAAAGCCCATTTTTTTTGCCTTTTCACCGAAGTAAGCGAATTTATCGGGATGGACGAATTCTTGTACGGGCAAAAGCCGGGGATTGGGCTGAAGATATTGCCCTATGGTTACCACATCAACGCGGGCTTTGCGGAGGTCTTCCAATGTTTCGAGGACGTCTTCGTCGGTTTCGCCCAGCCCGAGCATAATTCCCGATTTTGTTCGTCGCACACCGTTTTCTTTAAGATATTGCAAAACAAACAAACTACGGTCGTATTTGGCTTGGATGCGGACTTGTCGTGTCAGTCGCCGGACGGTTTCCAAGTTATGGGAAATTACCTCTGGCGCCACTTCGATCATCCGGTCGAGGATGGCGGTTTTTCCTTGGAAATCGGGAATAAGGGTTTCCATGGTGATACCGGGGTTGAGTTTTCGTATCCATCGCACGGTTTCGGTCCAGATTGATACGCCGAGGTCGGGCAGGTCGTCGCGGTCCACGGAAGTGATAACGGCGTGTTTGACGCCCATTTTCCGAATGGCTTCGGCGACTTTTCGTGGTTCGTCCGGGTCGGGCGGGAGGGGGCGTCCGGTGGCAACATTGCAGAATTTGCATGAGCGTGTACAAATATTGCCGAGTATCATGAAGGTAGCGGTTCCGGCTACCCAGCATTCACCCATATTGGGACAGGTTCCGCTGGTGCAAATGGTGTGCAAGTGGTTTTCCCGGACAATTTGTCGTATTTTTCTAAAATTCCGCCCCGAAGGGAGCTTGACTTTCAACCAATGTGGCTTACGTTGTATTTCGGTTTTTTCATTCATGGGTTCAAGATAATTTTTTGAGTAGCATTTGACGTGCTCGCATGAGGCGAATTTTGACATTGGACATGGACAATCCGGTTTTGCCCGCTATTTCTTTGTAGCTCATGTGGTGGAAATAACGGTATTCGAGGATTTTCCGGTAGGGATGTTTGAGTTGTTTTAATGCCTTTTGCAAGGCTGCCAGTTTTTGTTCCATAATCCAATAGTCTTCTTCGTCGGTTTCGTTTTGTTCGTCGGCACGATCGGGGAGTTCGGTTTCGGTGAAAAGGATGTCGTTTTTTTTGTTTTTGCGTTTATGATCGATATAGACATTACGTGAAATGGTTAAAAGCCAGTTTTTAAAATCGTATTTTTCGTCGAATTTGCTGATTTTTTCAAAAGCTTTGGCGAAGGTTTCGATGGTGATGTCTTCGGCTTCGTTGTTATTTTTGATTAACGAATGTTGAAAACGGTATACATCGTTCCAAAAACGATTGAGCAGGAAAGTGAAGGCTTTTTGGTCGCCGTTTTTGGCTTTGCGGATTTGATTTGTTATTTCCATTGAACCGGTTTATCCGTCAAATTCAGAACAAAGATAAGGATTTGAAATATAATCCATGTCGGGATAGAGACAAATATCATGCCTGCCGGAATGGTGTCGTTTAGTTGGCGTCCGAAGAGGTAGAGCAATACACCGAAAAGGGTTAAGTTGAGGAGTGCTATCGATATCCACAAAAAACTTCCCATGATTAATCCGTAGGATAAGGTTAAGAAAACCGTGGTATATGTCATGGCGAATCCGGCAAGTGACAGTTTGTGACGTATTCGGTAGTGGGGTGCGGTGGTGATATGGCGTCGTTTTTGTCGAATCCATTGTTTCCAAGATGTTTTGGGAACGGAAATGGTGTGGGCATCGGGATGCAGGCAAACGGTTGTGTTTTGTGAAGTGGCATTCCGGTTGACGAACAGATCGTCGTCGCCGGAACGTATTTGATTGTGTGATGAAAATCCATTTGTTTCGATAAAAAGGGATTTCCGGTATGCCAAATTTCTTCCTACGCCCATATAGGGCATTCCGCGCAGTGCATAACCGGAATATTGGAGGGCGGTCAGGAGGGTGTCGAATCGTATTAATCCGTTGAGGAATCCTTTTCGGGGTTCGTATTTTCCGTAACCCAATACAATTCGGATTGCCGATTCGGAGAAATGCGATGTCATCTTTTCAATCCAATGGGGACCGGCGGGCCGACAATCTGCATCGGTAAATAAAAGCACTTCGTGGGATGCTTTGCGTATGGCGGCGTTTAAGGCGTTTTTTTTGTTGCCTTCGGGTGATTGTATGCTGATGATTTTTAATTTGGCTGGATAATTTTTTTGTTGTTCCTGTAGATATTGAAGAGTTCCGTCTGATGAACCGTCATTGATCAGGATGACTTCAAATTGCGGATATTGTTGTTCAAGTATTTCGGGTAAGAATTTTTCTAAATGTTTTTTTTCGTTTCTGGCGGCTATGATGACGGATACGGGCAAATGACGGGTGCTATTAGCGGGAAGAAATTTTTTAATTAACGGGGGCATGAAAAAATAAATAAGGTATAAAAAAAAATAAAGATTGGCTACGATGATAAAAAATGGAAGGAAGTCCGCCATTTTGAATGTTTTTAGGGATGTTCAAAAAAGCTTAAAACCGATTGACCGTAAAGTCGTGCTTTGCGAAAGGCGTGATGCCGGTCGATGCGGATTTTTTTATGGTGTTCGATAACCAAAATTCCTTCGGGTGAAAGATAGCCGTTTTCAATGGCCGAATCGACAATTTGAATGAGTTTTTCCGGTTCAAATCGATAGGGTGGGTCGGCGAAGATAAAATCGAAGGGGGATCGGGCGGGATTTTCGAGGAACTTATAAACGTCGCTTAACACGGTTTGGATGGGCATTTTTAATTCCGATGCGGTTTTGCGGATAAAACGGATGCTGGCCGGGTGTTTGTCTACGGCGATGATTTTGGGTGTTCCGCGCGAAGCGAGTTCATAGGCGATATTGCCTGTGCCGGAAAAAAGATCCAGTGCTTCGATTTCGTCAAAAAACAATATGCCGGTCAATGCATTGAAGAGTGATTCTTTGGTGATGTCGGTGGTGGGCCGAGCGGGTAGGTTTTTGGGTGCTCTGATTTTTCTGCCTTTGTGTTTTCCGCCGATGATGCGCATTACCGGAAGGATTTTAAGATTTCGTGATTCATTTCGGGGAGTAATTCTATTTGTTCGGTAAAGTCTTTCAGGTCTTGATAAGCCTGTTCAAAAGCTTCGTGTTCACCGCCGAGAAAAACGGTTGTTTGTCGTCCGATCAATTGCCACTGTTCCCAGACAAAAAAGAGATAATAGAGAAAATCATATCCGCCGCGGTTGAAAAAGCTATTGCTGAATATCAGTTTGATTTCGTCGAATATGAGTATGCGGAAGAGGGCACCCGAAAATTGCACGAAAAGGTTGTATTTATTGTTGTGATTTAGGTTACGGAAAGCATAATCGGCAAATCCTGAAGCCATGTGGAAATATTCGACTGAAGGGAAAAAGTCCAGTAGTTTGTTGTTTATATTGACAAAAGGTAAATAAACATTAACGGCATTTAAAAAAGGCAAGTGGTCGTGTGCAATGGCATCGGTTTCGAGGAGTTTGATATTGTATTGCAAGTAAAGTCCGGGATGTTGCGGGTCGAAGAATCGGGACGGGACAAATGTATTGAGTTCGTTATCATGAAAAATTCTGATAGAATGAATTTCGTTTTTATCAAGTATAAAGGCCCGGAGTTCGTTTTCGAGATTTTCTTCGAGGTTTTTGGGGTTTTTGAATGTATTTCGGGTTTGATGGAATAGCTGAACGCCCTTAACGGCGCTCAAAAAAGAAAGTCCATACAAACCTGCTTGTATGGACAGGAAATTGTCGGCAAATTCGGCCATTTATTTTCGTTTGTCCTTGATGTCGTATAATTTCGGCCAGTTTCCGCTGGTGGAAACATCATCGAGTGATCCTACGAAAATTTCGGGTCCGTTGATTTCTTCGGTGGAAACTACTTGAAGTTCTTGCGCAACGAGGTCTTCGGGTTGGTCGTAAAGGATATCTTTTTTTTGGACACTGGCTTTGAAGACGGGCATTTTAATTTCGCCTTTTTTGACGTAGCCTTTTTCCAGTTTGAATTTTACTTGGTGTTCCCGTCCGGGAATGGGAACCCACATCATTTCTTTGTATCGATTTGAGCCTTTGAATAGGGAGTCTTTAACGGAAACAAAACCGAGCGTATCAATCACGACGGTTTCTTTTTCTTCCCAAATATTGAGGAATTTATTAAATTCTTTATAAACGGAATCGCGTTGTTGTGTAATGGCGAATTTGGCCGTATCGACAAATTGAATCAGTGAATCGAAGGAAGCGGTGTAATCACCGAGAATACTACGCATGGCTATTTCGGAATCGCGAATGTCTTTCAACCGTTCGATTACTTTGGCGTATCGTTCTTTTTTGATTTTATTGAAGGTGACGGGTGCCGTAATGGAGTCATAAATTTTATATCCTAAATATAAGGCTAAAGCCAAAAGTAAAGTATTCAGGATAGGCACCCATGAAGGTGAAATTTTTTTCTTTAATATCATCACAATGATAATCAGAAAAACGATGATGAGAAGTGTGTAAATCAACGAATACATTTTCTCTGTTTTTAGGATGAAGCAAATATACGATTTTTTAAAAAGAAACAAACCGATTAAACAGGGATTAAGGGAGATTTTTATTTTGCTTCAAGATTTGTTCGAGTCGAAGAGGTTTGTGTTTTGCGATCCACTCATCGTAATTTTTATAGCCGATTTGTTTGCGCCGGTTTTCGACCAATTCCCATACGTGATCGACTTCTTCTTGAGTGGGAAGGGGAAGGGCGAGAATTTGTTCCGCAATGGTTTCGGCGCGTCGGTCGGTTTCTTTGAGGTAGTTTTCGTCGAGGGTTTTATGAAGGTTTATTTGACCGGGTTTGTCAGGATTGATTAGGTTTTCGGTTACTTGGCGACCGTGTTCTTTGGCCATTTTGATATTTCCTTTACCCGTAACGGCATTTCCTACTGCATACAAGTGGCTATATCCATCCACGAGGGCTGTTCCTTTCACGGTTTTGATGGCGTCGCCTTCGTATGGGATTCCTTTGAGTTTGACGGGAATGGATCCGATGGATGAAATGATTTGTGGGGTTTCGTGACGGAAACGTTCGCCGGTATAGATTAATTTACCGTTTTTTGAAAGTGTTTTTTCCAGAATCAAGGCGGTTAGTTTGCCGTTTTTTTCTTCAAAATCCACGGGTACGGCATTGGGAATAAATCGGAATAGGAATTTTTGTTGATAATTTTCCAGCAGTTTCTTCGCCACGGCTTGGGCTTTGGCTTTGTCTTCGGGTGAATCGGATGCGGGTTGTTTCAGGGGCATTTCTTTGGCGGACCGCCTGTAGATTAAGGCGGCGCCTTTCAATCCCAAATCCTCGAATGCGATTCCGTTTTCATCGAGGATTTTTTTCAAACCTTTCTTTTCCATGGTAAACAAATCGTATTGGAGACCGTATTTTTCTTTTAATTTGTTTCCGACGAGTTCCATCATGACGATTTTCATCACGTCGAGCGATGCCAAGCCGCCGCCGATAACGGTTACGCCGTCTTCGATTTTATATCTTTTTCCTTGAAAACCGGGCTCGTGTTTGTGGTTATACCATTTGAGCAAGTCGTTTTGATAGATCAGTTGTTTGTTGCGGAATTTTTCGATACCGGGAACGGGAAGAGGGCGGTCTTTCCATGCGCCGAAGGCCAGAATAATAGCGTCGAATTTGTATTCTTTCATAATTTCGGGCAATGTCATGTCTTTCCCGACTTTGAACAATGGCAGAAATTTGATCTTGGGATGCCGTAATTTGCGATCGATTTCAGCTTCCACTCTGTCGCGTAATCCGATATGCCACAAGGGTAGACCGTCTTCTATTTTTCCGTAAGGCAGCGCATTTTGATCCACAACAATCACGCGAATTCCATGTTGGGCCAAAATATAGGCGGCTTCGCTTCCGGCTACTCCGGCTCCGATCACCAAAGCCAAGTGTTCTCTTTCGTGATGTTGTGACATATTCAAAAATTTTGTAGCAAAAATATTAATATTTTGGATTATGGGTATCTTTTTAAATATTTTTCAATGATTTGTGATATTTGTTCTTGTGCAAGAAGGAAAATTTAATTAAATTAAGCTCAAAAAAGAAAATGTGGCAAAGGATATTCGTTTTCTTTATGATTTTTCCATTCTCATCATCAATGAATAGTGTTCATCACTATGAAATCGTGAAGCGTCCGATGACATGGCACGAAGCGGTGAATTATGCGGTGAGACGGGGCGGTTATTTGGCGGAAATCAATTCCAAGGAGGAACAGAAAAAAATATGGGATTTGGTGAGTGAAGCGAATATCGATTTATCCGCAACCATAGCGCCCGATGGTGGAGGGGCATCTTACCTTTGGTTAGGGGGAACCGACGAAGGACACGAGGGAAATTGGATTTGGGACGGCGACTTTGACGGCAAGGGTATTTTGTTTTGGAAGGGTAAAGTTGACGGCGAACCGGTTAACGGGGCTTATGTGAATTGGGGAAATGAGCCGGATAATTACGGCGACAAGCAGAATGCTTTGGGGTTGGCTTTGACGGAATGGCCTTTGGGAAGCGGGCGGTTGGGAAAACCGGGAGAGTGGAATGATTTGTATGCAGGAAACCGTTTATATTTCATAGTGGAATTTGAGAAATAAACCGTTCCTTTCGGCAATCTTTTGTATCATGAAAAAAAATTATATATTTGTATAGATAACCAACAAAATTCATGCTCCCATGAGAAAAATTATGTTTGTTTTTTCGCTCTTTGTATGGAGCTTATTGACGGCTCAATATCGTCCGTCAATACAAATCAATAAGGACGCACGCTTGCAAAAATTGCAAGATAGAATTTATAACGGCACCATGATGCGACCGGCAAATATATCGGAAACCGTTTACATGTTTGAAGATTTTAACGGCGGAAGTATTCCTTCCGGTTGGACGGTTATCGATAGTGCCGGAACGGGTGCCGTATGGAATGTCGTTACCGACCGTTCCGGTTCATCTCTTGACGGAACATCTTTTGTTATTGCCGACAGCGATGGAGTTGGTGGTGTGGACATGGATACGTATCTCGTGTCGCCGGTCATTAGCGGTTGGAATTCCGGTGATATTGTGTATCTTACATTTGATCAATTTTTTTACTATTATTCGGGTAATGAAATCGGCGACGTGGATGTTTTTGATGGAACTACGTGGGTAAATTTAATACGCTATCAAGGCCGGGATGTTGGAAGTTGGGATTCGCCGGATCATCCGCGGATTGATTTAACTCCATATTTAAATCCCGATTTGAAAATAAGGTTTCACTATTATAATGCCCATTACGATTGGTATTGGGCCGTGGATAACGTAAAGATTTTTAAACCCAATAACGATGATTTGTCTATTCAATGGATTCATCCGTGGGGTTGGCTCGACGGTCCCGTGCCTTTTTCCGTAATAATAAAAAATTCCGGTGCTTCCGTTCAAAATAATTTTGATATCATTGTGGCAGTGCAGAGTGATACTTCTTCGACGCATACGATTTACTACAGTGATACATTACATATCACAGGTGCTAATCTCGGACCGGATGATGATGCGAAATATAATTTTAATCCGGTTTGGACTCCTCCTGCAGACACTACTTATTGGGTTGATTTTCAAGTGATTTTGCCGACGGACCAAAACCTCTCCGATAACGGCTTTCGTTATGTAATGGAAATCTACAGCAATTATGCATATCAAGCCGGAAATGTATATTCGCATGTAAGCTATGATGCCGATGGTAACGGAGATTTAAATCATTTGGTCAAAATTCCGCTGAACACGGGCGTGCCGATTGATATTGATTCGGTTAGCGGTTTTTACGGAGACTATACAACATCCGGGACATTTTCCAATGCGGGAGATTTAATGTTTGCAGCCGATAATTATAATATCTTTTATTTCGTGGATTCTACGGCTGGATTTCATGCCGTCAATTATCCTTATGATTTATACGAAGGTGTTAATGGAATAACGATGGACCGTGCACCTTCGGCGTCGGAATTATATGTCATAGCGGAAAATCGATTACTGGCTTACAACATGTTTTTCGATCGTCGTGATATCGGACTAATTCCCGACACATTATTGATGATTGGGTTGGCTATGGATAATAACGGTACTTTATACGGCCTTGACCTGGTTACCGATGCTTTGTATACTATTGATACTTCGAATGCCGGTGTAAACTTGGTCGGACCGCTCAATTTGCCGCTTCGGTATGCTCAAGATATCGGATACGATGCCGTCAATGACAAGATATACGGAACATTATTTTTGGATGATAACGGCAATTATTCTTCCGGTTTATATGAAATCAATAAAACCGACGGTACGCCAACGCTTATCGGCTCGGCATTAGCGGATGAATATACCCTATGTGCCGTGTTGGGGGGTTCTTTGAAAATCGAAAAATTGAATGACAGTACTTGGAAGATGTTTCCCAATCCGGTGAAGAATAGTTTGCAAATTGAATCCGAAGCGGACATTAAAGCAGTCAATATTTACGATACGCAGGGTAAATTGGTGCGATCGGTTTTGGGTGAAGGGAAGCAAATGCGTGTGGATGTACGCATGTTGCCTCACGGAAATTATATATTGAAACTTATCACCGGCGAAGGAAGAGGAACAAAATTGTTTATAAAAAAATAAAGTGACACTTAACAGCTGTAGAGTGGAGTTTGTATGACATTTAACTCCTTGCACGGCTAAGCTAAAAGGAAAAGGGAAAGCGATTTATTTTAATGAACAGTGGACAATTTTTTTAAGTGATTTCGTGTAATTTATGTAAATTTTCACAGGATAAGTGTGCTAAAAACAAACCACGAATTACACGGATTATCACGAATATAAAAAGGGAAAAATTAGAAATATTCCCACCGGACAAGTGTGTAATTCGTGGCAAGAAAACAAACCGCGAATTACACGAATAAACACGAATAAAAAAATTAGTGAAATTCGTGAAATTTGTGGCAAAAAAAACAAACTACGAATTACACGGATTATCACGAATAAAAAAGGGAAACGGAAAACGAGACAAAGCGGCGAATCCAATATTCGATTCAACGATTCCACAATTCAACGGTTTAACAATTCCATCCCGCACCGGATTT
>JAMONV010000024.1 GCA_027066365.1 Flavobacteriales bacterium
TCGTCCGGTGAACGGATGTGTTGATGGAGTTGAATGTAGCGAAGAGCAATATCAATTGAACCGAAGGACTGAATTTAAGTGGATATGTCCCGAAGACGATAAGAAAGAATAATTCCCCCCCCTCTTTTTATTTTCCTTTCATTTAAACAAATCTTCCCGTTTTTATACGGGAAGGTTTGTTTTTTTTGTAATTTTAAAATCAAATTTTGATAGGATGTTGAAAAAAAATTTAATTCTTTCCGGTTTGATATTATTACTTTTTAATTGTGTATCAAAGCATACTATTGTGTCCGGAGAAAAGAGTTTTCGTTTAGCATTTGATAAAAAAAATGTGTTTAGGGTTACTTTGGATTCGGCTAAAAGTCCTTTTGATTTGCGTGCTTCGGAGCCTTCGGTGGTGATTAACCGGAAAAATTCCGGTTGGATTATGGCGGGTTCCATATTGGATAATTATTATTTTTCGGAAGATGGCGGAAAAACTTGGAGCAAAGGAAATTTGGTTTCGCAATACGGGGTGTTTGGTGATCCGGTTTTGTTTTCGGATCCTGCCGGAAATTTCTATTATTTTCATTTGGCATTGAAAGAGCGAGCATTTTTGCCTGTGATCGTTGTGCAAAAAACAACAGACGGCGGAAAAAACTGGACGGATACCGGGATAGGATATAATCCGCCCAAACAACAAGATAAACCCTGGGTCGGTTATGATGCCGTTTCAAAAACTTTGGCGGTTACATGGACCGAATTTGACCGTTATGAGTCCCGGAATCCCGATGATCATTCGAGAATTTTATTTTCTTTGTCGGAAGATGAGGGCACAACATGGACCCAACCGGTGAAAATCAATGATTTGGAAGGCGATTGCTTGGATGACGATCAAACAACGGAAGGGGCCACACCTGTTTTTATCGACCGTGATACGGTTTTGACGGTATGGGCTTATGATAACAAAATATGGTTTGACAAGAGTTTTGACAGGGGAAAAACATGGGGGAAAGACCAAGTGATTGCCAATCAGGAGGCGGGTTGGACTTTTGATTTCCCGGGCATATATAGAGCCAACGGATTGCCTTGGTTTGTTCGTGATACGGTGACCGGAAGGTTATTGGTATTATTCGGAGACAAATCTCCCGATGGAAAAATTAAATTTACCTATTCGGATGACAAGGGTGAGACTTGGCAACCGGTTAAAGTTTTGAAACCGGATGCGGGTGATCAATTTTTTCCTGCTGTAGTGGCGATACACGGGCATAATGTTTTTGCCGTGGTGTTTTATGATCGACCTGCGAATGACACTTTGCATACAAGGGTTAAGTTGGGTATGTATGATTATGAAGGAAATATACTAGACACACTAGTTTTGAGTCAATCTTTATTTGTGCCCGACAAGCGGATATTTTTCGGGGATTATATCGATTTGGATTTTGACGGGGAAAATTTAGTTGCCGTATGGACCGAGATACGTCGTCATAAAACGCAATGTTTCTTTGCCAAAATTCCTGTAAGGATAACAAAGTAGGTTTTATGCTTTGGAAAATTATACAATCGGTCAAGGATGCATGGATCTTGATATTTTTTTTGATTGTTTTAATGGCTTTCAACGGATATGTGTCGTTGTGGGATCAAGATGAGGGTGCTTATGCAGTTTTGGCGAATGATATGCTTGAGAACGGACATTGGTTGGCGCCGGAATGCCAATGGTGTTTTATTCACCGTAAGCCGCCTTTTCATTTTTGGTCGATTGCTTTGGCATATTCGCTTTTTGGGATGAACGTTTTTGCCGTCAGATTTTTTACGGCTATGGCGGTGTGGGCTACTCTTTGGCTGATGTATAAACGTCTTCGAAATTTAATTAATGATACGGTGGCACGGTTGTCTCTGATTATTTTAGGAACCAACTTACTGGTATTATTTATCGGAAAAGTTGCACTCACCGACGCTTGGATGTTGTTGTTTTATACTTGGTCGGGTTTGTCTTTATGGGAATATTTAATGACCGAAAAAAAGAGCGGATTGATTGAATTTTATATCGGTATGGCTTTGGCGCTTTTGGTTAAGGGGCCGCCTTTTGTTATTTTCGGAAGTATTTTGTGGGTTTTGTTGATGATTTTTTGGCCGGATAAGAAACGGATTATTTCAACAAACCCATGGATTTGGGGTATCTTAGCTATGTTTCCTTTTATGTTTTGGCTATATGAAACTTATTTACAAAATCCTGCATATATACATTGGTGGCTGGATTGGTATGTTTTCAAAAGAATCAAGCAGCCGGTATTAAATCAAACCGGTCCTCCGGGGAGTTATTTTCTTTTATTCGGATTGACATTTTTAGCTTATTTGCCCTTTGTGTTTTACGCAATATTTGATGTTTTTCGAAAAAAGCTTTACCGTGGCACCGTTTGGCTTTACCCCGTTTTATGGTTGCTTTCCGGATGGTTGGTTTATGAGTTTTTGCCAAGTAAATTGCCTGCTTACGTTTTGGCCGCTTATCCGCCTTTGTCCATAATGACGGCAAAGGTTTTATATGATTTCGGTAAAGGTTTTATGCCTTTGAAAATCAAATGGTTGTGGGTTGTTCAATGGATAATTTATGCGTTTTTTTCCTTGGCCGCATTGTCTATTTATTTTTGGGGACTTATTCGTTTTCATTGGAAACCGGTGGAAAGTCGTTCTTTATCCGTATTAATTACGGCCGTTTTATTTTTTGTTTTGATATATTTATCTGTTGTTGCATATCAATTGGCAATGAAGCGCGATTTTATTCGAAGTGCCGGAATGATTATTTATTCATCCTTGCTATTGGTTGGCGGTATATTTGCGGTGGTGTATCCTTTATCGGAACCTTTAAGGAATGCGACGAAAGAAGTTGCTTCGATTATTGAGGGGAGAAATAGGAAAGAATTTGATAAAATATTGATAACCAATGATTTCGGCAAGCCACCTTCTTTGATTTTTTATCTGAAAAAAAGTTTTCCCGGAAAGGAAATTATAATTTATGATGCGCCTGATAAAGATCAATATGTTTTGCAACGGTTTGGTGATGAAAAGAGTATTTGGGTGATTACGCCGGGCCAATACGCACGATTGAAACGTCGGTTGGAGAATTTGGAAAAAAAATTTAAAATTTTGCGAGTGAAGAGCTTGAATACGGGTCGAATAGGCGAGAATGACTATGTTATAATTTTCAAATTATGATTGAACTCAAGGGATTGAATGTGGGATACAAGGGCAAGGAAATTTTGAAGGATATCCGGTTTTTTATTCCGCCCGGCAAAATGTCGGTTTTATTAGGTCGGAATGGGGCGGGGAAATCCACGTTAATCAGAACAATTGCCGGTATTCACGAAAATTATAACGGTGAGATTTTGATAGACGGAGTTCCGGTGAATTCCATGAGTCGACGGCAAAGAGCCAAGAAACTTTCGGTGGTGCTCACGCAATATCCGCAAATGCCTTTGACGGTGGATGAAATTATTGCAAGCGGTCGCATTCCATTTACGAATAGTTTATTCCGGTTGAATGATGAAGACCGAAGGATTATAAGCGAAACCGTAGCATGGCTTAGGCTGGAACCTTATTCGGGACGTATGTTTAGTTCTTTGAGTGATGGTGAAAAACAGCGAGTGATGATTGCGCGAGCTTTGGTGCAGCAGACTCCTGTTTTGTTATTAGACGAACCGGCATCGCATTTGGATTTGCCGGCTATGGCCGAGATTTTGGTATGGCTTAAGCGTTTGGCTTCCGGCGGAAAAACCGTTTTATTTTCTACCCATCGCTTCGATTTTATTTTTGACTTGGCCGATTATTTAATCCTTTTGGACCGAGGTAAAGCTTACGCCGGAACGACGGAAGAAATCTTGCAGTTGGGGAGGTTTCAAGAGGTTTTTCGTGGCGAATTCCTTATCTTTGACGAAGAAAACCGTATATTTAAATTAAAATCGGGCTAATGAACGACACACTGTTATTGGTAGGATTGGCCGTATTCTTTTTTGTTTCGGGTGTTTTGCTCGGATATTTTTGGCAAAAGGCAAAATTGACCGGGCAAAACGAAAGTTTGAAAACGCAAGTCGAAATGCTAGGCCGAACACGGTCTGAATTGGAAAGCCAATTGGCACAAAACCAAAAAGAAAAGGAAATTTTGGCGGCGAGTTTTGAGAAGCGGGAACAATCGTTGGAAGCCGATATTCTGGAAAAGAACAAGCAATTGAGCAAATTGGAAACCGAATTGAAGGCCATGCAAAGCCGGCTTGAAACGGAACGAAAATTTTGGCAAGAAAAATTTGAAACGCAACAAAAAACTTTTGAAGAATATGAAAAACATTTGACGGAGTCATTGGAGAATCTTTCACGAAAGTTTTTGGAAGAAACCGGAAAGAAATTTGCCGAACAGAACCGGAAAAATATAGATGACATTATTCGCCCTTTTAAAGAACAGCTGAATGATTTCCGCCAAAAAGTCGAAGAGACCAATAAACAACACCACGGACGTCATGTAGAATTGCTGACGCAGATCAGAAATTTGCAGGAGGTGAGTCGTCAGATGTCGGAGGAAGCGCTTAATTTGACCAAAGCCTTGAAAGGGGAGAGTAAGACACAAGGAATATGGGGTGAGATGATTTTGAATATGGTTTTGGAAAAATCGGGATTGGAAAAAGATGTTCATTATTTTGTGCAGCAGTCGTTTACGGTTGATGCGGAACAGGGGCGTCAGCGTTTGCAGCCCGATGTGATTGTGTCGCTTCCCGACGGTAAAGCGGTCATTATCGATTCCAAAGTTTCACTCACGGCATATGAGCAATGGGTTAATAGTGAAAATGAAGAAGAAAGCAAGCGTTTCTTGAAGATGCATCTCCAATCGGTGAGGAATCATATTAATGAATTGGCGGCCAAACGCTATGATAAAATTCCCGAGCTAAACGGAAAAACACCGGATTTTGTTTTGATGTTTATTCCCGTGGAGCCTGCTTTTTCATTGGCTTTAAAAACGGAAAGAAACCTTTATGACGAAGCCTTCAGGCGTAACATCATATTGGTAACGCCTTCCACATTATTGGCGGTATTGCGCATTATCGAGTCGATGTGGATTAATGAAAAACAGAAGGAGAATACTAAGGAGATTGTTCGTCAGGCTTCGGCTTTATTGGATAAATTTCATGCTTTTGTAAACGATTTGATTCAAATAGGGAAAAAATTAGACGATGCCAAGGGATTTTATGAAAAATCCATGAACAAATTAGTGGAAGGCCGGGGTAATCTTATTCGAAGGGTAGAAAATATTCACCGGCTTGGTGTTCCGTTAACAACTAAAAATCCCATGCCGGAAGCCTTGATTGATCGTGCTTTGTCGAATGAGCACCCTTTATTGCCGCCGGAAGATAAAGAAGAGGAGAATGAATGAACAACCGCAATTTTCCGTTATTGTTTTGAGTCGAAATCCTCAAATCAATCTTCATGAATTTATCGAGAGACTTTGTGCCTTTGATTTGGATTTTGATCGATTTGAATGTATAATTGTCGGAGATGGAGTGGACATGGAAAAATTTTTCCCTGACCATAAGAAAGAAGATTGCCGTTTAATTCGGTTTTTGAAAAATAGAATTGAAAACACGGTGGATGCTTGGAACCGGGCTGTGGAGCAAAGTCGGGGCGAAATTTTGGTTTTTACCGAGGACGATGTGATTTTGCATCCCGATTTTTTCAAAACATTGGAAACCGAAATCGCTTCTTTGGGAGACCGTGTGATTGGCGGCGGAAAGGTTATTCCCGTATTTGAAAACCAAAAACCGCCTTGGATGATCAAATTTTTTATGCCATTGTTGGACGAAGTGAACTACGGAGAAACGATCCGGCCGTTCCCCAAAAAAGCTATTCCGCGCGGGATGAATATGGTAATCGGTAGAAAATATTTCGAACGATACGGTGTATTTGAAGAAAATAATACGGGAAAACCGGAAATTCGACCGGAATTTCATTTTTTTAACCGCTTAAAACGGGATGGAATAAGTTTTTTATATTTTCCCAACCTGATGGTTTGGCATATCATTCCGCCGGAGCATTTATCACGTTCGTTTATCCGGCGTCAGGCGGAAATCAATTTGGTAGCCGATTTGTATTCGGCTCAAATTTCCGGAAAATCTAAATGGTGGCGTTTGGTTTTTAAGGAACTAAGTAAATGGTTGGCGAGTTTGATTATAGCATTTTATTATTTGTTTACTACGCAATGGGAAAAAATCAAACCGCTTTTTCAATATCGTTATTGGCGTTTGAGGTTAATCCTGAGAAATATTTTCTCAAAAACCGAAAAATAAAAAAAAAGCGGAAAATTCCCGCTTTTGTTTGAGTGGAGCCGGAGGGATTCGAACCCTCGTCCAAACAAGTTCTTGACATGCTTTCTACATGCTTAGTCCGTGTTTGATTGTCGGCTTCGGACTGCCCACGGACAGGCGATTCCGAAGCTTAGGCTCTGTTGAGTTTCGCCGTTGCTTAGAGCCGTCGGCAACGACTAGGTTTGCTTTTATGAAGCCCCTTGACCGGATGCCGCAAACCAAGGCTTCCGAGGGACTTCTCGCCTTCCGGCCTTGCCGGAACGTTGGCCAGAATTCCTACTATACTTCGGAATTAGGCAGCGAGAGCGAAGTTTGCTTCGCCATTTATCGTTTTGGGGCTTGATTAACGAGGGAACCCCAACCTCGGCATGCTTACACATGTCAATGAACTCGCTGTCGAAACCAGTCGACCCCGTTTAAGCCATGCAAAAATAATACCAAAAGCACAATTTGTCAAGTGGTGTTTTGAAAAATTCAATAAAAAAGGAATTAGGAAGGAACTATGTTTATAAATTTACGCGATTAATTGTCTTAATTCCGTAATATCCGTTTGGTTGAAAATTTCAACAATCGTATCGATTTTGTCATATAAGACCGTATCGTTTTCCATGAAAGGGACCCTTTGACGATAGGGTTCCAAAAATTGTTGAATGCGTTCTGCAGATGCTTTATTTCTAAAATGTAGCGCTTGCATGGCGGTGAGTAATTCGACTGCTAGCACGAATTTTGTGTTTTCGATAATTTTGGCGGTTTTTAGAACCGAATTGGCGCCCATGCTGACATGATCTTCCTGTCCGTTGCTTGATTCGATGCTGTCGGTGCTGTTGGGGACGGCCAATTGTTTGTTTTGATTCACAAGCGAAGCGGCCATATATTGGGGAATCATGAGGCCCGAATTGAGCCCCGGATTGGGTGTGAGATAGGGTGGGAGTCCGCGTTTTCCGGAAATCAAGCGGTAGGTTCGTCTTTCGGAAATATTAGCCATTTCCGAGACGGCTATGGCCAATAAGTCGGAACCGATAGCCAAGGGTTCGCCATGGAAATTTCCACCGGAAATAATTTGACCGCCCTCCACATCTATGACCGGATTATCGGTTACCGCATTGATTTCTACCGTGAAGGTGTGCTTTACACTACCCAGATAGTGCTTTACACTACCGTGTACCTGCGGAACACACCGGAAGGAATAGGGGTCTTGAACGTGTTCTTTTTCGGCATGAATAATAGCGCTATCTTGCAAGATAATGCGGATTCGCCGTGCGGTTTCGGCTTGTCCTTTATGGGGGCGGATGTGTTGTATGACTTCCGAAAAAGGTTCTATTCGTCCGTCGTAAGCTTCCAGCGATGCCGCGGCAATCAGGTCCGACCAAAGATCCAGTTTTTCGGTTTGCCAGACGTTCAGGATGCCGATGGCGGCCATAAATTGTGTTCCGTTGAGCAGTGCCAGACCTTCTTTGGCTTGTAACCGGAGCGGTTGCCACCCAAAGCGTTCGAGCATTTCGCTTGCGGAAATTTTTTTGCCGTTGATTCGCACTTCACCTTCACCGATTAGCGGCAAAGAGAGATGGGCCAACGGAGCCAAATCGCCCGAGGCACCCAAAGAACCGTTCTCATAAACAACGGGTGTGATTCCGTTATTATAAAAATCTGTCAAACGTTGGATCGTTGCCGGTTGAACGCCGGAATATCCTTTGGCCAGAGTAATGATTTTCAGTAGCAACATAAGTTTAACGGTTCGCGTATCCAATTCCGATCCCGTTCCGCAGGCATGGCTACGCACGAGGTTTTCTTGTAATTGCTGCAAATTTTCGGGTTTGATGCGCATGCGGTGTAATGAGCCGAAACCCGTATTAATTCCATAAACCGGGCGATGGGGATTTTGAATTTGACGCTGCAAAAAGTCGTAGGATTTTTCAATGGCTTTCAGTGCGTTTTCTCCCAGAGAAATAAGTTGTCCGGAACAAAAAATGTTTTTTAATTCTTCGCTCTCAATATATTGGTTGTCAATGATGTAATTGCTCATGGCAAAGCTTTTTCCGGCATAAATTAAATAAATTGCGACAAATGAAATATGATTTATGTCGTTTGGTTTTCATTCTTTTTGATTGCTGCGGAAAAGGAATTTTTAAAATAGGTGTGAAGCGGTCCTACGATAATCCATGCCAATGCAAAAAATACGAGCATCAATAAAATGGCTGATCGCATAGATCCCGTAAGCCATTCCAAATATCCGAAAGCAAAGGTCCCCAAAACGATGGCGATTTTTTCGAAAACATCGTAAAAACTGAAATAAGTGGTGTGCACACCGGGATCATCGGGGAGCATTTTGGAATAGGTCGAACGGGATAAGGTTTGTATGGACCCCATGACCATTCCTACCAATCCACCCAGAAAATAAAACCAATATTCCACGTTCGGGTCGGATTTATCCAAGTAATAGGCGATTACGGTGATGATGATCCAAACGATTAAAACAATTTGTAAAGCCCGGATATTTCCGATTTTTTCGGCTATTTTGGCAAAACTTAATGCGCCTATGATTCCGACGAGTTGTACGACTAGGATGGTGGTAATCAATTTGGCTGTCGGTAATCCGAGCTCTTTACTACCAAAAATTCCGGCTACATAAAAAATAGTTTGCGCCGCAAAACTATACAGGAAGAATGCATACAAAAATCTTCGCAAGTAGGGTTGATAACGGATTTCTTTTAAAACGGAGAATAGTTTTTCGTAGCCTTTTAGCAAATAATTTCTTTGGAATGGAGGGGGATTTTCATAGATATTATCGGGAAGTTTTGCGAATGGAATTTGGGCGAATAGTATCCACCAAATACCGACACTTAGAAATGAAATGCGTGCCGGCAGTGTAGGATTTTCAATGCCGAACCATCCTGGTTCCATAATCATTAACAAATTAAATATCATCAGCATAACGGATCCTATATAACCGTAGGTAAAGCCCAATGCACTTGCATAATCCTGTTTTTCGGGAGGAGCTATTTCCGGTAAAAAGGCGTTATAGAAGACCAAGCCTCCCCAAAAGCCAATGCTTGCCAACACGCTGAATATCAATCCGATATTAACAGTTTCCCTTCCGTCGAAAAAAAATAACATCATGGTGGAAAAGGCGCCAAGGTAAGTGAAAAATTTCATGAAAATTTTCTTGTTTCCCGTATAATCGGCAATGGAGGAAAGGATGGGGGACATGAGTGCCACAACAAGGAAAGATACGGCTAGTGAATAGGAATAAAGTTCCGTGTTCAGAAAATCATATCCGAGAAAGGATAAACGGTCATTTCCGTCGGCGGTTTTGGTGACTTTTTCATAGAAAATGGGAAAGATGGCCGAACTGATAACCAAGGCATAAGAAGAATTCGCCCAGTCATAAAATGCCCATGCGCGAATGAGTTTTTTATTGTATGTCGGTTTCGTTCGATTCAGAGGCAGACGGTTTTAGGAGGTTTTGTAAATAATCCGCATAAGCGCTTTTCCCTAATTTGACTATGTTCCGGTTTAAAGTTTCGGTGTTAATCCATTGTTTTCGCCAGGCAATTTCTTCGGGACATGCAATTTTAAGTCCGGTTCGTTTTTCGATAACGCTGATAAATTCCGAGGCTTCGTGCAATGCGTCGTGTGTTCCCGTGTCGAGCCAAGCATATCCGCGTCCCAGCAATTGCACTTGTAGGCGGTTTTCTTGCAAAAACATTTTGTTGACATCGGTTATTTCCAGTTCGCCTCGCCAAGAAGGTTTCACTCTTTTGGCTTTTTCGATGACGTCATTCGGGTAAAAATACAGACCTGTTACGGCGTAATTGCTCTTAGGATTTTTCGGTTTTTCTTCGATTTCGAGGACTTTTCCGTTTTCGTCGAAAACGGCAATGCCGTATCGTTGGGGATCATTAACATAATAACCGAATACCGTAGCTTGATTATTAAGTTCGGCATCACGGCGGGCCTGGTTTAAAAGTCCGCTCAAATTTCCTCCATAGAAAATATTATCGCCCAAGATCATACAGACGTTATCGTTTTCAATGAAATTTTCGCCTAACAAGAAGGCTTGTGCCAAACCGTCCGGCGAAGGTTGTTCTACGTATGCGAATTGCAATCCCCATTGGCTTCCGTCGCCCAATAATTTTCTGAAGAGCGGTAAATCGTGTGGCGTGGAGATGATTAAAATTTCACGAATACCGGCCAGCATCAATACCGAGAGCGGATAATAAATCATCGGTTTGTCATATACCGGAAGCAGTTGTTTTGATACGGTTTTGGTTAAAGGATAAAGGCGCGTTCCGGATCCGCCGGCCAGTATAATCCCTTTCATGCTAATCGATTTTTGTACATTTTGTCATAGTATTCCCGGTATTTTCCCGATGTGACGTTTTGTAGCCATTCGTGGTTGTTCAGATACCATTTTACGGTTTTTCGCAGACCCGTTTCGAAATCCATTTCCGGTTGCCAGCCCAATTCGCTTTTCAGCTTGGAATTGTCAATGGCATAGCGCCAATCGTGTCCGGCACGGTCTTTAACAAAACGTATTAATTTTTTGGATTGCCCGGCCGGTTGACGCCCGAGCAATTCATCCGTAATTTCGCACAATTTTTCCACCAAATCGATATTGCGCCACTCATTATCTCCACCGATATTGTATGTTTCGCCGGATTTTCCCCGATGAAAAATCAGATCGATGGCTTTGACATGGTCTTCCACATAAAGCCAGTCGCGAATATTGGAGCCGTCGCCGTAAACCGGAAGTGGGTTTTTATGAAGTATGTTGTTGATTATCAATGGGATGAGCTTTTCCGGAAATTGATAAGGTCCGTAATTATTTGAACAATTGGAAATGACTGTGGGAAGATTGTAGGTATGATAATAGGCACGGACGAAATGATCCGATGCCGCTTTGGAGGCCGAATAGGGACTGTGCGGGTCATAGGGTGTGTTTTCCTTGAATTTTCCCGTAGGTCCCAATGAACCGTATACTTCATCGGTGGAGACATGATAAAAAAGATGCCCGTCCTTATTGTTCCAGTGCTTGAGCGCCGCATCCAACAAATGAACCGTCCCCATAACATTTGTTTCCACAAATGCCGAAGGGTTTTCTATGGAACGGTCTACATGCGATTCCGCCGCCAAGTGGATGATGTGAGTAAAACCGAATTCTTCAAATATCCGGTCGATGAGTTTTCGGTCGCGAATGTCACCTTTGATAAAATGATAATTGGGATTATTTTCAATGTCCTTTAAATTGGCTAAGTTGCCGGCATAGGTGAGTGCATCCAGGTTATAGATTTCATAACCGGGATATTTTTTTACCATAAATCTTACCACATGCGATCCGATAAAACCGGCGCCGCCCGTGATCAAAATTTTTTTATTTCTTAAATTCATTTTAGTTCGCGGAGATTCTATTTAATTGCTCATGTTATTCTTGCTCAAAGATAAAAAATAATTTTCTTTGAAATATGTTTTGCCGGATGATGTTTTTATGATTGAAATGCCATAGCCGGCTGTAATAAAAATTGCAAGAGGAACCGTTATTTTTTAAACATCGCCGATACTTTTTCCGCTTTTTTGGATTCGGAATAGTCATAGAATCCTTCCCCCGATTTGACGCCCAATTTTCCGGCTTTTACCATGTTTACTAATAACGGATTCGGAGCATATTTGGGGTCTTTGAAACCTTCATACATTACATTTAAAATGGCAAGGCAAACATCAAGGCCGATAAAGTCCGCCAATTGAAGCGGGCCCATGGGAAAATTCGCCCCTAATTTAAGTACTGTATCGATTTCTTTTACGCCTGCTACGCCGGTTTGCAGTGTTTGAATGGCTTCATTGATCATAGGCATCAAAATCCTGTTGGCGACAAAACCGGGATAATCATTCACTTCTACGGGAACTTTGCCCAATTTTTCCGATAATTTGAAAACCAATTCGGTCGTTTCGTCCGTAGTATTGTAGCCACGAATCACTTCCACCAGCTTCATGATAGGAACGGGATTCATAAAATGCATACCGATAACTTTATCCGGCCGGTTGGTTTGTGCGCCTATGGTAGTAATGGAAATGGAGCTCGTGTTCGTTGCCAACACAACATCTTCGTCCAACCATTTGTCCATATCGCGAAACAGCTCGAATTTGATTTCGGGATTTTCCGTAGCCGCTTCCACTACAAAATCGGCCCCTTGAATGCCGTCATAAAGATTGTCGAATGTGGTGATATTGCGAATGGTTTTTTCTTTGGTCGCTTCGTCGATTTTTTCTTTTTTCAACAGGCGGTTAAGATTTTTTTTGATGGTTTCAACGGCTCTTTCCAGCGCCGGTTTGGAAACATCGATCAAGTGCACTTCATAACCGTTTTGGGCAAAAACATGCGCGATGCCGTTTCCCATGGTGCCGGCACCCACTACGGCCACTTTCTTTATGTCTTCAAATTTTTTCATGGTATCTCGATTTTTGTTGATTTTTGTTCAAAAATAAACCATTTCGTCGGATTTTCCTATTGAATTTATCAAATTTTGTATTTTGTGCCGGGTTCATTCTTTATTTGTGGAACAAACATATTGCATGAAATTTTGCCGGGTGGTTTATTCGCCGGGCTTTTTAAACTAAGTTATCATTGAGGCTATTTCGCAAATTGATGAGCCGGGAAAAAAGAATTTTGAGACAACCAAAGACGAATACTTTATTTTTTGGGACATAATTTACGGAAATGAAGTGTTATAATTTTCTGTGCTTTGTTTCTTTTTTTGGTATGGATTTCATAAAGATAGAGATAATTGATTAAGTTGCTTTCGGGATTTTTTATAGCATTTGCTGAGTTTTTCATTTCTTCAATGACTACGTGTAGAATATTTATGATAAACCGATCCAATTGAAGGAACTTAATCTGCTTGCAGGCACATTGAATTTTTTATTGAAGCGTTTCCGGAATTTAACGGTAACTTAGACATATTCGTATTCAAATTTTCTATTTTATTTACTAAAACATACCCGTTATATGGACAATTGGAAACGACCTGCTTTAAATCAATTAAATAAATCCTTATATTGAAAAACAATTGTTGTTTTTAAATTAAATTTTTTGTATCTTTGTTTTAGACGAATGAATTAAAAATAATACTTTTATGAAAAAAGTATATGTCTATCTATCTATCTATTTTGGCCATAACCTCATGTAAGAGGGATTTTCCGGTATCCGGCACCGTATCCGGAGATGACGTTTTTCCAACAAAAAAGTTAGAAAATCCTTACAGTGTTTTTAATATGAAGCGCGCATTCCACCGTTTGATGTCCGAAGGAGCGGTTTCTTTGAGGCAAAATCCCGTTCATACGACGCATTATTATGTGCGTTTTGAGCCTTCGGATTGGGCGGAGTATGAAGCTTTAAAGTCCGTAAAGGGGTTGGAACTGTTCGATTATCCGTTGGATTATGAGAATTACGAATACGAAGGTTCATTTCATGACCCGGGATTGCCTGCCGATAAACCCACCTATCAATATGCGGCGGTTCCCGTTGATTTTCAATTTCCCAATGTTCCTTATACCCTATTGGAAGAATTGTATCTGCCCGAAGAAGATGAGGCACTTTCCCGGGACACGACCTTGTTGTATCAATTGGAAGATAAGGCTTTGGAAATCACCGGAAACTGGGAAGAACCCGTAAACGGCGGCAATGATTCGGAACGATACGGCCGTTGGCGTCCTTCGGGCAGGATATTGGTTCATGACGATGTGGGTGCTTACGGCAATATGATTTCGTATCTCAACTTATGGGATCGGCACAAAATACCCGTAGAGAATGCGCGGGTGAGAATCCGGCGTTGGTTTACAACCGTGCGTGCCGTTACCGATGAAAAAGGATATTTTACCAGTCCGCGCCGGTTTCGACGGCCAGTAAACTACTCCATCATTTGGGAAACACCCGAATTTGACATACGCGACGGAACCTTCGGACAGGCTTATTACAACGGCCCTAAAATGCGTGCCAATTGGTATTTGACCATTACGGGCGGAAAATCCTTGCGTTATGCGACGATTCACCGGGCGGCGTGCAGATATCAGTATTATAATATCGGAGGATTGAAACGTCCGAATGTTTGGTCTAAACTTAAATACTGTTATTATTATAGGGCCCAAAGAAATGATGCTGAAGGCGACAATTGGGGGAATTGGGATTTTACCGGTGCTTTTCCCGACATAAGAATATTTGGAAAAAGTTATGGAGAATGGATTCCTACCAATCAATTATATAGTACTACCATACATGAAACCGCACATGCTTCCCATATAGAATTAATGAATGGCGGTGAAATTCAATATGCACAAGTATCTAAACGCATATATGAAAGCTGGGCG
>JAMONV010000025.1 GCA_027066365.1 Flavobacteriales bacterium
CCGGCGTGAGCGGACATCCCGAAAGCCCCTACTATGCCAACCAAATGAAAGCTTACGTGAACGGACAAATATTTCCCGATTATTTCTCCCGAAAATCCGTCCTCCATCATCAACAATTTCATGCCGTGTATACACCTGAAAAACATTAAAAATGAAGCAAGAAAAATTCAAAATGCGCAAAGGCAAACCTGAAGACACCGAACAAGTTATCGAATTGATCAAAGACTTGGCCGAATTTGAAAAAGCGACCCGGGAAGTAGTCAACACCCCCGAAAAAATGCGTCGCGAATTCGACCTCTTCCGCTTGCTGGTTGTTGAGAACGAAAAAAAACACATCATCGCTTTCGCTTTATATTATCCGGTTTACTACACTTGGAAAGGAAAATCCATGTATATCGACGATATCTATGTCAAAGAAGCTTATCGCAACCAAGGAATAGGCACAATGCTGCTGGAAAAAATCATGACCGAAGCCATCCTCGAAGGTATGAACCGCCTGCGTTGGCAAGTGCTCGAATGGAATACGCCCGCCATCGAATTTTACCGAAAATACGGCGTACATTTCGATAATAAATGGATCAACTGCGATTGGTATCCGCCTCAAAAAATACCCCAATGATAACAAAAAATTACTTCGATTTTTTCGACCTGTTAGCCCAAAACATGAACCGCGAATGGTTCAATCAAAACAAAGACCGCTACCTGAAAGATGTTTTCGAACCTTTCAAGAAACTCACCGGCGAAGTTTTAGCACGAATGCGCAAAATTAATCCCAGAATCAATATTGATTACAAACAAGCCGCATTTCGTATTTATCGCGACACACGTTTTTCCCATGACAAAAGTCCGTATAAATTATGGTTAGGCGCCGCCGTTAGCCCCGGTGGACGCAAAAACACACGTTATCCCGAAATATACTTTCAATTCGGACACGAAACAAATTTCATCGCCGGCGGACTTTATCGACCCGATAAGGAAACCCTCATGAAAATCCGTTTTGCCATAGCGGAAAATCCCGATCAATGGCAAAAAATCAAATACTCTGCCGGAATGCTTCGTTTTTTTCCCGACGGCATTCGAGGTGAACGCAATAAACGCCTATCCGAACGGTTCCTTAATGAAGCTGCAAAACAAGAACCGGATATTTTCAACAAAAATTTTTTTACCTATCGCTCATATTCACGCCGTAAAATTCTCTCCCGGCAAAATCACTTACCCGAATTCATCGTCCAACATTACTTGGCTATGGAAGATTTTAACCGTTGGCTTGAAAAAATCACCGGCTAGATTCTACCGTGTTTATGTTCGGATTGCCATTTTTCCAATTCTTTCCACTTTCCTTCGGCCGCCATTTTCGCCTGCAAGGGCCAACTCCCCGGATTATGCATACGATATCGCGGCCCGGCTTCTTTCAGAATCAATTCCAATTTTTCTACATCCGTTTCCGCCAATTGTTTCCAACTGAAAATTCCCGCATCGTTTAATAACCGCTCGATTTTCGGCCCGATCCCTTCCACCACTTTCAAATCGTCGTTTTGCTGCGGTTTTTCCGGTATTTTCGCTATTCCCCGAACCATAGTTTCGGAGATTTTGCCACGGCTCTCCTTTTTCAATATTTCATTCTCGCTACAACACTCCACATAATCTGATTCCAATTTCTTAAATTTTCCCGATAAAGCTTCGTATTTTTCCCTGTAACCGTTTTCACGCGCTTTTTTCGATAAGAAATAATGAAACAAATAACCGAGCAAAAAGCTGATCAAAAGCATCAGGATAATCTCAAAGGCGGCATTGGTTTTTCCGTAGGATTCGGCCGCCGAAAAAAGACCGCTCACAAGTGTATTCATAGCATTAATTTTTAAAATATTTCAATGTTTAAGGATTTCAAGCTCCACACGCCGGTTCATTCGTCTCCCTTCGGGCGTGGAATTGTCGGCAACCGGCTTATTTTCGCCTTCCGAACGAACAATAATAGCCCTAGACGGCACTCCTTTCTTCAATAAAACACGTTTCACGGCAAAAGCACGCCGATAACCCAAACGTTTGTTAAAGGCCGGATTTCCACGGTTGTCCGTATGTCCGGTCAAACGGATTTTTAAATTCTTATTTTCCCTAACCGCACGAACCACTTCATCCAAATAATCCAAAACATCCCTGTCCCATTTCGCCTTGGTTCCATTGTAAGGAAAATAAATCAATGCTTTGTTCCCCGCCAATTTCTTGACATTTCCCGCTTGTTCAATCAACATAAAGTAACCTTCAAAAGCATCGATAAAACCGGCTTGATCCTGGAAACGATCGATACGCTTCGCTTCCACCGACACCATGGCCGAATCGAAAATCGCCGATAACCATTGGCGTGTTCTCTTTAATCGCTCCACGGAAACGCCCTCGCCTTCCGACAACAAAACGGGCACATACATTTTCAGACGCTTTCCCTGCGCCATGGCTTTTTTCCATTCATCCACAGCAGCTTGCCAACGCACCGTATCGGTGATGACCGGTTCGATTCCATTAATCTCGAAAATCAAAACATCTTTACTTATTTCGGCTTTCTCCCCGGCCAATTGACTATTTGTCGATTTATCCTTCTTCTCCGGTTTTTCCCATTTTGCCGCCTGAACATTTCGACAAAAACCCTTGATTCGGCATACATACCAATAAGTACTACCGCTTCCCCAAATCAAAAAGGCAATGAATACCCAATATGCTTTTACATTCATGATTTATATTTTAATATGATTTTACAGCACTCATATTTAATGAAAATTTCCGTAAATATATTAAATTTTAAACAAAAATCAAATTCCGTTTAGCAAAATCAACAAAAAAAACCGAATTAACTATGCAACGCTCATGCTTTTCCCAACAAAATTCCTTAAGTAAAAGATATATGCAATACATAAATACAAGCACATAAGCTCCTAATGCGCATCCGAAGAAAATTGGCAAAAATCCAAATCCCGCATCCAAAAGTCGAATGGAGTGATTTTCGTTTCGTTAAACCGCGGGCGAAGCCCCGTCCCGCCCGAGATTTTTTTGAAGTGCGAAGAACAAAACCGGAAAATCCGGTGCGGGATGGAATTGTTAAACCGTTGAATTGTGGAATCGTTGAATCGAATATTGGATTCGCCGCTTTGTCTCGTTTTCCGTTTCCCTTTTTTATTCGTGATAATCCGTGTA
>JAMONV010000026.1 GCA_027066365.1 Flavobacteriales bacterium
AAAATCAAACCTTAAATATTTCCCGAAATCCTGAAATTACACCTTATTTTGAAACCGGATACGGTAAACTATATCACTATGATGCCGTTGAATTTCTAACGAGAAGTCAGGCGGAAACTTCCCAGTATGCCAACGGCAAGAAGAAAAAATACCATTGGACCCCGCACCCTTTGGGCGCCAAACCGAAAGATGTATTTGAAATTCCCACCATTTCCAACGGGGCATGGGAAAAATATCCCCACGTAACCCAAAAGCCGGTGGAACTCTTGAGAAAAATTATTTTGGCTTCATCCAATCCGGACAGCATAATCTTGGATCCGTTCGGGGGTTCGGGCACCACGTATGCGGTTGCCGAAGCATACAAACGCCGTTGGATAGGCACTGAATTGGAAAAAGAATATTGTGAAATGATTAAAACCCGTCTGTCCGACAAAGCCCATATTGCCCGGATTGCGTCCGAAAAAGACAGTGTTTCTTCCCGTAAAAGACGGGAAAAATTACGGGGCTAAGAGCAAATCCAAATCTTGAGTCAATAAATCCGAAAATCGCTTGATGTAATTGGACAACGGCGATCTTTGAGCCGTGGGCGGCAAATCCAAATAATAGACTCCGTCCAATTCCGTTAGAAATTCGGAATATACCAGAAAAAGTCCGGTAACCAAGGTGAAATTAATGCTTCCGGGGCCTTTGCGTTGAACGTCATTTAGAAAAATACCAATTACTTTGAGAGATTTGCCCGTAAATCTTTCCATTAAAATTTTATCAATAAAAATCTTCCCCATACGGTCTTTGGATGTGGTTTTGGTCGATACAATAATTTCTCCGTCTTGAATTTGATGGTCGTTGCCAAATTGATTTTTGGAAAGAAGTATGTCGTTTTCGCATTTATACACCTTCTCTCCTTCGGCTGTTTCATAGGGAATTTGCAAAACATTTTTCCGGTTGGGGATTTTCATTTCGTCGAAAACCGATTTTATTAGTTCTTCAAATCTGTTTCCTACATGCTTTCGGGCAACATTGGGATTTACAAGTAGGTCCAAACCGATTCCAATGGATTGCTGAAGCGTATATAAAACCCGGTCGATATTGTTCTTTTCTTTTGGTGATACGGATTCTTTCCGACTTAGTTTATCATCGGTAAATAATTCAACACGCGAGAAGCAACCGCATAAAACTCGGTCAAATTGCTTTTCTTTTGTTGTAAATCTTTATCAAGCGGTAGCATGGCTTTAGGTTTCTCTCTCTCAATGCGCTTCCAACCAATTATCGCCGTGGTGGATGTCCACCACCAAGGGAATGCTCAATTGCACGGCGTTTTCCATTTCGGACCGGATGATTTGCTCGGCTTTTTCCAGGTCCTTTACCGGGGCTTCGAATACCAATTCGTCGTGGACTTGCAAGAGCATGGGCACAGCCATTTTTTCTTCCTTCATCCGGCGGTCCACCTGAACCATGGCTTTTTTGATGATGTCGGCCGCGCTTCCTTGAATGGGTGCATTGATGGCAATCCGTTCGGCGGCCCCGCGCACCACCGCATTGCGCGAATGAATGTCGGGTAAGTAGCGCCGGCGTCCCATGATGGTTTCCACATATCCTTTTTCCCGGGCTTTTTCGATGAGTTCTTGAATGAATGCTTTCAATCGCGGATAGGTGTGGAAATATGCGTCGATTAACCGCTTGGCTTCCGTGCGCGAAAGTCCCGTTTGTTGGCTCAGTCCGTGGGCCGACACGCCGTAGATGATGCCGAAATTCACGGCTTTGGCTTTGGCGCGTTGGCCGGGCGTGACTTTATCCAAGGGCACGCCGAAAACCTTGGACGCCGTAGCGCGGTGAATATCTTCGCCTTTGCGGAATGCTTCCAGCATATTTTCATCGCCGCTCAAGTGGGCTACCAAGCGCAGTTCGATTTGAGAATAGTCGGCGGAAATGATTTTGTTCGGCAGGGATGAAGCGATAAAGGCCGCCCGGATTTGTTTGCCCCTTGGCGTCCGGATGGGAATGTTTTGCAAATTGGGGTCGGTGGAACTCAAGCGTCCCGTGGCCGTCACGGCTTGGTTGAAATGCGTGTGAATTTTTCCGGTTTTCGGATGGATTTGTTTGGGCAAGGCGTCCACATAAGTGTTTTTTAGTTTTTGCAACTGACGCCATTCCAAAATATAACGAACGATTTCGTGTTTGGATTTGTATTTGGAAAGCACGTCTTCCGAAGTGGAATATTGCCCGGTTTTGGTCTTTTTGGGCTGGGTATCGATTTTGAGTTTTTCAAACAAAATCACCCCGAGTTGTTTGGGCGATGCCAAATTAAAACGTTCGCCGGCAATGGAGAAAATTTTTTGTTCCAATTCCTGCAAATCTTGATTGATTTCATCCGAAAGGCGTTTCAAGGCTTCGGTGTCGAGCGCAATTCCGTTTAATTCCATCCCGGCCAGCACTTTAACCAACGGCATTTCGATTTCGTCAAAAAGGGTTTCGGCGTGAATCTCTTTTAATTTTTCCTTGAATACGGGTTCCAAACGAATGATTGCGTGAGCACGGCTCCCCGCAATATTTTTGATTTTTTCCCCCGAAAGCATTTCTTTTTTTTCCGCTTGCGGAATATCCGTGTTCAAATAACTTTTGGCCAACAGCCGGATGTCGTGCCGCATGTCGGGATTGATCAGGTAGTGCATAATCAGGGTGTCGCGGAGCTTGATCCGGGGGCGAATGCCTTGCGCCAACAAAAATTTCATCCACTCTTTCAGGTCGTGCCCTTGGATTTCAAGGCCGGGATTTTGCCATATTTCTTCAAAAGCGGCAATCCATTCTTTGGTTTTTCCGCTTGCGACGGGAATGTAATGCACGATTCCGGGCGAAACAGAAAAAGCCATTGCCCGGATTTCTCTGTCGAAATCGAAATTTCGGGGATAAAAATCAAAAGCGAATTTAGCTTTACGCAAAATGTTTTCTTTGAGCTTTTCAACGGACTTGGGTGTATCGGAGTGTTGGATGATAAATTCATTTCCCGGTACGGGCGTTCCACCGGCTTTATATGAGGCGTTCAGTTCCGTATCGCCGAACAGGGAATACGGAGTGCCGGGTTGCATTTCTTGGGGCGAGATACGGAAAATTTCCTTGAATTGTTCGCCCAGTCTTCGGAATTCCAATTCCTTGAAGATGTCCGAAACTTTATCCGCATCGAGTTGGTCCATACGGAAATTTTCTTCGTGGAATTCTACGGGAGCATTTGTATGAATGGTGACCAATTCCTTGGACATAAAGGCCAAATCCTTGGCGTTTTCGACCTTTTCTTTGAGTTTGCCTTTGAGTTTATCTGTCCGGGCATAGAGATTTTCCAGACTTCCGAATTCGGCGATAAATTTTTTGGCGGTTTTTTCGCCAACGCCCGGTATGCCCGGCACATTGTCCACGCTGTCGCCGGTCATGGCCAAAAAGTCGATGACTTGTCCGGGTTCGGTTACGCCGAATTTTTCTTTGACTTTTTCGACGTCCCAAATTTCATAGCCTCCGCCCTTACTCGAGGGGCGGTAGATTTTGATTTTATCGCTAACGATTTGTCCGAAATCCTTGTCGGATGTGACCACAAGAACTTCGTATCCTTTTTCGGCTGCTTGTTTGGCCAGGGTGCCGATCAGGTCGTCGGCTTCCCAGCCTTCTTTTTCCAGCACGGGTATGTGCATGGCTTCCAGAATGCGTTTGATGTATGGCACGGCCAATTCGATGGCTTCGGGTTGTTCCAGGCGGTTGGCTTTGTAGCTTTCGTAGAGTTGTTCTCGAATTTCCGAACCGCCTTTATCGAAAACCACGGCCAGCAATTCGGGTTTTTCGCGCCGGATAATATCGAGTAGCGTATTGACAAAGCCGAAAACGGCCGAGGTGTTTTGTCCTTTGGAATTGATGCGCGGATTGCGAATAAAGGCATAATATCCGCGGTATATCAACGCATAGGCGTCCAAAAGAAACAGGCGTTTTCCGATTTTGCCGATCATGAATTAGGCTTTTTTGGATAATTTTTCCAAAGCAGGTTTGATTTCTTTGTCTAATTCCTTGAATAATGCCGGATCGTTGAGGTTAATAATTTGTAGAGTGTTGTTGAGTTTCATGATCTTATCGTTTACTTGATCGAAATTTTCGTTCAATTGTTTGGTGGTCATTTCGCTGAAATAGTTCATATATTCCAAATAATGTTTTACCATTTGCCGCGCCAATTTTCTTGCTTTTTCTTTGGCTTTGAGTTTATAATATAATTTCAACGCATCCCAAGCGGAAAAGTAATTACCGAATTTGTCCAATGGCATTTTTTCAAAACTCAAATCGAGGATTTCGATTGCTTTCGATTGTTCGCCTTTTTGGATTAAAGAATTAGCGAGTCGGTTCATTACCATTCTGTAAATCAATGCGTTGCGTCTTGTTTCGGGGTCTAAATAGAGATTGGGGTCATGATCGATAGTCCATTTGAATTTTTTCACATTACGATACAAAATATCGGTATCGATGCGTCCCATTTCCATTCCGCCGGGACTTTTGGTTTTTATGGGAACGAGTTTATAAGCCAGTCCGTCCAATTGAAGATAATCTTTCAACCAGATATAATCGGAATCTTTGTTGCTTCCGCCACTGAAATAGATGGGTCGTTTCCAGTCGTTATTAGCCAAAATATCGAGCATGGCCAATTGGGCTTTGTAAATGTCTTGGCCTTTGGTGTCAATAATGATTTCGTCTACGATTTTTGTGCTGTCTTTGGCGGGAACGATGCCGTATTTGATAACATTTTCCTTGTTGACGGGCACACGGATATAGCGTGTAGGGTAAAGATAGACTTTTTGGTTGTTATCGGGATTAACGATATAGGATCCGATTTGTCCGTTTCGTTTGATTTCCTTATCGGATAGAACGATTTTCATGAAAGTTTTGATGTCTAGAGTATCATTTGTCATGGGTTGGAATATGATGATTTCACGGGTTCCGTAGACGTATTTTTTGTGTGGCATGTCGATGGGGGCGCCATCGGCTTTGTATGTTTTTTGTTTCATTTGATCGATATACCAGTCGGTATTGAAGAGGCTTTCATTGATGACTTTAATGTCGGTTCGATGTCCTTCTACTTCTTGGGCAAACCAGAGCGGGAAGGTGTCGTTGTCGCCTATGGTGTAAATAATGGCGTTTGGTTGACAGGAATCGAGGTATGCCATGGCATTATAGAGAGCCGAATATTTGTGGCTTCGGTCATGGTCGTTCCAGTTTTCTTTGGCCATGAGCAAAGGAACGGCAAAAAGGGTGAGAACGGTTGTTAATAATGATGCCCAAGTGGCGGAAATTTTTTTGGTAAGCCATTCGTAAAGGGCATAGACGCCCATACCGACCCAAATGGAAAAGGCATAAAATGAAACCACTACGGCATAGTCGCGTTCGCGCGGTTCGAAGGGTTTGACGTTGGTGTAGAACAATACGGCTATTCCGGTGAAAATGAATAGCATAAGCACGGTATAAAAGCGTTTGGGGTCACGTTTATAATGAAACAAAAGCCCGATGAGACCTAGAAGTAAGGGGAGAAAGAAATAAGTATTTCGTGCCGGATTATTGCGATAATCGGAGGGGAGATTTTTTTGAGGTCCGGTAAAGATTTCGTCAATAAACGGAATGCCGCTGATCCAGTTTCCGTGATTGTCCAAATGTCCTTGGACGTCGTCCTGGCGCCCTACGAAATTCCATAGGAAATAGCGCCAATACATATATCCGAGTTGATATTTCCAGAAGAAAATCAATTGGTCGATCAAGCCGGGTTTTCCTTTATAGCCGCGGCGATATCCCATGATCATTTCATAATTGGAAGCGCTTCCGGGATTCCACATGCGAGGAAGCAATCCTTTGTATTTGTCGTTCAGGTTTTGTTTGGCGAGTTTATAGTTATTAACGATGACATATTTTCCCGAAACGGTGTCTTGCTCATATTTAGGTTTGTCGTCTTTGTAAGGTTGCTTTGGATCCAGCCCGTGATAGTATGCAGTGTAGTAGGGCCCGTAGAACAGATAAGTTTCGCCGTATTGTTCCCGGTTGTAGTAGGCGAGTAATTCGCGGGCGCTTTTGGGGGCGTTTTCATTAATGGGCGGATTGGCATTGGACCGGATGGGAAGCATAATCCAAGCCGCGAATCCGATGAGTAAATATAGGAACATAAGTGTTGCGGTTTCCAAAACCGTTTTATGTTCCCGGTTTGATTTTTTCAAGAGATAATAAAATAGCCAAGCCATGAGTAATCCGGCGATGAAAGTTCCGGTGTGGAAAGGTAATCCGAAGGTATTGGTAAAAAATATTTCCAAGGAGGAGAAATAGCGTAAAATATTGGGCATAATCACTTTAAAGATAATTACCAGGATTAATGTAACGATAACATTGGCAATAATAAATTGTTTGACGTTGGGTTTGGGGTATTTTTCAAAGAAATAGAGCATGCCAATGGCGGGAATGGTAAGCATGGCTAAGAAGTGAACGCCGAAGCTCAAGCCGATGATGAAGGCAATGAGCACAAGCCATTTGTTGGCGCGGGGTTTGTGTAAATTTTTGGTCCATTTGATTCCGAGCCAAAACAGCAAGGCGGAAAGGAAAGTGGCGGGGCCGTAGACTTCGGCTTCCACGGCGGAGAACCAAAAAGTATCGGAGAAAGTCAAGGTGAGCGCTCCCACGAAGCCGCTTCCCAGCAAAGCGATTTTTTCGCCGGTTCCGGGTTCGTAGTTTTCGGGCTTGTCATAAAGCAAAAGGTCGATAATTGTATGGAAAAGTAATAATATGGCAAGTGCGCTGGTCAATCCCGACAGAAGGTTGATAAAATAGGCTACTTGATGCTGTGAAGGAGCCAATCCGGCAATGACGGCACCGAACATTTGATAGAGCGGAGCGCCGGGAGGATGACCGATTTGGAGTTTGGAGGAAGTGGACAGAAATTCACCCGCGTCCCAGAAACTTACGGTGGGTTCTGCCGTGAGTGCGTAAACGATAAAGGCGATTAAAAAAGTAACTAAACCCGTTAAACGTTTTTGTGAGCGAAAATTATGCAAGGAAATTTTCATGGATATTGTGGATTTTGTCTATTCAGGCAAATTTAATGGAATTTTCCGAATGATTCGTTTTTGAATTAACGCCGGTTTTCTTAGGATATTTTGGATATAATCGGCCGGCTTGAGAAAGGGCATGTTTTTGTATTTATGTCGATAAAATTCGGGGTTTGATAATTTAGATGTATTTTTGTGCAAAATAATCAGGATAAAATTTATGCAAAAACCTTCCATTCCCAAGGGTACACGTGATTTTTTACCGAACGAATTGGCAGCGCGGCACTATATAATGGAAACGATTCGCATGTGGTTTGAACGCTACGGTTTCAGTGCCATAGAAACGCCGGCGATAGAAAAATTGTCGGTATTGACGGGGAAATACGGTTCCGAAGGTGATCGTTTGATTTTCAAGATATTGAATTCGGGTGATTTCGTTTCAAAAGTGCCTGATGAAATTTGGCAATCGAAAGACAGTAAAAAATTGACGCCTTATTTGTCGGAGAAAGCCTTGCGCTATGATTTGACGGTTCCTTTGGCACGTTATGTGGTGATGCATCGCAACGACTTGGTTTTTCCGTTTAAACGTTATCAAATTCAGCCGGTTTGGCGTGCGGACCGGCCTCAAAAAGGACGATTCAGGGAATTTTATCAATGTGATGCGGATGTTATCGGTTCGCGGTCGTTATGGTTGGATGTGGATTTTGTTTTGCTTTATGCGGATGTGTTCAATGCATTGAAAATTCCGGTGACAATTCGGTTGAATAACCGTAAAATTTTAGCGGGTTTGACCGAAGCTTTCGATTTGGAGAATCAAGTGCAAGCTTTCATGATTGCCTTGGACAAATGGGATAAAATCGGACGCGAAGGTGTGGAAGAAGAAATGCTGAAGGCGGGTATTGAACGGGAAAAAGTGAAAAAATTGCAGGTTCTATGGGATTTGCCGGGGGATAACGATAAAAAAATCGCTTTTTTGGAGAATTTGTTAAGCCATAGTGAAACGGGTAAGGAAGGATTGGAGGAATTAAGATTTATTTTGGAAAAGGTTAGTCCCGGTCAATTGGGGCGTGCCGAATTGCAATTCGATCTTAGCTTGGCGCGCGGATTGGATTATTACACCGGAAGTATTTATGAAGTGACGGCGCAAGGCGTGTCGATAGGTTCATTGGGCGGTGGTGGACGTTACGACGATTTAACCGGTATTTTCGGTTTGAAAGATTTGAGCGGAATCGGGATTTCATTCGGTTTGGACAGGATTTATTTGGTGATGCGGGAATTGGGATTATTGGAAACCATAGAAAAATCCGTTCCTCGAGCCATGGTTGCATTTTTGGGACAAAACGAGCGTACATTTGCGCAAGATTTGCTTATTCGATTGAGAAATGAAGGAATTGCCGTAGAAAGTTATCCCGGCGAAGCCAAAATGAAAAAACAGATGCAATATGCCGCCAAACGAGGTATTCCTTATGTTATTATTATAGGAGAGGACGAAATGAAATCGGGGCGGTTTAGCATAAAAAATATGACGGAAGGCAGTCAGGAAAAGCTCGGATTTGACGAAATTGTCCGAAAATTGAAATCATGAAACACACACCTTTGTATAATTTACACGTGAAATCCGGCGCAAAAATGGTTCCTTTTGCCGGTTTTGAAATGCCGGTGCAATATGAAGGAATCAATAGCGAACATTTGGCGGTTCGTGAGGCGGCCGGGATGTTTGATGTTTCGCATATGGGTAATTTTTTCATTACGGGGACGGATGCGGCGAAATATTTACAATATTTAACATCCAATGACATTGCGAAATTGTATCCCGGAAAAGTGCAGTATTCCACATTGACCAATGTGCAAGGCGGTATTGTGGACGATTTATTGGTTTATATGTTGGACGAAAATCATTATATGCTGGTGGTGAATGCGGCTAATATCGAAAAAGATTTGAAGCATTTGCAATCGTTTTTGTCGAAGTTCGATGATGTTCGTTTGGAAGATCGATCGGGAGAATATGCGATTATTGCCGTTCAGGGTCCCGGTTCAGTGGAATTGATGAATGAAGTTACCGGAGAGGCGCTGGAAAAAATGAAATTTTATACACACCGCGAGTTGGAAATTGCCGGTATTCCCGTATTATTGTCCACGACGGGATATACGGGCGAAAAAGGCTTCGAAATCTATCTTTCCGCTGCCGATGCTCCGTCGGTTTGGAATCGAGTGGCTCAAGTCGGTTTGGCATATGATTTGAAATTTTGCGGATTGGGCGCGCGTGATACGCTTCGGTTGGAAAAAGGTTATTGTTTATACGGCAACGATATCAACGATAAAACTACGCCGTTGGAAGCCGGTTTGGGTTGGATCACCAAATTGGAGACAGGGTTTTTGGGTTCGGATGTGCTTAAACGACAAAAAGAAGAAGGTTTGGCAAGGCGTCTTACGGGTTTTGTGATGAAGCAAAAAGCCATTCCGCGACATGGCTACAAGATTATAGACGCGAAAGGAAATGTTCTGGGCGAAGTTACATCAGGCACTATGTCGCCTGTATTGAAACAAGGAATCGGGATGGGCTATATACCGCCGGCTTATTCTCAGCCCGGAAATGAAATTTTCATCCTCGTGCGCAATAAACCTATTCCGGCCGAAACGGTCAAATTGCCATTCGTATAACTTTTTTTAGCTTATCCGGCTTCTTTCGCGGCTTGTATAATAGCCAAAAAATCGTTGGCTTTTAGGGACGCACCACCGATTAATCCGCCGTCGATATCGGGTTGGGCGAAAAGTTCCGCCGCATTGCCGGGTTTAACGCTTCCGCCGTAGAGTATGCGCACTTGATTGGCTGTTTCGGATCCATATTTGTTTTTGATCAATCGGCGAATGAAGGAATGCATTTCTTGGGCTTGTTCCGGAGAGGCGGTTTGACCGGTTCCGATAGCCCAAACCGGTTCATAAGCGAGCGTAATCAAGTTCCAATCTTGAAGTTCCAATTTAAAAAGCGAACCGGCTATTTGGTTTTGAATAACCTCGATATGTTTGCCTGCTTTTCGGTCTTCCCATTTTTCGCCTATGCAAAAAATGACATGAAAATCCTCCAAAATGGCACGGTTGACTTTTTTTTGAAGAATTTCCGGTGTTTCATGAAAATAAAGCCGTCGTTCGGAATGTCCCAAAATGACGCTGTTTACGCCAACAGAGCGTAACATGGGTGCGGATACTTCGCCGGTGTATGCGCCGAAATCGGCCCAATGCATGTTTTGTGCCAATACGTTGATTTCGTTGTCTTCGAGCATTTTCACAATGGGATATAAGTAAGGAAAAGAAGGGGCAATGGCTACGTCCACTTTATCCGACGGATGAAATTCGCTTCGAAGTTTTGCCGTCAGATCCAAAGCTTCTCGAAAGCTTAAATTCATTTTCCAATTGCCGGCGACTAATTTTTTTCTCATGCTTTGATGTTTTGTTCAAAGATAGGAATTTTTATTATGCATTGATATAGGGCGGATAACAAGATGATTGTGTTTAAACTTCAATTTTTGATAATTAAAAAAAGTAAAGAAGTATCAGTTTGTAAATAATCGAGGAATAAAAAGCCACCGCAATAATTCGGGATGCGATGGCTTTTCGTAGGTTGAATGTGGATTATAATTTTTCGAATCTTGCTTGAAAGAATCGCAGGTATTTGGGTTCGAAAACCATTTTTAATCCTCGTGCTTCGGATGCATTTTCATAGACTTCGATAACCGATTCGGCGGTAACGTCCATGTGTGCTTGGGTGTAGACGCGCCTGGGGATGGTCAGGCGCACCAGTTCAAGTTTCGGGTAATAATGGTCGCCTGTTTCGGGATTGCGTCCGGCCGAAACGATGCCGCGTTCCATAGCCCGCACCCCGGAATCCACATACAATTCGGCAGCAAGGGTTTGTGCCGGGAATTGGTCTTGTTGCAAGTGCGGATAAAAACGTTTGGCATCCAAGAAGATTCCGTGCGTTCCGATGGGCTTTACGATGGGAATTCCGGCCTCCAGAAGTTTTTGTCCCAAGTAATGCACTTGGCCTACACGGGCTTTTTGGTGTTCGTCCATTACGGATTCCTTGATGCCTATAGCCATGGCTTCCATATCACGTCCGGCCAATCCTCCGTAGGTATGCAAACCTTCGTAGACCACCACGAGGTTACGCGCTTGCTCGAAGACGTCCGGGTCGTTGGTGGCTAAGAAACCACCGATATTGACCAAGGCATCTTTTTTGGCACTCATAGTGGCATGGTCGGTCAGGCTATTGATTTCTTTAACGATTTCGGCCACGGTTTTGTTTTGGTAACCGGGTTCGTTTTGCTGAATCATGTAAGCGTTTTCGGCTACGCGGGTCATATCGTGGACGATTTGTATACCGTATTTGGCTGTAAGTTCACGCACGGCTCTTAGATTTTCCAGTGAGACGGGTTGCCCACCCGCCATGTTAACCGTAGTAGCGATGGCTACGTAGGGGATTTTTTCGGCACCGACTTTGTCGATAAGATTTTTTAATTTATCCAAATCCACATTTCCCTTGAACGGATGTTCGCTTTCGGGATCATGGGCTTCGTCGATAATGACGTCCACAAATTTTCCGCCGGCCAATTCCTGATGCAGTTTGGTGGTGGTGAAATACATGTTACCGGGAATAAAGTCGCCGGGTTTAATCAGGATTTTGGAAATGATATGTTCGGCGGCGCGTCCTTGGTGAGTGGGTACGAGGTATTTATAACCGTAAACCTCGCGGACGGTTTCTTCCAGATGATAGAAGTTTCTGCTGCCGGCATAGGCTTCGTCGCCCAACATCAGACCCGCCCATTGGCGGTCGCTCATGGCCGATGTTCCGCTATCCGTCAGTAGGTCGATATAAACATCTTCGGAACGAAGCAGGAAGGTGTTGTACCCCGCTTCTTCGATGGCTTTTTCGCGTTCACGTCGCGAGAGCATGCGCAAGGGTTCTACCATTTTGATTTTATAGGGCTCTGCCCAAGATCTCTTTTTCATATTCATAGGTTATAATATGTTTTTTTTAGTTGTGCAGCCAAAATACAAAAAATAAATCAATCGAAACGGCTTGTTTGATGTTTTCGGTAGATTTTTTTTAAAGAATCGTTCCATAAGATTTTAGATTTTCAAGATGAAAATCAGAAATTTTAATGTAAATTGGCAGTAGATTTGAAACGGTTCAAAATGCTTTTTTTATGGAATTACATATTGATAAAATTTCCGACTTGAAGAACTTGGCGGCGCAATCTGGGAGAAAAAAATTGGTTTTATGTGCGGCCGGTGATGAGCATTCGATTGATGCGGTTTATGATGCATATCGAGCGGGGGTGATTGAACCCGTATTGGTGGGGCAGAAGGAGGCAATCGAAAAATTTGTTTCTCGTTGTAAAGATTTCGGGCAGTTTGAGGTTTACTATGAACCGGATGAAGAACGGGTTATTCGCCGTTCGGTGGAAATGGTTGTGAACGGTCAAGCCGATATTTTGATGAAGGGGAATGTAACTACGGCGGCTTTGTTGCGCGGTGTTTTGAATAAGGAATACGGTTTACGCGAAAAGCGTTTTCTGTCGCATTTTGCATTATTCGAAGTGCCGGGTTATCATAAATTATTGGCCATTACGGATGTGGCGTTAAATATATTACCGCCGTTGAAGCATAAGGTGCGTATTGTTCGAAATGCCGTTCGTTTTTTTCGGAAAATCGGAGTTGAAAAACCGAAAGTGGCGGCCCTTTCGGCTATTGAAATGGTGAATGAAGATATGCCCAGCACCATTGATGCTGCATTGTTGTCTATCATGCAGCGGCGCGGTCAAATCAAAAACTGTTTGATTGACGGTCCGTTGGCATTTGATAATGCGATCAGCAGCGAAAGTAAGAAGCAGAAAAATATTCCCGGTGATGTGGCGGGTGATGCCGATATTTTGTTGGTTCCCAATATCGAGTCGGGGAATATATTGTATAAAGCTTTTGTATTTTTTGCCGATGCCAAAGTGGCCGGGGTGGTGATAGGGGCGCCTTTTCCTATCGTGCTAACGTCTCGTGCCGATAGTGAGGAAACCAAGCGCAATAGTATTTATCTGGCGGCATTGTCGGTGAAGAAGGTGTAGTAAAATTAACTTCAAACGATGCCATGTGGAGTGCAAATATTAGTCATTAATCCGGGAAGTACGAGCACCAAATTGGGGTGGTTTGAGGGCGATCGTCCGGTGGAAATCCGGTCATTGGATCATACCGGAGAGGCGTGGCTATCGGCGGATGATGAAGTGCAAATACGACATCGCATCAAACGGGTATGGGAATTTGCCGGGGATCGGAAGCCGGATTTGATTATGGCGCGTGGCGGGTTGCTCAAACCTTTGCCGTCGGGGGTGTATGTTATCAACCGGAAAATGTTGGAAGATTTGAAGCGATCGCCATACAAGCATGCCAGCAATTTGGCGGCACCGATTGCGTATGATATGGCGCGGAAATTCGGAGTTACGGCTTATATTGCCGATCCGGTGACGGTGGATGAGATGCGGGATATTGCACGATATGCGGGACATCCTTTTTTTGTCCGGCGTAGTATTTTTCATGCGTTAAATCAGAAGGCCACGGCGCGGCGTCATGCCGAAGCTACGGGTGCGGTTTATGAAGATTTGAACCTTATTGTTATTCACATGGGCGGCGGCATTTCGGTAGGTGCACATTGCAAGGGTCGTGTGGTGGATGTTAATCAGGCATTGGACGGTGAAGGACCTTTTTCGCCTCAGCGTAGCGGTACTTTACCTTCGGGAGATTTGGTGCGAGCGGCATTTTCGGGAAAGTTTACCCAAACGGAGCTTCTGCATATGATAACGGGCGAAGGGGGATTGCAAGCATATACCGGTTCTGCCGATATGAAAAAATTGGAACAATCGGGTGATGTGGAAACGCAACGTGTTATAGAAGCTATGATCTACGGTATAGCCAAATATGCCGGCGAAATGGCTGTGGTTTTGCGTGGTGAAATCGATGCGATATTGCTCACGGGCGGTTTGGCTTATTCGGAACGGGTAACGAAAAAATTAAAGGAATATTTATCCTTTTTGGCGCCGGTTTTTGTTTATCCCGGGGAGAATGAATTGGAGGCATTGGCCTACAACGGGTATTTGGTTTGGAAGGGAAAATTAAAAGCTTTTGACTATAAGTAAAGTAAGCGGAAAGAAGCATGCATTCTTAACTTTGACAGAATAAACCTGTTTTTTTGTATTTTCTCGTCATAAACCTTTGTAAATAAAGCATTCTTTGCTCGTTTTTTGAAAAAATCTGTAGAGCGAAATATGGCTTGTTTTTTACAAA
>JAMONV010000027.1 GCA_027066365.1 Flavobacteriales bacterium
TGGAAAGTGATACCTCTTATCAAGCCAAGCATGATTATCAAGGTCAATGGTACACCTATCTCTCCGATGAATTTCCGGATACAAAAGTTGGCCAACGTTTACCCGATCCGCAAAATTGTGATTTGTATTACGATCATCATGAAACGAGCATTTATGATCAGGTAGTCCTCTCTACCAAATGGGGTCAAGATTTACCTTATAATTTGTTGGTTCCTGATAGTTGTAATAATCATCCAGCCTTTACGGGTTGTGTAGCAACAGCTATGGCACAAATCATGAAACATTGGGAATTCCCTATTCATTATATAGTTGCGGATCCATTAGTTACGCGTACCTATCGTTGGGATTTAATGAGAGATAGTTATGATGATAATGATACAAGTATTAGTGCTTATGAAGTAGCTAATTTAATGCGAAATATCGGGAACGCAGTTAATATGGATTATAATTCCGATTGTCCTCTTGCCGGTGCATCAATTAATGATGCTAAAAGAGGATTTAGAAATATGGGATATAATGATGTAAGAATAGAAGACTTTTCACTATCAAAAATTGAGAATGAAATAAATAATTTACGTCCGGTTTATGTTCGAGGCAGAAGAAATGTTTCAGGATCTAACAATGATACCGATAATGGAACAGTAGGCCATGCATGGGTATGTGACGGTTTTAGGGTGGATTATGATGTATATAAGCGGGTATGTCCTTACTGGGGAGGCGACAATGTTTCATATGTTTCTCGAAACGAACAACGTTATTATCATTTTAATTGGGGTTGGGAAGGACATCATAACGGTTGGTTTGTTAATGGGATTTACAATCAATTTCCTGATAGCAATGGGGACAATTTTGTTAATCCTTATAAGTTGTACAAAAAATTAATAGTAAACATTAAGCCTTAAATTTTAAATCTTAAAAAAATGAAGAAGTATATTTTTATTATTATCATTTTATTACTTCAGGCTTGCCAATCAAAGAAGCCTAATGAGAGAGATCCGGGGTGTTTGTCAAAAAAAATAATGTTTGTGGACATAAATGGCAACGATATTTTCGGGTCCTCTTCCATTGTATCAATATCTCCGGATGATTTACATATTTCTTGGCAAGGTTCCGGAACAACGGAAAAAATGACTTATGAAAATATTGGAGGTAAATATGTTTTTACCTTAAATAGTCCCTATATGATAGGAAAGAAAACTTGTTTAGTTTTTTTCGGGGGAATTAACACTGACACCCTTCAAACGGAAATGGACATTGATTACGGTTCATATTTTAAAAACATTATATATAACCGGGATACCTTGGTCAGTTATAATTCTTGTGATGAATGTTGTGATGATAAGGATAAAATTTTAACTGCAACTGTCCTTTTTAATAATAAGTAATCGATGTTCTCTTATGGGATAACATTTATCTGCTGATATTGATAAAAATCCTTAATAAATAATCGTCAATTGAGTTATTATGAAAAAGAAAACCAAATACTTGATTTTTTTTCTACTTATTATTGGTGTTTTAATGTTTTCATGCCGCAGACAACAAATTGAAATGGATAAATTCTGCGATTATAAATTCTTGCAGTTCGTTGATATCAACGGTAACGATGTATTTACACCGGCATCCTATAACTTAAAATTGGAAGATTTCTATGTTACGGAAGGATCGGATACAACAAAATATTATATAGCACAAAGCTTTAGAAGCACCGAAAACGGCTACATCCTTCCATACGGGAGCATAGCTCTTGATACTATTTATTTTCATTTCGGTTCTTTTAATGTTGACACGTTGGTTTGGGCCTGCAAGTTCGTCGGTAATTCCTGTTGTACTTTTTATGTGTCGGACATCATTTACAACGGCGATACCCTCAAACATTACGATTCCTGCGACGAGGCTTGTGCGGGAGAGGATGAAGTTCTTCAGATCGTCATCGAAGGGGACGCAAAGCCGTATTGAGTAATTGAACTTAATCGTTCGGCCGTTTTTCCGTGAAACGTTTTCCGGGAGTCAAACGGGGTGTATATTATTTTGATGATTGAAAGAGTTTTCCGGGTAATATCCCAACAAATTTATAAGTTTGGCTTGACACATTTTTTGGGGATAGTGTCGTGTGGTAAAGAACATGGGAAACGGTCAATTTATTTCAGGGACGTACAATTTTCCGGAGTAATTTTGTGTAATTTATGTAATTTTTCACAGGATATGCGTGGTAAAATAAACCACGAATTACACGAATTACACGAATTATCACGAATAAAAAAGGGAAAAATTAGAAATATTCCCACCGGACAAGCGTGCAATTCGTGGCAAAAAAACAAACCACTAATTACACGAATAAACACGAATAAAAAAGGAAACGGAAAACGAGACAAAGCGGCGAAGTCAATATTCGATTTAACGATTCCACGATTCCACGGTTTAACAATTCCATCCCGCACCGGATTTTCCGGTTTTGTTCTTCGCATTTCAAAGAAAATCACGGGCGGGACGGGGCTTCACCCCGCGATTCGATACTGTAAGCATCAAGGGAAAAGAAAAAAGGTTAAAGTGCGGTGAAGTCATTAATCGGTTCAACGGTTTAACGATATATCAACAATTGTTTCATTTTGTTCGCAACGAAGTTTTTTCTGCTATAGGAATGATTACAAGCGGCTTATTATTCCGCCATTTCCTTCAGCCGAACGGAAGGATATTCACTCTTGACCATTTCAACCGAAAAAGGCGAATCGGCAAGGAAAACAGGCAGGCCGTCTTTGTCTTTGGCCATGTAGCGTTGCTTAACACGCAGAAACTCTTTATAATCGGGTGCTTCGGGATTGTCGGTTTCAACCCAGAAGGCTTTATAAACGGATAACGGTTCGTAGGAGCATTTGGCACCGTATTCGTGTTCCAGGCGGTATTGAATGACGTCGTATTGCAGTGCTCCTGCCGTACCGATAACTTTTCGTCCGTTCACGTCGAGTGTAAAGAGTTGTGCCACGCCTTCGTCGGTTAATTGTTCAATGCCTTTGGCTAATTGCTTGGCTTTCATGGGGTCTTCGTTATTGATATAGCGGAAATGCTCGGGTGAGAAGCGCGGAATGCCTTTAAATACCAATTTTTCTCCTTCGGTGAGCGTATCGCCGATTTTAAAATTTCCCGTGTCGTGCAGACCGACAATATCACCCGGATAGGCACGGTCCACCACTTGTTTTTTTTGAGCAAAAAACATATTGGGTGCCGAAAATTTCAATCGCTTGTTTAATCGCACATGGTAATAGGCTTTGTTGCGCTCAAAAATCCCCGAAACAATTTTGACAAAAGCCAGCCGGTCTCGATGTCTGGGATCCATATTGGCATGGATTTTAAATACGAAGCCCGTAAATTGAGGTTCGTCGGGTTGTACAAGGCGTTTGTCTGCTTGTTTGGCTTGCGGTGGTGGAGCAATTTCCACAAAACAATTCAATAAATCGCGTACGCCGAAATTATTCAATGCCGAACCGAAAAAAACAGGTTGTAATTCGCCTTTCAAATATCTTTCCCGGTCGAATGCGGGATAAACTTCCCGAACAATTTCCAGATTATCGCGCAGTTCTTCCAAGGCTTCTTCCCCGATAATTTCTTTCAATACCGGGTCTTCCAGATTTTTGAATTCACGAATCGTTCCTACTTTTTGTTTGCTTCCGTTCTCAAATATAGCGATTGTTTCTTCCCACAGGTTATATACGCCTTGGAAATTTTGCCCCATGCCTATGGGAAAACCGAGGGGAACGACTTTTAAACCGAGTTTTTGTTCCAATTCGTCCAGCAAATCAAAAGGGTCTTTACCTTCACGGTCCAGTTTGTTGATGAAAACCATCATGGGAATATCACGCAAGCGACATACGTGGACGAGTTTTTCGGTTTGTTCTTCCACCCCTTTGGCAACGTCCACCACAACAATGGTGCTGTCTACGGCAGTGAGTGTGCGATAAGTATCTTCGGCGAAATCTTTATGTCCGGGCGTATCCAAAATATTGATTTTTCGCCCTCTGTATTCAAATGACAGCACCGAAGTGGCCACCGAAATACCGCGTTGACGTTCGATTTCCATAAAGTCGGAAGTGGCGGTTTTGCGGATTTTGTTGGATTTTACCGCTCCGGCTTCTTGAATGGCGCCGCCAAAGAGTAATAATTTTTCCGTGAGGGTGGTTTTGCCTGCATCGGGATGCGAAATGATCCCGAAGGTTCTGCGTCGGACAATTTCTTCGTACAATTTTGCCATGGTTGTTGCCGGCTTTTGAACGCCAAAGATACATAAAGCGCGGCAAATGGAATATCTAAAATGAGTTTGAAAATTCTTGCGCATAAAAAAAGAATTCGTTATTATTATTTTTTATCACAGAAATATTAATGCAAATCTTTTTAGACGGTGAGATTCGCTCCGAAAGTGTGGAAGCGGAGCTTATTAGTTATTTTATGAGAGGTGATAGTGCTTTGGCGTTTAGTTGACTGCCGTATTGCTGCCGGGCAATCCGTATATGTGCCGGTTGTAGCGTTGCTTATTATATTGATTCTATTGGAATGAAAGGAAAAGGATTAGAACTTTACAATAAAATAGTCCGGTTCCAAGCCGGCGCATTTATCGCCGGATGCGGTTTGATGCGACGGTAAGATGCATGTGAGAATGTTTATCAAAGACGGATGGTAATTTTTTCACTAAAACATATTATGCGGCCGGGATTAGGCCGCATAAGGAATGGATTAACCCGGGTGTTTTTGTGGGCCCTGGCGGACTCGAACCGCCGGCCTCTGCCCTGTCAAGGCAGCGCTCTGAACCGACTGAGCTAAGAGCCCTAAGCAAGGGACAAATATAAGAATTTCTATTCTTTCAACACCCAATCTCCGTCATTAATCAAAGGCAATGCTTTTTTGTATTTGATTTGTTTTTCTTCGCCTGTGTTTACGTTCATAATGGTAACGATTTCATTTCTACCTATTTTTCTTCCTTCACGTTTGATAGGCGCCGTTTTGGCCGGTGGCGCTTGCGTTTGACCGTATTGCGGTCCGCGCTCGGCCAATTCCTCCATGCTGGGAATATTTTCTACAGGCGTTTGCGGTCTTCGCCGTGTGATGCTATCGGTGCGTGTCTCCGTGTAGCGCGGTTTACGGCGTCTTTGCTCGCGACTTTCCCTGATTTGATTGGGATCGGGTGCCGGAAGGTCGGCTTTGAATAAGAACGAAATTACTTCCTTGTTTACCTTATCCAGCATTTCACGAAACAACTCAAATGCTTCGAATTTATAAATTAATAGCGGATCTTTTTGCTCGTAAGAAGCCGTTTGAACCGATGTTTTCAATTCGTCCATCCGGCGCAAATGGTCTTTCCAAGCCTCGTCGATGATGGCCAGAGTGATATTGCGTTCGAAATCTTCAATTAATTTCTCACCTTTCGTGTTGTATGCTTCTTCCAAATCGGTGGAAATCTGAATGGTGCGTAAGCCGTCCGTAAAAGGAACGGCAATTCGTTTATATTGATGTCTTTGTGTTTCGTAAACATGTTTGATTAACGGATAAATACTTTCGGCGCTTCTGCGGATTTTATTTTGATAAAACGCATATGCCTTTTCAAAGACTTTATTGATCAATTCGTTCTCGTCCATGGTTTTAAATTCCTCTTCGGTCACAGGCGTACGTAATGAAAAATGACGAATCAAATCGTTTTCAAATATTTCGAAATTGTTTTCGGCTTTGGCTTTTTGAACCAAATGTTCGGCCAATTCAAAAATCATATTGACAATGTCAACGCGTAAACGTTTACCTTCCAAAGCATGTCGGCGACGTTTATAAACCAATTCCCGTTGAGCATTCATCACATCATCGTATTCCAATAAACGTTTACGAATGCCGAAGTTATTTTCCTCTACTTTTTTTTGCGCCTTCTCGATAGACTTGGTAATTTGGCTGTGTTGAATGGCTTCGCCTTCTTTTAATCCCAGTCGGTCTACGATTTTGGCCATTCGTTCCGAACCGAAAAGACGCATCAAATCATCTTCAAACGAAACGAAAAACTGCGACGAACCGGGGTCACCTTGTCGTCCCGAACGTCCGCGCAATTGGCGGTCTACACGGCGCGAATCATGGCGCTCGGTTCCGATAATTGCCAAACCACCGGCTTTTTTTACATCGGGATGCAATTTAATATCCGTTCCGCGACCGGCCATGTTCGTGGCAATGGTCACCACACCGGGATTACCCGCTTCGGCTATGATTTCCGCTTCGCGTTGGTGATGCTTGGCGTTCAAAACATTGTGTGGAATTTTTCGCAATCGTAACATTTTACTGAGCAATTCCGACGTTTCCACCGAAGTGGTTCCCACTAAAATTGCCCGTCCTTGATTGCGCAATTTTTCTATTTCGTTGATAACGGCATTGTATTTTTCGCGCTTGGTTTTGAATACCAAGTCGTTTTTATCTTCGCGAATTACGGGCTTATTCGTAGGAATTTCCACTACATCCAATTTGTAAATTTCCCAAAATTCGCCCGCTTCGGTGACAGCCGTTCCGGTCATGCCGGCCAATTTGCGATACATCCGGAAAAAATTCTGCAACGTAATGGTGGCATAAGTTTGTGTGGCCGCTTCGATTTTTACATTTTCCTTTGCTTCGATAGCTTGATGCAATCCGTCCGAGTAGCGGCGGCCTTCCATAATACGTCCCGTTTGTTCGTCCACAATTTTGACTTGACCGTCCAAAACCACATATTCCACTTCTTTTTCAAACAAAGTGTAGGCTTTCAATAATTGGTTCAAGGTATGCAACCGCTCGCTCTTGACGGCGTATTCCCGGAATAATTCGTCTTTTTGTTTCTGTTTTTCCTCTTCGCTTAAATCGCTTTTTTCAATACGTCCGATTTCTTCACTGACATTAGGCAAAACAAAGAAATCTTCCGAAGTTAATTTCGATAAAAAGTCCACACCTTTATCGGTTAATTCAATGGAATTGTTTTTTTCGTCAATAACAAAGAAAAGTTCCTTATCGATTTCGGGCATTTCGCGTTGGCGGTCTTGCAAATAATAAGCTTCGGTTTTTTGAAGCAACTGTTTCATGCCCGGTTCACTGAGAAATTTAATCAATGCCCGGTTTTTGGGCAATCCGCGATGTACGCGAAATAAATGTTTTCCGCCTTCTTTTTCGTTTCCTTCTTTGATTAATTTTTTGGCCAATGCCAATTCCTTGGTTAAATGTTTATGTTGGGCATCTACGATTTTTTCCACATAAGGTTTCAATTCGTTAAATTCATGACGGTCGCCTTGTTCCACCGGCCCCGATATGATAAGGGGCGTTCGGGCATCGTCAATAAGAACGCTATCCACCTCGTCAACAATGGCATAATTCAATTCTCGTTGCACCACATCGGACATGTCGTGTGCCATATTGTCGCGCAAATAATCAAACCCGAATTCATTATTGGTGCCGTATGTTATATCCGCTTCATAAGCCTTTCGTCGTCCTTCGCTATGGGGTTTATGTATATCGATTACGTCTACCCGTAATCCGTGAAATTCAAATAGAGGACCCATCCACGCGGCGTCACGCCTTGCCAAATAATCATTTACCGTAACCAAATGCGCGCCACGCCCGGGCAATGCATTCAAATACAGCGGAAGCGTTGCCACCAATGTTTTTCCTTCACCGGTCATCATTTCGGCGATTTTTCCTTGGTGCAACACAATACCCCCCATCAATTGTACGTCATAATGCACCATATCCCATTTGACTTCCTTGCCGGCAGCATCCCATTCATTATACCAAATGGCCTTGTCGCCGTCAATCTCCACATAAGATTTGATAGCCGCCAACTCGCGATCGAAAGCCGTGGCCGTCACTTCCAATGTGTCGTTTTCCTTAAACCTGCGAGCCGTTTCGCGCATCACGGCAAATGCTTCGGGTAAAATCTCATTTAAAATTTCTTCCTCAATACGGTATTTTTCTTCTTCCAGTTCGTCAATTTCCTTATAAATGTCTTCACGTTTGTCGATATCTTCTTCTTTCAATGCACGTTCTTGCAATTGCTTTTGTTGTGCTAAAATGCTTGAAGTCGCTTTTTGAATTTGACGTTTGAATTCCAGCGTCTTGGCTCTTAATTCATCGTTGGAAAGACTTCTTAAGCCGGGATAAATTTCATTGATTTTATCCACTATGGGCCGGAGCGCTTGGATATCTTTTTTGCGCTTGTCACCAACGAATACCTTTAAAACTTTATCTAAAATTCCCATAATCCCAAGTAATGTTTATATATTGATAATAATTAGGTTTCAAATTTAAACAAAAAAAGTCTCACAAAGGAGACTTTTTGCATTTCGGAACGGTCATAGTTTAATATTCATCTTCATTCCATAGGAAATCCTCTTCGTCGGGGTAATCCGGCCAAATGTCCCGGATGCTTTCAAAAATCTCCTCGTCATCTTCGATTTCCTGCAAATTTTCCACCACTTCCAGCGGAGCGCCGGTTCTAATGGCATAATCGATTAATTCGTCCTTGGTAGCCGGCCAAGGAGCGTCACTCAAATAGGAGGCAAGTTCGAGTGTCCAATACATAGCTTCTATCGATTTTAAAATTTTTGCGAAAGTATAACAAATCTTTTGTTTTTAAAAATCATTTTTCTGGCATCCACGGAATTTCTTCCGCTCCATAGTCCTTTGACAATTTTCGTGCCAAAACAAATAAATAATCCGATAAACGATTTATATAGCTAAGATAATTATTATCAAAGGCCTGCATTTCAAATAATGCGGTCATTCTTCGTTCGGCCCGGCGACAAACCGTTCGGGCGATATGACAAAACGACACCACCGGATGACCGCCCGGCAATACAAAATATCGTAAAAGCGGAAGTGCTTGATTCATTTCGTCGATTCTTTTTTCCAGCCATTTAATGTCGTTTTTATCGATATCTTTAATCTCCAAACGTTTCTTACCGTTCTTCAAAAAAACCTTATCCGGGTCCAAAGCAATAAATGTTCCCAAAACAAATAAATCGTTCTGAATTTTCATCAAATCATCTTTTATCGCTTTTTGCGCCGTATGATCGCGGAGCAATCCGATGTATGATAAAAGTTCATCCAGTGTTCCGTATGTTTCGATTCGCAAGTGATGTTTGGGAACACGTGTTCCGCCCACCAATTGTGTTGTGCCTTTATCGCCGGTTTTAGTGTAAATTTTCATAAAAACCAATTATTAATTTAACCGCTAAAATAATCAGATTTTCATTGATTTGGAAATATACTTATTAAGCCCTGTAAAAAAAGTTTGCAGTTTGAAAAAAATTTATAACTTTGTATTTAAGCTAAACATTAAAGATTATGAAAAGAACTACCGTCTTAATCGCCATTTTGTTGAGTATAGCCGGACTATGGCGAATGCAAGGGCAAACATTCAGTGAAAACTTTGACAATCAAACGGTTGGTCAAGCTCCTGCCGGATGGACATCTTACACGACACAAACGGACGACCCCGGTTTTGTAGTGGCAAATGATACAGGGGTTGCTCGTTCTTTTCCCCAATTCTTGGCGCATTACGGAGTGGATTTAAATCAAGAATCCACGGCCTGGATTGTTTCTCCCGCAATTAACGTCGGGCAAAGTCAAGAACTTATTTTTTACTGGCGTGAAAAGTGGTCTTATGCCTACAATTATAGCGGGGTATTCATTTCCACCGCATCCAATGATCCGCTCAATAACTCTTCGGATTTTATCGAACTGGCCGAATTTAATCCCGATGATTACCCGAATACATGGAATCAGTGGAACAAAGCCATGTTCGATTTGCGAGCTTATGCGGGGCAAACCGTTTATATAGCTTTTAAATACACGGGCGACTTCGCCCATGACTTCTATGTGGACGATTTTCAAGTATCCGATATTCCGTATTGTAATCCGACTACGAACATCAATGTGGTGGCATATACGGATTCCACATTGGAAGTTAGTTGGGATGCCGTCCAAAATGTAGATACTTATGAAATCGTGTGGGGTCCTCAAGGTTTCAACCCGGATTCCATTCCGGCTACGCAAGTAACGGGAACCTCCTATACGATAACCGGTTTACAGCCCGCCACATGGTATGATATTTACGTAAGAACCGTTTGTAGCTCGTATAATTACAGCTCATGGTCAGGACCTGAATCCGGTCGCACATCCGGCCCGCCGCCGGCCAACGACACATGTGGTGGCGCCATTAACTTAACCGTTTATCCCGTGGGTGGTGGCGCCGGAAACGAAACCGCCGGTGATACATGGGATGCAACAGCCAGTAGCATGTCTCAAACTTCTTGCGATAGTTATGGAGTCAATTTGGATTTGTTCTATACCTTCACGGCTCCGGCCGATGGTAATGTCGTCATTCTAACCGGTGGCCCCCAAGGCGACCGGATTGAAGCGGCTATCTACGACAGCTGCGGAGGAAACGAATTGTTCTGTTTTTCGCAGGGAACGAGAAAAATAGCTACGGGATTAACCGCCGGACAAACCTATATTTTGCAAGTCTGGCATGATAGTTTCAACAAAGGACAATTCAATATCGTTCTGGAAGAACTGCCGCCTCCGCCCGCTAATAACGATTGCTCGGGTGCAATAGACCTTACCGTTTATCCCGCCGGTGGAGGAGCCGGTAATGAAACAAACGGCGACACAACAGACGCCTTACCAAGTAGTATGTCACAAACCAGCTGTGACAATTCCGGTACCAACCTCGATTTGTTCTATACCTTCACAGCTCCGGCCAATGGAAGTGTAAAAATTATAACCGGAGGAGCAACCGGTTCTCACATTGAAGCCGCTATTTACGACGCTTGTAATGGAAACGAAATCGATTGTTTCGGACAAAGTTCGTCAAAAATAGCCACCGGTTTAACCCCGGGACAAACTTATATCCTTCAAGTTTGGCACGACCAAGGTAATGAAGGACCATTCACCATTGTTTTGGAAGAAGGACCTGATGCGTCTTCTAACGACACTTGCGATACGGCCATGTCATTATCCGTTGATACTTCCTGTAATCCCGTTATTGTCAATAACACCGGCGCCACCGACTCCGGTGTTGCCAGCCCCGGATGTGGCGGATACCAAGGAGGCGATCTGTGGTTTACAGCAGTTGTACCCGCTAGCGGTGCTTTTGTTGTTGAAACCTCACAAGTATCCGGTAGCAATGTAACCGATACCGGTTTGGCAGTCTATGCCGGTGATTGTAATAACCTTAACTTAATCGACTGTGATGATGACGGTGGTAACGGCCTGTTCTCACGCATCACGGTTAACAATATGAACCCCGGCGATACAATCTATATCCGCGTTTGGGAATACGGAAACAACAGTTTCGGAGAATTCGGCGTTTGTATTTATTCCATTGATACAACACCGCCTGCCAATGACGATTGTGCCAATGCCATAAACTTAACTGTATATCCCGCCGGAGGAGGAGCCGGCAATGAAACCGATGCCAGCACCTATGCCGCTACGGCCAGCAGCATGTCTCAAACCAGCTGCGACAATTCCGGTACCAACCTCGATTTGTTCTATACCTTCACTGCACCGGCCAATGGAAGCGTGAAAATCATAACCGGGGGAGCAAGCGGTTCTACCATCGAAGCCGCTATTTATGACGCATGTAATGGAAACGAAGTTGACTGTTTCGGACGGAGTTCCTTGAAAATAGCTACCGGTTTAACCCCGGGACAAACTTATATCCTTCAAGTTTGGCATGATCAAGGTAATGAAGGAACCTTCAATATCGTTCTCGAAGAAGGTCCTAATCCCGCCACCAATGACGATTGTGCTTCCGCTCAAGCATTGACCGTGAACGCTTCATGTACACCCGAAGTTGTCAACAATATAGGTGCTACCGATTCTGGAGTCGCTGATCCGGGTTGTGCCAGTTACAACGGTGCAGACGTTTGGTTTACCGCCGTTATTCCTTCAACCGGTAACCTAACCGTTGAAACCGTCGATACGGGTGGGTCGGTTCATGATACCGGAATGGCCGTTTACAGCGGTGATTGTAACAATCTCAGTCTAATCGAATGTAACGATGACGGAGGTCAAGGTTACTTCTCAAAAGTGGAATTATCGGGACGAACTGCCGGTGAAACCATCTATATCCGTGTTTGGGAATACGGCGGAAATTCTTTCGGAGAATTCGGAATCTGTGCGCATGATCCCGGAACCTCTGTGGAAGAAATCGACATGGCCGGATTTAACTTCTATCCCAATCCGACAAACGGAACCCTCAACCTTTCCGCCGATAAAAATATCTCCAAGGTGGAAATCAGCAATCTCACCGGACAAATTGTTCAAGCCGGCGATATCAATAATACCAGTGCCACGCTGAATATTCAAAACTTACCTGCCGGTGTTTATATGTTGACCGTTTACATCGACGGAAATCGCGGAACTTACCGATTGATTAAGGAATAATTATTCGAAGAGCCTAAATAAAAAGCCGTCCGGCCTTCAACGGACGGCTTTTTTATTATCAGTCATGGATTTACCGGAAAAATCTTTTATTTTTGCAATCTAATTTAAAACATGAATAAAGAAGTCCGCCTTCACGATAAAATATTCGAATTGTTTATCTCTCATGAAGAGATCATGAAGGTTGTCAAAAATTTGGCCGCTCAAATAGAAGCGGAAATCAAGGATATACCGGTTTTTATCATTACGCTTAAAGGTGCAGCCAATTTCGGCATGGATTTTGCCAAATATTTCAACAAAAATGCCATCTTCGATTATATTCGCCTAAAATCTTACGACGGAATTTCCGCTTCGGGAAAACCGGAAGTCATATTAGACGTGACCGAAAACATCGAGGGAAAACAAGTATATGTATTGGAAGATATCGTGGATACGGGAAACACATTGGAAACAATTATACAAATATTGAAAGCCAAAAATCCCGCTTCCGTTAAAATCGTCGCACTATTCTTTAAACCGGAAGCATACAAGAAAAATTATCCCTTGGATTATGTGGGCATGTCTATCCCCAATAAATTCATTGTGGGATACGGATTGGATTATGACGAATTGGGACGAAACCTTAACGACGTTTATCAACTCAAACAATAAGCACTTTTATGATTCACATTATCATGTTCGGACCGCCAGGTGCCGGTAAGGGAACGCAAGCGAAATTGCTCAAAGACAAATTCAACTTTGCTTATATTGCCACGGGTGATATGTTCAGAAATCACATCCAAAACGAAACCGAATTGGGGAAATTGGCGAAATCCTATATCGACAAAGGCGATTTGGTGCCGGATGAAGTAACCATTCGAATGCTTAAAAACGAAATGAATATCAATCCGGACGTGGACGGAATCATTTTTGACGGATTTCCGCGCACCATCGCACAAGCCGAAGCCTTGGAAGAATTTTTGGCTGAAAGCAAGCGCGGCATTGATGCCGTATTCGCCTTGGAAGTACCGGATGAAGTGCTCATTCAGCGCATACTCAACCGTGGCAAAACAAGCGGCCGCTCCGACGATACGGATAAAAATACCGTCATCAAACGATTGAAAAAATATAAGGAAGTTACCGAACCGCTCAAAAAATATTATCAGGAAAAACAAATCTTACACCGCATCAATGGGTTGCAAAGTATTGAAGAAGTTCATCGAGAAATCGCCGGTATCTTAAACGAATTGACTCCATGACCGAAGGAAATTTCGTCGATTATGCTAAAATATTCATTAAATCGGGGAGCGGCGGAAAAGGTTCATCTCATTTGCGTCGCGAAAAATTTATTCCCAAAGGTGGTCCCGACGGTGGCGATGGCGGTCGCGGCGGTCATGTAATTCTTCGTGGAAATAAAAATTTTTGGACGCTTTATCATCTTAAATTTCAAAAGCACTTCAAAGCCGAAAAAGGCGGCGACGGTGCTTCCAATCGCCGAACCGGAAAACAAGGAAAGGATATTATTATCGAAGTACCGCTCGGAACGGTGGCCAAAAACGCCGAAACGGGCGAAATTATCGGAGAAATTATTCGGGACGGTCAGGAAATCATCTTAGCTCAAGGAGGAAAAGGAGGATTGGGTAATTGGCATTTCAAATCGGCTACCAACCAAACACCGCGCTATGCCCAACCGGGTCTTCCTGGTGAAGAAAAAACCGTTATTCTCGAATTGAAAGTTTTGGCCGACGTGGGGTTGGTAGGATTTCCCAATGCCGGAAAATCCACGTTGCTTTCCAAGCTTACCTCCGCTAAACCGAAGATCGGTAACTATCCGTTTACCACATTGAAACCCAATCTGGGAATTGTCCCCTACCGGGATTTCAAATCCTTCGTCATGGCTGATATTCCCGGTATCATTGAAGGTGCCGCCGAAGGAAAAGGAATAGGGCATAGGTTCTTGCGTCATATCGAACGAAACGCCGTGCTTCTCTTTACTATTCCTGCCGACAGCAATCATATCGAAAAAGAATACCGAATCCTCCTTGAGGAACTCAGGAAATATAATCCCGAATTATTAGACAAAAAGCGGCTGCTTGCCATCACCAAATCCGATTTGCTCGACGAAGAACTCAAAACGGAATTAAAAGCCGAAATCCCCGAAGATCCGCCCTGCGTATTTGTTTCGTCTTTTACCGGAGAAGGCTTAGACCGGCTCAAAGATCTACTTTGGAAAGCTTTGAACGAATAAAACCCGAAAATTAATTCAAATTTGTTGCAATGCGAAAACTTAAAACCGACGAACTGAACCGCCTTTCCGTAGACGATTATAAGCAAACCGAAAAATGGCCGATGGTTCTAATTTTGGACAATATTCGTAGTTTGAATAACATCGGATCGATTTTTCGCACGGCCGATGCATTCCGGATTGAGAAAATTTATTTAACCGGATTCACCGCCACTCCGCCGCATAAGGATATTCACAAAACCGCCTTGGGTGCCACCGAAAGTGTCTGTTGGGAATACAGGAAAAACATTGTTAACTTGCTAACGGAATTGAAAAATATAAATTACTACATCATGGCGGCAGAACAAACCGATAAAAGCCAAATGCTCGACACTTTTCATCCGCCCGAAAACCGAAAGTGGGCGCTCATCTTGGGCAATGAAGTGAAAGGCGTAAGCGACGACGCATTGAAATATTGCGACATTGCATTGGAAATTCCGCAATTCGGAACGAAACATTCGTTTAACGTATCCGTAAGCGCCGGCATTTTCCTTTGGGATTTGTTTCTCAAATCGGAATTTAAACCATGAAAAAAATTTTCTTCATATTGTTTTTTTCGTTCATTTGGCTTTTATGGAGTTGTCGCCGGGAAAATACGGAACAAACCGGAAATCAAATCCTTTCTATCAAGAAAAATCACTATTTTCATCCTCATCAACCCTTGGTCAAATTGGAAAACACCAAGATATTGGACACCTTCACCTTATGGCGTGATTTATACCGTTTACTTGAAATTAATGATAGCCTGAATGAAGAAGAACTCAAAGATAAACTGAAACTCGTACACGATAAAATTATTCATATTCAAAGACAAAAATTTCCTCCCGAACTCGACACGAGCGACATCAAAAGCCGTCTTTTGCTTTTGCAAAACGAAAATCTTCAATTGCAATGGATATTGGATAAAAAATATGTTTATCCTTCAGCTGACAGTATCTTTCAACGTTATATCGCGGCAAGAAACGGGTTGTTCAATCAAATCAACTTCTTGGCATCGGACACGGTGAATTACGAAAGAATTTTCCGGGAAAAAGCCCGGCGCGATAAAGAGATTGAAAATATTTTTAAGAACACCAATGATAGTGTAAATCAAAAACCGGACGCTAAAAGGGGGGTAACTTCAGTCCAAATTTTTCCCGTCGAAAAGCAAAGGTAAAATATTGGCTACGGAAGGGGTGCGCCAAATTTTTCCGGTTTCACCCGAAAAATATATCTCAATGGGGCTTTTTTGCTTGATTTCATATTCGGCCATGCTTTGCCTGCAAGCACCACAGGGCGGTATGGGTTGGTTTATCGGTTTATGTTCAGACCGTGCCGTAATGAACATTTTCAAAATTTTATTGCCGGGATACTGTGCTCCGGCATACCAAATCGCCACACGTTCGGCACACATTCCCGACGGAAAAGCGGCGTTTTCTTGATTGCTTCCGGTGATAATTTTGCCGTTGTCCAACAACAAAGCCGCCCCTACACGAAAATGGGAATACGGAGCATAAGCTTTTTCGCGCGCTTCGATAGCCGCATCACGCAAAGCCAGAATATCGGCAGGTAATTCGTCTAACTCAAATTCATCGATATATAACGGTATTTTTATTTTTCTCATGTCCTTTTCAATTATTTTCCTTACCGGTTTTGGCTGTTTTATCCAAAAAGAAAGTCAGAGAAAAACGCATGGTTCCGTCAAGCGGTGTTTTGATCGGTGCGGTGGAAAACAAATAGGACATGTCCAATATAATAAAGTTGTATTTAAATCCCGCTCCAAAAGTGATGTATTTCCTTTTTCCCTTGATTTCACTTTCATGAAAATAGCCTGCACGCACTTTGAAGGCATCCATGTAAACATATTCCAGACCGAGGCTCCAGTTAAATTCCTTCATTTCTTCCGAAAAACCTCCCGGGGCGTCGGAAAAGGATTGAAAAATGCCCTGCATCCAGCCGACGTTATCGTTTTTTCCGGCAATGATTTCTCCTGTCACATCGTCGCGAATGGGCGGTGTGGGCACCAATAATTTATTGGTTTCGCCCTGAAAGCGAATCGTGTTATAGGCATCGGCGATATAATCGAAACCGGCGCCCAATTTTAAATTGGTGGGAAGGAAATCGCCTTCATCGCTTTTGTAGTAACGCATTTTGGGACCCATATTCATCAAATTGAAACCGATTCGGTATTTTCCCATGGCGTCGCCCAAGCTAAATTCTTCCGATTGGTAAAATCCGGATATATCGAAGGCTACATCTTTGGCGGCCGTCGCATCGCTTTGGCTGGTTTCCAATTTCAAATCCGACAAAATAAAACGCAAAGCCACTGCCATGGCATAATGGGGCGAAAGTTTCAAAGAATAGGATCCGTCGATGGCAAATTCGTTGGGGGAAACCGTCCCGATATCCTGTCCGTTTATGTCGGTCAAATTGATTTGTCCCAATCCGAAATAGCGCAAACTGATTCCGTAGGCACTTCTGTCATTGATTTTGCCAAAATGGGTCAAATAAATCAGATTAATATCGTTGATCAAGCGGCTTAAATACGGTGTATAGCTCACACCGAAACCGAAATTTTGTTCGGAAAAATAATACTTGGACGGATTCCACGCCTGAGAAAATGCATCCGCCGTAGTAGCTACGCCTTGATCGCCTAATCCTGCCGCTCGCGCATCGGAGGAAATCAACAAAAACGGAACCGCCGTAGTAATGACACGCGTATCATTGGTTTGTGCATAATTCCGAAACGAAAAAATCAACAGTAATAAGAAAGAAAAGCTTTTTTTTATCATCGTTTATGGTTGTTAGAGGTTTACAAATATAATATTTTCTACAATTTGACTAATTTTTCCCATTTGGACACTTCTTTTCCGTCGGAAGTTCTAACGGTAATCCGGTAAAAATAGACGCCTTTTCCTATTTTTTGACCGAAGCGGTCGCGCCCGTTCCAAGTAATCTCTCTCGAGAGGTAGCCTTCGGTCATTACATGGTTCCTCGTTTGCCAAACCAAAACGCCCGAAGCGCTGAAAACTTCCACCCGAACGTCCAAGGTTTCATAAGGGCGGTTATGGTTGAACCAAAATTCGGTGTAATCGATAAAGGGATTGGGATAATTCAGCACATGTTTGATTTCCAATTTCTGTTTTTCGACCACACGAAAACGTAATTTCGCCTCCGCAAGATTGTTATAAGTATCCCATGCCTTCACTTTAACGGTATGCAATCCGGGTTCCAAGTCGAAATATTTGTATTTGATTTTTCCTCGTTGATAAGTGCCCGATTCGGCTTCGTAAAAATCATTCAGGATTACCGCTTCGTTTTCATTTTCGTCTATTATAGCCACAATATCGTGTCCCACTCCGCCCACTGTATTGATTCCGTTCTCATCCGCAAGTTTTACTAATAGAAACGGATTCGTTCCCGTGATGTCTCCGTCGTTGAAATTCTCGTCATTCATAAATAATTTGATTTCGGGGGGTGTATGATCTTCGGGAGCCGAATTATTCACACCGCCTATCACAATGAGTGTATCCACACCTTTATATAATGATTCGTTTTCGGAAGCGTAAAGGCTTATACGACCGTTTCCGTATTGTGTGCGTATGTCTTTGGGAACGATAAATTCAAGATTGAATCGCCCGCTTCTGACATAAGTTTTTCCTCTGAAAACCGAAGCGCCCAAAACCGAAAAAGTGAAATTTTGTCCCGGAACATTATCGTTATTTAATGTGGTCAAATATTTTTTCTTATCGAAAATCACGGTGGATAATGTACCGTTAAAATTTTGCAATAATTGCCCGGAAGCATTTCGCACTTCTCCTTCCAGCCGTATATGATCCAAGGCGCGTAAAGTATCCGAACCGTGTCCGTTAACGGAAGTAATCACTATTTGAGGGTTCGGAAAGTGCAAAGCCATTGCCGGGTCGCCTAGTAAAGATACTTTTTTGTTTAAGCTAATGTATCTTTGCTTCGCTAGCATTAAAGCTTCGCCGGGTGTTCTGAAATGCGTAAAGTGTCCGCTATCAATACCCAATAGATAACGATACAATGTTTTGTTCATATACATCCCCGAAGCAGCGCTAATCTCACGTGTGGTGGTAATGATTTGAAATGCGCCGCCATGACGGTTCAATACAAACAATTCACCGCCAGATACCGTTTCGGGATTGTCAAAACGCCCGAATTCGCAGGTCACGGTGGAGACAAACGGTAATTTGTCATAATTACGCAAAGATTTGATTTCAGGTATGTTCATAATACGCTCGTGTGTCCAACCGTATTCGTTCCCATGACCGATGAAATTCAAAATAAGCATACCTTTCTCAAAGGCATTGAGTAATTCCCGTTTGGCTGCCGGGTAACGAAATCCGCCCGAAGTGGCTTCTTCGGGATAAGCATCCAAATAAATTTTTTTTAAATTGATAAAAGGGTGATAAGTCTCGATATCCCGGGCTATAGCCATTGAGGTTGTAATTAACCCCAATTCCCAAGTATGTGAAGGGCCGTCGGCATCGTCCGAAACCAGCGTAACCGAATTGTGCCAATGACCGAATGTGGAAGGATCGTAGTAATGCAATATTTTGTCTACCAATGCGTTGGCTTCCTGTAAACTCGAAGCGGGAATACGTCCGATGGCTATGTCGATAATATTTTGCGTATTGTCCAAATCGCCTTCATTATCATCCATGCTGACAAAAAAATCATCCGTAGCAAAGGACGATACCAAAGAAAAACTCTCCGAACTCTGATAAATCGGGACAATATTGGTATTTTCTTCCGCGGTAATCTGCAAGTTTTTATAATCCCACGAAGCATCGCCAAGGAATGTAACATAGCGTAAGGATTCGCCCGCCGGCGCATGCATATAAACATAGCGAATATAATTCCTGATGGCTGCAATATCCTGAGTGCCGTTCCCGAAATGTTTATAAATTTCTTCCAACGGAGCAAAATAAGCCGTTATTCCGTTCTGACGGTGAAATTCCACCAGCCGCATCGACGGTTCCTCATATTTGCCGGGAGCAATCAGCAAATATTCGGGATAAACGAACCGGCCGCTTCCGTAAAAAGTATCCCAATTCAGATCGCTATTGGCCACTTTGGAATGTTCCGGTATTTCGGGTGTTTTAAAATCTTCCGTAACCGTATGATATAAATGTTTTCCGCCCGGCGCTTTGAATGTGAACGAATGCGATTGATTGGCGGCATATCGCTTGATATTGAAGGGATCGGTAATATCCCAAACGGCTAAAAGACCGTCGGTATTGTTTAAGCGATATTCCACCGGCTCGGTTGCATTTGTTTGAGCGGGGTGGGAAAATGCAAAAGAACGACCGTTTACATCCAAACGGCAAAAAGCTTCCACACGAATATAATCCAAAAATATTTTGGCTGCGGCATAGCCGTTATCGTCATAAACCATACGGATATGAATATTTTCATCCGGCACCTGAATACTGTCCGTATAAATGTATTTAACCGCTTGAATACCGTTCTGCTGCAATACCGGAGAAAGTGCAGGCATATTATAAGCGGCGGCTTGAATGCCATTCGCTTCAATCGTTATCCGGCCTTGCAACGGATTATCCGTAGCCAATTTGACCCGAAACCGTATTTTTCGCGATACGATTCGGTCTCGAAAATCAAAATCGAAAGTGCGAACGGCTTGGCCGAAATTGAAATTGTTGCCATACCATTCCCGTCCTAATTTTACGATATTCACACTATCGGTCTCATAAAATTGTGATGCCAAATATTCGTTTTTCGACCATACCGGATTTCCCGTCGGAACCGCCGCATCCGTTATTCGTTTTCCCCGGGTATCGCTTATTTGCAAATAATAATAAGCATGATTCGTATAAAGATTATTATGGGTGCCGTATTCACGGTTCCAGCCTTTCAAACCTCGCCCGTAAAACAAAATATAATCGCCGTCGTCAAAAGAACCGTCCGATTCTCCGCGAACTTCTATGGCTATCTCCGCTATCGATTGTGGAAATCCGCTATTGTTGGTCAACGGCAACATTTGCCCGCCCCAACCGAAAATCCGGATATGGCGCGGGTCGATTCGGGAAACATTGATGCCCAAAGATTGCAAAAACGCTTTGTCGATTTTGTAAATTCCGCTTTCCGGCGTTTCAATGCGATACCAATCACCGGTTGCCCAAGGACTATGTCCGATCACCGGAACCGACCTTGTGTGAGGACGATACCGAACCGATACGGAGCGAAATTCCCAATCGAAACTTTCCAATTTCTGCCAACTGCCGTTAATGTATGCCAAGGTGTTTATACGAAAAACCGTAATAACGCCGGATTTTCCGTGCAAAACCGTCAAATGTCCTTCAAACTTTTCGGGTCTGTTTTGCAAACAAAATTTCTCGGCCAGTGCCGGGGAAACCGGAGCATATCGCAAACGGCTAATGCGTAGCGAAGCGGTGTCGACGGAAATCCCTGCCAAATTTTCCACGTAATACAAGGTTTTGCCGTCCCAATCCAAATGTTCTTCCGGGAAAAAGGGTGTGATGTCTTTGGCGGCAAGCGTATCGGGAATGTCCCCCGCATTCGTCCAACGAAGCTTTACATGACGCTTGGTTTGCGCCTTAATAGGCATTAAAACAAACCATACAGAAAAAATAGACAAAATTATTCTTGCGTATCGATTCATCACAAATTTTAATGCTTTTAGTTAAACGACTACAACGTGTTTTTATTACAATCCGTCTTAAAGCACATTGGCTGTTTGTTCCTTGATTTTTTCCAACGAATCCTTCATCCTGACCACATGTTTTTGAATTTCGGCATCATTGGCTTTCGCGCCGGTCGTATTGATTTCTCGACCCATTTCTTGCGCGATAAAATTCAATTTTTTACCCTTCGACTTTTCCGGTGACCGCAAAACCTCCAAAAAATATTTTAAATGATTATCCAACCGGCTTAATTCCTCGTTGATGTCCAATTTTTCAAGATAAAATAAAATTTCCGCTTCAAATCTTGCCGGCTCCACCGACTGACGGATTTCTTCTATCACCGACGCTATTTTTTCTTTAATTTTGGCAATGCGCCCCGGCGCCAAACCTTTGATTGCATTCATATCCTCCTTGATTTCCGAAACGTGCTTGCTCATATCTCGTTCGATTTCAGCCCCTTCTTGCAACCGAAACCGCTCCAATTCATCCAAAGCTTCCTCCCATGCCGGCTGCAATGCTTCCCACCATCGATCGGCCTCTTCGTGTTTTTCTTGTTCCCAAACATCGCTCTGACGCAACAAAGCCGCTATCATCGTCGATTGATCCAATCCGGGGAAAGCGCTTTTCAATTGTTTCCAATAAACATCCAAAACTCCCGTGCGCAATTGATTCGCCGGCTGCTGGCGCAAATCCTCCCAAGAAATAAAAACCGAAATTTTCCCTCGCAGTAAACGATTCGATATTTTTTTCCTTATTTCCGTTTCCTTATGACGAAACCATTGCGGCATTCGCAAATTCAAATCGAAATTTTTGCCATTCACCGATTTAATCTCAATCTCGTATCGAATGCCCTCAACCACGGTTTCGGCTTTCCCGTATCCGGTCATGGAATAAATCATAATTTGTTTTTTAATGATTCAAGTCTTTCGATAATATTATTTTTACGCCGGCTCTTTGCATGATTTCCATAGCTTTCGTTTCATCACCGGGATTAAGATTGACGGCGCGAACCGCATCCCTCACAATAAAAGTTTCAAATCCGGCTGCCGCAGCATCCAGTGCCGTCGCTTTTACACAGTAATCCGTAGCCAAGCCGGTAATATACAATCGCTCGATACCGTGTATTTTCAAATAAGCTTCCAAATCTTCATTGGTTGCCTCAAATGCCGAATAACCGTCGTCGCTCTCTCCGGTTCCTTTCAAAAACACTTGCTTAATTTTGTCGATTTTTAAAGCCGAAGGAAATCTCGCCCCTTCCGTCCCTCTGACGCAATGAACCGGCCAACGATCGAAATGAACCGTTTTCGCCGGATGCCAATCCTTCGAAGCCAAAATCATTTCAAAGCGTTCTTGCAACCGGTTGATCGGATCGATTACTCGATCTCCCGATGGAACTGCCAAAGCGCCGCCGGGCAAAAAATCATTCTGAACGTCTACAATAAATAAAGCCGATTTTTTCATGATTAAAAATTTTTTCCAATATGACTTTTGATTAAATTTCGACGCAAATCAAATAATTTACGGCTAACGCCCACTTTATACACGTGCGGATTTTCAAAGCGCTTCATCTCGGGCGATAATTTTCGCATACGCTCACGTCTGTATTCGCTGATGATGTATGGATTTCGCTCCGGTGGGATTACTTGGCCTTCTTTCATAACCGTATGACGCAGGGGTTCTTTTGGCAATCCGGCTATGCGCGTATTTTTAAATTCATAATCCGGGTGGAAAATCGTTTCCGTTTCTTCGGGATTTTCACCGGACAACAAAATGGCATCGCGGTAGAACATGCCGTTTTCATCGTAAACCCGCCAAAGCGTTTTTTTGCCCGGTAAAGAAATTTTTGCCACATCTTCCGATATTTTCAATCTCGGAAGTCCTTTGAAAACCGAAAGTTTATAAACGCCGTCCAATGCCGGGCATTGATAGGAAGTAACCAAGCGCGTTCCCACTCCGAAACCGTCCAATTTGGCATCTTGCAAATTTAAACTTCGAATTAAATATTCGTCCAATGAGTTGGATGAAATGATTTTTACATATTCTAATCCTGCTTCGTCCAGCATTTGGCGCGCTTTGACACTCAAATAGGCCATATCGCCGCTATCGATACGAATGGCATTCAAACGGTAGCCTTTTTGTTCCAATTCCTTGGCTACCTTGATGGCATTGGGTACACCGGAATGTAAGGTGTCATATGTATCCACCAATAGTGTTGCTTTGTCGGGATAAATTTCCACATAGCGGCGAAAAGCTTCCAGTTCGTCGTCGAAAGTTTGAATCCACGAATGCGCCATAGTGCCAATAACTTTGAGACCGTATAACCTGGCCGCTTGCGTGTGCGATGTTCCTCCCGCTCCGCCGATTACGGCCGCACGTGCCGCTTGATAACCGGCCAATCCTTGTGCGCGGCGCAAACCGAAATCCACAAAAGTTTGACCTGCTTTCAATACACTCTCGATACGTGATGCCCGTGTGGCAATCAAAGATTGAAAGTTAATCAAATTCAATAGCAAACTTTCGATCAATTGTGTTTCCAAAATGCCTCCCTCCACACTAATCAGCGGTTCGTTATTAAAAACTACTTCTCCTTCACGCGGTGCTATGATTGTTCCCTTGAATCGAAACCGCGAAAGGAAATCAAGAAAATCGTCCTCGAAACCCTGTTTTTTGAGAAAAGCCAAATCTTCTTCTTCATAACGAAACGACTGCAAAGCGTCCAGAAAGTCGACCATGCCGGCAAAAATCACATAACCACTACCGCAGGGCATGCGCCTGAAAAAATAATCGAAAACTGCTTGATCCTCATGCAACCCTTGTTTGAAATAGCCTTGCGCCATCGTCAATTCATAATAGTCGGTATAGAGACCGCCCGGCGCCGGAAAATGTTTATTCATCTATCCTGTTTGAGTTTATCACAAAGATAAGAAAGTATTTGGCAACAAACGGTTTATTCGAACAACATCAAATTGCATCCGCGTACGTCGCTATTGTCAAACCGCCCTAATACTTCGAAACTTCCGTCGGAATACATTTTTCCAAGATCTTGTGTAGCCAAAAAAGAACAACTGTACCGGTTGGCCAAATCAATGATATTTATGCCGCCCGTTTTGCCTTGGTTCAAGTAAGCAAAGGGATCTTCGGGATCGCGAATGAATATTTTCATCCATGGCGGTGTTTTAAACTTCCCCTCTCCTTTGGAATAAGCTTGAGAGAGTAACTCCGTCATTCCATATTCCGAATGGATTTTTGCAAGCCCGAAGCTTTCTTTCAAACGTGCATGCAATTCTTCCCGGACAAGCTCCTTGCCGCGTCCTTTCATGCCACCGGTTTCCATGATGATTGTATGCCGCAGGGAAAAAGGAAAATCACGAGCCAGTTCCAGCAAAGCAAAACTGACGCCTATGAGTATGACCGTTTCGCCTGCCGCTTCGGTTTTTTGCAATAGTTGTATGAGTCGATCGTATTCGTCCAAATAAAAACCGTTACCGTGACGGCCGCTCGCTTCCATCAATCCTTTGGTCATGTAAACTAACGAAGCATCATTCCGTTCCAAGTAAGAAGGTAGCAAAGCCAAAAAAGTATATTGCTTCGGGTCACCGTAAAAATAACGAAATCCCGCAAGAAAAGAACGGCGATACAATGGCAAATTTTTTACGAAATGCCGGCTCCGTTCCATGCCCGTAGTTCCGCTGCTGCGAAAGACCGCATCATAAGGCGGACCGGCCGAAACCACTTCGTAGTATTTGAACATCTCGACCGGCAAAAAAGGAATATCCGTCAGCTTTTTTACATGTTCCGGCGTGCGTCCCGTCAATTCCGCAAACCGGCGATAAACCTTATTGTTCCTGTATTGAAACCGGAACGTTTCCAACGCCGCGGATTCGAATTGACTACTGGAATCAATCGAAAAAACAGCATCCAGTTTATTCATCCGTTTGCTTCGATATTTCTACGGCGGATTGGATATTTGAACCGGATAAAATCGTATCCACCGCCTTGTCCAACTTTAATTTAACCGCATAATAAACATCCGTACCGAAAAGTTCCCGCCCCAATAATGCTTGCAATGTATTGGCAAATTTTTCCTTTTTGTCCGGCGGAATATGTTTGTCTTCGGGAATATTTTCGTGTTCAAAAACAAACCGGTAAAGATTCTTTCCCAGAGTGTCGTTGCCAACAAATTCGTTTTTGCCCATATTCGAAAGCGACGTGTAATTTTTCAGATAATAATCCCTCAAAATCTCGTTTAAACGGCTTCGTAGCAATATCAAGCTGTATGAATTATGATATAGGGATTTGTCCAAAGGGATAAAAATATCGGGAACGATTCCACCGCCTCCGTATACGGTGCGTCCTTTGCGCGTTTTGAATTTCAGGCTGTCATTGACTTTGATGCTGTCTTTATTGAACATCTCGCCGTTCAAATAACGTTTATAAAAATCTTCCTCGTATTCATCCCGGTGTCCATTGCGATACGGACGCTGAATGGACCTTCCGCTCGGCGTATAGTAGCGTGCCGTGGTAATGCGCATAATGGATCCGTCTTTCATTTGTAATTCTTCCTGCACCAATCCTTTTCCGAAAGAACGACGCCCCACAATGACGGCGCGGTCGTTATCCTGCAACGCTCCCGCTACAATTTCGCTCGCCGAAGCGGTATTTTCGTCAATCAAAACGTATAACGAGCCTTCTTCAAAATCACCCCGGCCGGTAGCATAAACTTTCTTGACGGTTTTATCGTGATTTTTGGTGTAAAAAATCAGCTCGCCGGACGGTAAAAATTCATCGGCAATCAAATTGGCTTGTTTCAAATATCCTCCGGAATTTCCGCGTAAGTCCAAAATTAAAGATTTCATGCCTCGTTGTTTGAGCTTATCCAAAGCATGCTTGAATTCATCGTAGCTCGTTTCGGAAAAAACTTCCAATTTGATATAACCCGTAGTGTCGTTCAACATAATGGCTGCAGGAACACTAATCAACGGAACGTGGTCCCGCTTAACCTTAACACGAAAAATCGAATCGCCGGGAATCCGCCGGATTAACAAATCGGCTTCGGTTCCCGCTTTGCCTTTCAATAAATGCAAAATGCTATCGGTGGAAATTTGACGTCCGGCTATGGTATCGTTGTTCACCGCCAAAATTTGATCGAAACTTTTCAATCCCGCCTTTTGAGCGGGACTCGAAGGCAATATGCGGTGAATGGTAAATGTGTCGTTATCCATTTGAAATTCCACCCCGATTCCTACAAAATTTCCTTGCATGGTTTCGCGCACACTCTCCGATTCGCTTTTGGGTATATACACCGAATGCGGATCCAATCCGGTCATAATACGCCCGATAATATCGTCCACCAAACTATCCGTATCGATTTTATCCACATAATGTTCCGAAACAAACCGCAATAATTCGTCGATTTTTTCCGTTTTACTCATCGGTTTCGAAGGCACTAACCCTTCCGGGCTTTTTCTGAAGCTCAATCGGTATCCCAAGAATATCCCCAGCACCATTGCTGCGGCACTCACCAAAATCCAAATGCTATGTATGCGGTTTTTATTCATCCGCGTCCTCGTCTATATTTTCTACCTGACATATTTCCACACCCGCTTTGCGCAAAAAATCCAATCCGCTGTCGTCCTTATATTTTTCTACAAATACCACCCGCTTTATCCCCGATTGAAATATTAGCTTACTGCACTCGCGACACGGTGATACGGTCACATACAAAGTCGCCCCGTTGCTACTTTGTGTGGATCGCGCCATTTTCGTAATGGCATTGGCCTCGGCATGCAGCACATACCATTTGGTTTTTCCTTCTTCATCTTCACAAATATTTTCAAAACCCGAAGGTGTACCGTTGTACCCATCCGAAATAATCATGCCGTTCTTTACAATCAAAGCACCCACTTGTTTGCGTTTGCAATAGGAGAGTTTCGACCATTCACGCGCCATGCGCAAATAAGTGATATCGTATTTTTTTTGTTTTTTATCGTTCATATAAACATTTTTTTAAATACGATCGATAAGCAAAGATAGGCTATATCCCAAAATAAAAAATACGCTTCCTACTGTCAAGGTTTTTTCGCCGGTTTTTAATAAGCGCCTGAAAACAATACTTAATACGGCCACAATCAGGACTATCACAATCACCTGTCCGGTTTCCACCCCCAGAGCGAATACCAAAAGTGAATACAATTTGCTCTTGTATCCTTGACTTATCATCAAAAATGCATGCGCAAATCCCATGCCGTGAATCAATCCGAACAGGAAAGCGAAAGTCAAATGCCATTGCACCGCCGTTTTGTTATTTTTCACAAATAAATTGGACAAAGCCGTTATGATAATGGTTAAAACAATTCCCAATTCCACCCAGTAATCACTCGTTTTCACCCAACCGTAGGCGGATGCCGCCAACGATAAAGTGTGCGATACGGTAAACAACGACACCATTGCCAATAAATGTTTCCAATCCTTTAATTTAAAAATGGCGGTCAAGGCCAATAGAAATAACAAATGATCGGCGGCATCGATATTCAGAATATGTTTCAATCCCAAATGAAAAAACAAATCGAATTGACTCATCCGTGTAAGGATTTTTTATTGGCAATCATCTTATCCAAGAAAAGTAATAAAGCAGGCAGTAAAATAAGATTGGAAAACATGGCAATCAATAGAGTCAAGGATACCAAACCTCCCAATGCTTTGGTTCCGCCGTAATCGGAAATGAGAAATACCAAGAACCCGAAAAATAAAACCGTTGATGTGTAAAACATGCTGATTCCCGTTTCTCGCAATGCGATAATGATAGCTTTTCGCACACGCCAATGATGTTTTTTCAGTTCTTCGCGATATTTGGTAAGAAAGTGAATGGTATCGTCCACCGAAATTCCAAGCGTTATACCGAATATTAAAATCGTGGAAGGTTTTAGCGGGATGCCGCCGTATCCCATTACTCCCGCCGTAAACAGCAAAGGCAAGAGATTGGGAATCATCGAAACAATCATGGTCCGTTTTGACCGGAACATCCAATAAATCACTCCCGAAATCAACAGGATAGCCAAGCTCAACGACCAAAACAAATTATTGAGCAAGTATTCCGTGCCGGCCAAAAACAAACGGGCATCGCCGGTCATAAATACCTTGTATTTATCATGGGGGAAAATCCGGTTTTGTTGAATGGTCAAAAAATCCTCCACCCTTTGCATCTCGGGAATATCGATATCTTTCATGTAAGTCGTAATGCGGGCATAACGTCCGGTAGAATCCACATAGGCTTTCATTAAACCCAAATCTCTCCCCGATTGCTTTATGTAGGGCAACATGAAATTTTTCTCGTGTCGCGTGGGTAGAGTGAAATATTCGGGTTTATCACGATAGAATGCTTGTTTGGCGAATTTAACCACATTAACAATAGATACGGGCTTTGATAGGGCAGGCATAAGTTCGATTTCATTTTGGAATAAATCCATCTTTTTTAAGTTTTTCAGCCGGAAAACACCTTTGGGCTTGCCGGTATCCACCATAAAATCCAATGGCAAAATCCCCCCGAATTCCCTTTCGAAAAATTTGATATCATGATAAAAAGTTTCATTATGCGGCAAATCCGACAAAATGCTACCGGAAATCCGAATCCGCGTCAAACCGATTATGCTCACGACAATCAAAAGAATCGTTAAGGAAAACACCGTTATACGCCGGTTTTTTACCGTAAACACCAGCCAGTCGATAAAACGGTTAATCCATTTCTTTTCCAGATGGCGCAAGTGTTTTTCCTTGGGAACCCTAAGAAAACTATATATAATAGGTATAAGTAATAATGCCAGAGCAAATAGCGATAACACACCGAAGGACGCCACTATCCCGAACTCGCGAAGCATTTTGTTGTGCACAATTAAAAAAGTGGCGAATCCCATGGCTGTCGTTAAATTGGTCATCAAGATGGCATTTCCCGTTTTGGTGATTACGCGTTGCAAAGAGCGGGCGCGGTTGCCGTGACTGATTATTTCCTGTTGATATTTATTGATAAGAAAAATCGTATTGGGCACACCGATAACAATAATCAGGGCGGGAATGATAGCGGTCAAAATGGTGATTTTGAAACCGGCTAGTCCCATCAATCCCAGGGACCAAATCGAAGCAATGGCCACAATGGTTAAAGAGATAAAAATAGGTGGCCAAGAACGAAAAAAAAGCCAAAGAATTAATATTGCCACCAGCAAGGTTAGCATGACGTATACGGGAATTTCCTCCTTCAGATTAATCCCGTTTAAAGTGCGGATATATAACAAGCCCGACGTATGAATGCGCATCCCGGATTGCGTTTCGAAATTTTTGAGTGCCGGAATGAGTTTTCGGGCAATAAAGTTTACTCGCTTCTTGGTATAAACAAATGCCGAATCCATATAAACCACAGCGGCAACGGCACGGCTTGACGGATTGATCAAGTAGCCGTGATAAAAGGGTAAACTATCCAACAGCATTCGTTTGAAATCATCCGCTTTGGCGGGTGTCAAGCTACCGGAAATTTCGCGATATACCACTTCGTATTTTTTGGCTTGGCGGTTCAGGCGCAAAACGGGCAAATGTCCCGGTCCGATCACTTCTTTAATCTGCGGCCAAGAACGAAGCGTATCTATCAATCGCTTCCAAGCGTTCAATCCTTGGGGTGTAAAAAACATCGAATCGCGAACCCCCAGCAGTATAACGTTATCGGAAGGTGGAAATATTTCGTGAAAATGACGGTATTCTTTCATCAAACGATGATCCGCCGGCAAAATGCTTTGGTTTTTGTAATTCAGCTTGATTTTTGTCGCTTGAAAACCGAAAAAAAAAGTCACGGCCAAAATGGCGCCCAGAAATATTATTTTATTTCTAAGAATAATTCCCGCCAATTTTGACCAAGCATTCATCCGGAGAAGCAATTTTTTTAGACAAAATAAAAATCAAACGCCGTGTTTACAGCGTTTTGTTTGTGCGGGCGAAGGGACTCGAACCCCCACGCCTTGCGGCACCAGATCCTAAGTCTGGCGCGTCTACCAATTCCGCCACGCCCGCTTAGCGGTTGCAAATATACGTAAAATCATCCGCTTAATAAATCTTGTTTAAGCATAATTAAGAAAAAAAAATCGAATTCGTTTTTTTTTTGGCTCGTTTTCTCCGGTTAGTTATATGGGTCGGAATTCAGAAATTTCTACCTTTGCTGCATGGCCGGAGAAAAAGGAGAAAAATTGGTTTGTTATCATTGCGGTTTGGAAATGCATCCGTCGGAAGCCATCTGGCACGATGGAAAACCATTTTGTTGTAACGGTTGTAAAACGGTATATGAAATTCTACACACCCACGATTTGAGCCGGTATTACACGCTGGTGGAAAATCCCGGTATCAATGCCGAAAGTATTTCCCCGTCATCGGGCGATAAATTCGCTTTTTTGGATAAACCCGAAATTGCCGCCAAATTATTGGAATTCGACGACGGCCAAACCCGGGTGGTGAATTTATTTGTTCCGGCTATTCATTGCGCGTCCTGCATTTGGGTTTTGGAACATTTGGAAAAACTTAATCCGGGCATTTTACATTCCGAAGTCAATTTCAATACCAAAAACGTTCGCATCACATTCGACTCCCGGAAAATTACGCTCAGGCAAGTAGCCGAATTGCTTACGTCCATTGCTTATGAACCGCAAATCAATTTGGATTCACTGGAAAAGAATAAGAGACGTAGCGAAAACCGGCTGATTTTGCAAATCGGTGTGGCGGGTTTTGCTTTCGGAAATATTATGCTTTTGGCTTTGCCGCATTATATTCAAAAGGAAGGTTATTGGCTGGAACGCTTTGCGCCATTGTTCGGTTGGATTATGTTCGGATTGTCTTTGCCTGTGGTTTTTTATTCGGCAAGGGAATATTTCGAATCGGCTCTCAAAGGCTTGAAAAATCGCATCGTTAATGTGGATATTCTGATCGCTTTGGGCATAACCGTTTTATTTTTACGAAGTTTTTATGAGGTGATAACCGGTAGCGGACAAGGCTATTTCGACAGCTTGACCGGACTGGTTTTTTTCTTGCTTATAGGGAAATATTTTCAGCAAATTACGTATCGGTATTTATCCTTTGAACGCGACTATAAATCCTATTTTCCCGTAGCGGTCACCAAAATCACGGAACGGGGCGAAGAAATCATTGAAATCAAGGACATCAAACCCGGCGATCGCTTGTTGATTCGCAACGAAGAAATTATCCCCGTAGACGGTGTGGTAATGAAAAATACCGCTTTTGTAGATTACAGCTTCGTTACGGGTGAATCGCTTCCGGTAGAAAAAACCGTAGGTGAAAAAGTGTTGGCCGGCGGAAAACAGACGGGTAATTATATCGAAATCGAAGCGGTGAGCGATGTAGACAATAGCTATTTGACCCGGTTGTGGAGCCGCGAAGCTTTCAAAAAAAACCGACACAAGCAGCTAAAGAACATCACGGACAAAGTGAGTGAGTATTTCACTTTCGTTATTTTAGCCATTGCTTTATTGGCCGGCGTTTATTGGTGGTGGCACAAAGATTTTGTTACGGCCGTTTGGATTGTAGCCTCGGTTTTGATTGTGGCATGTCCTTGTGCGTTGGCATTGGCGGCGCCATTTGCTTTCGGAAATGTTTTGCGTCGGTTCGGTCACGCGCAATTATATTTGAAAAATGAGACCGTATTGGAAAGTATGGCCGGCATCGATACTTTGGTATTCGATAAAACCGGCACTTTGACCGTTCAAGAAAAATTTAAAGTCAGATATGAAGGCGAAGCCTTGACCGATCGAGAGAAAAGCATCATCAAAAGTATCACTAAAATTTCCAACCATCCGCTTAGCCGCTTAATATATAAAGCTTACAAGCAATTCCCCGTTATTACACCGGAACATGTCCAAGAAGTGAAAGGTAAAGGAATATTAGCTTATTACGAAGGTAAAACCTTCAAATTGGGAAGCGCAACATGGACGGGCGCTCAAAAAGGGAGTGACTCGAGCACGCAAGTTTATTTTTATAACGGAAAAAAAGTGAAGGGAGTTTTTATTTTTGAAGCACATTATCGCGAAGGAGTCCAAGCGCTGTTTAAACGTTTGCAATCCCGCTACAAAATTTATATTGTTTCGGGCGATAACGAAGGGGAAAGAAAAAAATTGGAAAAAATATTACCGTCCGGCACTGAAATGCATTTTAATATGTCGGTACACGAAAAAATGGATTTTACGAAAAAATTACAAAAGCAAGGTTTGCGTGTTATGATGATAGGAGACGGTCTGAATGATGCCGGTGCGCTCAAGCAAAGTGATGTGGGAATTGCCGTGGCCGAAGATACCAATGTTTTTACTCCCGCCGCCGATGGAATCCTAAAAGCTCATCAATTGCCGTATTTGGATGTTTTTTTGAAGAAATCCAAACAAACCCTTCATGTTATTTATTCGGCTTATGTCATAGCATTTGCTTATAATGTAATCGGATTGAGTTTTGCCGTAAGCAATTTATTGTCCCCCGTGATTGCCGCCATTTTAATGCCTGTCAGCTCCATTTCGGTAGTGGTTTATGTAACCGTATGGACAAATATTTTAACCAAAAAACTCAAATTTCTATCTTAATTTTTTTCTTATACCATAAAAAATAAAAACCGGAATAAAAATGACAAAAAGCATATTTTTGCCATGAGAAATAGCTTGTAATACGGAGTTTTAAAAATTATAAATATATTTGTTGGGATAAAAAGATTATGGCAGCACTATATTTAACCATTTTTATCAGCTTGATTTTGGCTATAATTTTCTTGGTATTATTTTACCATTCGAATAAAACGGGACAATATGAAGATACCTATACGCCTTCGGTAAGAATGTTATTTGAAGACGAGGCAGGATATAAAAGTGTGGAAGAGAAACAAAGAGAAAGCGAAGAAAACACCCCAAAATAATAATATATGGAAAAGGAAAGATTCTACTATGACGACAAGATTGTGAAATTGTTCGTGTGGGCTACCATTATATGGGGCATCACGGCATTCACAATCGGTTTGATGGTAGCTTACCTTTACTGGTTCCCCCACTACATGGAAGGAATCTCATGGTTAAGCTACGGACGCCTCCGGCCATTGCATACCAACTCGGCAATATTTGCCTTTGTGGGTAATGGTATTTTTGCCGGAGCATACTACAGTACGCAGCGCTTATTGAAAACGCGCATGTTTAACGATTTACTGTCCCGGATAAATTTCTGGGGCTGGCAATTGGTGATTTTGTTGGCCGCCATAACGCTACCTTTGGGTATTACCAGTTCCAAGGAATATGCCGAATTGGAATGGCCTATCGATTTGCTTGTAGCATTGGTTTGGGTAGCGTTTACGGTGAATTTGGTAGGGACGGTGATTAAGCGCCGCGTTCGCCATATTTACGTGGCTATTTGGTTCTATTTATCCACCGCCGTCACCATTGCCATGTTGTATATTTTCAATAACTTGGAAGTCCCGGCCACCTTGTGGAAGAGTTATTCTATCTACTCGGGCGTGGAAGATGCCGTGGTTCAATGGTGGTATGGTCACAATGCCGTTGCCTTCTTCCTGACTACACCTATCTTGGGATTGATGTATTATTTCGTGCCTAAGGCGGCACAGCGTCCCATTTATTCTTATCGTTTGTCCATCATTCACTTCTGGACATTGATTTTTATTTACATTTGGGCCGGCCCGCACCACTTGCTCTATTCACCCACACCCGAATGGGCGCAAGTATTGGGAACGATCTTCTCCTTCATGTTGATTTTCCCTTCATGGGGCGGTATGATCAACGGATTGCTGACTTTGCGCGGTGCTTGGGACAAAGTCCGTGAAAATCCGATTTTGAAATTTTTCGTAGTAGCCATTACGTCCTATGGTATGAGCACCTTTGAAGGCCCCATGCTTTCCTTCAAATCTTTAAATGCCATTGCTCACTTTACCGATTGGATTGTAGCGCACGTGCATGTGGGAACGCTCGGCTGGAACGGATTCCTGATTTTCGGTATGCTATATTGGCTGGTTCCCAGATTATACCGCACCAAATTATATTCCGAAAAATTAGCCAACCAACATTTCTGGTGGGGAACGATCGGTATTTTGTTTTACGTAATTCCAATGTATATCGCCGGTTGGACGCAAGCTTTGATGTGGAAACAATTCAAGCCCGACGGCACCCTCCAATACCCCGAATTCATGGATACCGTTACGGAAATTCTTCCCATGCACTACCTGCGTGCCATCGGCGGAACCCTTTATTTGACCGGTGCATTAATCATGGTTTATAACTTAATTAAAACCGTTAAAGGTCGCACCGTGGAAGATACCATGGACGAAGCCTATCCACTCGAACCGGTTCCCGCCAAACGTCAACCCGGCGAAGATTTCCACAACTGGCTCGAACGTCGCGGTGTGCTCTTTACCATTTTGGCATTGATTGCAACGGCTATCGGAGGTGCCGTGGAAATCATCCCGACCATTTTTATCGACAGTAATATCCCCAAAATAGCGGCCGTTAAACCCTTAACACCGCTCGAACAAGCCGGACGTGATATTTACGTACGCGAAGGATGCTATGTATGTCATTCCCAAATGATTCGTCCCTTCCGAAGCGAAGTGGAACGTTACGGCCCCTATTCCAAAGCCGGAGAATACGTATATGACCATCCTTTCCAATGGGGTTCCAAACGAACCGGACCCGATTTGATGCGCGAAGGCGGTAAACGTCCGAACTTGTGGCATTTCAACCACTTGTATGAACCCACCTCCATGGTGCCGCAATCCATTATGCCCAAATATACATGGATAATCAAAAACGATTTGGATTATTCCGATATCCAAGCGCGCATGAAAGCCTTACGAACCGTTGGCGTTCCTTATACGGACGAAGATATTGCCAATGCGCCGAAAGCTTTGGAAGAACAAGCCAAGAAAATAGCCCGGGACTTAGAAGCCAACGGTGTTACCAAGCAAGTCACCTACATTGATGCCTTCGGCAAAGAAAAAGTGGACTTGAGTAAAAAGGAAATCGTGGCTTTGATTGCATACCTGCAACGCTTGGGAACGGATACCACCAAGAAAAAAGAAACCGCACAACGATAATTTATGTTGCATAACGTCAAACATTATCTAGCCAACCATGAAGGCATCGATTGGTATTCGGTGACTTCTTTGGTGCTGTTTTTCCTGGTGTTCATTGCCATGGTTATCTTCGTATACAAAATACCGAAGAAAACCATACACGAGATTAAAAATTATCCGCTAAACGATCAAAACGAAGAACATTATGACACAAAATAATCAATCCTTTTGGGACCGGTTAATCAAGAAATTAACCCGTTCAACCCCCGTGGAAAGAGAAAGTGAAATCAAGCTCGATCACAATTTTGACGGAATCGAGGAACTAAACAACCCCTTGCCGCCGTGGTGGTCGGCCGGATTTATTATCACCGTGGTGATTTCGGTTATCTACATCAGTTTCTATTTCATGTATTTTTACGAACCCGAAAATAATGCCAAATGGCAAGAAACCGAATATCAACGCGAAGTGGCGGCCGCTCAAAAGGCATTGGCGGAATACAAGAAAAAACATCATATAGTTGATGCCGAAAGCGTAACACTTTTGAAAGACAAAAACGCATTGGCCGAAGGAAAGGCCATTTATCAAAAGAACTGCCAAGCTTGCCATGCACCCGACGGTGGCGGTGGAGTCGGGCCTAATTTGACCGACGACAATTGGCTCTATGGATGCGATATCAAAAGTCTCTTTAAGGTGATCCATGACGGCACCAGCAAAGGAATGCCTACATGGAAAAACCTGGGTAATGATAAAATCCAAAAAGTAGCCAGCTATATTTTAGTGGAACTTCACGGCAAAAAACCCGCCAATCCTAAGCCGGCCGAAGGTGAAGCATGTCAAGTTCAATGACCTGATCAACTCATTAATTTTGCTTATATTCGTAAAGCAGTTTGCTCGTCAAACTGCTTTACGTCTTTTAAAAAGAACCGCTTATGAGTAACCAAAGTAACGAGAGTTTCCGCGATAGTATCGGAACAATCACGAAAGAAGGGAAACGTAACTGGATTTATCCCAAAAAACCCAAAGGACGTTTCTATACACGCCGAACCGTTTTAAGTATTATTCTTTTGGGCTTGTTCTTTATCGGGCCATGGATTAAAACCAACGGCGAGCAATATTTTTTATTCGACATACTGGGACGACGCTTTCATATTTTCGGGCGTCCGTTTTATCCGCAAGATTTTTACTTGCTTGCATTGGGCGGCGTAACCACGGTCGTGTTCATCGTTTTATTCACGGTTATATACGGACGTATTTTCTGCGGTTGGTTATGCCCCCAAACCTTATTCTTGGAAATGCTTTTCCGGAAAATCGAATACGCCATTGAAGGAGACCGTCCCAAACAAATGAAACTCGATCGAATGCCTTGGAACGCGGAAAAAATCCGTAAAAAAGGCTTGAAATGGTTTGTTTTCTATCTGGTATCTATCGCCATCACCACCACCATGTGGGCTTATGTGGCCGGTGCCGATTATGTATTGGAATTTTGGAAAAATCCCTTCAAACATCCGCAAGCACTAGCCATATACATTGCGTTTACAACGGTATTTTACTTCGTTTATGCTTGGTTCCGCGAACAGGTTTGTATCATCGTGTGCCCCTATGGAAGATTGCAAGGTGTTTTGACCGACGAAAATACCATTTTGGTTACATACGATTATAAGCGCGGCGAAAAACGCGGCCCCATGCGTAAGGGACAAAACCGTGAAGAACTCGGCATGGGCGATTGTATTGATTGTAAACAGTGTGTGCATGTTTGTCCTACGGGTATCGATATCCGCAACGGAACCCAAATGGAATGTATCAACTGTACGGCGTGTATGGACGCTTGTGATGCCGTTATGGACAGTATCGGAAAACCGCGCGGGTTGATTCGTTATGCATCGAAAGTAAGCATCGAACAGGGTACTCAAAAAATATTTACACCGCGCGTCCGCTTCTACACGGTCATTCTAACCGTTTTGTTCAGCGTTTTGGTGGCGTTGTTTGTAATGCGTCCCAGCGTGGATTTGAAAGTAATGCGTCAACGTGGCGTGGTTTATATCGAAATGCCGGGCGATAAAATCAGGAATTTATATGAAGCCACGCTGATCAACAAATCCGGGAAACCCTATGACAATCTTCAAATCAAATTGATTAAACCGGAAGATTGGCAAGCCGAAATAGAAGCCAGCGGCGAATCGGAGCAGATTAAGTTGAAGAAAGAAGACGTGCAACAACTTACCTTGAGCATTACCGTGCCGCGCAAAGAGGCACAAGGTAAAAACGAAATTGTCATCGGGGTATTCGATAAAAACGGAAAAAAACTGGATACTTATAAAACCACCTTTATCGGTCCTGTTGACTAAAAGGGTGAATAATCCACCGAATTTGGCTAAATTTGAAGCGTCGTTCCCTAACGAACGACGCTTTAAAATCATGCGACATGAAAAAATTCAAATGGAATTGGGGCTGGTCGTTACTGACGGTTTTTGTATTGTTTGTTATAATTTTTTCCTATGTTTTTTATTTGTCTATAAAACATTTGAAAAACGACGAATTATTTGAAGAAAATTACTATGAAGCGGAACTGAAATACGGCGAAATTTTAGACCAAAAACACCGAGCCGACACGATGCGTATTGCCGTGAAAATTCACTTGAAAAAAAACGGTATTCAAATTCAATTTCCGCCTTATTACCCGCCTGAAAAAGTCGAGGGAACCTTGACGCTCTATCGCCCTAATAAAAAACTTTTCGATAAAAACATTCCGGTCAACCTCGATTCAAATCGTATGCTATTCGTTCCGGGAGATAGTTTATTGCCGGGGCGATGGGATATTCATCTGAAATGGAAGCTGGACAGTCTTGGATATTACCTCGAAAAACCAATTATGTGGCAAGAATGAAAAAGTCTTTGGATATTCCGTTTTTTTTTTATAAAATTGCTTATTGAAACTGAAAAACATTGAACCATGAAAAAAATACTCGTTTTGGTATTCCTTTTGGCGGCTTTTGGAGTAAAAGCACAGGACTATGCACGTCAATTTGACGTAAACAAATATGCCGACCAATTGACACAAGACATCTTCGAATTAACCGGCATTCAAGATGAAGCCATGCAACAAAAAATCGAAATCAAAGTTTACAATTATGCCAGAAGTATTCGTAAGCATTTGATTTTATTTGAACAGGAAGGCAATTTAAAAGGTAAAACCCTGGAGGAAGCTATTGCCAGCGTTAAAAGCGAAGCGGATAATGCCACTAAATTTTCGTTCTACCTTAAACGCTGGTTGAATGAAGATCAATATGCCAAGCTGGTGGAAGCCGGCATTGTTTCAAAATGATATTAATCGGATAAAAGCTTAAAGCCGCCCTTGGGATGAGGGCGGTTTTTTGTTCAAAAAAAATACCGAAAGTCCATGCATATCGCAGGAAAAAACGCTGTCATAGCCGCATTGGAAAGCGGACAAATCATACGTAAGGTGTTTATTAAAAAATCGTCAGCCTCCCGTTTTGAAAAACTTATAGAAGAGCTAAGGGGAAAAACCATTCCGGTAAGTTTGGTTCCCGCCGAAAAACTAAATCGATTATATCGGCAGGGCAATCATGGCGGCATCATAGCTGAAATATCTCCTGTTACATTCCAATCGCTGGAAACTATCATCAAGAGCGCATTTGAGCAAACAACCAAACCGGTTTTTCTTTTGCTCGACGGCATTACTGATACACGCAATTTGGGCGCCATTATACGTTCCGCTGCGGCTTTCGGTGTAAACGGAGTAATTTTGCCGGCTCACAGGTCGGCTGCCGTTTCGGGTGAAACCGTTAAAATGTCGGCGGGAGCTATTTTTAAAATGCCCATGGTGAGGGTAAATCATTTGAAAGATGCTGTTTTTTACTTGCAAGCCGAAGGCGTGGAAATCGTGGCGGCTACCGAAAAGACTTCGAACAAATTATCCGATCATTCTTTTGAAAAACCCATTGGGTTAATCATGGGAGACGAACATAAAGGTATTGGGTCTTTTTTGCTAAAACAAGCCGATAGTGTGCTGAAAATTCCTATGGAATCCGGTGTTGATTCATTGAATGTTTCCGTAGCCACGGCTATTTTTCTCTATGAAATTTACCGTCGGAAATTATCGTTTCAGTCAAAATGAATGGGATATTTCAGGTTTTTAAATTCAATTAAATCGGCTTTGATGCTTCCGACCAAGATTTTTGCCTTGATGCGAATGGGGATTTTGTTTTCATCATCGGAAACCCAAACGGTTAAGCTTTCGTCTTCCTTAAAAACCCTTCCGGATTGAACGTAAGGTCTTAAAACAAGCGTTTTGATTTTTCCGAAGCGCGTCGAGATGATTTTTCTTCCTAAAATTTTCATTTTGAAATGGAATACTTCGCCGTCGAAAAATAAATCTTGCTCGATAAAATCGCCTTTTTTCAAACGGGAAGTATCGATATTGCGTAAAGCATAGTAGGCCGAAAGCATATCCTGAATTCCATCGGGGATTTTAAATTTGTTTACTTTCACTTTCAGGTGATCAATTACTTGTAGCATGTTTTGTTCATGATGAAAAATATATTCGACATGTTTATGATAATTTCCTTCTTTAATGTGTCTGATAAAGCGTTGAGGACGGTTTTGTTCGTCAAACCATGTTTCATACAAATCGTCGATATCCATCACCATCGATGAAACCGAAGAACTGTAGCCTTTGCCGATGGCATGAAAAACTTTGCGGCCGCCCATATTTTCTTCTTTCAATTGTAATGTTGCATATCCGGCATTAAAGAAAAAATAATGAATGCGGTATTTCAAAAATTCTCCGTCCTTGTAGGCCTGCGCCGATAGAGCAGAGACAAAATTAAGCATGACACCGAATAAAACAAGTCGATATTTTTTCATAAGCTTTAAAAATAAAATCCTAATGTAAAATTGAAATATTGTTTTTTGGAACCGGGTTCCAGAGCATAAGATACAAAAATGGGGCCAAAAAAGCTTTTAAATCCGTATCGCCAATAAATATTGTAGTAGGGTAAATAGGTATGGAAGCGTTTTGGGGTGGGTTTTTCCAATAAAATTCCTTGCAGGCCGGTGTAGAAATGGTGGTTTTTTTTCCATTTGAAGTGTAATTGGGGTTGAAACCGGATATAAGATAGCGCCGAAAGGTTAAAATAATCACGACTGAAGAAAGGTATGATGTGAATATTTTTTAAATCTCTTTCGATTCCGCCGAAATAAAACCGGTGTGCCGCTGAAACCTTATCGGTGGAGAATCCTGCTTGTAAAATATATGATGCGCTCACTTTGCGGTGTTGTTTGTGTGCTTCGATAGTTAAGACGGCCGTTTGGAAAGAAGTGCCGGGTGTCGGCCGGTTCAAGTCGAAAAAGTTATTTCCTCGAAGGGCGATTTTGATCCCGTTTGAAGGAAAATAAAAATTATCCAAATCGTCATAATAAAAATCCACAAAAGCGGTAAAAAAATGTTGTTTTTCAAAGAAAAATTTTTGATTTTTATCCGGTTGTGAAAAAACCGTGGTAAACATGCGGACTTGTTTGTGCTCAAAACCCGCTTTTAAATTCATTTGCGTAGGAAAAGTCACGAGAAAAAAAATCCGGTTGCTCCATTCGTTCCAATGCAGATCCAAATTATTGAAGGATGGATCGGGGACATCGGGTAACATGATCTTATAGGGAACGGAACGAATCAATTGATTTAAATCGCTCGAAAAACCGTATCCGAAATGATAACCGTTGTCCCGGATATAAGAGAAACGGTATTGGATGGGGTCGCCTAAAATTAATTCGAAATCGGCGATACCCGATCGATTGAAAGGACGCCGGAAGGTGATTCCCGCCAAAATATTGATTTTATACAAGGGGGAATAGCGAAAACCGGTTTTGAATTTGGCTCTGACGGGGTTTGTAACGGGCTGAATAACTAAGGTGTCGCCGTGTAATATACTATATAAAATTTGTAGATAATCGCCGGTTCCGTATAAATAATTGATTCCGGCTTCGAATTGTTGATAGCTGATTTTCTTTTTTTCTTTGAAGCCTGTTTTCCAAAGTAAATGGTCTCGGTCGATAAAAGTGTCGGATTGGATGATGATTTTGGAAAAATAAAGCGAATCGGGATGTCCGGGGTGCAAGCGGGTGGGTTTCGGACTTTTCCCGGATAATTTTTGCAATATGGCTTGGTATTTGATAGTTGCTTCATATCCGCGTTTGATCAAGGTGTCCGTGCGGTTGAAATCGGTTACGCCGAAACCGGAAACATTCGGTCGAATGTATAAATCGGTTTGTTTGATTTTATCCGGATTTTCGGAATAGATATAAAAAGCCGTAATTTGATCGATGATTTTGGGGATATCGGTGAGCTGATTTTCATTGTATAAAGTTCCTTGAACATCACTTCCGATGATATAACCGGCTCCCATCCGGCGAACGATATCGACGGGGAAGTTATTGAAGATGCCTCCGTCGGTGTATAGGATTTGGTCGATTTTAACGGGTGCTACAATGGAAGGGAATGCGCTGCTGGCTATGACGGCTTGTGGAATGCTTCCTTTGGAAAAGATAATGCTTTTGCCATGCACCAAATCGGTTGCCACAAAACGCACGGGAACGGGAAGCGAATCGAAGCTCTTGAGGTATTGGATATTGAACAGATCCTTGAAAAGGCGGTTGTAGAAAAGCTGGTAGTGCGTTAATCCCCGGGGCAAACTCAAGCTAAAATTACGGGTATTGACCGGAAAATAGAAGAAAGCATCACGGCCGTTTTCTTTAATATATAAAGGTAAATATCTTCGAGGCAGTTCGTCGGTCATGAATCGATCGAAATCCATGGAACGAAAAATTTGTGCAATCGCTTGGGGCGAATAGCCTGCGGCATAATAGGCGCCAATGATAGCTCCGATGCTGGTTCCGCTTAAATATTTCGGGTAAATGCCATGTTCTTCCAATGCCTGCAATACACCGATATGGGCAAGGCCTTTGGCGCCGCCTCCGCTCAAAGCCAACCCCAAGCGCAAAGAATCCGTTTGTGCCGTTAAAATCAACGGGCTGAAAAAAAACCAATAAATAAGAAGCAGTAACCCCGATCGTCTCATTAGGTCAAAGATAATAATTTTTTAATAATTTTTAGACATAAGGCTAATATAAATCAAAACATGATTTCTTCTCAAAAAAAATAAAACATGACAAAAAACAGCTGTTGTTGTGGAGGCGTTCTTATATATTTGTAAAAAAAATAACCATTAATAATTATCATCATTATGGATACAAAAGTTAAAGCTTTCATGGATTACGCGAAGCAGCGTAATAGTCATGAGCCGGAATTTCTTCAAGCCGTTTACGAAGTGGCCGAAACGGTGCTGCCTTTCATAGAAGAAAATCCCAAATATAAGGGTAAAATGCTCCTTGAACGAATGATCGAACCCGAACGGGTGGTGATGTTCCGCGTTCCTTGGGTGGACGATCAAGGCAATTTGCAAATCAATCGCGGATATCGTGTGGAATTCAATTCTGCCATTGGACCTTATAAAGGAGGTTTGCGTTTTCATCCGACGGTTAATTTGAGTATTTTGAAATTTCTCGGTTTCGAGCAGGTATTTAAAAATGCGTTGACCACCCTTCCCATGGGTGGAGGCAAAGGTGGTAGCGATTTCGACCCGAAGGGTAAATCAGATGCCGAAGTTATGCGTTTTTGTCAAGCGTTCATGAGCGAACTTTATCGTCATATCGGACCCAATACGGATGTGCCGGCAGGTGATATCGGTGTTGGCGGACGTGAAATCGGATATTTGTTCGGAATGTATAAAAAACTCAAAAATGAATTTACGGGTGTATTAACCGGTAAAGGTCTTTCCTACGGTGGTTCGCTATTGCGTCCCGAAGCTACGGGTTACGGGCTGGTTTATTTCGCTCAAACCATGCTCGGCACCAAGGGAGAATCTTTTGAAGGTAAAAAAGTATTGGTTTCCGGTTCCGGTAATGTAGCCCAATATGCCACCGAAAAAGTGATCCAATTGGGTGGTAAAGTATTAACCCTGTCCGATTCCAACGGTTATATTTACGATCCGGATGGTATCAACGAAGAAAAATTGGCTTTTGTTATGCACTTGAAAAACGTTCGTCGCGGACGTATTAAAGAATACGTGGAAAAATATCCTTCCGCCCGGTATTATCCGAATGAACGTCCTTGGGGTGTGCCTGCAGACATCGCTTTGCCTTGTGCTACACAAAACGAAATCGACGGTAAAGATGCTCAAAAACTCATAGACAATGGTGTGATGTGCGTTGCAGAAGGAGCCAATATGCCGACAACACCCGAAGGAATTGAAATCTTCCAAAAAGCAAAAATTCTTTATTCGCCGGGTAAGGCTTCCAATGCCGGAGGTGTGGCTGTCTCGGGACTTGAAATGAGTCAAAATTCCATCCGTTTGCAATGGACACGCGAAGAAGTGGATGCCAAATTACAACAAATCATGAATAATATTCATCATTCTTGTGTGGAATACGGAACCGATCCGGACGGATATGTGAATTATGTTCGTGGTGCCAATATCGCCGGGTTTGTCAAAGTTGCCGATGCTATGCTGGCACAAGGCGTGGTTTAATCGTTTTTAATCAAACTAAAACCTGCGCGGTGCATTTTCGCCTCGCAGGTTTTTTTATTATCAATTGATTGAAAAAATTAGAGATTTATTCCGGTAGCGGCATTTTCCATTTTCGCCCACGGATCGCCGAGCGCTTTTATTAATGAGGGAACGGTTTTTATGGTAAAATCTTGAGGATTTGCGCCGGCTTCCAATATTTCCCATGTAACCGGCATGGAAACGGTTGCCGCATCCGTATGTCGGGTTCCGTAAACCATGCTAAAAGTTTGAAAAGCGCGATTCCGGTATATATCGATTAATAATTTTCCTTTTCTTCTGTTCTTGCGCACTTCAAGGGTGGTTCCGGGGATTTTATTCATTAAGAAACGGGCGGCTTTTTCGGCGGCTTTCATGACTAGGTCCACCGTAAAAGAGGGATGAACCGGGCAACAAATATGCAAGCCGCGTTTCCCGCTGGTTTTCACAAAAGGATGGTATCCCATTTGTTCCAAATAAGGCTTTGCCTCTAAAGCAAAATGCCTGGCCTTTTCAAATCCGCCTTCTTCGGGGGGGTCGATATCGAAAATCATCAAATCGGGATGATGAAAGTCCGGCTTCCGCACATTGATTACGTGAAACTCCAATGCATGCATCTGCACGAGCCAAACCAAATCCGCAATATCTTCCAAAATCAAATATCTGACCGGCTTGTGTTTACCCATTTCCATTGTTTGCATCCACCCGGGTGCATAATCCGGTAAATTTTTCTGAAAAAACGAATAACCGGGTGTTCCGTGCGGATAGCGTATGAAAACCACCGGGCGTCCTTTATTGTGCCGCATTAAAACGGGTTCCATCGACAAATAATATTCAATCAAATCGGTTTTGGTATACCCGGTTTTCAAGTAAAGTATTTTATCGGGATGGGTGATTTTTATGGCTTTGTCATTGATTAATTTTATCATTTATTTGTTTTATTATTAAATCGAAGTGGTTTTTGTCGGATAATTCTAAACCTTGTTTTTGTAAATTTAGATGGATCCGTTTATTTTTTAAAAAATTTTAAATCCGCTCTCAGATCATTTTTCCATAAATGCCGTTGATTTTATCCAAGAGAAAAAATCGTTTTCAACTCAAAACAAAATTAAAGTAAAATTGTTTTGAAACGAAAACAAAACGGATTGAAAATTGTTTCGGGCTTGAAACAAATAGAAAGATGACTATT
>JAMONV010000028.1 GCA_027066365.1 Flavobacteriales bacterium
GTCGTCTTTGTATTCCCGCAATTTCAATCCGATTTGGCGCACTACTTCCGCACGTACCGGAGCGGGAACTTTTCGCCACACTTTGAAGGCTTCCACCGATTTTTGCACCACCATTTCATAGTCGTCGAGGGTGGCGGTGCGCACTTCGGCGATTTTTTTACCGTCCACCGGCGAATAGGAAGCCGTGATTTTCCCTTGGGTATCATACCAGCGGGTTCCGGTGCTTATGCCTGGATTGACATCCTTAATGCCAAGACGATTTAATACTTCTTGTATGTTTACACTTGCCATAGTTGATTTTTTTTTATTTCTGTAAAAATAAGGATAATTTGCGGAAACAAGAATGAGCAATCCGGTCTTTAATAAAATCTATTCATACATTAAGGAAATTAAATGTAATTTTGCCTTAATAAGCTTTGAAGATGCAAAAATATCTTGTTGTAGGTTTGGGAAACCCGGGACCGGAATATAAATACACGCGTCATAATGTGGGTTTTTTGATATTGGATCATTTGGCGGAAGCTTTGGATGTGTCGTTCGCTTCGGAACGCTATGCGCAAGTAGCCAAATCGCGTTATCGAGGAAAAATTCTTGTTTTAATCAAACCGCAAACTTATATGAATTTGTCGGGGAAAGCTGTCCGCTATTGGATTGAAAAAGAGAAAATTCCACTCGAAAATCTTTTGGTCGTTTCGGATGATATTCATTTGCCGTTGGGGCAAATTCGTTTGCGTGGGAGCGGATCGCACGGAGGACATAACGGGCTGAAACATATTATAGCAATAATGGGCACACAACAATTTAATCGCTTACGTGTGGGTGTGGGAAAGAATTTTGCCCCCGGCGAACAAGCGAACTATGTGTTGGGAAAATGGTCCGAAGAAGAAATCAAATTATTGCCTTCCGTTATCGACCGCAGTTTGGATGCCATAAAAACATGGTTGCTTGAAGGTTTGGGAAAAGCCATGAGTTTATTTAACCGTAAACCTGGACAAGATGAAAGGAAGTGAAATCCTCCAATTAATCATCTTATTGTTGGTGATTGCTGATTTTTTTTGGGAGCAATGGCTCAAATATTTGAATGCCAAACGATTGGATGCGCCGATACCCGGTGAAGTGCGCGATATTTATGAACCGGAAGAATATCGCCGCAGTTTGGAATATAACCGGGCGAATTATCGGTTTTCATGTATTCGTGCATGGTTTTCTTTTGTTTTATTGATTTTGATGCTTGCATTCGGCGGATTCGGTTATTTGGATGCTTGGGTGCGCACCCTAACCGATAATCCCTACCAACAAGCCTTACTGTTTTTCGGTATTTTATTCGGAGTGAGTTTTTTGCTTTCACTACCTTTTGACTACTATGACACTTTCGTCATCGAGGAAAAATTCGGCTTTAACCGTTCTCGCCTAAAGACTTTTATTGCGGACCAAATAAAATCCTTCTTGTTGACCATTTTGTTAGGAGGAGGGATTTTGTTTTTGGTTCAAATGTTCTATTTGCAAACGGGTAAATCGTTTTGGTGGATAGCATGGTTAACTGTTAGCGTTATTTTGTTAATAATCAATTTGTTATATTCGGATTTGATTGTTCCTTTGTTTAACCGACAGATGCCTTTACCCGAAGGAGAATTGCGTGACAGGATTTTTAAAACGGCAAAAAAAGCCGGTTTTTCATTGAAAGATATTTACGTCATTGACGGAAGTAAACGTAGCACTAAAGCCAATGCATATTTTTCCGGTTTCGGTCCGCGCAAACGCATTGTTTTATACGATACTTTAATCGACCAACTGACAACGGAAGAAATTTTGGCGGTTTTGGCGCATGAAATCGGGCATTACAAGCACAAGCACATTTTGCGTCAAATGCTATTGACAGTAGCACTGACAGGTGTTTCATTTTATTTGTTTTCTCTGGTGATTGACAATTCGTCTGTAGCCGAAGCCTTGGGCACAAACCACCCTTCTTTTCATATCGGTTTGGTGGCATTTGCATTGCTATATCAGCCGTTTTCCCGTTTAACCGGATGGTTATTGAACAGGTTATCGAGAAAATATGAATTTCAAGCGGATCGTTTTGCTGCAGGAATGCAGTTGTCCGGTGATTTAATATCGGCTCTCAAAAAAATGGCGGCTAAACATTTATCCAATCTCACGCCACACCCTTTATATGTAGAAGTGCATTACTCGCATCTGCCTTTACACGAACGAATAAAAAATTTATCCAATGAGAAATAAATGGCTTTATTTTGTTTTGCTTTCGGGAGGTATTGTGGTTTATTATGGTTTGCTAGCCCTTCCGCCGCGCATCAAAGCCGGAAATTTAATTTTGTTTATCCTTTATGTATCCGCTTCCATCATGTTAATTTACCGGAAAACGGGAGAAAAATCCGGTGATAAAAGCTAGTTGCGTAAAAAATATTACCTTAATAAAAGCATCTTTACAACATGCCTAATTGTAATTTTGCCTCTTCGCTCATGAAATCTTTATGCCAAGGCGGATCGAATGTGAGTTCCACCGTAACCGAATGAATCCCGGGAAGGTTTTCCACCCGCAACTGCACTTGTTCCACTAATGAATCCGCCACGGGACAACCGGGAGCGGTCAAGGTCATTTTAATGTAAACATTACCCTTATCGTCCACTACGATACTGTAAATCAATCCCAGGTTATAAATATCCAGATACTATCCCGAAAAAGTGTGTAAAGTGAAGTTGATTAAATTTGCAAATAATTAACTAAAAAAACAAATAACATGAAAAAGTTTCTTCACTTTACACAAGAGCAAGTTATGATTTTTTTGCAAATTTCAAAATATGTCTTGATGCATCAATTTACCGGTTCGTCTAACAGAGGCGGTGACCAAGGAAGCCTTTTACACCGTTTCGGGCGTTCGTCCCGACCGCACGCGTGAGGTATTGGCCATAGTAAACAAACCTGCCGAAAGTGCCGAAGTTGAACCATGAAAAATCATTCCGATGGGAAGAATAAAAAACGGGCGTTTTAAGAAGAAATACGGCCGAACTTCGCTTCGCCTCCTACGCCGGCTACGCTCCGTTCGGCCGGGTATTAAACTTTGTAAA
>JAMONV010000029.1 GCA_027066365.1 Flavobacteriales bacterium
GCGCCCAAGTCTATTGGTTCCACCCCGACCACCTGGGCACCGGCACCCTCATCACCGACCTCGAAGGAAGGCCCGAACAATTCTTCCTCAACCTCCCCTACGGCGAAACCTTCATCGAACAAGGCGGTCACACCTACGATAACCCCTACATCCCGACTTCCGTCGGGAGCAAAGAATTGGACGAAGAAACCGGATTGTATTATTACGGAGCAAGATACTATGACCCGAAGGTGAGTTTGTGGCTGAGTGTGGATAGATATGCTCATAAATATCCCGGCATGTCTCCATATAATTATACCGCCGGAAATCCTATTAATTTTGTTGATATCAAGGGGGATAATATATGGATTAAATACAGAGGTGAGAAAATTTTATTTGAAGATGGGGAACTCTATAATAAAGATGGTAGTAAATATTCAGGCAAGGGAGTAAAGGTTTTAAAAGACGGAAGTATAAAATACAAAGGATTTTTGGGAAAAACAGTTGATGCGTTGAATAAAATAAGAACAGGAGGGAAGTATGGAAAAAAATTAATTACGGATCTTCAACAGTCGAGGAGATCTGTATTTATCACGAGAAGCTCAATAAATAGTTTTAGAGGCAGGACGGTAAGATGGAACCCTTATAAAATGACCAGTGGACCGGATATTAATGGCAATACTAAAAGGCCTCCATTTTTAGGCCTAGCTCATGAATTAGGACATGCTTGGGATGCGGCTTATGGTGATTTTAATCAAGGAAGGTGGTTTAAATATTCTACAGGAGATTTCGAACAAATTAATGAAATAAAAGCATTGGAATGGGAAAACAGAATAAGATTTGAACATGGAATACCCTTTAGAAGATTTTATGCCATAGATAATGGTGTTGGAAGAGGAGAGGTAATAATGGGAGAAATGATAGCTCCTGCTTTTATCGGAAAGCCTGAATATAAAATGCTTTTTGCTTTTCCTAATCCATTACCCATCGATTAGAATTTAAAAATTATGAGACGTAAAATAATTATCGTAATATTATTTCTAATTCTTATATATTCCTTTAAATGTGATTATCCTGTAATTTTAATCTTACAGGAAGAAAAAAGAGGTTGTGACGTAATCTTTACCGAGAGTTATTTTGGAAATCCTAATTATTATAATTCGCGATTTAGATTTGGAAAAAAAGAAATTACACCCAATTTTTTACATATAAAAAGAGCTGAGAAAATTTTTTTTTCAAACTACAACAAATTTTTAAAAGATGAATATAAAAAATACAAAATTTTGGATCCTAATGTCAAATTAATTCAATTTAATAATATCAAAAAACATTTTTTAAAGTGGAAAAGACAGTATGTCGCATATGTTGACGAAAATAATGATACCATTATTTTTATAAAATTTTTGGATTTTACGAATAAAAAAACGGCAAAAAAGTTCTTTGAAGATTGGCACAGAGAAATTTTTCTTTGTGCCGATGGGACCTGTGATAAAATGACAAAAAATGTTTTTATTAATATTTCTAGACATAGCATTATGCACTAAATAGTCAAACCTTAAAAACTAAATTTTAAGCTGGACTTATTGGTTTTGGCAAAGAATTTTTGATATACCAGTCTTTTATCAAGTGGAAAAAACCAGGCAAAAAAAACTCTTTTTTGAGTTTTTCCATCATCTTTTTCAAATTCCAGCCCGTAGCGGCTAACATGGCATTGATTATCGGCGAATCTTCACCCCATAAGTAATTGACTATCATCCTGAAATCTTTTTTCAGGTGTCCGATTACCAGTTCAATGGCAGCGCGACGTCTGAATCTTTTTCGTTTTTTTCGCCTTTGATAGGCAGTGTCTTTCTTTAACGGTTTGCCGGGAATACAAATTTTGGTCTCCCGGATTTGTTTCTTACCTCTTCCGCCTCGGTCAAATATCAATTCTTCCGGAACAGATCCTGTATATTGAATATGACCGTTTAACACAGGTTCAATGGTTTTGCTGTCATGCGGATTACCTTTAAACGCTCTTATCGATGTGATTATTAGACTTTTAGCTGTAATGCTCAATCCAATCTTATTGCCAAATTCATATTTTTTGTGAGGTTTTCCTTTGGAATTGCAAGCGGTGTAGGGCTTGTGATAACTGTAAATTTTGTTTTTGTCATAACGTGTTTGTGTGTAAACGGCTTCGATATGTTCAAGAGTTCGTTATTTTCTTTTAAAATATCCTGGGGAGCGTTTCGGTAAAATTCACGGAGCATCCGTCCCGGTAAGGTATGGAGTTTCTTTATGGCTTTCTTGGCTTTTTTATGCCTTCGCGGATGATTGGGATTATAGCTTTCTCGTAGCAATTGCTTGGAGATGCGTCGATAGGATTGACGGCGGGGAATGTTGTATTTATCAAATAAATCGTTCTTTAAGTTCTATATTTTATAAAAAATAAGACCGTCCCGGGGGACGGTCCAAATGATTCGGCGAGAATAATTGATTAAGAGTGACCGAATGCTACAATACGCAAAATCTTGAAATTAAGCACCAACCAGCGCCATGCTTGATAAATCATGCATTTACGCAAAAATTTGGTCCATCCTGTGGGAATGGGAGCGTATGAGAATTCGGTATAACCTCTTGTGACACGTCGTAAATGTTCTTTATGTTCCATAATTGTATTTTTTTATTATTGATTATTCGGGCAATAACCACCAGAAAGGATATCCTTTGGCCTTATGCAAAAACATATAGTGCATAAACCACTTGAGCCAATGTCCGGCCAAACCCGGTTCGCCGATGGTATAACGGAGCGATCGTCCGTATTCGGGATATTTTTTCCAGTCCTGAACTATCGGATAAACGGTCATGGTAGCTGCCATACCGTTGGTCATCCCGTAACCGGCAGACACGATACATGCGGCACCCATTTTAGCCATGGAAGCGCGGTGTTTCAAATTATCCAAAGTTGCTTTTCCTTTGATTACGTCACGGATATTTTGTGCTACGATTTTGCCCATTACTCCCGAGGGCATACCCGTTCGTGGAGGTGCCGGAACAATTTTGGTTCCGTTGGGCGATGTGAAGGGTTTGGAAATGGTGTGCGGCGGCGCAAAAGCAATTCCCGGTGCAAAAATATTTTTGTATGTGGGGTGTTGAACCACTTCGGGCCAATCATCCGCCGACCATTCTTCATACGGTTTGGGTGTATAATCGGCATCAACGATCATAAAACCGTTGGGCTTGAACAGTTTATCGGTAATATCGCCGCCGTCCTTGGCATAAGCTTTCAAACCGGGACCGGAGAATGCAGGTATTAACATAGCAAAATCATAAGGAATTTCCTTGTATTCACCCGCTAAAGTTTCGTAGTAAATTTTTTCCTTGTCCACTTTATAGACGCCGGCGCGCTTAATCCAACGAATTTCCCTTTCGGCCAAAAATGATTCGGTAAAAACCTTCGTCGGGGTAATATAACCGCCGTACTTAATATAAGCGCCACCCATGGCAAAATCACCAATCTCATATTCATTGGTGAGGAAAGTAATATTGGCTCGATCGCTCAATCCGCGGCGATCGATTTCGTGATATACATTCAAAATATACTCAAAGGCCGCTCCCTGACAAGTGGCGCCCGGATGACCGATACCGATAACAATATTTTGGTTTTCGCCGGCTTCCATTTTTTTTATGGTCTCTTGCAATTTTTTCCATGCATGCGATGCATGTTCAAAATTACACACGGATACCGTAGTGCCGTTGTCCGGTCCTAAACCTTCCGTTTTATCAAAACGCAATTTGGGACCGGTGGCATTCACCAGAAAATCATAATCTACCTTTTCGGTTTGCCCTTCCTTGCCTTGACCTACATATTCAATGGTCACATACGGGCGATCGGAACCGTCTCCTCCTTCGGGATGTATAGACACGGCTTTAGCATGCTTGTAAACAATACCCGCTTTTTTGTAACGTTCTTCCAAACGGAATCGAACTTGCTCGGGCTTCATACGTCCCACACCCACCCAAATATTGGATGGCGTGAATTGATAATACTCGGCGGGAGTCACCACAATAACTTCGTGTTTTTTTCCCAACCATTTTTTCAGGTACGCCGACGCGGTATGACCGGCTATACCCGAACCCAAAACTACTATTTTAGCCATATAAAAATATTTATTTTGATTTTACTTGTTTCAAAAATTCTGACACAAATGTAACAAAAAAAATTAAACAAATGACAAATGTCATTATGTTTTCGTTTTTAAGGCGAGTTTTTACAATGTGACATTAGTATTGATCAAAAAAAATATATCAAACTAAAACAATTATCATATTCTAACCTAATATTTTGTGATTTTCATTCTTTTTTTTCGCCTAAAATTGATAAGCGTCAATTAGTTTATAACTTTTATCGAATGACTTATTTTTTTATGCTTTTTATCATTATTTTTGAGCAAATCGACAGTAATTTTATGAAAGAAATTTATGGAATATGAGCAAAATCAATCGTAGGGATTTTCTTAAAATTTCGGGCGCGGCTACAGCCGGCTTGGCTATCACTCCTCCGTTAAGCGGTATTTTCAACTCTTTATTTACAGAAGAAGAAAAGCCGCTTTTGGAAAACGAAGCCGTCAAAACGCCCACCGTGTGTGAAGTCTGTTTTTGGAATTGCGCCGGATGGGCCTATAAGGACAAGAAAGGACGAATCAGAAAAATCATCGGAAACGACAAGGACCCGCACTCCAACGGCCGATTATGCCCGCGCGGAACAGGCGGATTGGGTATGTATTATGACGAAGACAGACTGAAACATCCTTTGATTCGCGTCACCAAAAACGGAAAACAAGTTTTTAGAAAAGCTACATGGGAAGAAGCCTTGAGCTTGGTCGCCGAAAAAATGAAAGAAATCGACAAAAAATACGGCAAAGAAAGCATGGCTTTATTGTTTCATGGCAAAACCGGTCCTCATTTTGAACATTTATTCAAAGCCTGGGGCTCCGATACCATGGGAGAACCTGCGGGCGCTCAATGTCTGATTGCCCGCGAAGCCGGTTTCATTGCCACATACGGTGCAGGATTGGCTTCACCCGAACCTACCGATATCCGCCATACGGATTGTCTTGTGCTGATCGGAAACCACATAGGCGAAAACATGCACAACGGTCATGTGCAAGATGTTTCCGACCTAATCGACCGGGGAGGAACCATCATCACGGTGGATCCGCGTTTCTCCACCATGGCGGCGCATTCCACCAAGTGGCTGCCCATCAAACCTTCTACCGATCTAGCCCTTCTTCTGGCTTGGATGAACGTGATTATCAACGAAAATTTGTATGATAAGGATTATGTTGAAAAATACACCTACGGTTTCGATTTACTCAAAGCTCATGTTCAAAAATATACACCCGAATGGGCGGCTTCCGTTACAACAATCCCTGCGGGCGACATTATCGAAACGGCGCGCATGATGGGAGCGGCTTCGCCACGCGTTGTCATTCATCCCGGACGACATACCGCTTGGTATGGTGACGACACTCAACGCTCACGCGCCATCGCCATCCTGAATGCCTTGTTAGGTTCTTGGGGCCGAAAAGGAGGGTTTTATTTCCCCGAAAAAGTAAAACTTCCCAAGCATCCGCATCCTCCGTTCCCCAAACCCCGGTGGAGTTGGAAGGATATTTCACGCCAAAAACACAAATTGGCTATCATGGGCATCACCAATGAAATCATCGATCATGCATTGCCCGAATATGACGGCCCCTACAAAGTGAAAGGCTTTTTCATCACGGCAACCAACCCCATTCAATCCGTTCCGCCTCAAGAAAAAGTCATTCGCGCTTTGCAAAACGTGGACTTTGTTGTGGTAGTGGATACAATGCCCAGCGAAATTACCGGCTATGCCGATGTTATTTTACCGGAAGCCACCTATCTGGAACGCTTGGATCACATCCGAAACGCACATCACCGCCAACCCAATTTGGCGCTCCGCTATCCGGTCGTCCCACCCCGGCACGAAACCAAACCCGGTTGGTGGATAGCTCGCGAAATAGCCTTGCGCCTCGGGCTACGCGATTATTATGAATGGGAAAATTTCGAAGAAGTTCTCGACTGGCAACTCAAACAGGTAGGCTCTTCTTTGGAAGAACTGAAAAAAGTGGGGGTGAAATATTTTCCCCGAAAAACCCCTTTGTATATTGATGATTATGACGAACCCTACTGGTTCAATACCAATACCGGGAAAATCGAACTTTACTCCACCGATTTTGCCGAATGGGGCTACGACCCGATGCCGGTTTACAAAAATCACGGCGAAGCACCCCCCGGATATCTACGCCTTATCTACGGACGCCTTCCCATGCACACTTTCGGACGAACAATCAATAACCCCAATTTATGGGAATTGAAAAAAGAACCGGCGCTATGGATACATCCCAAAGTAGCCAAACTCTACGGTTTAACCAACGGTCAAGAAGTCTGGTTGCAAAATCCCAAGGGAAAAGTCAGCTCGTTCCCCGTTAAAGTAAGAATTACCGAGCGTATCCGCCACGACTCGGTATTCCTGCCCCACGGATTCGGCAATAAAGGAAAACTGGAAACCGAAGAAGGTGAAATCATCCAAACACGTGCCTACGGACGCGGCATTTTAGACAGTGAACTTATTTACAATGTGGAAATCGATCCCGTAACCGGAGGAACGGGACTGCGCAATAATTTCGTCAAAATCTTAATCGAAAACCCTCACCGGCAAAAAGCAAACGAATCATGAGATATGCAATGGCCATAGAAGTCAACAAATGTGTTGGCTGCGGAGATTGTGTGGTAGCCTGTCAAACGGAAAATAATGTCCCGTTGGGCTATTCACGCGATTGGATTATCGAAGTGGTAAAGGGAGAATATCCCAACTTATTTATGCATTTCGAATCGCAACGATGCAATCATTGCGAAGACACGCCTTGCGTGCGCACTTGCCCCACCGGTGCCAGTCATGTGATTGAAGGCGGTATTGTTAAAGTAGCTCACGACGAATGCATCGGTTGTGGCGCTTGCATTGAAGCTTGTCCGTATGACGCCCGCTATTTTCACCCGGACGGTTATGTGGACAAATGCACTTTTTGTGATCATCGCGTAAAGGACGGATTGGATCCGGCTTGTGTGTCGGTATGTCCTACCCATTGTATGCATTTCGGCGATTTGGACGATCCCGACAGTGAAATTTCCAAATTGTTGAAAGAAAGAGAACACTATACCTTATTGCCCGAAGCGGGAACCAAACCGCAAATTTACTACCTAAAATAATGCCTTATGGAAGAAAGATTGTTTCAAACCGCTCGCGATATCGAAGGACTCTATCCGCATGTTCATATTTGGGGATTTCCCATTGCCACTTATCTATTTTTGGGCGGATTAGCCGCCGGTATTTTATTGTTTGCAACCATCTATTATTTAAAAGGTAAAGCCGAAGACATGCCCTTTACCGTAAAAATAGCCCCGATTTTTACATTCATTATCATTAGTATCGGACTTTTTTTACTGGTTTACGACCTGCATCATAAACTTTATGTTTGGCGGCTCTTTACACGCTTCCGTATCGAATCGCCCATGTCATGGGGAGCGTGGACATTGGTAGGAGTCTCGATTTTTTCCTTATTGTGGCCATTGAGTTATATTGACGATATTGAACAATATTTATACCGGCGCGGATGGAAAAATTTGGATTGGATTACAAACTTTATCCGTAACCTCGAACACCGGTTTGCGCCCTTTCGCTGGACCATTCTGTTATTCAGAAAATACCGGACATTTTTCGCCTACATTTTATTGTTTCTGTCAATTATTTTAGGTATTTATACCGGTATATTATTATCGGCCTTTAATGCCCATCCGCTTTGGAACAATCCTATTTTAGGCCCCTTATTCCTTACCTCGGGCGTATCCACCGGTTCGGCATTTGTGATGTGGTTGAGCAACAACAAGAAAGAACGCAAGCTCATGTCCACAATAGACATGGCATTGATCGCTACGGAATTGTTTTTCATTGTACACATGATTATGGGAATGCAAGCCGGGCCCGAAGCATTCAAGGAAGCCGCTCATCTGTTCCTTGGCGGCCAATTCACCGTTGTATTTTGGGTGCTTTTTGTTGGCTTCGGTTTGGTGTTACCTTTTATTCTGGAAGGACTGGAAATGAGAGGATTTCACATTCCGCCCGCCTTGCCTGCACTTTTGGTATTGGCCGGTGGATATTTGTTCCGGTATATTATAGTACTTGCCGGTCAAATGTCGGAATATCCGTTTAATTGAAAACCGAAGATATTATGAAAGAACAAGCCAAACGAAATCGTTATATCAATCCTTATCTCGGAGGGTTTATTTTAGGTATTCTCATCATAGCGGCTTATTATTTCTCGTCGGAAGGACTGGGCTCTAGCGGTGGATTTAGGGATGTAAGCATTGCCATATTGGATAAAGTGGCGCCGCACTATACCGAATCCAATACATATATCTCGGCACGCGTAGAAGAAGGAGCACACACATGGTTGACCTTCGAACTACTCGGGGTTATTTTCGGTGCGATTATTTCCGCCGTTCTGTTCGGACGTTTAAAATGGTCGGTAGGGAAAGCACCGCATATCACCAAGAAAAAACGTTTATATCTGGCTTTGACCGGGGGTATTCTTTGGGGCATCGGAACGCAATTGGGACGAGGATGCACCTCGGGATTGGTTTTATCGGGTATGGCGCTCAATTCGTTATCGGGCTATTTCGGACTGATTTCCATCTTCGGATTCGGATTCCTGTTTGCATTTCTGTTTAAAAAACTTTGGATACAATCTAAAAATAAAAAAGCTTGATTATGGGACCTTTATATCCTGAACACTTAAACCCCGAATATAATTTATTGATCGGATTTTTAATCGGAATCGGGTTCGGTTTTGTTTTGGAAGCCTCGGGTTTTACCAATACCCGAAAATTGGCCGGTGTTTTCTACGGCTATGACGCAACAGTAATTAAAGTTTTTTTTACGGCAGCCGTTACGGCCATGATCGGATTGTTTCTCATGCATCAATGGGGATGGATTGACATTTATAAAACTTTCTACCCCAAAACTTTCTGGATTCCCACCTTAATAGGCGGTGCTATTATGGGGCTGGGATTCGTTATCGGCGGATTTTGCCCCGGCACGAGTTTGTCTGCGGCATCCACCGGAAAAATCGATGCATGGTATTTTATCGCCGGTGTTTTCATCGGTATTTTCGGATTCATTTTCACCTACGATTTCCTGTGGAAAAACCTGCGTGCTTCCGGCGCAATGGGTAAAGTAAATTTTCCGCAATGGCTGGGTATCAAAGAAGGATTGTGGATTTTCCTCTTTACGGTAATGGCAATTGCCAGCTATGTGATCTATGACAAATGGGTAAATTGGTGGAAAACCAACCGGCTAGCCCAAGAAGATATCGACGATTTGGGACTTTGAAATACAAGCATTATGAATAAAACGGATAAAATCATTCTGGGATTGATTTTCCTCGGATCAATTGTAGCGATTTTCTATCCCGACACCAAACCGTTCAGACGCATCGTGCAACGGCATGAATTGCTATACGAAATAAACAAACAAGGACGGTATCTCACGGTCGACGAAGCGGCTCAACATATTATGGAAGCCGACCCTTCTTATATTTTCGTAGATATTCGACCACCGAAAGAATATGCGAAATATACTATCAATAATGCCATCAACGTGCCCTTTGACAGCATCACGAGTCCCTCGCTTACCGGTTTATTGGATGCGGATGTTTACACGGTTGTCCTGTTTTCCAACGGTTCACGCAAAGCCGACGAAGCATGGTTAATTCTGCGTAGTTACGACTATCATAACATCAAAGTATTGAAAGGCGGACTCAATTCGTGGTATCGTAACATTCTGGATCCCTTGCCTCCCGACCCGAAATTCTCCGGCAAGCAAGCATGGAAGCGCTATATGTTCCGCAAAGGAGCACAAGTATTTTTCACGGGTATTTCACCCGTCGGCAATAAACCTGCATCCAAACCGAAAAAAGTGGCAATTCCTGCCGTTAAACATAAGAAAAAAGAAATCACGGGCGGCTGTGGTTAATAAAAAATCGGAATTATGAAAAAACTTATTCTAATCATCGTTTCTTTTAATTTATTGGCATCATGCCAATCAAAGCAAGGCTTCAACGAAAATGAAGCGCGTAAATGCAATGTTCAACAAGTAAATAAAGAAACATTGACAAATATCCTCTATGGTGGCGGCTCCAACGAAATTCAATTCATTGATCTGCGCACGCCGCATGAATATGCCATGGATCATTTGCCGGGTGCAATTAATATTCCCTTTAAAAACTTTTTTGATCAAAAATATCAAAAGCTAATCAAACCGGATAAAATTTTAATTGCTTACGGCAATGGAAGTGAAGCCCAATTAGCTGCCATGATGGGATTTCATTTCGAAAATCTAAACATTTATGTGATTCCTGCAGAATATGATTTTTTAAAGAATAAAATACTAAATCGTTTTGCCCTATACAGCGGTGTTTACAATGATGAACAGCCGTTGGTGAATTTCAAGGAAGCCTTGAAGGAAATCGCCCGAAAATACGGCTCCGGTCAAACGAAAACACAAATACCCAAACCGAAAACCAATCTTCCTACCGTTAAACGCAAGAAAAAGGAAGTAACCGGTGGTTGTGGATAATGAAAAAAAAATGTGATCATGAAAAAAAGCATTTTATTCCTAGTGATCTTAACATGGATGCTTACCGGATGTAAGCACCCGGCTATATTCGAACCGGAAGCAAAAGGTCGAAAAGCCGATTTGGAAGAATTGGCGCGCAAAATGCCCAATAAAACACTGGCGGAAATTTATTATGAGCACGGAAACTTTATTAATCAACAGGATTTTCCTCCGGTGGTAAAAGCTTCGGACGTATTAAAACATTACAGGGAATGGCTGGTTATTGACTTGCGTCGTCCCGAAGATTACGAAGCCGGACATATACCCGGTGCCTACAACGTTCCCGGATCCAAAGTGCTTGATTTTATAAAAAACGAGAAGAAAGCCGCACGCTTTCCCAAAGTGGTTTTCGTTTGCTATTCGGGACAAACGGCTTCTTATGTTTCGGGCATCACTCGATATGCCGGTTTTGATAACACCTATGCCATGTTGTTCGGTATGGCGGCATGGAATAAACGTTTCTCCGCACCGCTCACAAAAGGCATAGGCAATCGTTATCCCGAAGCCGTAGAGACGGGAGAAGGAAACAATTTACCCGGTTTAAATCCAGCCAAAATTCCGGCCACCATAAATTGGAGTGATTTTCCGCCCGTGCAAAGTAATTTACCCGTGAATTTAATCAATAAACGCGCCCAAAAATTATTGGAAGCGCCCCGTACGGACTTTCTGCTGAAAGCAGACGAATTTTTCCCGGATTATTTAAAAAATTTCGCTTCTTGGCAACCCGTTTGCTACTTACCCAAAGTCCGATTCTTAGCCGGACACATCCGCGGTTCTTGGCAATTTACGCCGAGGCACGACCTTGCTCCCGGCGGCAAATTAGCCATGCTTCCCGCAGATAAAAACATCTTGGTTTATTGTAAATCGGGACATACGGGCGGACATGCCGCAGCTTATTTGAATATGATCGGATATCGAGCCAAAAATTTAATCTTAGGGTCCATGTCCTTCCTGTACGGCACATGGAAAGCCAAGGGATGGGCGCCGCCGGCGGATGCCCTTGTTCAGGATTTCCCCGTTGTGGAAGGAAACAAACCTTATTCGGGAAAAGCCATTCAAATATCGGCTCCAAAAAATACACCCAAACCTTCATTGCCTGCCGTTAAACACAAGAAAAAAGAAGTAACCGGCGGATGCGGCTAACCCGACGAAAGATTTAAGAATTATAAAAAAACGACAATTATCATTCGGCAGAAAAGAAATCAAGCAAGCGAAATGTGAATTTTCTTAATCATTAGAAACATTCCGGGCGGGCCGGGCGGCAAGGGCGGAAGCAGTAAAGGCTAGGATAAAAACAGTACTTAATACGACCAAAAAATTACCCGAGGTAATTTCCACGGGATAAGGAAGTGTTGTCCCGGGAACGGTTAGCCATTGATAATGTTTTTGAGATAATACGATCAACCAACCGAGCAATAAACCCGTTAAACCGCTTAAAAGAATTAACAAAAATCCATAATAAAAGAAAATGCGATAAATACCCTGCCGGGTCGAACCCACGGCATAAAACACAAACCGGTCACGTTTTTTTCCGATAATCAAAATTATAAGCGTTCCGATAATATTGAAAACCGCAATGATTAAAATAAGTGTTCCTACAAAATAGGTCACCAAATTTTCGGTATTCAACATGCGAAACATGATTTTGTTGAGTTCCATTTTGTCCTCAATCTTCCAATTCGGAAATGCGGTTTGCAATCGCTTTTTTATCTTTTTAATATCGACGCCCGGTTTTAGGCGTATGTCAAAAAAAGAAATTTTTCTATCCGGGAAGCCAAACATTTTTCGCGCTTCGGGAAGGGGGACAAAAATATATTTCCGTTCAAAATCGGGTGTAACCTGATAAATACCGCTCACAATAAAATCACTCGAACGGAAAGCGGTTCCCGAAATGCGAGTTTTGGCCGGTGCCATGAGTGTTAGCAAGTTTTTCAGGCTACCTACAGATACGGAAAGCTTATCGGCCAATTCAGTACCCATTACGGCTTCGGGTAAATTCTCATCGAACCAGTCTCCGGCAATCAAAACACTATCGGGATGCATGATTTGAATATAAGTGGGAGCAATACCGCGCATATAAACCACGGTTTGTTTCTCTCCGTAACGTGCCAAAACTTTTTCCTCCAGCACCGGAATGGGAACACTCCCGGTTATGACAGCAATTCGTTGCAATATGCTATCGGAGTATGTCAGATATTTTCCCGAAGCGGGCAAAATTCGCAGGTCAGGGTCGGTTTTATTAATTAATCCTATATTGAAACTACGCAAACCCGAAAAAGCCGACAAAATCACAAATAAAGCGGCGGTAGTGAACATTACACCTGCCGAAGCAATAAAAGTAATGAAATTAATGGCGCGAACACTTTCACCCTGCTTCACGCGCAAATACCGTAATGCGACAAAACGCGGCCAATTCAAAATTATTCGTTTTTTACGTCATCTTTGCCGGTATCCAATCCCTGTTTAGGATCGCGAGATTCGCGCAAAGCACTGTCAATCTTTTCGATATAATCCAATGTATCGTCCCTGAAGAAAAGCAAATCGGGCATTTTTCGCAACTGATAACGAACCCGTTGCGCAACGGAATGTTTGATCAACTTGGCGTTTTTTTGCAAAGCTTCCAACACTTCCTCCGCCTTTTCCGAAGGGAAAACACTCACATACACTTTGGCCATGGTCAAATCGGGCGTAACATAAGTCTTCGTAACACTAATCAAAAAATTTTTCACTCCTGCCCTGCGTATCTCTCCTTGCAAAATTTCGGCCAAATCTTGTTGAATCAGCTTGGCAATACGTTTTTGTCGTTTGGTTTCCATAGTAATGCAAATTTAAACCAAATATTTCAACTGCGTTTCTTGAGCGACCATTCGAAGCGAAACTCCGCCACAATTTCGCCTCCTTCGTTAACGGCGCGCGAATGCAAAGTAAAACGAACTTGATCGCCGGGTTTCTGTAGTTGTTCCAAAGCTTGACGAATTTGTTCGTTTTCGTCAAAAACAAAACGAATGGTTCCCTTGGCTTTTTTTAAAAAAACTGATTCATTCCGCACCACCAGCATGGATATGTTTGCCTTCCGTTCGTCAATACACTTAAACAAAGGAATACCCGTAACCAATTCGCCACCCATGAGCAAAACGGCAAAATAAATCGACCCGAAAGGATTTCGATTGAACCGTCCGTAACGTAGCCGCAAAACCGTTTGCTTATCCGATATTTCAACCGGCCGAACGCCCGCCAGCCAAGCTATGGGAATTTTAAAAAATAAAAAACGACTCAAATAATGCGGCGAATATTTCATAAGTTCATTCAATTTAAAATACAAAAATTACTTCCCTTTTAATATTGGCACGATTTTTCGTTATCTTTGTTTGAGCTAAAGATACAAAAAAGACACCTTCGGAATGAATGATTTCGATAAGACTTATGCCGCATTGATTCATTTATCGCAATTGATTGCACCGCCTGCGTTCGGTAACATCGGATTAATCGCCCCTCTGGTGATGTGGATTATCAAAAAAGACGACTCACCCTTGATCGACCGTCACGGGCGCGCCGTAATCAATTTTCAATTGAGTATGCTTTTATATGCGGTTTTATCGGGGCTGGCCGTCTTTCTCAGCTTCGGGTTATTACTAATAATTATCATTCCCATATTTTTGGTTTTCGGCCTGTTGGTATTAATTTTTGCCATCATCGGCGCCATAAAAGCGTCCAACGGAGAATATTATACTTATCCCTTTAGCTTTACGTTCATTTAAAAATCCGAAGATTATGAAAAAGTTTTTAAGCTTGCTTCTCTTGTCATTTATTCTTAGCGGTTTTGCACAAAGTAAAGACAAAATCAAAGGAAACCGCAAAGTATTGACGCGTGTTTATGAAGTACCGTCATTTCACAAGCTCGAAGCCAATGGCGATTTGCGCATCAAAATCGAAAAAACTCCCGATACGGTTAAAATCCAACTTCGCGCCGACGAAAACTTACAAGATGTCTTGGGTTATTCGGTTCATGACGGCGTATTGCACTTGGGCATAACCAAGGAAATCGTCAGGAAAAAAGCCTTTGAAATCACCCTTTTTGTCAATGAAAATTTCGATGAATTAAGCCTCTCGGAATATGCCAAAGTGAAAAACGAAAATTTACTCAAACTCAAAAAATTGCACATGGAACTAAAAGACCGGGCACAGGCCGACCTTTATTTGAAAGTAAAAGATACCGTAGGAGCCGATATTTCCGGAAACGCACTATGGAAAGGTGAAGTACACGCCCGGGCAATTCGTATCCATACTTACGGTTCGGGAGAAGTGCAAGCCCATTTGTTTGCCAAAAACTTAAAAGCCGTAATGACCGGACACGGAAAAATCTATATGCGCGGAAGCATCCGTAATTTGGAATTGAAAGCCAAAGACAAAGCACACTTCAACGCTAAAAAAGGCGATATTACCAAAGATGTCAATGTGATGGCAAAAGACAAGTCGACCATTTACTTGCACGGAAAAGGCGCCGGAAATGTTGTAATTTTTTTAAGCGGCAAAAGCGAATTGCATTTGAGCGGTGATTTTGCAGAATTCGCCCTGAAAAAATTCCGCAATCAAGCGACTTTGTTCAGGGATGAATAACAAAAAATCATTTTAATCCCGCTTCCATTTTCATATTCGCTCCGGATAATCGTTTTTTTTCGTATCTATCTTATCCGGGCGATTTTTTTCCCAACAATTCGTGCTTCAAAAACTAACTCGGATTCATATACCCGAAAAAAACCGGGAAATAAAAAACGAACATGCATAAAAAAACATCCTCCATTTCCATTCAATTTGTTTTGAAAAACCGCAAAACCATGTAACGCTTATTACAAATTAATCAAAAAAATCACTCTACATTTGTCAAAATGTTTTCGACTCCCGATGACACAACCTTATTATCGCATTTTTGAGAACAGAAAACCATACCGGCCCGCCCGCTTCAATATGTGGTGGGATTTAATATTTCGCTTCGTCTCGATTTTATTCATTTTTATCGGATTGGATTATTTGATTTGGCGCTGGAATCATTCCATCAACTGGGATGCGGCTTGGCTTTCACTGCCGCTTTATTTTGCCGAGGTTCTGGCATTTATCGGCTCTGTGCTAACGGTTATAAATTATTGGGCACACCGCGACATTCCCATGCAAAAACCCGTTCATTTATTATCCGAAATACAAGACTTAAAACCCGACGAAAAAGACCGCCCCGTTGCCATCGACCTCTATATCACCACCTACAACGAAGAACAATATATCGTGGAAGACACCATTCGTGATGCGCTAAAGCTCAAATATCCGTACCATGACGTTCAGATCAACATCTATTTGCTTGACGACGGACGACGCGACGGACGCGATCCTTCCAAGGAAAATTTCAAGAAATTGGCCGAAAAATACGGCATCCGATACATCACGCGTGAGAACAACACAGGCTTCAAAGCCGGTAACATGAACAATGCCTTCTATCAAACCGACGGCGATCTGATTGTCATTTTAGACGCCGACACACGCGTATTTCCGGAGTTTCTCACACACATGACAGGCTATTTCCGGGATAAAAAAATGGCGTGGGTCCAATCGCCCCAATGGTTCTACGACTTGCCCGAAGGACTCCCTCTCAACCGGTATTTGGAACTGAAATTCGGCAAAACCGGCAAATGGCTCGCAAAACTCATTCCTTTTTCCAACAAATACATTACCGGAAAAAATATCTTCGGCACCGATCCCGAAATGTTCTACGATATTATTTTACGCCGACGCAACGCCGCCAATGCCGCTTTCAGTTGCGGCGCAGGTTCCGTGCAACGTAGAACGGCCCTGCATGCACTGGCCGTGGACGAACGCGAAAAACAAATCCGAAAACTAATCAAACAAGATTTGAAGAAAAATCCCCTCGCTGATTGCGAAACACTCAGAAAAAAACGGGAAAAAGAAATTGAATTACGCCCCTTTGCACACCACATATCCGAAGATATTTTCACTTCCATTAAACTTCATGCGCGCAAGTGGAAATCCTATCAACATCCTTACCCCGAATGTAAAATGCTCTCGCCCCAATCCTTCGACATTTTTATCAAACAATTTTCGCGCTATGCCGAAGGAACACTCGATATCGCCTTCAGCAAAGACAATCCCGTATTCAAACGCGGCTTGACCCTCCGCCAACGCTTAGCCTACCTCGAAACCATCTGGTCCTATCTTTCGCCTTTTTGGCTAATCATTTTCCTGATTTATCCGCCTTTGTTCTATTTTACCCTCATTCCGCCCCTCAAAGCCTTCTCCTTCGATTTCTTCGTGCGAATCGTTCCTTTTCTCATGCTCAATGTTTTGGTTACCAACATCGGAAATTGGGGAAAAGACACCAAACGCCCCGAACAATTCTATCAAGCGGGTTTCTGGTATAAACTTCAAGCACTCTATAAAGTGCTCACCAAGAAAAAAATCAAATTCAACGTCACCAGCAAAACCGTCAAATACAGCCCGTCCAACCTAAAACACATTTGGCCACATCTGACACTCGTCGGCTTGACCTTCACGGGAATTTTATACAACCTGTATTTGGTATATGCCGGATTGCACCCCTCCTATTCCGCTTTTTTCGCCAATGTATTTTGGAGCACCTATATGCTCTATTTGATTACCCCCTACATCCGCGCCGCCCGCTGGAACGAAAAAATGTTCCGTGCTTCGCTCGACTTTTATAAAGAAAAACAAAACTTGGCTGCATCATGAAAATCGTTATTGATTTAAGCAAAATAGGTCGCTTTCTGAAAAAAAGCATTAAACCGGTCATTATGATTCTAGCCCTGTATGCCGGCGCAAATGCCGTTTTATTCATCGAAAAAGCCCGTCCGTCGGATTTCGGTTTCTATAAAGATATCTTCTCCAAAGAATTGGTTATCAAACCCTCCGGTTCCTATCCGGTCCGAAAACCTGCCGGAAAATTAACCGAACAAGACCTCAAAGACGCACGCATTGCTTGGAAATATTTCGAAAATAACTATCAACCCGCCACAGGATTATTCAATAGCGTCGATAAATACCCAGCCACCACTTTTTGGGACATCAGCAGTTCGTTCCACGCCCTCATGAGCGCCTACGAAATAGGATTAATCGACAAAAAAGAATTTGAAGAAAAAATGAGCAAAGCACTTCATTCATTGAGCCACATCGATTTGTATCAAGGAGATTTACCCAACAAAGTATACAGCACCCTTAGCCTCGATATGGTCGATTATTCAAACCACAAAACCTCCGAAGGAGTCGGTTGGTCGGCCATGGACGTAGGACGATTTCTCGGCGTAGCCGAAAGAATTTATAAATTTTATCCAAAATTCACCGTCAACCTCGATTCGGTCCTGTCGCGCTGGAATATAGCGAAAATTCTAGGCAAAGACGCCACCTTGCATGGTATCGGATTCAGTTTTAAAGACAAACATGCCAAAATCGTGCAAGAGGGTAAATTAGGCTACGAAGAATATGCCGCCAAAGGTTATATGGTCAACGGATACGATGCCAGCGAATCCTATCGCTACACGGATTTTCTGAAATTCATCGATATTTACGGTATTTCCATCGGCGCCGACACAAGAGAAGTCAAATATCATCCCGCCTACAACTATGTCCTGTCGGAGCCTTATATCCTGGACGGCTTGGAATACGGCTGGGACCTCAATTCACGCGAACTTGCCTACCGGGTCTTTAAAGTGCAAAAAATTCGATCCACCATCACCGGAAAACCGGTGGCGGTCTCCGAAGACCACGTAGACCGCGCCCCTTATTTCGTATATAACGCCATCTACGTCAACGGCAAAAAATGGGTCTGTTTGGCCGAAAACGGCGACCCCGCCGACGAATTCAAATCCCTCTCGACCAAAGCCGCTTACGCCTGGTGGACACTCTATGACGATCCTTACACCGAAAAACTCAGAAAAGCCATCGAAAATCTGGCCGACGAAAATAAAGGTTGGTACGCCGGACGATACGATGAAAACGGCGCTATCAACAAAGCCTTAACAGCCAACACAAACGGCGTAATCCTTGAAGCCATAACCTATAAATTACACGGCCCCTTACTCAAAATCAAACCTCAAACCAACAAATAAAAATATTAATTTATGAAAAAATTACTATTCATCTGGTCTTTTTTCGCCGCAGCATCCACCGTTTCGGCACAAGACTTCTATAATCCGGCAAACAACACCGTCGGAGATCTACTGCACAGTTCCTGTTGCTGGCTCGGTCAATACAAAATCTCAGGCTCCTTTGGCGGTTTCTATTCCAAAATCACTTATCGCAAATCCGATACCGAATACACCGATTACAATCGATACGGGGTCAGTGCCAATTTGACCGTAAAATTCTACAAAGAATTTCAAATCCGGCTCATGTTCTATGGCGATTTAAATCAAAACGATAAAAAACCGGCATGGCTATCCAACCTGTATTATAACATCGGAAATTATGACTGGCACAATAAAAGCTTTTCCTACGGATACGAAAACTACCAACCCAACCGCTTCGACGGATCCTATAATTTTCTGGAAAATATGAAACGAGGATTCTTCTTCATCAGCTACAATTATTATTTACTCGGCGAAGAAAAAAATCCTTGGAAATTGGACGAAACCTCCCAAATTTACATCACTCCTTTCATCCGCTATCAACCCGAATACACCGACCGCTACGGCGAAAAAATCTTAGGTCATCATAAAATCATACTAGGATACGCCGCCCGCTATGTGATTTGGAACAATTTTTATGTGGAAGCGGCTCTGTATTACTATACATCCGAAAAATCCAAAATGCCTTGGGACCCCGATTTTACCTACGGATTCGGATATTTCAATTGGCGAAGTTTCAAAATCAACTTTTCCTACGGAAATTGGATTGCCAACAGGTTCCCTTGGAACGAAAAAGAAATGAAAAACGATTTTACCAACGGTGAACTCAAACTCCTGCTTCATTTTATCTGGTAATCTGCCTTCCAAAACAATCCCCATAACTAACTGATTTTCAAAAAAAACACCATCCTTTGCAACGGATTTTAAAACAATTATTATCTAACAAAAAATTTTATTGAAAAATTATCAAACTACTCCGGAAAATCACCGGACATATTGCCTGTGTTCAAATTTTTTTCTTTTCCGCCGTCAACGCTCCTTGACCATATAAATGATAAGGCGAATCATAAAAAAACCAACCTTTTTTCCGCAAAATTTCTTGCACTTCGGAACGCAACTTTCCCGTGCCCACTCCGTGAATGATAATGATCTTTCGCCACCGTTTCCGCTCCGCTTCTTCCAAAAAACGTTTCAGCCTGTATAGTTGTTCTTCCAATATTTCGCCCGGCAATAAAATATCGAAGCGAATACCTAACTTTTCCGCATGTAAATCCAATTCCGGAATTCCCGATTTCCCTCTTTGCTTCCGCCCGGTTTTCCGGTCCTTAATTTCAACCCGGTCAGGCCATAACGAAAAAGATTCCACCGCCAATTCATCCTTGGGATAAGTGTAAACAAAACCTTCATCGTCCCGAAAAGTTATCATATCCCCGTCGACCGACACCACCGTCCCCGTCAACATCCCGTCAATCAAACTGACTTTTGCACCCGGAAAAAATTCCGACTTCTTCATGATTCAATCCGAAATTAAGATCAAAGATTATTTAAGATCAAAGATTATTCTACTTCTAATTTTTTTTCATGATTCAAATTAGCCTCAAACAAATTTATATAAATTCGGCAAATATCGACATAAAGAAGACACAAGGCTTGTTTTACCGCTTTTTTGGTAACTTTATCCGGTGAATTTAGCTCGAATGAAAAAAACACTGTTTATCCCGGTTTTTTTATTGATACATTCTTTTTTGATAGCACAAGAAACGGAACCCATCGAAGTTTTGCACGCCGATCGCATGGTGATTCTGAAACAGTTCCCCGGCCAAAAATTGCTCAAAGGAAATGTTCGCCTTAAACACAAAAATGCCATTCTCACTTGCGATCAAGCCATACTCGACACGGATAAAAATTTCGCCGAAGCCACCGGCAACGTCATGTTGAATCAAGGCGATACGCTGAAACTACAATCGGAAATATTGCGCTATGACGGCCAAAACGATTTTGCACTGGCCTTGCAAAAAGTCCGCCTCACCGACCCGCAAATGAGCTTGCAAACCGACACCTTGGCTTATGACCGGCTTAAAGACATCGCCTATTATCGCTCCGGCGGATTTATTCGCGACAGCGTCAATACGATCAAAAGCCAAACCGGCAAATATTATCCTTCGGAAAAACGCTACGAATTTATCGGAAACGTCGTCATCGTCAATCCCGATTATGAAATCCGGTCAACCCATTTGGATTATAACACCCAAACCCGTATTTCGCATTTCTACGGACCCACTAAAATCATTTCCCCTTCAGGAAATTATATTTATGCACAAAAAGGTTTCTACGATTCACGCAACGACTCCGGTTGGTTCAAAAACAACGCTTTCGTGCGGTCGGCTTCATCTTGGCTCTCCGCCGACAGTATCTATGCCGATAAATCCAAAGGATTCTTTTCGGCTTCGGGAAATGTCAAAATGCAAGACGACAAAAACAAAATCATCGCCTTGGCCGGCTATGCCGAACAGTGGGAAAAAACCGATTCTACCGTTTTAAAAACAAATCCCCTTGTCATTAGCTACGAAGAAAAAGATACTCTCTACACCGCCGCCGAAAATATTTTCATCAGAAAACGGGATACGTCAAGAACCGTTTGGGCCTTCCCGGACGTGCGGTTTTTCCAAAATGAATTTAGCGGACGCTGTGATTCTCTATACCGCAACCCCTATAAACATACCATCGAACTTTATCATTCACCCGTGCTGTGGAACGAAGACACTCAAATTACCGGAAAAGAAATTATCATCAAGCTGGATTCGCTCAACCGGCGTGCCGACTCTTTATTAATCCCCGAAAACGTTTTCATTGCCCAAAAAGACAGTGCCGGATTCAATCAAATCAAAGGTGAAAAACTTTTCGGCAAATTTATCGACAACAAATTGCGAAAAATTCGAATTATCGGCAATGCCGAAACCCTATACTACTTACGGGACGACAACGGTAAACCGGTTGGCATCGACAAAAGCGCTTGCAGCGAAATCGAAATCGAAACGGACACGCTGGGGCAAGTGGAAAAAATTTACTTGCGAGAAGAACCATCCGGAACCACTTATCCGCCGGATAAATTCCCGGCCGAACTAAAAAAACTACCCGGTTTTAAGTGGCTCGGAAACCTGCGAATTCGCTCAAAAGAAGATTTGATCAACGGACGTAATACGAAGATCATACAACCCCGGGAAGTAAACAACAAAGAACAACCTCTAACCAATCCGCGGTTGTTGCCGAAAAGATTATTCAAACGACTATGACAAACGATATTTTCCGAAAACGTTTGGCGCCTACCGGCCCGGATATGCTTGGCATACATGTGGAATCGGCCGAAGGATCGATAATCCGCGACATACAAGGCAAAACCTATATCGATTTGGTGGCCGGTATTTCCGCTTTGCCGTTGGGACATCGCCATCCGGCAGTGGAAAAAGCGGTAAAAAACCAATTGGAACGCTACTGGCACGTCATGGTTTACGGCGAATTTTTTCAAGATCCCACACTACGTTTGGCAAAAAACATGGCCGCCGTATTGCCGTCTTCACTCTCCATGCTCTATCCGGTCAATTCCGGAACCGAAGCCACCGAAGCGGCAATAAAATTGGCCAAACGCGTCACCGGACGCCCCAAAATTGTAGCCGCTAAACTAGCTTACCACGGAAACACCCAAGGATCCATGTCGGTTATGGGATATGAACTCCGAAAGCGCCCCTACACTCCGCTCATTCCGGGAATTGAATTTATACGTTTCAACGAACCGGACGATTTGGAAATTATCGATAAAAATACGGCCGCCGTTATTCTGGAAACCATTCAAGGCGGTGCAGGGTTCATTGAACCGGTAAACGGATATCTCAAACAAGTCAAAAAACGCTGCGAAGAAACCGATACATTGTTGATTTTGGACGAAATCCAAACGGGTTTTGCCCGAACGGGAAAAATGTTCGGTTTTGAACATTACGATGTAATCCCCGATATTTTGGTAACGGGAAAAGCACTGGGCGGCGGCTTTCCCATCGGTGCCGTGTCGGCTTCACCCGAAATGTTTAAGCAATTCACCAATCCGCCGCTAGGGCACATCACCACTTTCGGCGGACATCCCGTTGTGGCTGCAGCCGCCGCAGAAGTTCTAATCGCCCTACAAAAAGAAAATGCCTGTGAACAAGCCTTGAAACGCGAAAACTTAATCCGCAATAAACTTCGCCATCCGCTGATAAAAGAAATACGCGGACGTGGACTGATGCTTGCCGCCATAATGCCCGACAAAAACACCGCCGATCGATTAATCTATCGTGCATTGGAAAAAGGAGTCATCCTGTTTTGGCTACTCTACGAACCCCGCGCAGTGCGCATTACACCTCCCTTGAACATTTCCTTGGATCTGCTGGAAGAAGCTTTGAATCGAATCCTAACAATTCTGGACGATTTTTAAAATCATTCCACTTCGTCATGAATTTTTTGAATGGTCTGAATGGTATGGTTAATGTTTTTCTTATCACTCATTCCTTCGTAAATCACATATAAACCACCCAAAAGAATAATCACACCGATAAATTTTCGAATTTTGACGATATGAACCGGCGTAAGTTTGTTCTTCAATTGCTTGGCCAATAAAATTTTCCCCAAATCCACCGTAAAATAAGAAGCCAAAACAGCTCCGAAAAACACAAAAATCCTCACCGGATCCATACCCAATTGCGGGCTGAATAAAACAATAAGCGCCAGCCAAAACGCCAATACACCCACATTAATAAAATTCAAGAAAAAACCCTTGAAAAATAAGTTCAAATAATTGTTTTTAGGCAATTCCAATTCGGTTTGATTTTCCAAACTCTCCTGCTTGGGTTTCTTGATAATGCTCACCAATCCGTAAAAAGCCATAATCATTCCTCCGAGCAAATACAGCGCCGGGTGGTGCGTTAATTGTTTGAGCAATTGATAACTACTCAAATAGGCAATCACGATAAATAAAAAATCCGCCATAATAACCCCGAAATCAAGCGCTACCGCCGCACGACCGCCTTTGGTGGCACTGGTTTCGAGCAAAACGAAAAATACGGGTCCGATAAAAAAACTTAATATCAACCCGACAGGAATGGCTTTCAAAATATCCGAAATCAACACGTGAATGTCCATAAACACCTCTCTTGTTTCCAAAAATACGACTTTTTATAAAATCCCGGTAAGATCGCTTCAAATGAAAAATGGTATTTTTGTCACGAAATTTACATTTTCAATGAGTAAACACGGAAAAGTAGTGGTCGGTTTGTCGGGCGGTGTGGACTCGAGCGTTGCGGCCAAGTTGCTTTTGGACCAAGGCTATGAAGTGATCGGAGCTTTTATGCTCAATTGGGACGACGTGCGCTACACCAAAACAGACGAAATGCACTGGATCAAAGACAGCGAAGACGCCCGAAAAGTGGCGCGTCATTTGGGTATCCCTTTCCACATTTTCGATTTCAGGGAAAAATATTTTCAACGGGTAATTGATTATATGTTCAGAGAATATGAACGTGGTCATACCCCCAACCCCGATATTTTATGCAATCGCGAAATTAAATTCGATTTGTTTTGGGAAGAAGCCCGAAAATACGGCGTCGATTTTGTGGCAACCGGTCATTATGCACGAAAAGAATCGGTCGAGATAGACGGAAAAACCGTTTATCGTCTACTTGCCGGCATTGATTCGAAAAAAGACCAATCATATTTCTTGTGTCAATTATCTCAAGAGCAATTGGCACATGCCCTGTTTCCGGTAGGCGAACTGGAAAAAACCCGCGTTCGTCAAATTGCTTCCGAAAGCGGGCTAATCACTGCCGACAAAAAAGACTCACAAGGATTATGCTTTGTCGGAAAGGTTCATTTGCCGGATTTCCTGAAACAACAATTAGCCCCCAAGGAAGGTGATATCGTTTATATTCCGCGTGAATTTTACCATTCAATTTCCATCCCCGAAACTTTTCCGGACGAACGGAAGCGATTGGAATTCCTATCCCGTAAATACCAATACCGCCCCGAAGACGGCCGGGTGGTGGGAAAACACCAAGGCGCTCACTATTTTACCGTAGGACAACGCAAAGGATTAAACATCGGCGGATTTAAACAACGCACCTTTGTAATTGCCACCGATACCCTGAAAAATATCGTCTATATCGGCGAACATTATACGCATCCCGGATTATATCGCCGCGTCCTGAAAATCCCCGAAACGGATATTCACTGGATCCGCAAAGATCTACGCCCCGCAGCAGGAGAAAATATTCGTGTGCGGGCGCGCATAAGGCACCAACAACCCTTGCAAGACGCCACGGTGCATGTCTTTGAAGATTTCACTTTCATTGAATTTGACCGGCCCCAACAAGGCGTGGCACAAGGACAATTTGTCGCTTGGTATATTGAAGACGAATTATTGGGATCCGGCGTGATCGATTAATTATGCATCCGCAAGAAACATTCCGACAAGATTTTATCAAGCGCTTGCGCGAGCGATTTTCACCATCCGAAGCCGATTGGCTTTTCTTCCTCTTTCTGGAAAAATACTGCGGTATTGGTCGAGCCGATTATTTCCGAGGCAAGCATTTTATCCCGGACAAAGTTAAATGGAAAAATATTTTGAAACGTTTGCTAGATAACGAACCCTGGCAATATGTTATCGGTGAAGTAAACTTCGGAAATATTTTGTTGAAAGTCCGTCCGGGCGTCCTGATTCCTCGTCCCGAAACGGAAGAATTGGCCTATTTAATCCTGAATAAATTCAAGGCCCACAAAAACTTGCACATATTAGATCTAGCCTCCGGAAGCGGTGCCTTAGCTATTTTTTTGGCTAAAAATTTGCCCCAAGCACAAGTTACCGCCACCGATTACCGCCAAGATCTCGTCCGGTTGATTAAAACCAATGCCCGGTTGAATCGTGTGAAAACCAATGTTTTCCCCGGAGATATTTTAAATGACGAATTCCCGTCCGGTCGTTTCAACCTGATTGTTTCAAACCCGCCGTATGTTTTACCTGCACAAAAACAGAGCATGCATCCGCGCGTATTGAATTATGAACCGCATGATGCCCTATTCGCTCCCGAAAATAATCCGGTGATTTTTTACAAAAAAATAATCCGGTATTTCAAGAAAACTTCTCCGGAAAACGCACATCTCTTTTTTGAAATTAACCCCCTCACAATCAATTTGTTAGAAGAAACGATAAAAGAAACCGGACTAATTTACCGTTTCATGAAAGACTTGCAAAACAAATGGCGGTTTTTGGAAGTGAAAAATAAAAAAACCGGCCCATGAAAGACCGGCAAGAAAAACGCACAACCCCTATTTATCCCCGGGTAATTTCCAGAATTTCAAATCGCATGATTCCGGCAGGCACTTCGATTTCGGCAATATCACCCACTTTTTTACGAAGCAGTCCTTTCCCGATTGGTGATTCGATGGAAATTTTATTTTGTTTGTAATCCGCCTCTCCCGGAGAAACCAAAGTATAAACCAATTCCTTACCCGTATCAAGATTTTTAACCTTAACATTGGAAAGAATCAACACCATGTCGGTATCCATATCCGATTCGTCCAAAACACGCGCATTGGCCAAAGTTTCCTCCAATTTGGCGATCTTCATCTCAAGCAACGCCATAGCTTCACGAGCAGCATGATATTCGGCGTTTTCGGAAAGATCTCCCAATTCACGCGCTTCGGCTATGCGTTGAGCGATTTTCGGATGCTCGGCGCGCAATTCTTTCAATTCCTTTTGCAATTTTTCCAATCCTTCCTTCGAAAAATATGCTATTTTTCCCATAATTTTTCTGTTTTAGAATAAAAAATAAAACCACGCACTTTTCAGCCCGTGATTTACGGAGCAAATATACATAAATTTCCCTTAACTTCGCAACGGAATTAAAAAACGGATGCACAAAAAGAAAGTAAATATCATTACCCTGGGATGTTCCAAAAATTTATATGACAGCGAAATCCTTTCCGCTCAATTGAAAGACAGCCTTTATATTCCCGTGCACAATAGCGAAGAAGATGCCGATATTGTCATTATCAATACTTGCGGATTTATTCACGATGCCAAACAGGAATCCATCGACACGATTCTACATTACGTCCAAGCTAAAGAAGAAGGAAAAATCGAAAAATTATTGGTAACGGGATGTTTAAGCGAACGATATAAAGAGGAATTGCCGCATGAAATTCCCGAAGTGGACGCCTATTTCGGCAACCATCATTTGAAAGAAATTATGGATTATTTGCGGGTAGATCTAAAAAAAGAATTATTAGGCGAACGTTTGTTGGCTACACCGTCGCATTATGCTTATTTAAAAATATCCGAAGGTTGTGATCGCAGTTGCAGTTTTTGCGCTATACCTAAAATCCGGGGAAAACACATATCCCAACCCATGGAAAAACTGGTGGAAGAAGCCCGAAACTTGGCTGCTAAAGGCGTAAAAGAACTGATATTGATCGCTCAGGATTTGACCTATTACGGACTGGATATATACGGCAAACGAAAATTAGCCGAATTGCTTCGGCGTTTAACCGACGTAAACGGTATCGAATGGATTCGGTTACATTATATGTACCCGGCCGGATTTCCCGAAGACGTTTTGGATATTATGGCTGAAGAACCTAAAATCTGTCGCTATCTGGACATGCCCCTTCAACATGCCGATCGCGGTATTTTAGCCTCTATGAATCGTGGCGTGTCGCCGGAAAAAACCGAAACATTACTCAACCGAATCAGACAAAAAATTCCCGGAGTGGCTCTGCGAACAACTTTTATTACCGGATATCCCGGAGAAACCGAAGAAGCTTTTAAACGCTTGAAAGATTTCATTCGACGTATGGAATTCGACCGAGTAGGGATTTTCACCTACTCCCATGAAGAAGATACCAAAGCCTATGTCTTGCCGGATAATGTACCGGAAAAAGTCAAGCAAGAACGAAAGAAAGAATTAATGGAATTGCAAGCGGAAATTTCGCTCCGGAAAAACCGTCAAAAAACCGGAAAAACCATGCGTATCCTAATAGACCGAAAACATGGGAACGAATATATCGGACGAACCGAATTTGATTCTCCGGAAGTGGATAATGAAGTGCATATCGTAACGGACAAAATCCTAACACCGGGAAAATTTATTTACGTAAAAATTACGGATGCCGATACTTATGACCTGTGGGGAATTCCGGTTTAACATTCAGAACTCCGAAGGACCGAATAACTTTTTCAAACATTCTTTCTTAAAACAAAACATAGGCACTTGACGCATATATTCACGATATTCATCACCGAATTTTCGTATGGCGCCGGGTTCTTCAACCGTCTTAATCAAAACAAGCATCATTAACATTTCAAGGGGCGCAACGAACAAAATAAAAGTAGGACTCCCCAATAAAAAAGCAAAACTCCAAGGCCAAACCAACAACGCCAAATGCATCGGATGACGCATGTAGGCATATAAGCCGGTTTTCACCAAGCGATTGGTTTCCAAACGCGAAATATCACCCTCCCTGCCGTATTTGCTTAACAAGCGCCCCGAATTCCTTGCCCCGCGACGCACCAATTGCATCAAATACCAACCGATAATGAAACTCACAACATGAAACCATGGATTATAAAACCATTTCCCGAAATAATGTATATCCAATCGAACACTCAAAATCGCACCGCCAACGATAGCGACAATCCAACCGATAAGCCGGCCTTTGGCTTTACATTTTTGCATGCGATTCTCTTTATTTTATTCAAAGGTAATAAATTTATTTGTATCATAAGTTGCATAAAAAATTAAAAACAGGAAATATTTTTAACAAATACGCTTATAAAATAGTTTTTCTAAGATAACTCGTTAAATAATTTGCAAACAAAATTATAAAAAAGTATCATTACCATATTTTCACTCTCGCCCCGGGTTTCAAATACATTTTATCCCCCTGACGAATGTCAAAGGCTTCATGGAAAGTATCCATATTGCGAAGCGGCTGATAAGCTCTCACTTTTCCCGGCGAATGCGGGTCGGTTTCGATTTGTTGCTCTAGTGCTTCCTTACGCATTTTGGTTCGCCATATTGCCGCCCACGAAATAAAATAGCGCTGCTCGGGTGTAAATCCGTCGATTCTGCCGGGTTTCCCATGATCTTTCCAATACATTTTCAATGCCGTAAAAGCCGAGTTAACACCACCCAAATCTCCGATATTTTCACCCAAAGTATAGGTGCCGTTGATATGCAAACCGGGCAGTACCTCAATGGTATCATATTGTTTGGCGAGTTTCTCACCCAATTTCTTAAAGGTTTCAAAATCCTTTTTCGTCCACCAAAGCTTAAAATTTCCTTCGGCATCGTATTTGGCGCCTTGATCATCAAAACCATGAGAAATTTCATGTCCGATAACCGCTCCGATACCGCCGAAATTCACGGCGGCGTCGGCGTGAAAATTGAAGAATGGCGGTTGCAAAATGGCGGCGGGAAAAACGATTTCATTGTAGGAAGGATTATAATATGCATTCACCGTTTGTGGCGTCATGCCCCATTCGGTGCGGTCGGGGGGATGGTATAATTTTTCAACCATTCGTTTAAAATGCCAACGCGATGCATTCAAACTGTTTTCAAAATAAGTTCCTCCTTCGCTTTTGGATTTAATCTTCATGGCGGAATAATCCTTCCAATTATCCGGATAACCTATTTTAACCAGAAGCGATTTCACCTTTTCTATGGCTTTTTCTTTGGTTACCGCTTGCATCCAAGTGAGTTTGCCAATGCGTTTTATATAAGCTTGTTGCAAATAACCCACCAATTCCTTGGCTTTCGTCTTGGCTTCGGGAGGAAAAAAATGTTCCGTATAAATTTGTCCTACAGCTTCGCCCAAAGCTCCGTTGACTGCATCCAATGCCCGCTCGCGTATGGGACGCCGTTCGGGTGTTCCGCGTAAAGTCTTTCCGTAAAATTCCCAATTGGCTTGCCCCAATTCCTCCGACAATCTCCCGGCATTCCCGCGCAAAAGCGTCCAGCGCAAATAGGCTTTCAGCTCCTGCATAGGCATATTGGTCAGCAACGAATCCAAGACTTTCAAATAATTCGGCTGAGTCAAAATCAACGAATCCGTTTCAATACCCACGGCCGCAAAATAACTTTTCCAGTTTACCGAAGGAGCTTCCTTCGACAAATCATCCATGGAACGTGGATTATACCTCTTTTCCGGACGACGCCGCTCTTCCTTGGAAAGAATACCACGAGCCAATGCCGTTTCCACCTTCATCACGCTTTGCGCTTCTTCCCCGGCTTTTTCCGAAGAATACCCGGGCAAAAATTCCAGCATCCGTGCAATATGACGAACATATTTTTCCCTGATTTCTTTCAAGTAATTTTCTTCCGACAGATAATAATCCTTACCGGGTAAACCCAAAGCCCCCTTGCTTAAATACAAAGTATTCCTCTTGCTGTCTTTCATGTGCGGCCCGGTACCGAAACGCCAAAACGGCGCCAGCATAACGGGCGACACTTCCGCCACATAATCCGTTATACCGGACGGGTCGCGGATTTGATCAATCTTATCCAAATAAGATTTCAACGGGCGAACGCCGGCACGATTTCGGGAAACCGTATCCATAAACGTTTCAAAATAATCCAAAGCTTTTTTTTGATCGGAGCCTTCAGCAAAGCGTTGGGCTTTAATTTCCCGCTCGAGCACATCCAGCAGAAGTGAATCGGTGCGTTTACGCAATTCGGAAAAAGCCCCCCATCGCGAACGATCGGCAGGAATTTCGGCATGCCGGTTCCAATTACCGTTCACGAAAGCATAAAAATCATCTTGCGGATGAACGGTCATATCCATGAATTCCAAATGAATGGCAGGTTCGAGCTGATTCTCCTCCGCTGACACTTTTCCGCCGGCAGCGGAACGATGCAAAAAAGACTGGCATCCCCCCATCAAAATACCGGCGAAAATTATAGCTACACTTTTACAATGCATTACTTTTTTTGAACAAATATAAGCCTAAAACCGGAAAAGCCAACCCCTAAATTTCCCCGAACTCAATAGATTTTTCATCAAAATATAACGGAAAGATAAAAAATTATATAAATTTGTGATCAGCCTATTTTTAAACATGAATTTCAAAAGTTTTTTGCGACTATTTATCGGATTTATCTCTGCTTGGTGGTCATTATGGAGCCAAACCAAAGTGGGAGGAATAGTGGTGGACGAGAACAATCGACCTTTGGCATATGCCAATATAATTTTTACGGGATCCACAATAGGAACGATAACGGACGAAAAAGGACATTTTTATCTACAATCCGACAAAAATTTCCGGCAAATTTCCGTGGCATATTTGGGATATAAAACCGTAACCGTCCCGGTCAAACCTGTGGATTTGCATTTGAAAATCAAGCTTCAACCGGAAGCGGAATCTTTGGGAAAAGTGAACGTTTATCTTGGCAAACCTAAAAACAAAGGCAATCCGGCCGTCAAGATCCTGAAAGAAATTTGGAAACGCAAACATCACAACGGAACCGAAATATTCGACTATTACGAAGCGAATAAATACGAAAAAATCGAATTTGACATTAACAATGTAGACAGCACCATGAAGCAATCGAAGCTATTTCGCGGCCTTGAATTCATTTTCGATTTTGTGGACACATCGCGCATCACCGGGAAAACCTTTTTACCGATTTTTATCAACGAAGCTTATTATAAAATATACGGCAAAAACAAACCGCCCCGTCAATACAAGGAAGAACTCATAGCACACAAAGCATCGGGGGTAAAAAACAACGAATTTGTCAATACCTATTTGCAAGATTTATATGCCGATTATAATGTATACGACAATTTTATCACGCTTTTCGGCAAACAATTCGTTAGTCCGCTTTCACGACTCGGCCCTACAACTTATTATTACATTCTCTCCGACACGGCCGATTATAACGGTGTCCGTTCATTTAACATCATCTTTTACCCCAGGCGTCACGGCGATTTGGCCTTTAAGGGCGACATGTGGATTGCCGATTCGACTTATGCCGTTCAAAACATCAGCATGCGAATTAGCCGAAAAGCCAACATAAACTGGATAAACGATTTCTATCTGGAACAAGAATTCGAGCGAATAAACGACAGTGTCTTTCTTTTGAAGCGTGATTACATAATGACCGAATTGGGCTTGCAAACCGACGCCAAAGTCAGCAATATTTTGGTTAAACGCACTACGGTCCTTGACCATTATCGCTTCAACATTCCCCACCCTAATAAATTTTATGAACAAGAACCGGATATTTATAACAAAAAAATCTACAACAAAACCGATCAATATTGGACGCAAATCCGTCCCGAGAAGCTCAACCGCAATGAAAAAGGCGTCTATATCATGCTGGACTCCCTCAAAAAAACGCCCAAATTCAAACGCATGTCCGACTTGGCTACCATAATCGGTTCCGGATACGCATACATTAAATATTTTGATTACGGCCCCGTTTTTTCCACGATCGGATACAATGATGTCGAAGGAGTGCGGTTGCGTATAGGCGGCAGAAGTTATTTCGATACCAACGATTTATTGCGCCTACATGCCTATTTGGCATACGGATTTCATGACCGCCGTGTAAAATACGGAGGAAAAATAGAGTGGGTTCCCGTGATTAAACCCCGCTTGTATCTTACGGCCGGCTACCGCAACGATGTAGAACAAATCGGTGTTTCGCTCACTTCGCTCAACGATGACGTGCTTTCGCGCGATTTTGCTTCTTCGTCGGTTTTTGCAACGGGAGATAAAACCAAATTAACCCGGGTACATATAGCCGAAATAAGTGCCGCTTACGAACCGGTCAAAAATCTTGAATTCCGGGCCGGATTCAATTATAAAAATTTAGCATCGGCGCATCCGAATTTTTCCTTGGATTACATCGACGATCATGGCTATATTCGCTCCAAAGTTCGTCAACCGGAATGGTTTGTTCAAATCAAAGCTACGCCTTGGCGAAAAACCATTGGTTATGGCGTCAAACGATATGATGTCAAACGCAATTATCCTGTTTTTTTAATACGCTATTCCCGCGGATTTTCCCATGGAGCACTTGACGCGTTCACCTACAACAAAATTCAATTGTATTATGCCCAACATCTGAAAATCGGTGCGGTAGGAAAAAGCTATATTCAAGTGGAAACCGGCAAAACATTCGGCGCACTCCCTCTTGCATTGCTCAATGTGGTTCCCGGAAACCAATCATATTTTTACGTAAAAAAATCCTTTCAATTATTGAATTATTACGAATTTATAACCGACACCTATGCATCCTTCAAATGGATGCATAATTTCGGTGGACGGATTTTTTCCAAAATTCCGCTCTTGAAAAAAACCAAATGGCGCGAATTGGTTTTTTTTAATACCGTTTGGGGACAAATCTCCAATCGTGCCCGCCGGATCAATGCTTCGGGTATATCATACCAAGCTCCGGACCCGGCCTACATGGAATACGGTGCGGGTGTGGGAAATATCCTGCGAATATGGGAAATCGATGCCTTTTGGCGCGTCAATTACTTAAAACCCGGCGTCCCGCATTTTTTTGTTAAAATGAATTTCAGACTCGAATTTTAAATTTTCCCGTTATCTATTTTTTTTTGTATTTTGCGTTTCGATAAGAAAAGGAAAATTCATGAGAAAGACCGGCTTATTTATACATTGGATTGTGGGGGGATTATTATTTACCGTAATAAAAATCGATAATTCTTTCGCTCAACAAAATCAATGCACGTTATTGGAAACCCGCGACACATCCATAACCTGCCTAAGTCCGTCGCCATGCGTCACACTGCATGCAAGCGTAATGCAAGGAATTAATATAGGAACCAACACATACCGGATTGAAAATCAAACCCCGTGCCCTTTACCCCCCTTCGATAACGGAACACCAACGAACATTCACACCGATGACGACTGGTCAAATATTATTACTTTACCTTTTACGTTTTATTATTTCGGTCAACCCTATAACCAATTGATTATCGGTGATAACGGAGTGGTTTCATTCGATACCAACAGAACAAGCCCGCAAAATCAGCAGCCGAATAGCTATTGCGCATGGAGTTTCAGCGCATCCGCTCCCAACCCCGGTTTATTCCGAAATACCATCTTTGGCGCCTATCACGATTTGTATATTCCGGCGGGAGGAACCATCAGATATTATGTTTCGGGAACCGCCCCTCAACGAATGTTTGTCATTGATTTTGACCGTGTAGCCCAATTTCGTTGTAATAACTTAAGAACATCCCAACGAATCATTTTATATGAAACAACCAACGTAATTGATGTACAGATTATCGACAAACCCACTTGTTATAATTGGAACAACGGAAACGCACTTGTAGCCATACAAGACGAATCCGGAACCGTGGCTTATGTCCCTGCGGGACGAAATACCGGTCCGTGGTCGGCACAAAACGAACTTTGGCGTTTCATTCCAAATGATCCGGGCGGTGGACAGTACTCTTTGACTTGGTATGATATGGCCGGGAATGTTTTAGGCACCGGAGATTCCTTGCAAGTTTGCCCCACCTCCACCACTTCATATCGCATTGATCTGGAATTTGACGTTAACAACCAGCATTATGTTATATCTGATACGGCAACGGTTTATGTAGATTTTTCGCATGAAGACGTAGATCTCGGACCCGACTTGCAAATGTGTCCCGGAGATACCCTGATATTAAACGCTTTTATGCAAAACGCTACGGGCTATCAATGGCAACATAACGGGGTGGATATCCCCGGGGCCACCCAATCCACCTATGCCGCCACCGAAGACGGTTCCTATTCCGTTATTGTCGATATAGGACTCTGTAGTACCACCGATACCTTAAATATCAGTTACTACCCGTTCCTTCAAATCGATTTGGGGCCTGATGTCGAAGCTTGCGAAGGCGATACAATCACACTGGACGGAACCCCGTCCAATGCTACGGGTAACGAAACTTATCAATGGGAAAAAGACAGCACACCCATTAACGGCGCAAACAATTCCACCCTGGACGTAACCGAAACGGGCACTTATTATGTTACCGTAAGCGCACCGGGATATTGCAGCATGACGGACAGCATCCATGTTCACTTCCAACCACCGCCTCCTTTGGATCTGGGTCCCGACCAAACCGTTTGTGCCGACTCTACCGCCACCGTATCAGCCAATATCACCGACGGCGATGCATATTCATGGATAATAAACGACGTCTTACAAAACACCAACGACCCCCATATCGACATCACCGGAACCGGTGAATACGATGTAACTTTAATCATGGATAAAGGTCCCTGCACCGTGGAAGATTCCGTCCATGTTACCATTTTGGAACCCTTGCAAATAACCACCACTCCCATTATCTACGGTGAATTAATCGTGGATGTCACAGGCGGTTTACCTCAATACTATTATGCGCTCAACGACCGCCCCTGGCAAACGGACAACCATTTCTACGACTTGCCCGACGGCGATTATTTGGTGCGCGTCAAGGATTCCAACGATTGTGAATCCGAAACCACCGAACATGTAACCAACCTTATCTTCCCACCCTATTTTACGCCGAATAATGACGGAGAAAACGACCTGTGGCGGGTAATCAACTCCGAGTATACGCCGGAAGCAAACCTTTATATCTACGACCGCTATGGCCGCTTACTAAAACACATCAACACCGCCGCCGATCAAGCTTGGGACGGAACCTTCAACGGAAAACCGATGAACGCCACCGACTATTGGTATATATTGGTTTTACCCGATGGAAAAGTTTATAAAGGCCACTTCTCACTTATCCGCTAAAAATCGAATAAATGAAAATAGCCGAAAAAGCCAATCGAATCTTTAATCAAAGCATACAAGATTACCATATCCGCGACGATATTCACCAACCCATGAAAAATCCCTACGAACCCGGCAGCTTGGAATTTTTACTTTATATGAAAAATTGGATTGACACGGTGCAATGGCATTTGGAAGATATCATCCGGGATCCGGATATCAGCCCCGAAGAAGCATTGAAAATAAAGCGCTGGATCGATAGCTCCAATCAAGAAAGAACCGATACGGTGGAATTTATCGACAGCTGGTTCCTGGAAAAATACAAAAAAGTCAAACCGCAACCCGATGCCAAAATCAATACCGAAAGCCCGGCTTGGGCCTTGGACAGATTATCCATCCTGGCACTAAAAATCTACCACATGAAACAAGAAGCGGAGCGTGATGATCTCCCGCCCGACAAAAAAAAGGAAGTAAAACAAAAATTGCAAATTTTGCTCGAACAACAAAAAGACCTCACTCAAGCCATCGACGAATTGCTGGAAGAAATAGCCCAAGGAAAAAAATATATGAAGGTCTATAAACAAATGAAAATGTATAACGACCCCGAGCTTAATCCCGTGCTATATAAAAAACAGGGATGAACAAAACAATCATTCCCGTCTTCCGCTTTTCCGCCATGGGCGATGTAGCCATGACGGTGCCAGTGCTCAAAACCCTCTTGGAAACGCACTCGACACTACAAATCCAAATGATTTCTCGCCCGTTTTTTAAACCTCTGTTCAAAAATATCCCGCGGTTATTTTTTACCGGTGCCGACGTAGACAAACAATTTAAAGGAATATACGGACTTTATAAGCTATACAAACAACTTAATTCCACGGATTTTGATTCTGTCGCCGATTTACACGATGTGCTTCGTACGAAAATTCTTCGCAATTTTTTTCGTCTCTCCGGGAAAAAAGTCTATATTATCAACAAAGGACGACACGAAAAAAAAGAACTCATACGGAAACCGCTATCCCAAACCAGGCCGTTGCCAAGCACACACCAACGCTATGCCGATGTTTTCCGAACAATGGGCTACACTCTGGAACTAAAAAACTTCAAGCCGGTTGAACTAAATCCCGGAAAACAAACCGAACGCTTCTTAAGAATTTTTAAAACTACTAAAATAATAGGCATAGCCCCCTTAGCCAAACATCCCGGAAAACAATATCCCTTGGCCCGAACGGGCGAAGTAATTAAACAAATTCTCATAAAAAATAATAATTCGGCGATTTTTTTGTTCGGTGCCCCCGGCGAAAAAGAATTACTCGAAACGCTTATTGCCGATAAGGAACGGGTTTTTAACCTTGCCGGAATGTTCTCTTTTGAGCAAGAATTGGAAATCATTTCGCAACTCGATTTAATGTTGGCTCCCGATAGCGGAAACGGACATTTGGCGGCCAATTACGGAGTACCCGTTATCACCGTTTGGGGTGTCACACATCCTTATGGCGGTTTTGCACCCATTAACCAACCTTCCGGCATGCAAATTTTACCGGATTTGGAACGGTTTCCAATGCTCCCTTGTTCTATTTACGGAAACAAAATCTGCCCCGGATACGAAAAAATATGGGATAGTATCCCGCCGGAAAAAATTACCGAAAAAATTCTGGATTTCCTTCAAAACAAAGCCTAAACTTCATTCTTTAGCCCCGTTCTTCTTTTGTTGCATCAAACTCTCTTCATGTATGACCGAAAATAATGTTTTAACAAATTCTTCCGACAAACCGTTTCGGGCGGCAAATTCTACGGCCCGCTTGAAAACCACTTCCCATCGCCCCGGTTGCAATAGAGAAATATTTTGTTGTTTTTTGATATGACCGATTAGCCTTACCACTTTCATGCGCTCGGCAAATAATTCCAATATCTGCTCGTCAATTATATCAATATGGCGCCGCAATTCGTTAAGATCCTGTTTTAACCGGTCCTCTTCCGCTTGTGGCTTCTTAACAATCAAACGACGGATAATGTCATGCAAAACCTCCGGAGTCACTTGTTGCTTGGCATCACTCCATGCCGCATCAGGATGGATATGACTTTCAATCATTACCCCGTCATACTGCAATTCAAGAGCCATTTGAGCAATATCGAAAATACAATCCCTTCGACCGCAAATATGCGAAGGATCGATAATCATGGGAACGGAGGGTAAAAGACGCTTAAAATTCAAAGGAATCTGCCATTTGGGCTTATTACGGTAGGGACTTTTTTGGTAAACCGAAAAACCCCGATGAATAACACCGATATTTTCAATTCCCGCCCGGTAAATACGGTCCACCGCACCAATCCATAAATCCAAATCCGGATTGACGGGATTTTTAACCATAACAATCATATCCCTTAGACCGCGAAGGGCTTCCGCTATTTCTTGTACGGCAAAAGGATTGGCCGATGTGCGCGCCCCGACCCAAAGCATTTTGATTCCGAATTTCAGTGCCTTATCCACATGCTTTGCATTAGCCACTTCAATAAAAGGTTCCAAACCGGTTTCTTTTTTTACTCGCACCAACCATGGCAAAGCTTGTTCGCCTACTCCCTCAAAGTTTCCGGGACGCGTGCGCGGTTTCCATACACCGGCACGAAACACGGTCACACGGCCACCCGTCAATGCATGTGCAGTTTCCAATACTTGTTCTTCGGTTTCCGCACTACACGGTCCCGCTATGGTCAATGGATGCCCCAATTGCATGGCATCCAACCACCGCCTGAACACACTACGATTTTCCATTTTTCCGGTTTATTCGATCAATTACTTTTCCTATGCGGTTGACTTGTTGCAAGATATGGAAAATTTCTTCTCGTTTATCGGATTCCAATAATGCTATGAATGCATCCAAATTCTTTCGATAGGCCTGCAGTACCTTTAAAATCTCGTGCCTGTTTTCTCCGAAAATCGGTGTCCATGTTTCCGGCGAACTTTTGGCCAGCCTCACCGTCGAAGCAAATCCGCTTCCTGCCATCAGAAAAATGTTGTCTTCGTCTTGTTCAATTTCCAAAACGGTTTGTCCGAGTACAAAAGCACTCACATGCGATAAGTGCGAAACATAAGCGATATGTTTGTCATGTTCGGCTGATGACATGTAATAATTCTTCATACCTATCGCTTCGTGTAATGCGGTCACTTCAGCCAATGCTTCCGGAGATGATCGTTGCGGATCGGTGATAATGTTTATTTTGCCACGAAACAACTCTTTTTTTGCCGCCTGAGGTCCCGAATATTCGGTGCCGGCTATGGGATGCGAAAGCACAAAACGCCTCCTGGAGGGATGATTATCGATCGCTTCGGACAAATTTCTTTTGATTGACCCGGTATCGAAAACCCATGTTGTGTCTCCGGTTTTTTCCAAAAATTCAACCGCCAAGCCAGGCAATCGGTCGACGGGAACGGCTAAAATCAACAAGTCCGTATGCTCGAGCATATCTTCCGATAACACATCGTCCACCAAGCCCAATTCAATGGCTTTTTGCAAATGCTTACCATCCCGGTCGGTGCCGAATACACGATATTTACCGCTTTCCTTCAAGGCTAACCCGTATGAGCCTCCGATTAAACCCAATCCTATAATTCCCACATTTTTCATGGACGTATCCGTTTGATAGCTTCGTCATACTGCGCTTCGGAAACGGTTAAAGAAATCCGGACATATTGATCCCACTGCGGCCCGAAAATGGTTCCCGGCGCAATAAATATGTGATACTTGTAAAACCATTCGTCCGCCAACCGTTTTCCGGACATTCCTTCGGGTAATTTCACCCAACAAAACATTCCGCCGCCTTCGGTATTACATTCTCCTTCGAAATTTTGAATTAATTCCAAAACTTTTCGCTTTCTTTTATCGTAAATCGAATTGATTTTTTCCAGCCAATCGTCAGCCAAATCCAAGGCGGTTTCGGCAGCTTTTTGCATGGGATAAAACATACCGCTTTCAATGTTGCTTTGCACTTTGGCCATTTGCCGGATAATTTCGGGATGTCCGGCCACCCAACCGATACGCCATCCGGCCATGTTAAAATTTTTACTCATGGATTGAAACTCTACGGCATAAATATTTTTCGCATATTTAAGCACACTTTCGGGTTGACGGGTAATGAGCGAATATGGATTATCAAAGGCTAAAATTATATCTTTGTCCCGCAAAAATGCCACGGTTTCTTTCAAAAACTCAACCGAAGCGGGCTCTCCTGTCGGCATGTTGGTATAATTAAGCCACATGATTTTTGCCCGTCGAATCTTATCGCTGTTTTTTGCCCAGTCGGGTTTCCATTTTTTCTCCGCTTCCAAAGGCAATACCTCTACATTGGCACCAACCAAACGCGCCACCGAAGCATAAGCCATATATCCGGGTTGAGGCACCAAAATCCAATCGCCCGGGTCGGTGAAGGCAAGTGATAACCACATAATCCCCGATTTGGAACCCATCAACGGAAGAATCTGTGTCTCGGGATCCAATTCCACTCCGAAACGCTTCCGGTAAAATTGCGCAATAGCCGCTTTAAACGATGGCAAACCGCCATAAGGTTGATAACCGTGCGCTCCTTTATCATTCAAATGTGCTATGAGACTGTGAATCACTTCGGGCGGCGGTGGCAAATCGGGATTACCGATGGCCATCAAAATAAAAGGTTCGCCTTTTTTTTCCAACCGACGAATTTCTTCGCGCTTGACGGCAAAATAATAGTCCTTGATAAAATCAAGACGGTGCGCAGTTTTCATAGTTGTCCGTTTTTGTATACACCCAGTATTTTTACCCGGTTGGCATGCTCTTTCATTTGTTTCAAAGCTTTTGAAATTTGATCGGGATATTCATATGCCATATCGATAAAAAAAGCATACTCGAAAGGCTTGTCGCCAATCGGCACCGATTGTATTTTGGTCATATTCAAACCCGCATGCGCAATGATGCCCAAAAAGTCGTAAAGACTGCCACTACGGTGATCCAAATTGACTTTTAAACTGATTTTATCATTCCCGTCAAACTCCGGCTCCGAAGGCGTTCTCAAAACGACAAACCGGGTCGTATTGGTCGGATGATCCTGTATATTTTCCGCTATAATTTCCAATCCGTATAACCGGGCGGCTATGGCCGGTGCTATGGCAGCGGTATTTTTCAATTTTTTTTCCGAAATATACTTGGCCGCTCCGGCGGTGTCTTCGAATTCAACTCTTTTTAAATGCGAATGCGCTTTAAAAAAAAGCTTACACTGGTGAAGCGCCATGGAATGACTCAAAACTTCGTTTATCTGCATCAATTTCGTTCCGGGTAAGGTCATTAAACTGTGTTGAACCGGCAAATAAATTTCCCCTTCGATTTGCAAATTATTTTCGTCTAACAATAAATAATTCGGCAAAATACTTCCGGCCAAGGAATTTTCAATAGCCATAACGGCTTTATCCGCCTTACCTTCTTTCAAGCAAACCGGCAAATCACTAAAATACCGGCAAGCAACAACAGAATGATTTTCTCCAAAGAACTTCCGAACGGCCCAATCGTGAAAGGAGCCCGCTATTCCTTGAATGGCAATGCGCATGACGGAAAACCATTGTAGATAAGTTACAAAAATGAGGCTTTTTTATGGAATGAACAAAAAGTTTCACGGGTTGATTATTCCACGGTTACCGATTTGGCTAAATTGCGAGGTTTATCCACGTCGCGACCTAACATAACGGCAATATGATAGGCCAATAATTGTAGCGGAATGGTAGCCACCAAAGGTGTGAGCATCTCATCGGTTTCCGGTATTTCAATCAAATGATCCGCAAGCCGGGCAACCTCTTTATCTCCTTCGGTTACCACGGCGATAATTTTACCGTTACGCGATTTGATTTCCTGAATGTTGGAAACGATTTTGTCGTAATTTCCTTTTTTGGTCGCAATCACCACCACGGGCATATTTTCGTCGATCAATGCTATAGGTCCATGTTTCATTTCCGCTGCCGGATAACCCTCGGCGTGGATGTAGGAAATTTCCTTTAATTTCAAAGCACCTTCGAGGGCGACGGGAAAATTGATGCCACGCCCCAAATACAAAAAATTACGGGCATTCTTATATTCACGAGCAATTTGCTGCACCAATAAATCCGATTGAAGCGCCCGTTCTATTTTTTCCGGAATATATTCCAGTTCACACAGCAGATTTTCATACCGGTTAAGGTCAATATTTTTTTTCAAATAACCCAGACGCAAAGCCATAAGCGTCAAAACGGTTACCTGAGCAGTGAAAGCTTTGGTGGAAGCCACTCCGATTTCGGGCCCGGCATGCGTATAAACGCCGGCATGCGTTTCCCGGGCAACCGAAGAACCCACCACATTACAAACCCCCAACAACAATGCGCCTTTTTCCTTGGCTAATCGCAAGCCGGCCAACGTATCCGCCGTTTCCCCGGATTGGGAAATGCCGATCACCACGTCACGCGGACGTATAATGGGATTTCGATACCGAAACTCCGAACCATATTCCGTCTCCACCGGGATTCTTGCCAATTCCTCGAATAAATATTCACCCACCAAGGCGGCATGCCACGATGTGCCACAGCCTACCATGATTATTCGGTCCGCCTCAAGAATATGATTTTCGTACGGCTCGATTCCTCCCAATCTTACCAACTGCTTTTCCGTATCAATACGCCCGCGCATGCTATCGTAAACCGAACGAGGCTGCTCGTATATTTCCTTAAGCATAAAGTAATCATAACCGCCCTTTTCAAGCTCTTCGAGACTTAAATCCAATTCCGTCAACAACGGACTGATTCTTTTATTGTCCAACGTAATTACCTGCATTTCCTTACCCTTTTGAAGAAACGCCACTTCGTTGTCATCCAAATAATAAACCGTTTTGGTGTGTCTGATAATAGGCGCCGCATCAGAACCCACTATAAATTCACCGTTTTTTCCCAACCCGACAACCAAAGGACTTCCTTTACGCGCAATAATCATGCTGCCGGGCATTTCGGTGCTAATCAGAGCGATGGCATAAGCTCCCACCACACGTTTAAGTGCCAACTGAACCGCTTCAAATAAAGATTTCCCGGTTTCCAAATAAACGTCTTCGATAAATTTCACCAACACTTCCGTATCCGTTTCACTGTAAAATACATAGCCTTTTTGTTCCAGCTTTTCCCGCAAAACATTATAATTCTCGATAATTCCGTTATGCACCAACGCTAATTTCCCCGATTGCGATACATGCGGATGTGCATTGATTTCATTGGGAACACCGTGCGTAGCCCAGCGTGTGTGAGCAATTCCCGTATCCGCCGACAATTGTACATGCTTGATCTTTTCTTCCAAATCCGAAACCTTACCCTTGGCTTTGAATATTTTGATAATATTGTTTTCCAAAAGTGCAACACCGGCACTGTCGTATCCGCGATATTCCAGTTTTTTCAACCCGTCCAGCAAAATAGGATGCGCCTTTTTGTTTCCCAAATATCCTACAATTCCGCACATAAACAATATTTTTTTACAAATGTATAAAAAAAGACTATTTTTGTTTGACAAAAAATCCATTCCGATGAATTTTTTACTTTTTGATACCCACAAGGATTGGAAAAATTTGCTTCCGTTAACATATTTTAATGCAATCCCTAACATACGATTGGGTATTTTAAAAATTTATGAAAAATGGGAAAAACGGTTGGGAGGGAAATCATTGATTTTATCCGAAGAATATTTGACCACCCCCGTTGAATTCGGTTTTGAACTGGCTATCCGCAGTATATATTTACCCGATTTTGATTTAACGCAGGCTATCCGTCAACTTCGCCCCGGAGAAGCTCTGCGCGACACGAACGGAAATTTTATTGCAGGACGATTTTTAGAAAACGCTAAGGCTTTTTCGCGTGAAGAAATTTTGGATTACCCTTTTTCATTCGCCGTGTATGAAAAACCGGTTAATCCACTCAAAAGGCCCTATGAACTTATTCTAAAAAACAGCAGGGAAATCGAAAAAGATTTTGCTTTATTAGAACAGGAAATATTAGAACAGGAAAATAGAACAAGCGACGGTTTTCAAGTTATCGGCGACCGGCCATTGTTTATCGATGAATCGGCCAAACTCGACGGCGTCTATATCGACCTAAACGAAGGACCCGTATACATAGGAAAAAATGTGCGGATTTTACCCGGCACTTACATCAAAGGACCTGCGGCCATATTGGCTCATAGTTTTATAAAAGCAAACACTTCCATATACAACGGAACCACTTTGGGGCCTTGGACAAAAGTGGGCGGTGAAATAAAAAATGTCCTGTTTCAAGGGTATTCCAACAAGGGACACGACGGATTCCTCGGCGATTCGGTGATTGGGAAATGGTGTAATTTGGGAGCGGGAACCTCCAATTCCAACTTGAAAAATAATTATTCCCAAATCCGTATGTGGCATATCGCATCCCGCGCTTTTGAACCCACCGGGCAAATGTTTTTGGGTACCGTTATGGGCGATTTTTCCAAAACTGCTATTAACACGCGAATCAATACCGGTACGGTTATTGGTGTGGCTTCCAATATTTTCTACCCGGATTTTCCTCCTAAGTTTGTGACGTCCTTCAACTGGGGCGGTGAAATCGCCAATCATGCCTACGATGTGGAAAAGGCCTTGGAAACGGCACGCATCGTGTTCGGCCGGCGGGGTAAAACCTTCGATGAAACCGAGGAGCGTATTTTCCGGACCGTACACCGCCTGGCGGGGGAATGGGAGTAGAACGATATTTGGTTAGGGTTTAGGAATAAATCCGAAAAAAGCCGGTTTTCCTTCATGGGAAAGCCGGCTTTTGATTTGGAAAGGAGGGGGTCCTACGACGCATCGAGTTTTTAATGGGACAATGATTTCAATAGTGTTTACGATTTGAATCTACGAAATGAAAATAAAAATATAAATACAATTTAAAATAAAATTAAAGTTTATGTTTTT
>JAMONV010000030.1 GCA_027066365.1 Flavobacteriales bacterium
TTAAAGATTTGGATATGGTGGAGCAACTCGGCTCGGGCATTCCGCGGATTTTAAGACTTTATCCGAAAAGTGTTTTTGTGTTCGGAGATAATTTTTTGCGTATAGTTTTCCCGTTTTCCCACATGCAACGGCAAACGGTTTCTACCGGCTTATATTCGCCCGGAAAAATCGACTCGTTGGTAGAAAAGGTTGGTAGAAAGTTGGTAGAAAAAATGAATGCCACCCAACAAGGCATCATACACTTGATTAAGGAAAAACCCGCTATTTCCAAACAAAAAATGGCCAAACAACTCGGCGTAAGCACCACTTCTATCGACAAGAATATCAACAAATTAAAAGAATGGAATATCCTCCGGCGCATAGGTCCCGACCGTGGCGGCTATTGGCAAATTATCGTCTCCTCAGCACCGGAACCGGACCTTATTCCTACTTCCGCATTGGTAAAAAAGGTTGGTGGAAAGTTGGTAGATCAGGTTGGTAGAAAAATATTACTTTTAATGGCCGAAAACCCCGCCATATCCAAAAGCCGGTTGGCACGGGAACTAAACGTAAGCACCACTACGGTGGACAAATATCTAAAACGCCTTAAACAACAAAACCTTATAAGGCGTGTAGGCCCCGCCCGCGGCGGATATTGGCAAATCTTGGATAACAACGAATTATGAATATAAAAGAGTTAGAAAGCATTTTTAGCCGTCCCTTTCAAATGGACGAATGGCGAAGATCGGTAACCGATATTTTCGGAACCACCGAATTTTACCGGATTCCCCGGGAAATTCCCTTGCCTGCCAACCAATTGGCCGAAAAAGCCTATGAAATCGGCCGGTTCGAAACGTCCGAAGGTTATATCGTCGGTTTGTATCATATCCAACTCAAACCGAATGTGCGCATAGAACGCAACAAAGTAAGCTTGCGTAAACTATTGCGCAACGTATATAAATACGAGGTGGACGGTGCCTTAATCGTATTCGAACAAGATGATAAATGGCGTTTATCTTTTGTTTCGGAAATCCGAGTAATTGATGAGGAAGGCTCTGCTCGCCAACAAATCACCGAGCCCAAACGTTATACCTATCTCCTCGGCAAAGATGAAAAGGTGCTGACACCCGTCCGGCGTTTATTTGACCTCCAACAAAAAAGACAAAACAATCCACTTTCGCTTCATGACATTTTGGAGGCGTTCAGCGTGGAGGCTCTCAATGAGGAATTTTATAAAATGATTGCCGAATCTTTTTACCGGCTTATCGGTGGAAGAGTTAGACGCAATCGCCAACCTTTTGATTATGGAGACGGTATGCTCCGTTTACCCGTCCCCAAAGAAGGCAATGAATTGATATACCGTGAATTTGCCGTCCGTTTATTGGGACGGATCATCTTCTCATGGTTCCTCAAAGTCAAAAAATCCGATGCCGGTAAACCCTTGCTTCCCGAACGGTGGCTTTCGACGGAAGCCGTTAAAAATAATCCCGGTTACTACCATAATGTATTGGAAAAATTGTTTTTCCAAATTTTGAATACGCATCCCGACCAACGCCCTGACACCTTACCCGAAAATCATAAGGACATTCCCTTCCTCAATGGTGGTTTGTTCGAAGCTATTCCGGAAGATTATTACAAATTTAATCGGGCAACGGGCCTGTCTAAGTATATCAACACAGTGCAAATACCCGACGAATGGTTCGAACATCTTTTTAATGATTTGGAAAAATACAATTTCACTATTGACGAAAACTCCACCGTGGATGTGGAAGTAAGCGTGGACCCCGAAATGTTAGGCCGCATTTTCGAAAATCTCTTGGCTGAATTGGATCCCGACACCGGCGAGAGCGCCCGCAAAGCCACCGGAAGTTATTATACACCCCGCGAAATTGTGGATTATATGGTGGAAGAAAGCCTCAGCCAATACATTCATAACCGCACCGGTATTGAAACCGAGCGCATTTTGCCGCTTTTTAAATTGGAAGACAATGAGCACGATGAACAAAGGCAAAGCTTTAAAGACCACGAAAAAGAACAAATCCTTAAAGCACTGGATGAGGTAAAGATTTTGGATCCCGCTTGTGGCTCCGGTGCTTTTCCCATGGGAGCGTTGCACAAAATCGTAACGGCGCTCCAAAAATTGGACCCGGAGGCGGAATGGTGGAAAAAACGGCAAATCGAAAAAATTCCCAATCCGGCTTTCCGCCGGCAAGTGGAGGAAAAACTGAAAAACGCCACCGTGGAATACGCCCAAAAATTAGGTGTAATTCGTAATAATCTCTACGGTGTGGATATCCAACCCATTGCCACCGAAATTTCCCGTTTGCGAACCTTCCTTACCTTGGTGGTGGACGAAAATATTGACGACAGCGCGACAAACCGCGGCATTGAACCTTTGCCCAACTTGGAATTTAACTATGTTACAGCCAATACCCTGATTAAATTAAATAAAGAAGGAAATCTTTTTGAAAATTTTGATGAGGAACTAAAAGAATTAAAAAAATTGCGTGACGATTATTTTTTGGCTTATGGTAAGGAAAAAGAAAAGTTACGAGATCGATTCAAAGACTTAACAAATATCTTATTCAAAAAGTTAGTAAAAAATTATAGGGAAAAACAAAGTTTAGATCCCGATAGTATGGTTTACCAACTAAGCACTTGGGATCCGTTTAGTCATAAATCCACCCCCTGGTTCGACCCGGAATGGATGTTCGGTGTGCCGGCTTTTGATATTGTATTGGGAAATCCGCCGTATAGACAAATAAAAAAAGGCATCCTAAAAAAAGAAGATTATCCTTATTCGGAAGGAAAAGATCCGGGAAAACAAAATTTATATAAAGTTTTTATAGAAAGGTCTGTTAATTTATCAAAAGACCCACAAGGTTTGATTTCATTGATCGTTCAAAGTAGTTTATTAGGAGATCTTTCCGCTAAACACACACGTGAATTTCTTCTAAAAAAGAATAGAATCGTAAAAATAGTTGAGTTCCCTAAAAACCCACCTTCAAAAAAAGGAAAAGTTTTTAAATCTGTATTACAGGGAACATGTATTGTAATAGCGGAAAGAACTTTATTGCCTGATTATTCATTTGAAATCTCCATAACCAATGATTTATATTCATTAAAAAATCTTTCTTTCGAAACCATACCAACACAACTTATTTTCAAGCTTTATCCGAATACTTTTTATATACCCTTAGTAAAAAAAGGAGAAATACCAATCATTCTAAAAATATCTAAAAGAACCAGATCTTTTATACATTATGTAGAAAACATACAACAAGGGGATATTAATTTGTCAACATATAAGGAATATATAACAAATGAAAACACTAATATTAAATTATATAGAGGAAGGCACATTCATAGGTTTTATATTGATAATGATACAAATGAATTTGTAAGATATTTTCCTAAATTAGAAAAAAAAATCCTTTATAATAAGAACAAGGATTTTATATTATCTCAAGAAATTACAGGCACCACCGATAAAAGGAGGTTGCATTTTTGTGTTCTCTTAAATACTCCTTCAAATATAGTATTTGGACATAGTATAAATAAAACTCTTTTAAAAAAACAATATAATAAATACATCAAATTATTTGTTTTAATTATAAATTCAAAATTTCTTGATTGGATTTTTAGAAAAACCTCGACAAATAATAATGTCATGGGATATGAAATAGAACAGTTTCCTATAACTGAAAATGTTTTCGATAAACTTTTCTTTGATAATTATTATGATTATATGAGTTTTATTTATACAACCTCATATAATTTGAATGCTCAATTTTTTGAAAATTTATTGGATTTTATGGTTTTGGAACTATATTTCGAAGAAGAATTTCACGCAAAAGACATTCATATCCTTTCTCATATAGAAAAAGAGATCAAACCCATTGAACATTTACAATCGGATAAGGAAAAAGCCGCTGTTATCCGGGAAGTTTACCAAAAACTTTCTAATCCGGATCATGAAGTCAATCGCCAAATCCGGCGTATGCATGAAGAATTACCCGATATTGTCGGTCCTATTTTGGGAGAAGCATAAACAAAAAAACCACCCCCAAACCGGAGGTGGTTTTCTTTTATCGGTTAAGCGTTTCCGCTAGGCGTTTTCCTTGTTTTCCTCTTGATTGTCCTTTTGTTCCTTGTTGCGGAAAACGATTTTACCGTCTTCCACGTCGATGATGATGGTGCTGTCGGAGCGGATATATTTAAAATTTTATAATTTTGTATGTAAAACAGCTTTATTCCTTATGAAAAAGGAAACCATAAAAATCGATTTCAACAAAAAAGACTTCAAAATAAATGTTTTAGGCTTCGGATTTAAGGAAGATGACAACTTTATTATTTACCTTCCCAGTCTGAATATTTCCGGATACGGCAAAAACAAAGAGGAAGCCTTGGAAATGATAAAAATTTCATTGGATGCTTTTTCTGATGACCTTTTTGAAATGGGACCACAGGAAGGTCAAAAATACCTGGAAAAATTAGGATGGAAACCTCATCCTGTTTTTCATAAAAAATTGGAACGCTATTCGGAAGTTTCACCGGATATATTAAAAAAACAATACCATTTACCTAAAAATACGCCTATCCAACAAATTCCCATTGCCGTCTGATGAGTAAGTTTTACCGTCCCGTTTCAACTAAATGTTGGATAAAATTTTTAAAATCTTTAGACTGTCATTTTAAAAGACAAAAATCTTCTCATCATGTTTGGTATTGTCCGGGAACAAAAAGAAGTGTCGTTTTTAGAGGTGAGGAAAAAGAAATCCCCGCTTTTCACATAAAAACAAATTTAAAAACACTGGAAATTGATGAAGTAAAGTTTTGGGAATGGATCGATAAAAATTGCTGATATCGTATTTTCAATAATAAAAAACCACCCCCAAACCGGAGGTGGTTTTTCTTTATGCGTTAAACGTTTCCGCTAGGCGTTCTCCTTATTCTCCTCTTTATTATCCTTCTGTTCCTTGTTGCGGAAAACGATTTTGCCGTCTTGCACGTCGATGATGATGGTGCTGTCGGAGCGGACGTCGCCGCTAAGGATTTTCTTGGACAATTCGTTGAGGATGTCGCGTTGGATGACGCGCTTCACGGGACGGGCGCCGAATTCCGGATCGAAACCTTTTCGGGCCAGGTAATCCACCACACGGTCGGTGTATTCCACGTCGATGTTTTGTTCTTTGAGGATTTTGGCCACGTTGTTGAGTTGGATTTTGACGATTTCGCGGATGTTTTCTTCCGTCAGCGGTTCGAACATCACGATTTCGTCAATACGGTTGAGGAACTCGGGACGCACCCGTTTTTTCAATTCCTGAACCACTTGGTCCTTGGCCTTTTCGGCGGCCTGCTTACGTTCTTCGGGTGTTTTGGCGTTTTCGAAGGCCTCTTGGATTTTGTCCGCACCCATGTTGGATGTCATGATGATAATGGTGTTCTTGAAGTCGGCGGTGCGGCCTTTGTTGTCGGTCAGGCGGCCTTCGTCCAGCATTTGCAATAGGATGTTGAAGGTATCGGGATGCGCCTTTTCGATTTCGTCCAAAAGGATTACGGAATAAGGCTTGCGGCGTACGGCTTCGGTGAGTTGTCCGCCTTCTTCGTAACCCACATATCCCGGAGGCGCGCCCACGAGACGGCTAACCGCGTGTTTCTCCTGATACTCGCTCATGTCGATACGCGTCATGGCCTTTTCGTCGTTAAAGAGGTATTCGGCCAGGGCTTTGGCCAATTCGGTTTTACCTACCCCCGTGGTACCGAGGAACAGGAACGAACCGATGGGCTTTTTCGGGTCTTTCAATCCGGCGCGGCTACGGCGCACGGCGTCGGCCACGGCTTTGATGGCTTCTTCCTGGCCTACCACGCGCTTGTGCAATTCATCTTCGAGGCGAAGGAGTTTTTCGCGTTCGCTTTGCAACATTTTTTGCACCGGAATGCCCGTCCATTTGGCCACTACTTCGGCCACGTCTTCGGCGGTTACTTCTTCTTTGATGAGTGAGCTGTCTTTTTGTTTTTCGCGCAATTCTTTTTGCGCTTCTTCCAATTGTTTTTCCAAATCCTTAATCTTGCCGTAGCGCAATTCGGCCACTTTGCCGTAGTCTCCTTCGCGTTCGGCTTGTTCGGCTTGGAATTTGACTTCTTCTATTTGTTTTTTAATGTCCTGAATTTTGTCCACCAAATCTTTTTCTTCCTTCCATTTGGCGTAAATTTCCTTACGTTTTTCTTTGAGTTCGCGCAATTCTTTTTCCAATTCCTCGATTTTCTTTTTGTCGCCTTCGCGTTTAATGGCGGCCAATTCGATTTCCAATTGCAGAATTTGGCGGTCGAGTTTATCCAATTCTTCCGGCTTGGAGTTAATTTCCATACGGAGTTTGGAAGCCGCTTCATCCATCAAGTCGATGGCTTTGTCAGGCAAGAAACGGTCGGTAATGTAGCGGGAGGACAATTCTACGGCGCTAATCACGGCATCGTCCAAGATACGCACTTTGTGGTGTTGTTCGTATTTGTCCTTAATACCGCGCAGGATGGAAATGGCGCTTTCTTGGTCCGGTTCGTCCACCATCACTTTTTGAAAACGTCGTTCGAGGGCTTTATCTTTTTCGAAGTGTTTTTGATATTCATCCAAGGTAGTGGCACCGATGGTACGCAGTTCGCCGCGCGCCAAAGCGGGTTTCAACAGGTTGGCCGCATCCATGGCACCTTGTCCGCCGCCGGCACCCACCAAGGTGTGGATTTCGTCGATAAAGAGGATGATACGTCCGTCGGAATTTTTTACTTCGTTGATGACGGACTTGAGGCGTTCCTCGAATTCGCCTTTATATTTGGCGCCGGCCATCAATGCCCCCATGTCCAAGGCATAGATTTCCTTGTCTTTGAGGTTTTCGGGCACGTCGCCTTTGGCGATACGGTGTGCTAATCCTTCCACGATGGCCGTTTTACCCGTTCCGGGCTCACCCACAAGGATGGGATTGTTTTTGGTTCGGCGCGAGAGGATTTGCAACACGCGACGAATTTCCTCGTCACGGCCGATCACCGGGTCTAATTTTCCTTCGCGGGCCAAGCGCGTCAGGTTCACGGCGTATTTTTCCAAAGCCTGATAGGTATCTTCCTGGCTTTGTGAAGTTACGCGTTGTCCTTTGCGCAGGTCTTCGATAGCTTTTTTGAGGGCATCTTTGGTTATGCCCGCTTCTTTGAGGATTCGCGATGCTTCGTCGCCGGCGTTCATAAGGGACAATAATAAATGTTCCACGGACACGTATTCGTCCTTCATTTGTTCGGCCAAATGTTGAGCTTTGCTCAAGGTTTGCGATGCCGTGCGCGACAGGTTTACACTTCCGCCGCTCACCTTGGGTAAGGACTGAACGGCACGGTCCACCCGTTGTTTGATCACGGACGGATCGGCGCCGGCCTTACGTAAAAGGTGGGGCGTAACGTTTTCGTCCACTTCGAGAATAGCCTTCAATATATGGATGTTCTCGATTTGCGGATGATTCAAGGCTTGGGCTATCTGTATGGCTTTTTGGATAGCTTCTTGCGATTTTATGGTGAATTTATCGAAGTTCATATCATTATCATTTTTTAGGTTCGTTAGGTAGGCATCAAAGATTATTCCTTCGATTTTTTTATGTCAAAACGGCGTAAAATCAGGCAATTCGTCATGTGTGATGGAAAAAATGGCTTAATATTATGTTTTATCCTAATTCAATGAATTGGTCGTTTCTCTTATTGTATGTTGCACAGGGGTAGTATTGCCGATCAAATTATCAATAAATGAGCTATTGTTCTATTTATTATTCCTTATATGAAGGTATATTCAAGTTATAAGATTTTTAGGAGCATTGTGATATAGCAGCCCGGTTTTTGAGAGAAGTCTCATGTGCTCATTACTCTTCCGGGTAAAGAAAAAGAGACCGTCCTTGGACGATCTCTTTACCGGTTTAAAAATCAATGAAGAAGAAAGACTTATGCTTTGTTTCTGATAGCGGCTTGAGCGGCAGCCAAACGAGCTATGGGAACGCGGAAAGGCGAACAGCTTACATAATGCAAATCGGCACGATGGAAAAAGTCTATGGAAGTGGGTTCACCGCCGTGTTCGCCGCAAATTCCCAAGGAAATATCCGGCCGGGTTTGGCGTCCCTTTTTCACTGCCATTTTCACTAATTGACCGACACCTTCTTGGTCTAATTTTTCGAAGGGGTCATTTTTGAGCAAGCCTTTTTCTTTGTAGATTTTCAGGAATTTACCGGCGTCGTCGCGCGAATAGCCATAGGTCATTTGCGTCAGGTCATTGGTGCCGAAGGAGAAAAATTCGGCGGGTTCCGCAATTTCGTCGGCGGTGAGCGCTGCGCGCGGGATTTCAATCATTGTTCCGATTTTATAGTCGATACGGTCGCCGTATTCTTCGAATACTTTTTCGGCGGTTTTTCGGATAATTTCCTTTTGCATTTCCATTTCGCTTTTCATTCCCACGAGCGGAACCATGATTTCCGGTTTGGCTTCGATACCGCGCTTTTTCAAGTTCAGGGCGGCTTCCAAGATAGCCTGGGTTTGCATTTCAGTGATTTCGGGATAGGTATTACCCAGACGACATCCGCGATGTCCTAGCATAGGGTTGAATTCCGAAAGTTCTTCGACTTTTTCTTTGATTTTTTCCACTGACACTCCCATTGCTTCGGCCATTTCTTTTTGTCCCGCTTCGTCGTGGGGGACGAATTCGTGCAATGGTGGATCAAGAAGACGAACCGTTACGGGAAGTCCTTGCATGGCTTCAAAAATACCTTCAAAATCTTTTCGTTGAATGGGGAGGAGTTTGTCCAATGCTTTACGCCTTCCATCTTCATTGTCAGCGAGGATCATTTCGCGCATGGCAATGATTTTGTCGCCTTCGAAAAACATATGTTCCGTTCGGCATAGTCCGATTCCTTTAGCACCGAATTTTCGCGCAACGGTTGCGTCGTGCGGTGTGTCGGCATTGGTTCGAACATACAATTTGGCATGCTTATCGGCTAATTCCATCAGGCGGCCGAAAGCGTCGCTTAATTCGGGATCGACTGTGTCGATTTTGCCGGCAAACACTTCGCCGGTGGAACCGTTTAGCGATATCCAATCGCTTTCTTTGAGGGTTATATCGCCAACTTTGATGGTGCGGCTTTTGTAGTCGATATTGAGTTCGCCGGCTCCGGCCACGCAGGTTTTGCCCATACCGCGTGCTACAACGGCTGCGTGGGAGGTCATACCGCCTCGAGCGGTTAAAATACCTTTGGCGGCATGCATACCTGCCAGATCTTCGGGTGAAGTTTCGATCCGGACGAGTATAACGTCTTCACCTTGGGCGGCTAATTTTTCCGCTTCGTCGGCGAAGAAAATGATTTTTCCGGTGGCGGCGCCGGGAGAAGCAGGAAGCCCTTTGGTGATTACTTGCGCTTTTCCCATTTCGTTTTTATTGAAAACGGGATGAAGCAATTCGTTTAATTTTTCGGGGTCTACGCGCATGATTGCTTCTTCTTCGTTGATTAATCCTTCGTCGAGCATGTCCATTGCGATTTTCACCATGGCCATACCGGTTCGTTTTCCGTTTCGGGTTTGCAAGATCCAGAGTTTGCCGTCTTGAATGGTAAATTCAAGGTCTTGCATGTCGCGGTAGTGATTTTCCAATTTTTGTTGGATATCGAATAATTGCTTGTAAACATCCGGCATGGTTTCTTCCAATGAAGGGTAGCGATTTTTTCGTTCTTCTTCGGATATTCCTTGTAGTTTAGCCCAACGTCTCGAACCTTCCAAAGTGATTTGTTGCGGTGTTCTTACCCCGGCCACTACGTCTTCCCCTTGTGCATTGATCAAGTATTCGCCGTTAAAGATTTTTTCTCCGGTGGCTGCGTCGCGAGTAAAAGCCACGCCGGTGGCGGAATTATCGCCCATGTTTCCGAACACCATGGCTTGAACATTGACGGCCGTTCCCCAATCGTGCGGAATGCCGTTCAATTCCCTGTAGGTAATGGCGCGGTCGTTATTCCAACTTCTGAATACGGCTAAAATAGCTTCCCACAATTGTTCCCAAGGGTCGGTGGGGAAATCTTTTCCCGTTTTTTCTTTGATGGCTTTTTTAAATTCCTTGACAAGATATTTAAGATCATCAGCGGTCATGTCGGTATCGGAAGTGTAGCCTTTTTCTTCTTTAAGTTTATCCATGATTTCCTCAAAGGGGTCGATATCTTCCTTCGATTCGGGTTTCATTCCCAATACCACGTCACCGAACATTTGAACAAAGCGCCGGTAGGAATCCCATGCGAAGCGTTCGTTTCCGGTTTTTTTGGCGAGTCCTTTAACGGTTTCGTCGTTGAGGCCCAAATTAAGAACCGTATCCATCATACCGGGCATGGAAACACGAGCGCCGGAACGAACCGATACCAGCAAGGGGTTTTCTGGATCTCCGAACTTAGCGCCCATTTCTTTTTCAATTAATGAAACGGCTTCTTCCACTTCCGGTTTGAGTAATTCGATAATTTTTTCTTTTCCCGATTTTTCATATTCCGTGCTTACATTGGTGGTAATCGTAAAGCCCGGGGGCACGGGCACGCCTATTTTACGCATTTCGGCCAAATTGGCACCTTTTCCGCCCAATAGATTTCTCATGCTTGCATTGCCGTCAACTCGTGCGGCTGTAAAAACATAAACTCTCTTATCTTTCATAACATTCGTGGTTTTTTCAAATGCTAAATGTAACAATTCCCTTTTTATTGTTTCTGCAATTTGTCATTTTTTGGATAAAAATGTATTCGTTTTCCGGTATTTTCGGTGCGTAAAATTTTCTATCGGGCTTCGTATTGTGCCTGATTTTTCAAAGCTCAGGAAGGAAAAAGTTTATTTAGTGCGGTAAAAAATCCGGTTTATTTTTTTACTTTAATGATTTTGGCGGGGCACACTTGTTCGGCATTCAGCGCTTGCCGAATTAAATCCGTGCGATGGGTTTTTAAGGTGTAAAATCCTCGTTTTTCCGTAGCATGTAGCAATACGGCTTTTCCGTCCTTGACGGACATACGAAATAATTCCGGAGCGGATTCCTCGCAATAATTACAACCGATACATTTAGCGCGTTGAAACGTGACGATTAACATAAATGATGTTCGGTGTATCGGAATTTTTTTCTGATGCGGTTCAACACTTCATTAGCCGTTTCCCGTGCTCGGGCGGCGCCTTTCCGTAGGATGTTTTCAATTTCGCCGGGTTGATTGATATAGTATTCGAACCGTTCGCGGGGTTTTTGGAATTTCTCCAATATCAGTTCAAATAATGCTTGTTTGGCATGGCCGTAACCGAAGCCACCATTCAAGTATTTTTGCCGCATTTCTTCGATTTGCATATCGTCGGCTAGTAGGCTGTATAAGGCAAAAACATTGCAAGTTTCGGGATTTTTGGGTTCTTCCAGCGGGGTGCTGTCGGTGATGATTTTCATAACTTGCTTGCGTAATTTCTTTTCGGGAAGGAAAATATCGATGACATTATCGCGCGATTTACTCATTTTTTGGCCGTCGATTCCGGGAACATACATGGTTTTTTCTTGCAAATCGATATCGGGAATAACGAAGGTTTCGCCCATTTGCCGGTTGAATTTTTGTGCCACGTCGCGGGTCATTTCCAAGTGTTGTTTTTGGTCTTTTCCAACGGGCACGATGTCGGCGTCGTAGAGTAATATATCGGCGGCCATAAGCATAGGGTAGGTGAAAAGTCCTACGTTGACGTCTTGAAGACGGCCGGCTTTGTCTTTGAACGAATGTGCCAGTGTTAATCTTTGATAAGGAAAGAAAGTGGAGAGATACCACGCCAATTCCGTTACTTCGGGCACGTCGGATTGACGGTAGAAAACGGTTTTTTCCGGGTCTAAGCCGAAAGCCAGCCAAGCGGCGGCGGTATTCATGGTGTTTTCATGCAATTGTTCACCGTTTTTGATTTGTGTTAGCGAATGCATGTCGGCGATGAAAAGATAAGATTCGTTGCCGGGTGCTTTGGATTTTTCTATGGCGGGAATAATGGCGCCCAGAATATTGCCCAGATGCGGTCGTCCCGTGCTTTGAATACCCGTCAGAATGCGTGCCATATTTTTCCTTATTTTTGTGAGCAAAGATAAGGGTTTTTGAACATGTGGAAACCGGTGAAATCTTTTTTAGTGGCGATATGGAAAATATACGGTTTAATAGCCGCTTATATTCCGGTTGTCGTGCTTTCGCCTATTGTCATTTTTACTATCCTTTTTTGTCCCTATCGATGTTTTTGGTATATAGAAAGATTTTGGGGTAAAACGGTTTTGTTTCTGCTTGGATTTCGTTTGGAAAAAATCCCTTCCCGTCCCGATTATGACCCTAAGCGTCAATATATGGTGATTGCCAATCATACTTCCATGATTGATATTCCGGTGGTGTTGAGTGCTTTGAACATTCCGGTTAGTTTTGTAGGTAAAAAAGAATTATCACGCTACCCTGTTTTCGGCTATTTATACCGGAAAACCAATATTTTGGTCGATAGAAGTTCTTTGGAAAGCCGGAAAAAAGTTTATGTGAAAACTCAAAAATTTATCGACAAAGGTATTAGCATAGTTATATTTCCCGAAGGTCGAGTTCCGGATGATACGCGTATCATTCTGGATCCTTTTAAGGCGGGAGCTTTTCGTATGGCCATTGCGCATCGATTGCCTATTTTACCTTTAATTTTATATGATGATAAAAAACGTTTGCCCTACGATTTCTTTACGGGTGGCCCCGGAAAATTACGTGTGGAATTTTTACCCGTTGTAGAAACACGAAACTTGCAATATGAAGATTGGCAAGATTTGCGGGACTTTTTATATACAATAATGTATAATAAATTAGCAGGGCGGGAAATGGCGGATAAAGGAATAATCAAACAAGAGGATTTGGATTGATCTTTTATAAGTTTTTCGTATTTTCTTCTACTTCGAAATGTCGATAATTTTATAATATTTTTCACTGTTGTCCGATAAAACTTTTTAGCCGTTCTTTTTTATTCATAAATGATTGAAAATCAATAATCATTTTTCATTTTTTTAATTTCAAGCCCCCCTATGGCGAAAACAGGGAATTTTCATAGGT
>JAMONV010000031.1 GCA_027066365.1 Flavobacteriales bacterium
CTTGCTTCATTTTTAATGTTTTTCAGGTGTATACACGGCATGAAATTGTTGATGATGGAGGACGGATTTTCGGGAGAAATAATCGGGAAATATTTGTCCGTTCACGTAAGCTTTCATTTGGTTGGCGTAGTAGGGGCTTTCGGGATGTCCGCTCACGCCGGATGGTAAAATGCTTCTTGAGTTATCCCAATTTCCGGTATCGAAAATATGTTTTTCCGAAGCGCCGAAGCGGGAATTGAAAGGATGATTTCCTTCGTAGGTGAATGGATTGACTGTGTTGGCATTGCCGGGAGCGGGCAAATTTCTGTTCAGGTGAAAGAGTTTGTCCAATAATTTTACTTTTCCCAAAGGATGTTGTGGTGTGTAATGATGCACTCGCCCCCATGTTATGTCCACTGATCCGTAATCTTTCTCGAGCCATTCGACTGCTTCCTTGAAAGACTTTAGAATTATTTCTTTGAAGGTTTCTTGATGTTCTTTGGTGTTAACATTGTCCGCCCACGGTGTTTTGCCACGGCGAAAAGCATTGTCGAGTAAGTATTTGGAAAACAAGAGACCTTGGAGATATTTATTCGTTAAAGTTGAGCCGAGTTCGTCTTCCACGAGGTTATGCACCAGCCGGATAAGGGTTGCTTCAAAGAGTGCTGCACCTTGCGAGTTGATTTCGTAGCGGTAATCCCATTGTTTTAGCAGTTGGAATCCTTGTTTTTCCGCGTCATTGAGTTTTTGTCCGTTTATTGCTTCCATAATCAGGGGTGTAAATTCTTTGGCTTGGAGCGAAAAGTGATCATCGAGCATTTTCCGGATATCTTCCACGGTGAAATCATTTTTGGAATTAAGCATTTCGCGAATGCGGTTTATTCGGTATGGTAAATCGAACCATTCGCTGATATAGTAGGGGAATTTGGCCGGATCCACCGTGCGGTTATTGGCAGAGGAAACAAAACCGCGTTTGGGATTGAATTCATAAGGTAAACTGTCGAAGGGAACGAATCCTTTCCAATCGTATTTGTCCGTGTCGCCGGGTAAGAAAAGATAGCCCGGAGCGGTTCGTTTGGGAATTCGTCCGGTGTTTTGCAGACCGATATTTCCGTCCGTATCGGCATAAGCGATATTTTGGCTGACGGATTTAAATCCTTTCACGGCATTGCGAAATTCTTGCCAATTCCCGGCCCGGTTGAGTAAATACAAGGCTTTGATTTCATAGGTTTTTTCATGGCCGATCCATCGCATGGAAAGCGGCGGTGTTTTTTCTCCGTTCACCGAAGTAAACAAGGGTCCGCGGTGGGTGAAATAAAGCGTTCGTTCTATCGGTTTTTCTTGTCCTTTGACTTTGATTTTTTCGTGGCGGATTTCCATTTTGCGCCATTCGCCGTTAAAGCGATATTGTGACGAATCGCCGGGTTTGAGCGTTTCTACATAGAAGTCGGCTCCGTCGAGCATTACATTGGTCATGCCCCATGCAATACGTTGGTTATGTCCGGCTACAATGAAGGGTTCGCCCGGAAGGACTACGCCGGTCACGTTGAGTTTTCCCGGCACGGTTTGATGCATACGCGTCCAGATGACAGGAATATCGATATGCAAGTGCATATCATTGGAGAATAAAGCTTTTCCCGAGGCGGTTTTAGTGCCCGCAATCACCCAGTTATTACTGCCGTAAAATATTTCGGGAAGCAAACTGTTCATCCGGTCGAGCGTGGCTACTAATGCGGTATCGATGTCTTTTTCGGATAAATAAGGTATGTCATTGAAAATAAAGGTTTTTTGCGATTTTATATCCGGGAATAAATCTTGCCATTTGTCCGGCGGAAGTTTATTTTTCAAAACATTGAGCATGACTTCCATTTTGTAGCCCAATTCGAGGTTCCATGCCATATAACCGACTAAATTCAAGGAATGTTCGGGTTTCCATTCCTCGGGACGATAGCCTAGGATTTTGAATTCTACGGGGAGTTTGTCGCCTTGATTTGCCAAGTAGAAATTGACCCCTTGAGCATACCATTCCACGGTTTTTTTGAGGCTGTCGGGTAATTCGTTCCAAATTCTCCGGGAATTGTCTGGAATACGTAATTTTCGTAGCAGCACGTCGATTTCCACTAAGTCTTTTCCGAAAATTTCGGACAGTCGACCTTGGGTTACGCGACGCAATAAATCCATTTGCCACATGCGGTCTTGAGCTTGCAAATAGCCCGTAACGATATATAAATCTTTTTCGTTTTGCGCATAGATATGCGGCACGCCGTTTTTATCACGAAATACATCCACTTTGTCTGTCAAACCGGGAATGGATAGATGTTCATTGTAGCGGGGGAGGGGTGATTTTTTTAAATAATCCAAATAGAAATATCCGCCCGTAAAAATAATGAAGATGAGAATGCCGAGAATAGTAATGATTTTTTTCATAATGTATATTTGATGGACAATATTAAAAAAATTATCTTTGACCGCGAAATATTTCGTTTTTCATGTATTTGAATTTGAAGCCAAACCGTCATTGGATTTCCGTTTTGGTCATTGTTTTGCTGATGATTCATTGGTTTGTGCTTATTCACCGCATTTCCGTTTTGATTGGTGCCGATGGCGCGGTTTACCTCGAAACGGCCGGGAATTTGCTCAAGGGGAAAGGCTTGTATTATTTAAACAACGGACGGATGATTCCTTATGTTTTTTGGCCGCCTTTATATCCTTTTTCGATTTATCTTTTGATGAAATGGTTTGGTGTGAAGTCGATTGTGGCCGCTATATGGATTACCGGAACCGGTTTGTTTTTGAGCTTGATTATGATGTGGCGTTTACTGAAGCGTTTGGAGATTCCGTTGGTTTATATAATCGGTTTTTTAGTTGCGTTTAGCGGCTCATGGTTATATTATCTTTATTTCAGAGTGCTTAGCGAAACAGTCTATCTTGCTTTGTTTTTAGGGCTTTTGCATGCATTAATCGCTTGGATTCGTTGGCGGTCTTCAAAACGATTGATTATCATGGGGTTGATTTTGGGATTATTGTTGCTTACGAAATATGCCGCTATGGGGTTGGCTGCCGGATTAGCTTGGATTATTTGGAAGAAATCGAAAGGTTTAAAAACATTTGTTTACAATCTTCTTATGGTTATTGTCCCGGCTTTGATTTTGTTTTTTCCTTGGTATATTCATACAAAAATTTTTGCCGGCAGCAGTTCGTTTGCACGTGAGATAGCTATACATTGGCCGGGAAAAACCCATTGGTTTCAGTGGACGATCACACTCGTTAATTTTTATGTTCCCGGATTAACGAAAATACTCGGTATTCCTGTTGCTTTTTTGTTGCTTTATTCGATAGTAAAATATAAATCGATATTGAAACGAATTTTAATTCGCTACGATTATTTATGGCAACTCGCTTTAATATTTTTTCTTTTTATCCTTGTCGCCGTAAGTTTTGTGGATTACGACATTCCGCTTGATATCCGAATTTTGGCTCCGTTTTTTATGATTTCGGGTGTTATGACGGTGATTTTTTTTGTTGAAATTCCCAAAAAAATTCCTGAAAAATTTTTAATCGCATTGATTTTGTTTTCTCATTTATGGAGTTTCGGGGAGAAAAATATTGAATATTGGCATTTAAAAAACGATTATGTACGCTATCGAAATACGCCGTTTATCGATAAAATCAGAGCATATAACCAAGGGAAAATATGGTGTAATGTGGCAGATGTCTTGAAAGTGTATGTTGAGAATGATACTTTGTTGCGAGATTATCCGCCTAAATTTAACCGGATGACGTTGAAGTCCAATTCCGCCTATGAAGCGCAAATGCTTCAAATCAAGGAAACATTGCGACATAACCGGGGAATTGTGGTGTATTTTTACGGATATGAACAGCGTTCGTTTTTACCCGATATACGGGATTTAATGTATTATTTTTCCGGATTTCCCGTGCTTAAATTCGATGAAGGTATTATTATTTTACCACCTGATGAATATTCAAAAAATGCAATCGATTCCGTGGATTGACGTGCATACGCACCGGCGGGTGTCCGTTCCCGGGGTGTTATCCGTGTTGAATGTTTTCAGCGGGGAAAATATTCCCGGCGATAATTTTTTTTCCGTCGGCACGAATCCATGGAATGTTAAGGATAAACCGGTTCCGTTGCCTCAATCGAAGGTTTTGACCGCTCCCAATTGTTTGGCGGTGGGAGAAACGGGAATGGACAAAGCCAAAGCTTTTGCGCCGTATTATGAGTTGCAAAAAGAAGTTTTTCTTCAACATTTGAAGTTGGCAAAGCAATATCGAAAACCGTTGATTATTCACTGTGTCCGCTGCTATGACGAGATCGTTCGCAAGACTGAAAATTTTCCTTATCCCAAAATTATTCACGGATTTTCAAGAAATGCAATATTGGCAGGTCAATTGATAGACAAAGGTTTTTATTTGTCCTTCGGAGCGCTTTTGTTAAATTCTTCGGCCAAAGTGAGGGAAGCAATAAAGTCCGTTCCGCTTGACCGCATTTTTTTGGAAACGGATGATTCGGGTATTTCTATTCTTGAGATTTATTCGGTGGCGGCGGAGATTTTAGGGATTTCTAAGGAGGATTTGAAAAGCCGGATCTATGAGAATTTCCGCTTGGTTTTCGGTTTGAAAAAATAAATTTATTTCAAACAACCTGCACTTCACGCTCGAGTTCAATATGATACCGGTCGAAAATGTCGGCACGAATGCGTTCGCTCAATTTGAAAATTTCGTAGCCCGAAGCCTTTCCATAATTGACCAATACCAAGGCCTGCTTGGGGTGAACACCGGCATCGCCTTCGCGGAAGCCTTTCCAACCGGCACGGTCGATGAGCCAACCGGCGGGGATTTTAACTCGATTGTCCGTGAATGGATAGCCCGGCATATCGGGATATTTTTTCTTTAATTGCTCGTAGTGTTCCCGGGAAATAATCGGGTTTTTAAAAAAACTTCCGGCATTGCCCGTGACGGTGGGGTCGGGAAGTTTGGCGCGTCGAATTTCAATCACCGATTGGTAAACGTCGAGGATGGAGGGTTTTTTGATTCCTTTTTCTTTCAATTTATTTTCCAAGGCGCGGTATCGGATTCGGGGAGGACGACCGGGATAAAGACGCAAATCCATGGACGTAATGAAATAGCGTCCTTTGTTTTGTTTGAAAATGGAATCTCGGTATCCAAAGGCACATTGTTCATTGGTGAAGGATACGGGAGTTAAGTTTTTCAAATCGATGGCGTGGCATGCTATGAGCACGGCGGCGATTTCGGTTCCGTAGGCGCCAATGTTTTGGAAAGGAGCCGTTCCCGCTTTTCCGGGGATTAATGCCAAACTTTCGATACCTTGCCAATTTTGTTCAACGGCATAAGTGACAACATCGTGCCAATGCATTCCGCCCGGAATGCGTATGTCCACATAATCCGTTTGCCGGTCGATTATTTCGATATCGCCCTTGATTTCGTTTCTGACCACCAGACCGTGAAAATCTTCCAGAAACAAAACATTACTTCCTTCGCCTAAAATGAGTTTCGGCAGGTCGGGAAATGTTTTACGAAGTTTGATTATTTGTTGCGGTTCGGTTACGATAGCGAAATAATCGGCGCTAATGTCCAAACCGAAGGTGTTGAATTGTCGGAGCGATATTTTTTCCTTAATTTTCATACCGAATATGCGGTAGTGATTCACTTAAAGTTTTCTTTTGATGATTTGACTAGCCGGATGGCTGCGGAATTGATACAGAATCGCAGACCCGAAGGCGGTGGTCCGTCGGGGAAAACATGTCCGAGATGGGCGTCGCAGGAGTTGCATTGCACTTCCACACGCCACATTCCGTGAGAAGTGTCTTTCAAGTATTTGACGGCATTGATTTTGACGGGTTGAGTGAAACTGGGCCAGCCGGTTCCCGAATGGAATTTTTCGGAGGAATCGAATAAATCCTCGCCGCAACATATGCATTGATAAAGTCCGGGTTCATGAATGCTGCAATATTGCCCCGTTCCGGGAAGTTCGGTTCCATTGAGGCGGGTTATACGGTATTGTTCCGGCGTGAGTATTTGTTGCCATTCGGTGTCGGATTTTTCAATCCTGCGGCCGGGTGGTGGGGTGCCTTCGCGGACAAAACGCAATACATCTTTCCAAGTGAGCATGGAATCGCGTGATTTGAATAAGTTTTGCAAAGTTATATGATTGTTTTTTTCTTCTGTGCAACCTGTTGAAATAATGGTTATGAACCAAACGAGCGATAAAAAATTCTTCACTTATGCTTATTTTCGGAAAGTCGGTTTCCGGTTATAAGTTTCCAAAGCTTTTTGCAGAATTTCCACGGAGCGTTTCAAGTCTTCGACGTTGAGTACATAAGCAATACGCACTTGTTTTCTGCCTAAAACGGGATCGGAATAGAAACCGCTTGCGGGTGCCACCATGACGGTTTCGTTGTTATCGTTAAATTCGGCCAGCATCCATTTGGCGAATTGGTCGGCGTCGTCTACCGGTAATTCGGCCATTAAATAAAAAGCTCCGCGCGGATAACCGATTTTTATGCCCGGAATTTTTTGCAATCCTTCGATTAACGTTTTGCGTCTTAAATCGTATTCGGCAATGACTTCGTCGAAATAATCTTGCGGTGTGTTTAGGGCTTCTTCGGATGCTATTTGTCCCAATGCAGGCGGGCTTAAGCGTGCTTGGGCAAATTTCAAAACGCTTTGCATGAAAGCTTTGTTTTTGCTTATCACTGCGCCTATTCTTGCGCCACACATGGAATAGCGTTTCGAAACGGAATCTACAATAATTCCGTTTTGTTCCATTTCTTCTTTATGTAATATGGAATGATGCGAGGCATTATCGTAAATAAATTCACGGTAAACTTCGTCGGCTATGATAAAGATATCGTGTTTTAATGCCAGATCGCGTAATTTACGGATTTCTTCTTCGGTGTAAACATAACCCGTGGGATTGGAAGGGTTGCTGTATAGAATGGCTTTGGTGCGCGGTGTAATGAATTTCTCCAGTTCTTCCATCGGCGGAAGTGAAAAATTGTTTTCGATTTTGGATTGCACCGGAACTACTTTTACTTTGAAAAGTGTAACGAAACTATTATAATTGGCATAGTAGGGTTCGGGAATGATGATTTCGTCACCGGGATTGGCTATGCTTCCTACGGTGAACAGAAGCGCTTCGGAACCGCCCGTAGTGATGATAATATCGTTTGCGGAAACGTCTATTCCGTTTTTTCTGTAGTATTCGGCTAATTTTTCGCGATAGCTGTCCGTTCCTTGGGATTTGGTGTAGGGGATAATATCCGAATCCAAGTGGCGTAATTTATTTAAAACGTTTTCGGGAGTTTTGATATCGGGTTGTCCGATGTTCAGGTGATATACTTTAATTCCGCGTTTTTTTGCTTCGTCGGCGTAGGGCACCAGTTTTCTGATGGGTGATGCCGGCATTTGTCCCGATAATTCCGATAATTGAGGCATAATGCTGGAGTTTTTTTGCAAAGTTATCATTTGCCCCGGAATAGACAAATGTTTTTTGTCGGCGATTATGCAAATGTTTACTCATGTTATCAAGGAAAAAATCTCGATTGGTTTCGAGGGAGATAAATTGCATGTTGTTGCGGGAAGGGAAATTATCTGAAAATGTAACGTAATATTTGCCCTGACGGTTCTTTGATATCGACGGTTAAACGTTGATTGGAATTTTCAAAGGCCTCTTCCACTTGATCGATGTTGAAAACGGGTTCCCCATTGATGGCAGTGATGATTTGCCCGGGTTGAATACCGTTGGCCAATAGTTCGCGGTTGCGCACTTGCTTGATTAGTACGCCATGATTGATATTGAATCTTTTAAGCATTTTTCGATTCATATTTTCAATCAGAATCCCCCATCCGCCCAGATAAGTCGTGTTGTTGCTTTGAAGTTTGATGAGGTAATCTTTACGATGTCCGCCTGGTTTAATCACGTGCAATTTAATCACACTTCCCGGGCTTTTGGTTTTCAGGTATCCCATTAATTCGCCCAGTGTGCTGATTTTTTGATCGTCAATACCGATGAGAATATCGCCTTTGCGGACGCCGGCTTGATAAGTATTGCTTTCGGGATCTACATCGGTGATGTAAATACCTTCGGTTTGATGGATGCCCAACTGTTTGGCTACGTCGTCGTTGAGTTCGGCTCCGCCAATGCCGATTCTTCCGCGTTGAATGGTTCCATATTCCAAAATATCATCGGTGATTTTTTTTACGATATTGGACGGAATGGCAAAGGAATATCCTATATAAGAACCGGTTAAGCTGAAAATCATGGTGTTGAGCCCTACCAGTTCGCCTTTTTCATTGATTAAAGCGCCGCCGCTGTTGCCGGGATTAATGGCGGCGTCGGTTTGGATAAAACTTTCGATTTTGTTGTCGCCTTTAATATCGCGTGCTTTAGCACTGACAATGCCTGCGGTTACTGTTGTCCCCAAATTATACGGAAAACCGATGGCAAGGACCCATTCGCCCAATTCCAAATGATTGGAATCGCCAAAAGGAATGTAAGGAAGGTTTTTGGCAGGAATTTTAAGGACGGCAACGTCATTTTGCGGATCGATACCTACCACTTCGGCCGTGTATTTTTTTTTATTGGTTAGGCTTACTTCCAATTCGTTGGCGCCTTTAATCACGTGATAGTTCGTGACAATATATCCGTCTGGCGAGATGATAACTCCCGAGCCGGTTCCTTCTTGCTTGCGCGGACGACCCTCACGGTAGCCGAATCCGTATTGGTAAACCGGTATCACATATTGGGTATTGTGTACGTTGACCACTGCATCTTTGGTACGCTTCACCACTTCCCTGAAATCGAAAGGAGCCGTCATGAGCGAAGTTTGAGCGCCTTGATAATGAACCGGAATCGCGCCGACGGAATCGTTGGTGTTGTGGCTCGTATCGATAGTGATAACATTTTGTTTTTCAGTGCTTTGTTGTTTGTTTTGATAATGCTGAAATAACCATACCGTTAAAATTGCACTGACTATTCCCGTCAAAAAATAACCGGTAATATTTTTGATTTTCATGATTTGATTGTTTTAATTTTTATATCTTGCATGCATAGTGAATCAATGCACAAAACGCAAAAAACATACCATTTATTGTAACAACGAAATGATATGGTAAAAAAATTTTTTTTATGGCTTCTTATTTCGATTTTTTCCGCAGCCTTATTTCTGTATTATGTGGCTTTTACATCGAATGTACTTCGAACTACCGAAATGATTGTGGAACCGGGGACCGGGATTGACAAATTGGCAGATCAATTGGCTCCCGTGCTTAAACATAAGAAGACATTTTTGCTTACGGCCAAGCTAAAGCGCTTCAAACGTCCTATGCCGGGAAAATATCATATTTCCGCCAATAGCACCAATAACGATTTGATTAACTTATTGCGATCGGGAAGGCAAACTCAGGTGGAATTGATTTTTAACAATATACCTTCATTGAGTGAATTGGCCGGAAAAGTATCCCGTGTAATCGCCCCCGATTCTTTGGCGATTCTGACGGTCATGAAAGATGAAAATTTTCTGAAAGCCAAAGGGTTTACGATAGAGACGGCTTTGTTGATGTATATTCCGAATACATACAAATTTTATTACTTCACTTCACCCGAAATTTTCAGGGAACGGATGTGGAAGGAATACCGCCGGTTTTGGAACAAAACCCGTTCGGCCAAAGCAAAACGATTGAATTTAAGTCCCGTGGAAGTAGGCATTTTGGCTTCCATTGTGCAAAAAGAAACCAATATTCCCGCAGAAAAACCGGTTATTGCCGGAGTGTATCTCAACCGATTGCGACGGGGCATGAAATTACAAGCCGATCCCACTGTGGTTTTTGCTTATCGAAAGGCTACGGGAGACACCACGGTAATCCGCCGCGTGCTGAATAAGCATTTGGCTATTGATAATCCATATAATACTTATATGTATTCCGGTTTGCCGCCGGGCCCAATCACCATGCCCGATATTTCCACTATTGACGCCGTGCTGAATGCCGAGCAACACGATTATCTTTATTTTGTCGCCGATCCTGCTAATCCGGGACATCATTTATTCGCCAAAACACTGTCGGAACATCAACGAAATGCAGCACGGTATCGAAGCTTGTTAAACCGCAGAAAAATAATGAAATAACCGGTCGAAATGAAATATCAAGTTCTACAAAATCATTGCGCAAGCGTATTTATTTGGATTTTTACAGGAATTTAGTCTTTGTGCCGGTTAGTGAAACATGTATGAGAAAAATTTACCGCATTTGGTCGCAATGTTTGCAATTTTTAATAAAGACTAATGATTAAAATTTTGCTAGAGAAGGTATTTTATTGTCCCAAGAAAACTTTCCAAATTTTTTCGGCTGCTTGATAGGGCATGATTCGTTGCTCTTGCATGGCTTTAATCATTATTTGCATATGGTTATGCAATTTAGGATTGTTCGTTAAGGCGTTTTTAAAGAAACCGGATAATATTTCGTCTAACCAAAATTGTAATTGGCGGTTTCGTTTTTCGATTAATGTGCCGGAATTTTTCATTTGTTCGTAGGCATTTTCCAGGATTTCCAACACTTTGTCGATTCCGCGGTTTTCAAGACTGCTAACACTGAAAACGGGAACTGCATTCGAACCGTTACTCAATTGAAGCGCATTGGCGAAAATTCTGGCTGCCGCTTGCGCGTGTTCTTTCAATATGCCGTCTGCTTTGTTGATAATGACGGCGTCGGCGGCTTCCATAATGCCGCGTTTGATACCTTGAAGGTCGTCGCCGGCAGCAGGAATTTTCAGTAATAGAAAAAAATCCGTCATATGCTTAACTTGCACTTCGGATTGCCCTACACCAACGGTTTCCACCAAAATGCGATCGAATCCGGCGGCTTCGCATAAAATCATGGTTTCACGCGTTTTTCGACTAACTCCGCCCGGAACATTACCGGAAGGGCTCGGACGAATAAAAGCCGAATGTTCCGAAATCAATTGTTGCATACGCGTTTTGTCACCCAAAATGCTACCGCGATTATCCAAACCCGTCGGATCGACGGCCAAAACCGCCACTTGATGTCCTTTTTCTAAATATAATTTTCCCAAGCGGTCGATGAATGTGCTTTTGCCGGCACCGGGAACACCGGTGATACCTATACGAAACGAGTTGCCCGAATACGGCAAAACTTTTTCCACGATTTTTTCCGCCCGGGTCCGGTGTTCGTTTCTTTTGCTTTCGAGCAATGTAATCGCACGGCTCAAATAAGCGCGATCACCTGCAAGAATTTTTTCCATAAACATTTCCGGAGAAGGGAGTTCTTTTTTAAAATTTTTGTAATACTTTTCGATGCCGGGATTGACGGATCCGGAACGGGGAAGTTGATATTTTTGTTTTTTTTCGCTCATGGTTTTCAAGTGTAAATATCCGAAAAAATTACGTAAAATCCGGTTTTTGATTTAACTTTGGTTCGATGAAGTGGCATCCCAATCTTTTTAGTGCTTTACGTGAAGCCTTGGAGGTGTATAATCGTAGTGGCGTTAATCCGGAGGTTTTGCTTCGCCGTATGGTTAAAGAACATTTCCGGTGGGGGAGCCGGGATAGACGTTTGATTAGAAGCGCGTTATATGATATTATCCGGCATTGGCGATTTTATTCGTCGATGGCCGATGCATTCAAAGATACGGATTTCGCTACGGCCGTACTTATAGCTTACAGTTGTCATAAAGAAATGGAGCCGCCGGCATTTTTGTCGGAAATACCGGCTTGTCCGCCCTTGCCTGCATGGCAACCTCATCACAGCTATCCGGATTGGTTTATTGAATCGGTTGTCGAGGATTTCGGACGTGATGAGGCTGAGGGTATATTGGAAAAATTAAATCAAGCTTCATTGCCGGTTATCCGAATCAATACTTTGAAAATTTCACCCGAAGAATTTAAGCGAAAGTTAAAGGAAAAAAAATATTTGTTCCGGAATATTTCCGGTTTGCCCGAAGCTGTGGTATTTGACCGGTTATACAGGTTAACGAAAACACGTTGGTACAGGGAAGGTTTGTTTGAAATACAAGACGTATCGTCGCAGTTGGCGGGAAAATTTATTGATGCCCTGCCCGGACAAACGGTAGTGGATGCTTGTGCGGGTGCCGGTGGAAAAACTTTGCAATTGGCTGCAATGATGCAAAACAACGGAAGCCTTTATGCTTTGGATGTCGACTCGAAAAAACTTCAAATATTAAAGGAACGTGCCCGTAGAGCAGGTGTCAGGAACATACGGAAAGTCAGCGTGGTTTCGGGCGAAATCCTAAAAAAAATGCGAAGCAAGGCCGATATCGTGGTGACGGATGTGCCTTGTTCCGGCAGTGGAACCTATCGCAGAAAGCCGCATTTGAAATGGAAATTCCAAATGGAGGATTGGCAACGTGTTATTGCCGTTCAACGCCAAATTATTGATGATTATTCGAATATGGTCAGGCCTGGAGGTTATTTGATTTATATAACTTGCTCCATATTGAGCCGGGAAAACGATCGACAAGTGAAGGATTTTTTGGAACGCCATAAAAATTTTACCTTTGTTTCGGAACAAAAACTATATCCGCCGGCGTATGATTTCGACGGATTTTATATGGCAAAACTAAAAAGGGAGACATGAAAAAAATACTGATGTTTGTGTTTTTTTTGGGGCTGGTCGGCTCACTAACGGCGCAAATTCCGTCATATTATAATGATGTGGATTTGACATTGCGAGGTCAGGATTTGAAGACGGAACTGGCCAATAAAATTATTGCAACGCATTCTTCGCAAGTGGATTATAGCGATTTGTGGGAAGTTTATCGTCAGAGCGATATATCCGTTACCGATTCGTCTAAGTTGTATTTGATTTACGGATGGGAAAACGGACAAGACGGCGATTGCCATAACGATATTTTACGCGATACGATCAAACACGGCGGTTCGGTGGCCCGATGTGAATATAATCGCGAACATGTTTTTCCGCGTTCCTTAGGCAATCCCGATTTGGGCTCTACCGGTGCCGGTTCCGATGCGCACCATGTTCGTCCGGCCGATGTACAGCTCAATGGCAACCGCGGTAATAAGAAATTTTCGGCCGGGAGCGGTCATGCGGGCACGGTTAACGGAAGTTTTTGGTATCCCGGCGACGAATGGAAGGGGGATGTAGCGCGTATCATATTATATCTTTACCTTCGCTACGATACACAATGCTTGCCCGATTCCGTGGGAGAAGGTAATCCTGTAGCTTCGGATCCGCACATGGTGGATTTGTTTTTGCAGTGGAATGCGGAGGATCCGCCTTCGGAATTGGAAGACAGACGCAATGAAGCCGTGTATCAAATTCAAGGCAACCGGAATCCGTTTATTGACAATCCCTATTTGGCAACATTGATTTGGGGAGGTCCACAAGCCCAAGACCGATGGAATATGAGCGTGTTGCAGAACCGGTGGGAAAATCATATTTCGGTTTATCCCAATCCGGCGCATCAAGAAATATATGTGGAGGTGCCGGGTGAACCCTACGGATTGGAATTGCGTAACGTATCGGGACAGGTATTGCGTAGAAAAATCAATTTGCGAAGTGAAACCGTAATCGATGTGAAATCCTTGCCCGATGATGTTTACTTTCTCTTGATTTTCACCGACCGGAATCAAGTTTTAAAAAAAATAATCAAGCACTGATATTTCATGACCAAATTTGCCGTAATCACGCATGTTATCCACCGGTTACACGACGGTCGTCATTATGCCTATGGCCCCTATGTGAAGGAAATGAATTTATGGTTGAAATATACGGACGAATTTATTTTGGTTGCGCCCGAATCCGGCGAAAAGCCTTCCGCCATCGACTTGCCATATAGTAAAATTCCCGATCATTATCGTGTGCCGGCATTTAATATCACTTCAATACGTGAAGCCGTCAAAACCGTATTCAAATTACCCTTGGTTTTTTATAAAACTTGGTTGGCCATGCGCCGTGCCGATCATATTCATCTTCGCTTGCCGGGAAATATGGGATTGATAGGAAGTTTACTTCAAATATTATTTCCGCACAAACCTAAAACGGTTAAATATGCCGGCAATTGGGATCCTTCATCAAAACAACCTTGGAGCTACCGTTTGCAGCAGAAAGTTGTGTCCAATCCGAGATGGACCAAAAATGCCAAGGTTTTGGTGTATGGCCAATGGCCGGGACGGACGCAAAATATTGTTCCTTTTTTTACGGCTTCATATTCCGAAAGCGAAATTGAAGAAATTCCCGAAAAACGGCCGGAGTTGCCCGTCCGGTTGATTTTTGCCGGTGCTTTAATTCCCGGGAAACAACCATTGGTGGCATTAAAAGTTCTGCATGAATTATTGAGGCGCAATATCGATGCCGAAATGCATTTTTACGGTGACGGAGCGCAAAGAATAATTTTAGAAGATTATATCAAACAAAACGGCTTGGAGAAGAAAGCTTTTTTGCACGGAAAACAAAATGCCGAAACGCTAAAAAATGCGTATCGCAAGTCTCACTTTTTGGTTTTTCCAAGCTTGAGCGAAGGATGGCCCAAAGTGGTTATGGAAGCCATGACATGGAAATGTTTGCCCGTTACGACGAATATCTCGGCGGTTCCGTATATGTTGGGATACGGTGAGCGAGGCAGTATTGTAGCACCCGATCCGCAAGTTATGGCCGAAGAAATTATGACTTATTTGTCCCGTCCCGGTGAGTATCGGCGTAAAACGGAAGCGGGATTTCAGTGGGCTAAACAATTTACTTTGGAGCGATTCGAAGAGGAAATTGCCCGATTTTTGAAATCATCGTAAGCCGGGTTTATTATAATTTTTTGTATTTTCGTTTTTGCAATGAAGACCTTTAAAAAAATTATTTCGGATATAGCCGGAGGGCTTGTGTCGCCTGTTTATTTTTTGAGTGGGGAAGAAGCATATTTTGCCAAGAAAATAGAAGAAATACTCTTGAAAAATGTGGTCCCCGAAGAAGCCAAGACCTTTGACGAAGCCGTTTTTTATGCTTCGGAAATATCGCTTGACGATTTCCTGTTGCGTGCCGGAGCGTTTCCCATGTTGGCGCCCAAGCAATTATTGGTGGCACGCCAAGCCCAATATTTTTTTAAGAGACAACAAGGCATTGAACGGCTGAAGCAGTATTTGAATAATAAACCTACTTTCACGGTGGTAGTGTTTCGCTATGACGGAAAACCGGGCGTAAAAATTAAAAATTTATTTAAAAAAGATTCCGAGAGTATTTTTTATGAAGCGCCGAAATTATATGAAAATCGAATGGGGGAGATTTTGAGCGAAATTTTTGCCGGGAAAAATTTCACGCTTGCTCCGAAATCACAAATGATGTTGCTTGAATATATCGGCATGGATTTGGCGCGGATGGAAAAAGAAGCCGAAAAATTATCGGTGGTGTTTCCCGAAGGAGGAAAAATCACGCCGGAAATAATCGAAGAATACATCGGAATTAGTAAAGATTATAATTTTTTTGAATTGAAAAGCGCCATTGCGCGCGGTGATATAAAAAAAGCAGTCAAAATCGCTTCGGTGTTCGGTAAAAATCCCAAGGAGTATGCCTTGATACCGGTCGTAGCGATGCTCTACAATTTTTTTGTACAACTTTATCAATACCATACATTGCCTGACAAAAATAACCGTTCGGCAGTGGCGTCGGCCTTGAAAATCAATCCTTATTTCATTGAAGAATATCGTATTGCCGCAAGGATTTATCCCATGAAAAGAATTTCGCGCAATATGGAGGTTTTGAAGGAAATCGATCTGAAATTGAAAGGCTTCGGCGGTCAATACGAAACTTACCGGGATATTTTGAACGATTTAATTTACCGCATAATGCTATCATCATGAAGAAACAACGCTACCGGGTTTTCCGTCCCAAATCCAAGGAAAAACTGAAAGGTTTTCTTGATCAATTATTCAATCGAACGCCACGCGATCATTATATGGTAAAAATCCATGCGCAAGTGCTCGGTGCGGAAGAATTATGGGCGCTATTGGAACCGTATGCCCATAAAATCGATTGGTATAGAAAGGTAAAATCATTGGTGTTTGTGCTGGACAATTACGATCCCGACGAAGTACCGGAATTTGTAGTGGTGGCCCCTTCGGAGTTGGAGGCGTCGGACTTGATCGATTTTGAAGAAATAGAGCGGGAATTGGGCTTTTGATTGAAGGGAGAAATTAATTTTGTTTTCGGTTTATTTTCTTCGGTTTATTTTCTGCAAGTTAACCCTGCTCGTCTAATGATTCGGTTCCCAATAATGCTTCGATTTTTTGACGTTTTTTTTCCAATTTTCTTTCCCAGCTTTGCCGGTTTTCTATCATATCACCGTAAATGTTCAAGCGGGATTGCAGACGGTTAAGCAACCAAATCATGTCTAGTAGATCGGACATGGAGGCCGGCTTGTTATTTAAGATTTTTTGCTCGTATTGATATTTGAAGATGTTGTATAACCTGCTGAAAACCAATTGATTAAATTGTTTTTTATCCGGCTGTGCAAGCAAGGATTCCGTTTCTTCCAACAAGCTTTTTTTCGGATGAAGTCTTAAATACCATCGGATCGTTTCGTTAACATACCGGTCATATTTTTTGAAAAAGTAAGCGTTGAACAGATAATCGAAATTTTTTTCCAGCCGGTCGATATAACGGTTGGTTTGTTCCCACTCTGTGGTGGAGATTAATTTTCCGTAAGTAGTCAGGAATGATAAGGTTTGTTCTTTGATTTGCTGCGGGGCGTATTTGAATTTCTGAAGCGTGACAATTCTGTTATGCATTCCGGTTTTCCAAAACCGGCGCCATTTGTTTAAGTCGATTCCGGCAGGAAGGCCGAGCTCGTGACGGGGATAAATGTTTACTTGAAAAAAGCGGTTCCAAAAAGGTAAAATAATTAATCCGATAATCATACTGACTAGAGATGCCGAAAAATCTTGCGTGAAAATAAGGGCGAAAATTCCCGAAATGATAAAAGAGACAGCTATAAAATAACGAAGAGCGACTAATATTTTGTATCCCAACAAATTCATTTTTTACATTTCCCGCGTGCAATTTAATATTTTTTCTACATATCGCCATAATTTTTTTTACAACTAAGAATCGGTCGAATGATCTGGAAATTTTATTCGGGCATACGAATAAGGAAAAACGAATCGAAAGTATTTCGACCGATAATGACCGGGATGATATTTTTTTGAATATGCTAAAATAATATATCGCTGATTACCAGTGAATTTTCAACGGGGAGACAAATGTATCAAAAGTTACAGTGATGTTGGGAAAATCGGAATAAAGCTGATATAAGTCATAAGAAAAACAAGGATAAATGGATATAATCGTGGCAAATATTTGTAATTTTGAAATAAGAAGAATAGTGCGAAAATAAATTGCAATATGAGTGTTAGCATAAAGGTAAAGAAAGGTTTGGATATTCGTTTGTTGGGGGAGCCTGCGTATGCGGTTGAAGAGTTGCCGCGTTCGCGATTATATGCGATAAAGCCACCGGAATTTGTAGGGATCAATCCGCGTTTGTCGGTTCAGGCGGGAGATCGTGTATTGGCGGGAGATTTGTTGTTTTATAGCAAATACAATCCGGATATTTTGTTTACATCGCCGGTGAGCGGGACGGTTAAGGAAGTGGTTCGCGGGAAGCGTCGCATGATTTTGCGTGTGGTTATCGAAGCGGATGAGAAGGATGAATATAAAAAAATCGAACCGGATGAAAGTTCGCGGGAAGGGATTTTGAAAACATTGTTGAAGAGCGGTTTGTTTTCATTGATACGCAAGCGTCCGTATGATACGGTTCCCGAACCTTCACAGCGGCCGAAGGCGATTTATATTCGGGCTTATGAAACGGCTCCGCTTTCGCCGGATTATGCTTTTGCCATGGAAAACCGTAAGGAGGATTTGCAAAAGGGCATTCAAATTTTGTCGAAATTAACGGAAGGCAAGGTTTATTTGATAGTGGACGGTGCAAGTCAAACCTTCCTGAACGATATGCAAGGTGTAGCGTTGGTGAAGGTGACGGGTCCGCATCCGGCGGCAAATCCGAGTGTGGCAATTGCACATACGAATCCGATTTCGCAAGGCGATGTGCTTTGGGTGTTGAACGCGTGGGATGTGGCTATTATGGGACGTTTGTTTCTCAAAGGCATTTATGATGCCACCAAAGTGGTTGCTTTCACGGGAAGTATGATGAAAAGTCCCAAATATTATCGTCTTAAGCAAGGAGCTTATTTGAAGGATTTCAGCGAAGATTTGCTTAAAACCAAGGAAAATGTTCGATTGATAGGCGGTAATCCTTTGACGGGTTCGAATATTACTGAAGACGGATTTTTAGGGATGTTTGATAATTCGGTGACGGCGCTTCCCGAGGGAAATCAAGCGCGCTTTTTCGGGTGGATGCCGTTTTTGGGTACATCGCGTAAGACGGTTTATCGTCTTAATTTCGATTGGTTTTCCAACAAGAAGCGGGATTTGGACACTTCGTTGCATGGCGAAGAACGTCCTTTCGTTATGACGGAAGAAGCGGAAGAAGTGATGCCGTTGGATATTTATCCCATTCATTTGTTGAAAGCTTGTTTGACCGGCGATGTGGATAAAATGGAGCAATTGGGCATTTTGGAAGTGGTGCCGGAAGATTTTGCATTGGTGGATTATGTGAGTTCGAGTAAAATTAACGCACAGGAAATCATACGTCGGGGATTGGACGTGATGATGGTTGAAATAGGTTAAAAAAAAACGAGCGCATGAAATCATTACACGATTTATTGAAGAAATACGAAAAATTATTCTTGACCGGCGGAAAATACGAAAAATTGGGGCCGGCATACCGGGCGTTTTATACGTTTTTATATACACCGGAAGTAGTAACGGAAAAAGGAGCGCACATTCGCAGTTCCATAGATTTGAAACGCGTGATGTTTGTGGTGGTAATGGCATTGATTCCGGCAACCTTGTTCGGTATTTGGAATACCGGGCATCAATATTATGTTCAAGCCGTAGCGGCGGGCATTGAGCCTGCGGGCGGTTTTTGGTCCGAATTTTTATTCGGGCTGAAGAAGGTTTTGCCGATGATTATAGTTTCGTATGTCGTCGGATTGGGCATTGAATTTTATTTTGCGATAAAACGGGGCGAGGAAGTGAACGAAGGATATTTGGTTACGGGTTTATTGATACCTTTGATTATGCCTGTCACCATTCCGTTGTGGATTTTAGCGCTTTCGGTGGCGTTTGCCGTGATTTTCGGCAAGGAGGTGTTCGGTGGAACGGGTATGAATATTGTCAATCCCGCTTTGACGGCACGTGCTTTTGCCTTTTTTTCCTATCCGGCTACGATGTCGGGAAATTTGGTTTGGGTAGCCAATGCCGATCATTACGATGCGGTTTCGGGCGAGACGATTTTGGGTTATTTGGCGCAAAATAAGTCTGTTCCTTGGAGTTGGTGGGATATGTTCACCGGAACGATTCCCGGGAGTGTGGGAGAGACTTCGGTGTTGATGATATTAATCGGGTTGGCGTTGTTGTTATTCACCAAAGTGGGAAGTTGGCGAATCGTTTTATCCGGTTTATTGGGCGGAGTGTTGATGGGTATACTGTTTAATGTGTGGGGCGAGAATGCGTTGATGCAATTTCCTTGGTGGCAACATTTGATGGTGGGCGGTTTTGCCTTTGGATTGGCGTTTATGGCTACCGATCCCGTGACAGCTGCTCAAACCAATAAAGGAAAATGGATATACGGTTTTCTGATTGGCGCATTGGCAATAACAATCCGGGTGCTTAATCCGGCATATCCCGAAGGAATGATGTTAGCCATTTTATTGATGAATGTAGTTGCTCCGACTATAGATTATTTGGTTGTGGAAGCCAATGCCAAAAAACGTATGAAACGTAAAATCTTAAGCGTTAAAGCCTGAAAATTATGAATGCGGAGAAAAAATCGTTCGACAGGAACAGTAATATTTACACGGTTGTATTCACCATCGTTTTAATCGGCGTGGTAGCGGTAATTTTGGCGGGAAGTTATAAATTTTTCAAGCCGTATTACGATCAAAATGTCCGTCAAGAGAAAATGACCGATATTCTTTATACGATCGGATTGGATAAGCAAAAATTGGAGGAATCGGCAAGGGCCGAAGGTTTACCTATGAGTTACAATTTGATTAAGCAATATTTTGATCAATATATTGTCAAACAATTAGCGCTCAATGCGGAAGGGAAACCCGTGGAGAATGTAAATGCTTTCGGCGTGAATTTGAAGGAAGAAATCCAAAAACCGGTCGAAAAGCAAGTTTATCCTTTGTTTATTGCGGAATATCAAGGCAAGAAATATTATATCATTCCATTATATGGCAAAGGATTGTGGGACGATATATGGGGTTATGTTGCTTTGGAAGAAGATTGGAAAACCATTCACGGTATTAAATTCGGGCACAAGGGCGAGACGCCGGGCTTAGGGGCTAATATTACCGAAAAATGGTTTGAGGATCGATTTAAAGGTGAAAAGATCTTTGATGAAAGCGGGAATTTTACCGGTATTGAAATTGTGAAGCAATTGAAGGACAAGACCGATAAGAACGATCATAAGGTGGATGCCATTTCCGGAGCTACTTTAACGTCCAATGGCGTGGGAGTTATGCTCAATGAGCGTTTGAAGCATTATGTTCCATATTTTGAAAAAATGAAAAAACAATAATTATGGCCAAGAAGAAAGCAAAAGAAATTTTATTTGACCCGTTGTTCGAGAACAATCCCATAACGGTTCAGGTATTGGGGATATGTTCGGCGTTGGCGGTTACGGTCAAATTGATGCCTGCCATCGTAATGGCCCTATCGGTGATGGTGGTAGTGGGTTTCAGTAATTTGATTATTTCGCTTATGCGTAATTATATTCCGATGCGGATCAGGATTATCGTCCAATTGGTGGTGATTGCTTCGCTGGTGATTTTGGTGGATTTGTTTTTGAAGGCTTTCAGTTATGATGTAAGCAAGCAGTTATCGGTTTTTGTAGGATTAATAATTACTAACTGTATTGTGATGGGACGTTTGGAAGCTTTTGCTATGGATAATAAACCTTGGCCTTCCTTTTTGGACGGAATCGGCAACGGAGCGGGCTACGGACTGATTTTGATTATCGTAGCCTTTTTCCGGGAATTGTTCGGTAGCGGAACTTTGTTTAATCATAAGGTTATTCCGCAGTGGTTATATGATCACGGTTACATGGATAACGGTATGATGCTGATGCCGGCTATGGCGTTGATAACCGTAGGTGTGATTATTTGGGTGCAACGAAGTCTGATGCCGCAATTAACCGAAAAAGAATAAAATTATGGAATTAGTAAATATATTTATCAAGAGTATTTTTATTGAAAATATGATTTTTGCCTTCTTTTTGGGTATGTGTTCCTATTTGGCGGTATCCAAGAAGGTGAAAACATCCTTTGGATTGGGGATTGCCGTTATTTTTGTATTGACCATAACGGTTCCGTTGAACTTTTTATTGAATAAATATTTACTGGAACCGGGAGCATTAAAGTGGTTGAGTCCTTCATTAGCCGATGTGGACTTGAGTTTTCTTACATTCATTATTTTCATAGCCGTTATCGCTTCGATGGTGCAATTGGTGGAAATGTTTGTAGAACGTTTTGCCCCGGCATTATATGCTTCCTTGGGTATTTTCTTGCCTTTGATCGCAGTTAACTGCGCCATATTGGGCGGTTCGTTATTCATGCAACAAAAAGGTTTTACGGATGTATCGGAAGCCCTGGTTTTTGGATTGGGATCGGGAATAGGTTGGATGTTAGCCATAGTTTTCCTGGCGTCCATACGTGAAAAAATCAGTTATTCCAATGTGCCTAAGCCCTTGCGCGGATTGGGTATTGCCTTTATCATTACGGGTTTGATGGCTATCGGTTTTTTGGCTTTTATGGGAATAAAAATTTAATCTGAAAAACGATACGATAATGGATTTGAAATTTATAGGAGTAAGTGTTGCGGTTTTTTTAACTATAGTTTTGTTACTGGTATTATTGCTATTATGGGCTAAGGCCAAATTGGTTCCCGGCGGAAAAGTTAAGATTAAGATTAACGGGGAAAAGGAAATTGAAGTGGATTCAGGAAATAACTTGTTAAGTACATTGAGTGAGCAAGGTATTTTTCTGCCTTCTGCTTGTGGCGGAAAAGGTAGTTGCTTGCAATGCAAGGTGCGTGTTTTGAAGGGCGGGGGAGAACTTTTGCCCACCGAAGAACCGCATTTCACCAAAAAAGAAAAGGAAGAAGGCTGGCGCTTGGGCTGTCAGGTGAAAGTACGTGAAGACATGGAAATCGAAGTACCCGAAGAGGTATTCGGCGTCAAAAAATGGGAAGCCACTGTAGTTTCCAACTATAACGTTGCTTCATTCATCAAAGAATTTGTGGTGGAAGTACCCGAAGATATCAATTACAAACCCGGCGGTTATATCCAAATCGAAGTGCCGCCGTGTGAAGTAAAATATACCGACATCGACATTACGGCACACCCCGAAGAACATCCCGGCGAACCGGATAAGTTCAAACCCATTTGGGACAAATATAACCTGTGGCCCCTGGTGATGAAAAACGACGAAGAAGTCATCAGAGCTTATTCCATGGCCAGCTATCCCGCCGAAGGCAGAAGAATTATGCTAAACGTCCGAATTGCCACACCGCCTTGGGACCGCAAGAAAAACACGTGGATGGATGTAAATCCCGGAATTGCTTCTTCCTATATCTTTTCGCGCAAACCGGGCGACAAGGTAGTGATTTCCGGTCCTTACGGCGAATTCTTTATTAATGAAGACAGCGATGCCGAAATGGTTTATATCGGTGGAGGCGCCGGAATGGCGCCCATGCGTTCGCATTTGTTCCATCTGTTCAAAACCTTGAAAACCAACCGAAAGGTTTCGTATTGGTACGGCGGACGTTCGCGAATGGAATTGTTTTATTTGGACCATTTCCGCGGGTTGGAAAAAGAGTTTCCCAATTTTAAATTCTATGTGGTATTGAGCGACCCGCTCCCCGAAGACAATTGGCAAGTCAAAAAATCATTGGACGATCCCGAAGGGGAAGGATTTGTAGGATTTGTTCACCAAGCCTTGTATGATAATTACTTGAGCAAACACCCTACTCCCGAAGACATCGAATATTACTTCTGCGGTCCGCCGATGATGAACAAGGCCGTTGTGCAAATGCTCGAAGACTTGGGTGTACCGCCCGAAAACATTCGATTCGACGATTTCGGAGGATAAGAAACGCGGCGCTCTTACGGGGCGCCGTTTTTTTGCATTTTCGGACTTGGAAACCCGGGTTACTTATGGAGATACTAAAGTTTATGGTAATAAAGACCCGGTAATATCCCGAAAAGTGTGTATGGAATTTCTAAAATTTCCACACCATATTGTTCGGAAAACCGGCACCAAAAAATCATTCTCCAAAAAACACCCTGCGCATTCCAATCAATCGTGGGTTAGCCGTAGGCGGGCGTTTCGTCAAGAATGATTCTTATGATCGGAGCGAATGTTAGCATCATTTGAAACGTCCGGCGTAACGGGTCGTAGCGCGTTTTTTCCGGTTCGTTTTTTTCTAATAAATGAACATAAAATCCGGAGGATTTTAAATGCGGAGTGGATTTAATAAATCCTCTGCGTAACGGGAGATGCCTTGCTGCTGCGCTCTCCCGGCATGACAAGAATCGCTCTTTTGTGCTAATTATCGCCTTCGGAACGCGTATGGCATTCTCGATATGAGCCCGTAACCGCCGGCCGGATGGAGGAGGAATCTCAAGAATAGCCTTTTTATTATGGAATGTCTCTCGATTCGTAAATTGTTCCCGTGTAAATTGAAGTGTTTTTTCGTTTTTATATGTTTATAGGTTGATTATTTGACCGGTTGAAAAACTTCACTTTACACATTTTTCGGGATATATCGATAGTATCTGACGAAGGGTACCATTAAGGTAAATTTATCGGTGAAATAGCTGTTGGATGCGCGGTAAAGCCGCGCATCCAACGGCTTAAAAACTTCTCTTTTCACCGAATGTTATACGAGCCGGATTAATTTGTGGTATAACTTGCCGGCTTGTTAGAATTCGATTTCTGTCCAGAAATTTTCAGGATTTGAGAGCAATTCGGCGGCTTCGATTAGAAGTAATCCATTTTCGGTGATGCCGTTTGCACTTACATATCCGGCACGTCGTAGTAAAGTTAACGTGTTTTCGAAGGTTTCCAAATCCATTTGAGTAAGTTTCAGTGCTTTTTTCCAGTTATCGGGTAAGATTCTGACTTTTCGTTCTTTGACATATAAACTGCCGACTTCTTTTAAAGCGCGAAGCAGGTGAATCAAATCGGGTGTGACGGGATATTTGATATCCGCGGCGATGCCCATGGTGGCGCGTTTGATTTTTTGACCGGCTTCGGTCAGGAAAATCAGGTTATTCGGATAAAAATGAATGATTCCTCGTGAGTCGAGTTTTTCTAAAATTTGGATAAGTTTTTCTTCGCTTTCATTAGGGAAGTGTTTTTGCAAATCGGCTAAATAAATACCCGTAGTATAGGGAACGGGTTGGAGAATTTCCCATCCGTAGCGAGTTAAGTTGGGTGTTTTGGATTCAAAAGCCAGTCTAGCGAAAAACACTCCCGACGGCGTAGGCGCATTGTCAATAAGTTTGGCATCTTTGGCTTTGTGAATGGCGCGTGAATCCGGTGACAAAAATGCGTGTCGTGTTAAAGTAACGGCTTTTACGGCTTCAGCGGGAATTTCCTTTTTGTCTTTTCTGACGATTTCCAGCACTTTTTTGCCGTTATCCGTCAAACGATAAAACATTCGTTCTTTGTTATCCAATGCCTGTTCGATCAATCCGAAACCGTGTAATCCGAATAAGGCCGCATCAAAATCATAGATTTTCTGAAACCATTCTTCGGCTGTTTTGGTATTTTCCAATTCATTAACGAAGCGTTGTTTTAATTTCGGTAATTCTTTGAGCTTACGACCGTATTTTTCTTTCAGGCGAAGTGCTTCTTTGTAGCGTTTGTCAATAAATTCGGCTTTAATATTTTTCTTGTTGGCAATATAATCGGGATTTTTTTCGGTTTTGGTGTTGATTTCGTCAATCACTTCCAAGATTCCTTGTTCGGCTTCGTCTATATCGATACTCATGGGTTCGGGTGATAATTCGTCCACAAACAATTCCGCCGCTCTTAATAAATGTTCGCCTGCAGGTAGCAAGTCACCGTTTTTGTCGATAATGCCTTGTGCGATGAAATCTTGTTTTAGCCCTTCATCGATAGGATCTTGTTCGCCGTAATAATAATGACGGATAATAGCGTCCAAATATTCGGTGGTTACGGGTTTGAAAAAGGCACCTTTCAGAAGGGCAGCACGTATTTGTTGACCTGTTCCGCTTAAGTTATAATATTCACCTACGGGCGCACTGAATGAAAGCAGGCGTTGTGCTTCGGCTTCCCATATTTGGAATTTGTCGGCTTCCAAAAGCATGCGTTTGGGTGACGGCCCGGGTAAAGTTTTCTTTAAAAAATCCTGCAATTTGGAATTTACATAGAGATAAGGCCGGCTTTCTTCATAAACTTCAATGACTTTTTTTCCGAATTCGCTCAACATTCCGTTGTTGACCATTCCGCGTTTTTCCAATTCCTTGCGCATGACAGCATTAACACGGTCCTTGGCCAAATCGGCGGTGTAGAGCATATTAATGATTTCACTTCCCACGAAACGAAAATCATCGTGATATTGATGGATGTCGGGCATTACACCGTTGAGTTGTGCCATACGGTAGCCTTCCATGAGCATCATGCCGGGATAGGTGAGATAAAACCGGTCCTCGTCTTCGCGTAATAAATTCATTTGAACCAGTTGCACATAATACAAATAATCTTTATCCGATTCCAAAATTTCCAGTGAATCTATGCTTTCCAATTTTTTATCGAAAACCATTTCAAGAATTTGCAAGTGTTTTTTTGTCAGTATCATAATTTTAATTTTTCTATTCATTTTATACACGGAAAAAACCGTTCCATTTTGAGGTTGATAGATAATTAATTTTTTATATTGTTGTTTTTCAATGTTTTATGCTTATTTTCGGAAGGATGACAAAATAACCGCTAAACTGATATAATGGCACAATCCGGGGGTATTTTCTGATTTATGTTTTTAAAAAATCAAATACACGGAAAGATGAGCCGGTAAATTAAAAAGCCGTTTTCGTATCGGCTGAAAACGGCTTTTTGTTTATTGAAGTGTTTTTTTGAATGACTTATTTGGCTTTTTCCGCTTCTTTGGCGGCTTTGGCGGCTTCTTGCGCAGCCTTCATGGCCGCACGCGACATCTTGATTTGTACGACTACCACGTTATCGGGGTGGAGAATTTTATATTGATCGTTGCGTAATTCCGAAACATAGACTTTGTCGTTCAAGTCCAGATGCGAAATATCGACTTTTACGTAATCCGGAAGGTTGGCAGGCAAGGCCCGGATTTTCAATTTGCGTTCGTTAAAGAACAATTTACCTCCTTTTACCACGCCGGGAGCAACGCCTTCGGTTTTTACCGGCACGGTAACGGTTACTTCTTTATCGGGATAAAGACGGTAAAAATCCACATGCAAAATGCGATCCGTAACGGGATGGAATTGGATGTCTTGCATGATGGCTTCATGTTTCGACCCGTCTTCCAGTTCAATCACTACGGTATGCGTATCCGGAGTGTAAACCAAATCTTTAAATTCGCGTTCATCCGCCGAAAAATGCATGGGTTCGTCGCCTCCGTATAATACGCAAGGGACTCTGCCAGCATTACGTAAGGCTTTGGTAGCACTTTTGCCCACGCTTTCTCTTTTAGAGCCTTTGATGGTTAGTGATTTCATATATTTTCGAATTTACATGATAAATTTCTTGCTTATGCTTTCGTGGCTGTGAATATTGTGCATCACTTCCGCGAATAACGGGGCGCAAGATAGCACTTTTATTTTTTTTGACAAAACTTTCAGAGGAATACTGTCCGTAACAACCAATTCTTTTAAATTGGAATTTTCGATAAGTTCTATGGCATTACCGGATAAAACGGGGTGAGTGATGCATGCTCTTACGCTTTCGGCGCCTTTTTCCAATAACATATCGGTGGCTTTCACCAAAGTGCGTGCCGTATCTACCAAATCGTCCACCAAAATAACGTTTTTTCCTTTCACGTCTCCGATGAGTTCCATGTATGAAACTTCATTCGGACGAAGGCGTTGTTTGTAGCTAATAGCCACTTCGGCTTTCAGGAATTTGGCGTATGCATGTGCGCGTTTGGCGCCTCCCATATCGGGCGATGCAATCACGATGTTATCCAGATTAAGCGATTGGATGTAGGGAATAAACAAGGTGCTTGCATAGAGATGGTCTACCGGAATTTCAAAGAAACCTTGAATGGCGTCCGCATGTAGGTCCATGGTTACAACGCGTGAAGCACCTGCGGTTTCCAGCATGGATGCAACCAATTTGGCCGCTATGGGGACGCGAGGTTCGTCTTTGCGGTCTTGCCGGGCCCACCCGAAATAGGGAATAACCGCATTGATATATTGTGCCGAAGCACGTTTGGCGGCATCTATCATGAGGAGCATTTGCATAAGGTTATCGGTAGGCGCAAACGTGGAACCGATAATAAACACACGGCGACCGCGAATGGATTCCTTGAATGAAGGACGAAATTCGCCGTCGGCAAATCTTTGAATATCTACTTTGCCTAGCGGAATGCCGTAATGGCGGGCTATTTTTTCCGCTAATGCAAGACTTTGAGAGCAGGCAAAGATTTTTGCCTCGGCTTCTTGGTAGGGCATGGTATTAAAGTATTTATCATTACAAAAATAAGGGATAAATTCGACTTCACGAAAAAAATACCTTAACTTTGGTCAAGTTTTTTTTAATGATGAAAATGGACAGGAAAATCGACAAACCGCTTATTTTGGTGACCAATGACGACGGCATTACGGCGCCGGGAATTCGTGCTTTGATTGAGGTAATGAATCGTTTGGGTGAAGTGGTGGTGGTGGCGCCCGAAAGTGCCATGTCGGGTAAAGGACATGCCATCACCATCAATTCTACGCTTTATTGCGACGAAGTCAAAATTGATGACGGTCCGCAACGTGAATTCAAATCCAACGGAACACCTGTGGATTGCGTCAAATTGGCCGTGGATCAAGTGCTTCACCGCAAGCCGGATTTACTCGTTTCGGGCATTAATCACGGGTCCAATTCTTCGATTAATATTATTTATAGCGGAACCATGTCTGCGGCAGTGGAGGGTGGCATCGAAGGTATTCCTTCCATTGGTTTTTCTTTGACCGACTATAAATGGGATGCGGATTTTACGGCTGCCAAGCATTATGTGGAAATCATTGCAAAGAAGGTTTTGGAATCCAGAGAACATTTGCCTCTACCTTTTATATTAAATGTTAATATTCCCGCTATTCCGTTGGAACAAATCCGCGGGATTATGGTTGGTAGACAAGCCAATGCCAAGTGGATCGAGTCATTCGATAAACGGGTTAATCCGCACGGCAGGGAATATTGTTGGCTTACGGGTGAATTTGTTAATTTCGACCAAGGAACCGATACCGATGAGTATGCCTTGGAAAACGGTTACGTTTCGGTGGTGCCCATAAGTTTTGACATGACGGCTTATCATTTGATCGACCGTTTGAAAAAATGGAATTTTCATGAGTGAAAAACGAAGAATCGATACGATAAAATTATTCGCAAATTTTCTAATAACCGGGTTTTTTTTATCGCTCTATCTAAAGCTTGTTTTAAATCTGGATTTGCCGTCCGGTTTTGTGAAATTGGCGCATGAAGGTATTTTCCCCGTTTCGGTAGCAATTATAGGAGTAGTGGGGTTTTTAAGTTATAAATTGTTTGATTGGCGTGAAGATTTGAAGGGGATAAAATCTGCTGCGGGGGCGATGATTATTTGGTTTTTGATTCTGTTGATTTTAAAATTTTTAGCATGAAATATTTTTTGATTGCCGGTGAAGCCTCGGGAGATTTGCATGCCTCGCGATTGATAAAAGCCATACGCGAAAAAGATCAAAATGCAATTTTTCGTTTTATGGGTGGTGATTTGATGAAAGAAGCGGCGGGTGTGGAGCCTGTCGTCCATTATAAAGAAATGGCCTATATGGGATTATTTGAGGTTTTGGCTAACTTGCCCCTCATCCGCCGTAATTTTAAAAAAATCGAACAAGAAGCGGAAGATTTCAATCCCGATGCGGTTATTCCCGTGGATTATCCGGGATTTAATTTGCGAATGGCTAAACGTCTGAAATCCAGGAAATTTAAGATTTTCTATTATATTTCGCCTAAATTGTGGGCATGGAATGAAAATCGCGTGGAGATTATTCGTCGTTATGTGGACAAATTGTTTGTGATATTGCCTTTTGAAGTGGAATTTTACCGAAAACACGGAATAGAAGTCGAATATGTAGGAAATCCCGTCAAAGAAGCCGTTGAGGATTTTTTGAACCGGAATATGCAAAGTAAAATACGGGTTTCGGAAAAACCACTGGTTGCTTTGCTCCCGGGAAGTCGTCAACAGGAAATTCGGCGAATGTTGCCCGTTATGTCTGGATTACCGGCTTTGTTTCCCGAATATGATTTTGTGATTGCCGGCGCTCCATCATTGCCCGAATCGTTGTATCGTCAATATCTGGGAAATGCTCCGATTCCCGTTTTTTTTAATCAAACTTATGCTATCTTGAATAGTGCAAGAGCGGCGGTTGTTACTTCGGGAACGGCTACGCTCGAAACCGCTTTGTTCAATGTGCCGCAAGTGGTAGGGTATCGAACCGGTTCGCTACAGTATCATTTGGGCAAACGGATTGTGAAAATTTCTTATTTTTCTTTAGTGAATTTGATTTTGAACCGTGATGTAGTGCCGGAATTATTGCAAAATGAATTTAATCTCACTAACATTCAAAAACATTTAGCCGGAATTTTGAGCGGTAAGGAGCATGAAAAGATGTTGAAGGATTACAGGAAATTGTCTCGTGTTATAGGCCCTCAATCCGCTTCAAGCAAAGTAGCCCAACGAATAATCGATATGCTCGATTAAAAAAAAGCACTCCCGTTTTTTTGAGAGTGCTATCGTGTCTATTTAACCCGATTGGATTATTCGCAGTGTAATTTGGCTTTTTTGGCCAATAAATCTTCTTCGCTTTCTTCGTGGTCCTCATCTTCGATAATGGAATCTACAGGACATACGGCCACGCATTGAGGCTCGTCATAGAAACCTTTACATTCGGTACATTTATCCGGTACGATATAGTAGAAATCGTCGGAAATGGGATCATGTTCCGTGTCGTCATTAATGCATGTTCCGTCGGACATACGCCAGGGTTCACCCGGCTCGTAAATTGCATTATTCGGGCATTCTGAAATACATGCTCCGCAATTGATACAATCTTCGGTAATTTTTAGTGCCATAGCAGTAAGTTTTTTTGTTTATGCGTAATTTTGGAAACAAATATAAAGTAAAATTCGATATGATTACAAATCAAAAAGTCATTGCTTTAAAAAAATTGGGCGAATTTCTTGCGCGCTATGATAAATCCGTTGTAAATCAACCTGTTTTCCCCGGCCAATGGGCTCCTTTTTTTGAAGCTTTGGACGTTTTAATCGAACGTTTGCAAGAAAAAAATCCGTGGTTTACACCGGATAATGTCCGGTTTTCATTGCAGGCATGGGCAAAAGCTTTGCAGCCGGATAAAATCGATGAATGGGTAAAAAAGTATGATTTGAGCAAAGATATTTCACCCAAGAGAGTAGGTTTGATTATGGCTGGAAATATTCCATTAGTAGGTTTTCATGATTGGCTCGTTACCTGGTTTGCGGGTCACCGTCCGGTTGTGAAAATGTCTTCTTCGGATAATCGATTGTTGCCTCTACTAGTGAAATTCATTGAGTTTGTGGAGCCGGCATTTAAGGGATTAACGGAATTTCGCGACGGATTGATGCGCGATATCGATGCGGTGATTGCAACCGGGAGTGATAATTCGGCACGTTATTTTGAATATTATTTTTCCCGAATCCCGCATATTATCCGAAAAAACCGCAACGGTGTGGCCGTATTGACGGGGGATGAAACGGCGGATGAATTGAAAGCTTTGGCTTCCGATATGTTGTTATATTTCGGCTTGGGTTGTAGAAATGTAACCAAGATTTTTATTCCGGAGGATTTCGATTTGAACCGTATTTTTGAAGCGACTTTGGACTTTGCTCATTATTTCGGTTATGTTAAATATCGCAATAACTACTTGTATTACCGTGCCATTTATTCCATGAGCACGAATCCCGTAGAACGCGAATCCCTTTTGGAAAACGGATTGATTATTTTGAAACATGACACGGCTTATGTCTCGCCTGTGAGTGTAGTTTTTTATGAAAAATATAAGGATTTAAAAGATGTTATACGTATTTTAAAGCATGACCGGAAAAAAATTCAAGTGGTGGTTTCCAAAGCCGAAATTCCCGGTGCCGTTTCCCCTGGTAAAACCCAATTGCCCGATCTGTGGGATTATGCCGACGGTGTGGATACAATGGAATTTCTTCTGGACTTATAAGTCAACTTCGTATTTTAAAATATTATTGTTTTTGGCGCTTTATCGATATAACCTCCGCTACTGTAAAATTAAGTGATTTTTGTTGATGTTCTTTTCTCTCGACGGAAGTCGGGATGTAGGGATTGTTTCTTCGGCTGCGCGCGGGACAAGCGCCATACCGGGTGCCGTAGGAGAAGCATTGAAACGAATATGAAACCCGGGCGTTCATGGGATAAAGTTAGGGAAAATTTCTTTTTACTTTTGTTCCCGACAAAAGTAGGGACAGGCTTGATGAAAAAGTAACAAAATCCACAGTATCCCTTCGGGAAATCAAGGCTGATACTCAATCACACGCATCCTTTCGGTGATAAAGGTGATAAAATGCGTCTTTTTCGCTTACCCGGCGTCGAAAATGCCCGTTTATAGCAGTGGCTATTACTTGCGCTTTCCTCCTTGATTAATCGAAAAATCCTAACATTTTCTCCTTTCAAAAAGATGCATGTCATTGCGTATTCGATGCTTCCACGCGCCTTTTCCCGCCGGCATCCGGCCCGCATTTTTGCCGGGCCAACGCGCCTATCCGCCGTGGGGCGGATTAAAGTTTTGATCAATCATTGCGCGAGTTTTTTCTTTCAATGAATATTTTTTTGAACTGCGTATTACTTAACCGCCTAATTAACTAATAATAAATCGAAGGAAGTTATTGAAAAGTTGAAATTCATTTGAGGAGAATAGGCCTTGTTGTTAAAAACATTTCAAAACCTGTAAAATCTTATCGGTAATTTGCAAGAATAAATGTTAAAACGAAGTTTCGGAAAAACGCTAAAAATTCATATCCATTCGTGCAATTCGTGGCGATAAAACAAACCACGAATTACACGAATTACACGAATAAAAAAGGGAAAAATTAGAGTTATTCCCACCGGACAAGTGTGAAATTTGCGGCGATAAAAATAAACAACGAATTACACGAATTACACGAATTTTCACGAATAAAAAGGGAAACGGAAAACGAGACAAAGCGGTGAATCCAATATTCGATTTAACGATTCCACGATTCCACGGTTTAACAATTCCATCCCGCACGGGATTTTCCGGTTTCGTTCTTCGCACTTCAAAGAAAATCACGGGCGGGACGGGGCTTCACCCCGCGATTCAACAATTCAACGGTTTAACGATTATGTGATATTCTGAATCAAGTATGAAAAGGAAAAGCTTGCCAAGTTTTGCATAGAATGGCAAGCTTGTATATATTTTTTGTTAAATCTCAAACAAAAGTAATTAATAGTCTTCTAAATTAATGGTGATTTTTTTATTTTCATTTTTACTTACTGAAAATATTGATGTTCCTGCCCCATACACATCGCCATATTCATCGGTATAATCGCATTCAAACGAATAATCACCGGGCTTAACCTCAAAAACCGCTTTTCCACTTGAATTGGTGGTTTTGGTTTTTATATACCGCGTATAATCCGTCTCTTTAAACAGGTGTAATTGTGCACCTGAAGCAGGGTCGCCCCATAGCAATACGGTTACAGTAATTTTTGTTTTGTCGCCTTTATCTTTCTTTTTACACGAAGAAAGATTCATTACGGTGATGAGTAAAACCGCTACTAATAGTAATCTTTTCATAATTTTATGGATTTAGAGTTTGATTTTATTTTGGTTTGGTGTTTTTGTGTTTTGATATAACATTTTATACAACAAAATTATACATCATTTTTTGTGTAATATTATGTTTAATGAAAACTTCCGGTATTTTGATGATATTTTGGTATTGTTCAGTATGGTTTTTTACTTTTCTTATTTAACCATCGAGGGATTTGTTAAATTCTAAGTTCATTTTTTAATGTTTGATTATATTTGTTGAAGGATGTTTTTAGGCTTAAATATCCGGGTTTACCATAAAAGCAATATGGAAACCGATATGAATTCGATGATGAGTAGTAGGAAATAGATTATAATCAAAGGAAAAATAATCAGAAGGGTTTTTCCGAAAGATAACCGAAAGAATTTTTTCACTGTCAAAAAGATATAAATTAGTAAAAGCCAAAGCAATAAATCGGCTGGAAAACTATTATTGGGAATAAAGTGAATGAGCAAAAAAACGAGTAATGCAAAACTTTGAATATTGAAATGTAATACCATTTGTTCGGTGAAGTTGTATAGTTTACTGCCAAATAGGGGCATGGATAAAAAAGTAAATACGGGCAGAAATAAAAACAATAGAATGGAGGTTTTACCGGTGATTTTATTAAAAAGATTTTTAATCATGTCTTCATTAACCATCAATCGTATAAAGATGGCTGCCAGTCTGAATTTGATTTTTTCCCGGAAACCGGTTGTTTTGAAATGGCGAAAAGTTTCTTTAACGTTTAAATCGTATTGATAAAGGGTTTTTAAGAATTCATTCAAACGTTTGTCGTTATTCATACCGATGTCGGCAAAAAAGTGTCCTGTGAGTGATTTTTCTCTTTCGGTCGGGTTATAGCCGTGCTTGAGGAGCCATTTCCGGTAGGCATCAATATAGGGTTTATAAAGTGAAATGCGCGAATTCATATCGAAATTTGTCCCAATGTTTAGATTGACAGACGGATTGAAGCGGATTAGAAAGAAATTCAATATGCTGTCGGTCAATTGATTGCGTTCGGGGCTTGTAGCCGGCATTTTCAGGTTTTGTTGCCATTGAGGTCGTGCGGCAAAAAGGCTGTCAAAAAGCGGGAAATAAGCATCTGGATGTGTGTTTTCGGTTATTTGGCGGTGACCGGAATAGGAAGGTACTAAATTGTATATCAATGCATAAATAACGGATAAGCTGAGCAAAAGTTTGAACGGACTTGTGTATTTGGCTCTTTTGCCTTCAATGTATTCACGGGTGTATCGAACGGGGTGAAAAACCAAAGCAATAATCGTTTGAATCCATTTTGCATCCAAGGATAAAAACCCGGTAAAAATATCTTCGGCTAAGGATTTTAATGTAAGGCGTCGAACAGGTAATTTTTGTCCGCACGACGGGCAAAAACGGGCTCCCCCGGGAAGAGGAGTTCCGCAATTCGAACAGATTCTTAAGCTGCCGGGAATTTTGGATTTTTCCATACTCAAATTTAATAAAAACCTTTTTCCGAAAAAATTATGTAACAATCGCCGGTTATATCCGAAATTAAAAAAAAAGGTGATTATTGTGAGAAATGCTTAGAAATGAGGTATATATTTTATTGCTTGCGGGAAAACGGATTATTTCATTTTATCGGCTAATTCCTTAAACAATTTACCGATTTCATCTAAGCCTTCACGCACTTCATCTTTGAGTTTTCCGGCTAAATTCTTCAATTTTTTTTCCATGGGTTTAACAAGGATAAACGAAACTTCCACCAAAGCGTCTTTGGGTAGCCGCCTCACTTCAACAACTTCGCGGGCAGGGTAGGCTTCATTGGGAAAAAACGAACCGTAAACTTCGTTGAATTTTCCGAAATTATCCATATCTGTTACATAAACGGTGGCTTTGGCAATGTCCGTATATTCCAATTGAAATTTATTCAAAACGATTTTTAGGTTTTCCATGATTTTTAGCGTCTGTTCTTCAAAGTTATCCGGCATTCGGCCTGAAGTATAGTCCATTCCCAATAGTCCTGACACGAAAATCATGTCGGATGAAAGATTGGCTTCACCGGTAAATAACACCTGCACCGCCGTAGAGTAGGAACCTACGGGTTTTAATTCGGGGATAGCTATTCGTTTTATCATGGTTTTTTGTTTTCAATTTATGAAAAAATCTTGAATTTGCAGCGTATTGATGAGAAAATTGATTGGCTTCGGTTAAACCGGTTTAATGATGTTTTTATAAGTCTGATAAAGTTATTCGGCGGATCTTCTTCCGGGATAAGCGCATAAAATCTTGTTCATCAAACGTGATTACCCGCTTTCCTTATCCTCCCTTGATTATCTTTCTGCTCCTTGTTGCGGAAAATATTATTGAAGCAAAACCCTATGACTTAATAAAAGCATCTACCACCATTCCCACCCCAATCGCCACCGCCATACTCATCAAGGTGCCGATCAGGATGTATTCGGTGCGTTTGCGTTGGCCGGCGCCGGTGAGGTCGCCGAAACGGAAGACGGATTTGGCGGCAATCAGGAAGCCGATGGCGGTGGATTAAACGATTAGAAATGCTCGCAGGAAATGATGATAATTACTTCAATTTCTTATCTTTGAATAAAACTTCGCTTATGCGCACCACCGGCCCTTCCAAGCGAATAAAACCGCGCTACACCCGTCACGTTCCCATACCGCCGGAACACAAACCTTTCCCGTGGAACGAAAAAGACACCGCTCCATTGGAAAAATACGTGTACCGTGTCCTTGCTTACGGCAACTTCCGGGACATAAAAAAATTTGTTCCGCCATTACCCCGAAGCCGCTCACTATGTAGCCAACACCTACCCCGACCTGCACCGAGGCGTGCGGTATTGGATAAATGTTTGGTGAGAGGAGAAATGAACTCAAATTTTTTCCGGAAAAAATATCCTTTTCCCTATCTTTAACCAAATTTTCCCCATCCATGCCCAAGCAACATCTCAATGTCCTGTCGTATGTGTACATTGTGGAATTTATCCGGCGGATGAATGAGCGGGAATATTATCCGAAAGTGGCGGAAATACGGGATTATTTGGCGAAAAAACTTGACGCGGACCTAAGTAACCGAACGGTGCAACGTTACCTGAAAATCTTAAAAGACGAATTCTTTATCCCCCTGCAAAAATTAAAACATACGGGCGGATACCGGTTTGACCCGGCAAAGATGGACGATGAAACCGTCGCATTGCTCAAAAATTTGCAAATCATGGCCCAAGCGGAATATTTCCGGCAAATCTTGCGGCAATCGCCGGATTTTGTGCGGTATTTTTCATTTTCGCATACGCATTTTAAAGGCTTGGGCATTATGGACCAACTTATTCGTGCTATCCATGAACGCCGCACCGTTCGTATTGCCCATAAAAAATTCATCGACAAACAATCCAAAATTCGCACGGTGGAACCTTACTTTCTCAAAGAACACGATGGGCGCTGGTACTTGGTGGGCATGGACAAAGATAAGGGGGAAATCCGAAATTTCGGAACCGAACGTATTGAAGGTGTAGATATCACACAAGAAACCTTCCTCGCGCCCGATTTAACGAAGCTGAAAGGCCGTTATCGCCATGTCGTTGGTCTGATGCTAAAAGAACCCGAAATTGTTCGATTGAAATTCGATTCATTTAAAAAACATTACTTTAAAACCGACCCGTGGCACCCGGATTACGAAATTATCGAAGAAACAGAAGATTATATGATTGTCGATCTTTACGTGGGAATCAATTACGAATTGAAACAAAAGATTTTGGCATATTATTACGGCGTAAAAGTACTTTATCCCGAAAGCCTGGCAAAGGATATCCGGGAAATTCTGCGGGAAACTTTGAGGAAATATGAGGAATGATTTTGAGGGCACCGGGATTCGGCCGTTGGAATTTTGGAACGAAATAATTTTACAAAGATTTGATTTTCATTTTTATTGACATAAAATCATACCATGTACACAAGTAAAAGTAAACATAAACATAAAAGTTTCCCAATTACGACACGTTTTGACGCAAACCCTTTCTATCTTTGTTTCGTAAAATTTCAAATCCTTAGCCAATGAAAGAAAAAATCCGCAAACTCATTGAACAATACACGCAGTTTTTGCGCGAGAATCCCGGCAATCCGGACGAAGTGTACAAATGGGAAGCCATCATACATTTTCGCCGGCACTGGAACCCGGAAGCGGAAAATTTTTGGGAAATGTTCCGCGAGGCTTTTCGGAAACATTATAATTTGGCGCATCATTTTGCCTTCAACTTCTTTAAAACCCTGGGCGAATATGACGATAAGAAATTGAAACATCTGATTTTAAGCCTCTACGACGAAAACACGGATTTAAAAACCCGCTTTTTTAGGCACAAGGAACTGGCGGATGCTTACATGCAGGAAATCAACGCCGCCAAAGGTACCGCCCACAAGCATTTTCAGGATGACCGCACCATCGCCTTCCTTCTGGCATTCCGTTACCCCGAAAAATATTACATCTATAAATCAACCGTGCATAAACACCTTTGCGAATATCTGGGCATTCCCAAGGTAAACGGCTTCTATAAACAATACCACCACTTTGCGGACCTTGGCGATGAATTTTTGCCGTATATCCGGCAAAACAAAGAATTGCAGGAGAGGGCCGCCGGCTTTATTCCGCCGGAATTTAAGTTTGATAGTACGCTGCTGTTGTTTCAGGACATGGCATATCAAATGTTGGAAAAGAAAAAACGTAATAAAATGGACATTTTAGAAATTTTAAAAAATCCCGGAAACCGAAAGTTTTGGCAATATTCACCCGGCGAACAAGCCCGGAAATGGGATGAATTTTACGAAAAAGGAATCATGGGAATAGGTTGGGACGAAATCGGCGATTTAAGACGGTATAAAAACAGACGGGAAATTGAGGAAGCTATTAAAGACGCTTATAATGAGCATGATAAAAACAAAATTCATGATTCTTTGGCGAATGACGAGTTTTTAAATTTAATGAAACCCGGCGATATCGTAATTGCCAAAAAAGGAATGAACAAATTAATCGGATACGGAATCGTAACGTCCGATTATATGTATGACTCCGAACGGGATGAATATCAAAAAATCCGAAAAGTAAAATGGTTGAAAAAAGGTGAATGGTCGCCGCATAAGCCATTGGCAAGAAAAACCTTAACGGAAATTCAAGATTTCAACGAGTTAAAAAAATACATTGAAATTATGGAAGACATCTATTTTGTAAACACGGACGAAACTAAACCTGTACAAAGTGTACGTCACCCCCTCAACCAAATCCTCTACGGTCCGCCGGGAACAGGTAAAACTTATAAAACCAAAGAACTTGCCGTGAAAATTATCGATGGAACGGCGCCGAAAGACCGTGCGGCGCTTAACGAACGGTTTAACGAACTTCAAAATGCGGGACAAATCGGCTTTGTCAGCTTTCACCAAAGCATGAACTACGAGGACTTTATCGAAGGCATCAAACCGGCCCTAAAAAATAACGAGGTGATTTACGAAATTCAAGACGGAATTTTTAAGCAAATAAGCGCCGGAGCCCGCCAAAATCCGGATAAGAAATTCGTCCTTATCATCGACGAAATCAACCGCGCCAACGTATCGGCCGTTTTCGGCGAACTGATAAGCCTGATAGAACCGGACAAACGCACCGGCCGGCCGGAAGCATTAGAAGCACACTTGCCTTACAGTAAAAAACGTTTCGGCGTTCCGGACAACCTGTATCTTATCGGCACCATGAACACCGCCGACCGCAGTGTGGAAGCATTGGACACGGCCTTGCGCCGCCGCTTTTCTTTTATGGAATTGATGCCCGACCCGGCTCTTTTGCGCCAAAGGGAGAATGACGAGATTTTCCCGGGCATCCGCAAATCGGATATTTTGGAAACCATCAACCGGCGTATCGAGGTGCTGTTGGACCGCGACCATACCATCGGGCATTCTTATTTCATGGATGCGAACACACCCGAAGAACTGGCAAGGATTTTTAACGATAAAATCCTTCCCTTACTACAAGAATATTTCTATGACGATTATGCCAAAATAGGGATGATTTTGGGCAAAACTTTTGTTTACAAAGAAAAAAATTCAAGAGATTTTGCCGATTTTGATACGGATTTTTATTTTGACATCAAAGAATATAAATACCGTTTAAGAAAGGCTTGTACAGGTGATAAAGAAGAATATCCTTGTGTGGATATTAAACAAGCCGTAACGGGTTTATTAAACGCTGGAAGCAAGTTAGAGGAAAAAGAGTGAATAATGCCCTTATTCTAAAAAAATTAACCCATAAAAACCTTATGACTATACGAAAAATATTCAGCCTTCTTGGCGAAGGCGGTGATATTATCGGTTATGAAATAAAAGATAACACCGGTAAAACACAAAAATTCAAATACAAAGTCGATGAATATTATGATGAGAAATTTAACTTTTCGCATACCGAAGAGGTGGAAACAAACGATTTTATAGATTTTTGGTTGTTTATGTTCGAAAAATATCCGCTATATAGATTTTATCCCGCATTTATAGCCGACGAATACAAAAAGGTGATAAAGAATGACTTTACAATGGTAATTTTCAAAAACGATGCATATTCGGATATGCAAAAGGAAAGATGGCTAAAATTTTTCGGAGAAAGTCTTTCGGATTTTCGTTCTTTTGAAGAATTGGCTCCCGATGAAGTATGGGATGATACGCCCGGTATAGAGGCGGCTGAAAAATTAAAATTAACCGAATGGTATCAAATTTAACAAAAAGTTTAAACAAAAAATTAAATCGAACGGATAAGAAAACCATTGACGATTTTACGAAAATTGATGTTGAAAAATATAAGAATTCTTATACTTACCAACCCTGACTAACCGAAAAATTAGACAATTTAAACGGCGACTTTGACCAAAATATCATTAATGAAATCGTTTTATGGAAATTAAACGCTATGTCCAACACGATGACAAAACACTGTACATGGCTGAACAAAATAGACAGGGAAACCACGTCAATTAATGAGCAATTAACACGCGAAATATTACAAAAACTATTGAAAACAAAAGGAATAAGAATTGCTATGGCTTCCACGATTTTACGTTTTAAAAATCTGCATATTTATCGGATTTTAGCCCAAAGGATTTACCGCTTTATTACGGTAGAAGAATCAAAATTGAAGAGTAATAAAGAAAAAGATATTGATGCTCAAATAGATAAATATTTGGAGTATTTAAAAAAATTGAAAAAAATTAGCAGGGAAAAAAATATTCCCTTTGAACAATCCGACCGTATTTTATATGTAATGGATAAAATTATCAATAAAAATAAGAAAATTCAATACTAATGCATATCATTCGGAAATACGAATACGAAAAACTGCAAATCGGCGAACAAGGTTTTAGTCAAAACCATTGGAAATCTTTGCTCAAACTCAATGAAAAGTTTGAAAATCGCTACTTCGACATTTTACATGAAGGCATCAAATTCCGCCAATATGTCGGCGTGATCCAAATCGATGATTTACTTATCGAAATCCATCCTAAGGCGGACAAACATTCCGGCAACACCGCATGGCGCAATGTGCTAATTCCTATGCTTATAAGGGCCGGATATTTGAACATTGAAACGGCCGGCGAAGCCTTCGTGCGGCGCCAACCCTTGAATCTGATACAAGTTTATTTTTCGTTATTCCTGAACCGTATGGAAGCGCTCATCCGTCAAGGACTGGTCAAACAATACCGGCAAGAAAGCGGCAATACCCGCGCTCTAAAAGGAAAATTGGAATTCGCCGCCCACTTGCGTCATAACTTGGTGCATCGCGAACGCTTCTACACCCGCCACCAAGTATATGATACGGACCATTTGCTGCATAAAGTACTGCGCCGGGCCGCCGAAATCGTGCGTGATTTTAGCCGCGGCACGTCCTTGTCCGGTTACAGCAAGCGTATTTTAACGGCTTTCCCCGAAATATCCACCGCTGTTACGAAATCATCGCTAAAAAAGGTGAAATTCAACCGTAAAACACGCCATTACGCTTCGGTTTGGGACTTGGCGCGCTTGATTATTCTCAATTTTTCGCCCGGTATCCGCGGCGGCAGTATGAAAATGTTATCACTCCTGTTCGACATGAACCTGTTATGGGAACAATACGTATTCCAATCCTTGTTGCATACCGTCCGCCGGCATCCCGTCTATGCGCATTTACGCATCAGCGCCCAAGAACCCAAACCCTTTACCGGACGGCATTACCTGCAACCGGACATCGTCATTCGCAATACCCGAACAGGCGAAACCCATATCATCGACACCAAATGGAAGCAACCCGAAAACAAAGAAGCATCCATAGCCGATTTGCGGCAGATGTACGTATATGCCCGCTATTGGCAGGCCCGCAAAACCGTATTGCTTTATCCTTCGTCTGTGCCGGCCCCCGGCGAATTTCAAGTCTTTGTCCCCGCCCCCGGAGAAAAAGATGCTCCCATTTTTTACAAAACCGCCTTTATTCCCGTCATTACGGCGGAAGGTGAATTGGATACGGAATTGGGCGAAAAGATTTTGGGATTGGTGGAATTTACATCACAAAAAAATTAGCCATACCCCCCATAATGGAGGTGGGCTTTTAAAAACTTATCCGTCTAATGTTTATCCGTCTAATGTAATTATGCTTTTTCTTGCTTGGCTTGAGAATTATCCTTCTGCTCCTTGTTTCGGAAAACGATTTTTCAGTCAAAATCTTACATTTTAATAAAAGCATCTACCACCATTCCCACCCCAATCGCCACCGCCATACTCATCAAGGTGCCTATGAGGATGTATTCGGTACGCTTTCGTTGGCCGGCGCCGGTAAGGTCGCCGAAGCGGAATACGGATTTGGCGGCAATCAGGAAGCCGATGGCGGTATATTGACCGGTAAGCACGAACGTAAGCGTAAGAAGGCGTTCTAAAAAACCGATATACATGCCGGCTTTTTCCAAGCTTTGTTCATCATCGTTTTCAGCAATTTCCCGGCGCCAGTCTTCCGTAAAATGCTTGATAAAATAGCCGGCCGGATGCAATACCGTCAAGTAAGCGGCCAGGATCCACCATAGTTTTTCGTTATGCCAAATCTTTAACCGGGCTTGCCAAAGACCGCTCCATTCACCGTAAAACAAAGTGGCCAGTATCAACAAGCTCAAAAGATGAAGAATTTGATCCCATACAAACCGCCATGTGCCTCGCCAATAACCGGAAATCCAATCGATAAGGCCGTGGATGAAAAACACCGCCACCGGTAGCACAAAATTTTTCCAATCTGCTACAAAAAAATAAGCCAAAGCGGCATGCACCAAGGAATGTTTGAATAGAGCGAAAAATTTTTTCTTTCGGTCCGTACCGGCCTTATCCGCCACCCATTTGTCCGGCTGAAAAAGAAAATCGCCGAGCAGGTGGGCTACCAATAAGCGGGTGAAAATTTCAAGCATTTTCTAAAATTTTCGGCATAAAATCTTGCTCGAAATAACGAATGTAAAAATCTATGGCATCGAAACGGGCTCTACGAAGTCGCTTATGGACGGCCGCTTGGGATATAGCCAAATGTTCCGCTATTTTGGTTTGGGACCATTTATACATCAGCCGTAAGTAAATCACCTCCGCCGCCGTGCGATGCCAATCCATGCCCTGGGCATCCGCCAAACGGTTCATCACATCCGTCTGCCGGTTTGCTTCATCCCGTGCCGCCATTCGGATTTTTATCCGGTCATATTTTTTCATTTCTTCCAATGCACTACCCGCCAATACAAATGCCTCCCCTTGGGAAGTCTTAACCGTATTGCTTAAAAAATCTACCTTGCCGACACCTATGGCAACTCTTACATCCCATTTTTCGTTTTTCGGTGCGCGTGCCATTAATCCGGTGCGCAAAATATAAGCCACCCGTAAACTTTGAACCGGATTACTTAATAATCCCTGAAAACTGTCGCCACGATAGATTTCAAAGGGAAATTCCACATCAAAACCGGTTTCAAGCTCCCGGAATATGCTTTCCATGGCCTTGATGAGGGCTTCTTTATCTCGGACTTTTTGCGATCGGATAATATCGCCGGTAATGGTCGCAAAATAATTCATATAAGCATTTTAACCCTACAAAGATAAATGTTTTATGCGATTTTTCCAAATGATTATAACCTTAATTAGTTATAAATTTATATTATTACCAAAATTGATTATAATTGCTTGATATTACCCGATAT
>JAMONV010000032.1 GCA_027066365.1 Flavobacteriales bacterium
GCTTGTTGCATATAGCTCACTTTGTAGGGGATTTCTTTTTGTTCGCCCAAAACAATATATTCGTCGCTTCCTTGCGGCCGCGAAGCATAGTTTTCCTCCTCCGCTTGGTTATTTAATGGGGGGGGGTAAATGACTTACGGCATGAAATACTTAACGCAATAGCCGTAAAAGCAATTGAAATAAAGCTAAGGTATTTCATGGCATTTACAATTTTTATATAACAAATATAATAAAAATTTTTAAATGATATTGAGTAAATAAAATTTTACTTTAATACGGGGCAAGATCAAATATTTCCGGATTTACAAAGGCCGTAATTATTTATTTCTTCAAGGGATGAAGAAAGATTATGAGCTTTCGAAAAAGCCCGGTCTCAAATAAACAATCACGGTCAGAAAGGCGTAATAAGGTGTATATCACTATCAACCGGTTGTTTGTTTTAAAAGAACCTGAACGGCAATAAAAAGAAAAGAACCAAAACCTAAGGGGTAAAAATATACTTCCGTGCTGTTTTCCGCACTATTTAGCCTTAATTTTTTAACTGTCGGCAAATCAACATTTTATTTTGGATTTTAATGATTTTCGGGTGTCCCGGCACGGAAAACAGGAAAAAGGTTATTTGATAAATTATTAACCTTTTCCGTAGCTAGGTTCCAGTGTATTAAACTTCCTTGCCAGTTGTTTCATTTCGTTGCTCATGGTCACGCAAGGCCGTTGGTAGATAATTACAGAAGGTCCGTCGTATTCGATTTCTTTGCGCAGAATTTCCACGTTTTTATCGAAGTATTTTTTGAGTGGAATCACCACCTTGATATGTTCTTCTTCCACGCCCATACCTTTGGCGATGTCGTATAAATGTCCCATGGCGGCGGAAAGTTGCCCGCCTGTCATAGCCACGGCCGAATTGTCGGCGATGATGACGGTAACAGGGCTTTTATCCCAGATGGCGCCCAGAAGTCCGGTCATTCCCGAGTGTGTAAAGGTGGAATCGCCGATGACGGCAATAGCCGGGCGCACGCCTGCATCCGCCGCACCTTTGGCCATGGGAATGGAAGCACCCATGTCGATAATTGTGTCGATGGCGTCGAAGGGTTCCAGAACACCTAGCGAGTAGCATCCGATATCGGAATAAACGTGGTTATCGCCGATTTCCGGTAGCAAGGACTTGATTTCGTTATACATATCGATATGGCCGCATCCGGGACAAAGTTGGGGCGGACGGTCGGCCAGAATTTGCGGGCGTTCAAATTCCACCGGTTTTTCCAGACCTAAAGCCACGGCAACGGCATTGGGATTAAGTTCGCCTGTCCGGGGTAAATGACCGGAAAGTTTTCCGATGACTTTGTCGCTGAATCCGAGGTAATCGCCCAGTATTTCTTCGATGAAAGGATAGCCTTCTTCGATGATGAGAATATGCTCGTTGCGCTCGAAAAGTTTGCGCAACATTTTGCGTGGCAAAGGATATTGATTGATTTTGACCGTGTCGTAGGGAAGATTGTCCTCGGAACCGAAGTTTTCCATCAAATAATTGTAAGCAATGCCGGACACTACGATTCCCAAACGGTTATCCGAGCCTTCGATAAACCGGTTCCATCCGGAGGTTTCGGATTCGGCTTCCAGTTCTTTCTGTTTTTCGACCAATTGCCGGTATTGTATTCGGGCGTAAGACGGCACCAGATTAAAGCGTTTGGCGTTTTCGGGGAAGCGCAGTTCGTTTTGCGGGCGTTTGTTTTCACTCACTTCCACGATGGTGCGTGAGTGCGATAGACGTGTAACGCTACGAAGGAGAACGGGTAATTGAAATTTTTCGGATAAATCGAAGGCATAGGCCATCATATCGTAGGCTTCTTGTTGGTTGGTAGGTTCGAGCATTGGCACCATGGCGAATTTTCCGTAATAGCGGCTGTCTTGTTCGTTTTGCGACGAGTGTTGCGACGGATCGTCGGCTACTACCACCACCAATCCGCCGTTTACGCCCGATATGGCCGAATTGACAAAGGCATCGGCCGCCACATTCAATCCTACGTGCTTCATGGCCACCATGGCGCGTTTGCCGGCAAAGGACATGCCGAGGGCTTCTTCCACCGCCACTTTTTCGTTTACGGCCCACGAAGATTTTATTTCGCCGCTGCGGGCTTGGGGAAGTTTTTGGATATATTCGGTGATTTCGGTGGACGGGGTGCCGGGATAGGCATACATTCCCGAAAGACCCGCGTCAACGGCTCCTTGTGCAATCGCTTCGTTTCCTAAGAGTATTTTTTTCATCGATAAAATTTTTCCGTTTTTGGGCTATACAAGATAAAAAAAAATCCGCTAATGCGGATTGATAAAAAGTAATTCGGACCAAAAAGCTAAAACCGTAGTGCCCGAAACAGGAGTCGAACCTGCACGTCCTTGCGGACACATGACCCTGAATCATGCGCGTCTACCAATTCCGCCATTCGGGCATTTGATATTGCAAAAATAGGATATTTCGGTATAAAATGAAAGTAAAGTTTCTTCGAAGTATTGTGTTCTTTTGATCTTTTGGGTTTAGGATTGACTTGTTTGTCTTTTAAATGTTTTTCCGTCTTTTGAAGATTACACCGTGGAAGCGGCCATTTTGAAAATTTTCGTTTCGGAAGCGGCCCGGGAAATTTCGGACGAAGGCATTCAGATTTTCGGAGGGATGGGATTTTCGGAAGAAACACCCATGGAAAGTTTTTGGCGCGACGCACGTATTACGCGAATATACGAAGGTACCAACGAAATC
>JAMONV010000033.1 GCA_027066365.1 Flavobacteriales bacterium
TGGCTTCGTTGCTCCGGGAAATAACGCATCCGTCGTTGTTGGACAACACGACTACGGGTTTGCCGTTCAAATCCGGGCGAAAAAGACGTTCGCAGGAAACATAGAAATTATTGGCATCCACCAAAGCAAACATGATTATACGAATTTAATGACGGCCGTAACAATTCCCCAGATAATCAATTGGTTTTCTTCGGTGACTTTAATCGGCTTGTAGTTTTCATTAGCCGGCATGAGCCAAACGGCATGAGGTTCTTTTTTGATTCGTTTAACGGTAAATTCTCCGTCGATGAAGCATACGGCTATTTTGCCGTCTTGGGGTTCGAGGCTACGGTCGATAACGAGCAGGTCGCCGTCGTTGAGGCCTGCTTCCTTCATGGAATCGCCTTTGACACGAGCAAAAAAAGTGGCTTCTTTGTTTTTGATAAGTTCACGGTTGAGATCGATGGAAAGATAGGAAAAGTCGTCAGCGGGAGAAGGAAAACCGGCACTTATACCCGTATCCACATAAGGAAGCGCTAGGGAAACGGCGGTTTCCGCCGAATAAATATCTAAGACGTGCCCGCGTTTGACAGGAATGATTTTCATGCCCGGTTAGTGTTTTTTAGCTTATTTCAAAGATACGAAAGTTTTTGTTTCGGTTTATTATCGTTAAACCGTTGAATCGTTAAATCGTGGAATCGCGGGGTGAAGCCCCGTCCCGCCCGTGATTTTCTTTGCAGTTCGAAGAACAAAACAAGAAAATCCGGTGCGGGATGGAATCGTTAAGCCGTTAAATCGAATAATGGCTTCGCCGCGCTTTAAGTTTTCTCCTTTCTCTTTTCCCTTATTTTGAATGTTCGGGATAGCCTTCCTTGGCCGGTTTCGACTTTTTTACCGCGTTTTAGGTTTTTTTTACGGTTTCCAATTTCAATTTTGAATTTTCCGTTCAAATCGTTTGATCGACCATTTAACGAAATAATATGCGGCAATAACAGTCATCGGCCAATATAAATAATTTAAGATTCCATACCAATACATAGTGCAATAGTTTTTAATATTTGATTTCCTCTTGTTTAATTTCTTTTACGTCGTATTTATGGACATCCAAGGCTTTCCATGCCCACCAAATGTATGCCAAGACGAAAGGTACCATTAAGGAAACGTAAGACATCACCACCAAGGTAAATCGACTGGAACTGCTATTGTGAATCGTTAGTGAGCTTTGCAAATCGGTGATGGAAGGGTAGTATGCCGTATGATTGAATCCGGTTAGGAAGAATAGTGCCATTACGGTCAGCACGGTTCCACCGGCCGCGTACCAAAATGCTTTATCCAAGGTTTTGAAAATTCCCGCATAAAGTCCGTATAACACGAGTATCACACCGGTTATCAGAAATACGGCCGTGAACGGATTGGTTATGAGATTGTGAAAATATTTTCCGTTTTCAAGCACTATTTTTCCCGAATTATTCACGGCAAAACCGGGAATAAACATAAGACGTATTAACCAAATCATGAAAAAGAGTAAAAACAATCCCGCATTAATTTTTAGTTTTTTCGAGATGCGCTCGAGGATGGAATTTTCGCCGGTCATTTTTTTGATGTAGAGCAAGGCATTGGTTCGAGCCAGGAATAAAACGGTCAATCCGAGCATTAAATTCTGGAACCAAGCGCCATGAAATCCGTTCCAAAGCGCGTCCAATCCGTGCCAAGGTGTATCCCAACGCGAAATAACCGCTTCCACGTTTTGTCCTATGCGGAGTATTCGTTCTTTGTGCACGCTGAAGGAATTTCCGGTAAAGAAGGTGGAAAGGGCAATTCCTAAAAGAAGCGGCGCGATTACTCCGTTGATATACAGGAAGGTATCATACATTTTACTTCCGAGAAAGTTTCCTTTTTTCTTGCGGTATTCATAGGAGACCGCTTGAACGATGAAAGCGAATAAAATCAGCATCCAAACCCAGTAGGCACCGCCGAAACTGGTAGAATAAAACAACGGGAAGGAAGCGAAAAACGCACCGCCGAAAACCACGAGGGTAGTGAAGGTAAATTCCCATTTATGTCCGATAATATTTACGAGGACGCTTTTTTCTTCGTCGGTTTCGGCTAATTCGTTAAAAAGCGTTTGACCGCCTTGCACCAATAGCAGGAAAACAAGTGCACCGCCCAAAAAAGCGATGATTATCCACCAATAAGCTTGTAGTGTTTCGTATGACATTTGTTCAAACATAGTTTTTGTTTTTTAGCAATTAGAATCCTTTTTTAATGGCATTGGTCATGATTTTAATTTCGGCAATGAGCAGTGCAGTGAAGGTGATTAAGAATAGGAAGAATGTGATCATAACACTGCTCGTTTCGATGTGTGAAACGGCCACCATATTGGGCATTAAATCTTGGATAACCCAAGGTTGACGTCCCACTTCGGCGGTAATCCAACCGAATTCCTGTGCCAGAAAACCGAGGGGAAAACTTATAACGGCTAATCGCAAAAGCCATTTTTTGTTTTCGAGCTTGTTTCGGAATAATTCGGCATATAACCAAATGAACAGAATCAAAAACCATGTTCCGAAAATGACCATGAGGTGGAACGAGTAGAATGTGATAGCTACGGGCGGAATCAATTCGTGCGGATCACGTCCGTAATAGTAGCCGTATCCGAAATCTTTAAAGTGTTCTTTGAAAAGCGCCAGTTGTTTTTTCGCTTCCTGTGTGTTGCCTGCTTTTTTGGCTTTTTTGTATGCGGCGAGTGCGTCGATGGCTATTTTCCCGCTTTCGATGCGTTCTCTGTAGGAAGGAATACCGTGTTCTTTGTTCCCATGCACCAAATCTTTGATACCCGGTACAAAGGCATCCGGGTCGTTGAAGGCTAAAATGGAAAGGAAGTTCGGAATTTCGATTCCGTGAATGTCTTGTTTGCGCGGATTTTCTTTGCTTTGTGTGGCAATACCGAAAGCAATCAGGGGAGCGCCGGATCGACCTTCGTAGAGGCCTTCCATGGCGGCGAGTTTCATGGGTTGATATTTGGCCACTTGCTTGGCGGATCCGTCTCCGGTGAATAAATTCATAAGAATGGCAACAATACCGAAAGCCGAAGCGACCAGCATGCTGTATTTGGCTTGTTCGGTATGGCGATTGCGGAGCAAATACCAAGCACTAACCGCCACCACGAAAAGCGCGGCAAAGGTGTATGCCGAGCTAACCGTGTGAATGAATTTGTTCACTGCCACGGGGTTGAACAAGACGTCCAGAAAATTGTGCATTTCGTTGCGCATGGTGTCGGGATTGAATGACATGCCGGCGGGATTTTGCATCCAACCGTTAGCCACTAAAATCCAAAGTGCGGATAGGTTGGTTCCGATGGCGGTAAGCCATGTGGCAAGCAAGTGGGTCTTTCGGCTGACTTTGTTCCAACCGAAAAACATAATGGCGATAAAAGTCGATTCCATGAAAAACGCCATGATTCCTTCAATTGCCAACGGGGCACCGAAAATATCACCGACAAACCAGGAGTAATTGGACCAATTTGTCCCGAACTCAAATTCAAGAATGATTCCTGTGGCAACACCGATGGCGAAGTTGATTCCGAATAATTTCATCCAGAATTTTTCGATTTGTAACCATTTTTCGTTTCCGGTTTTTACGTAGATCGTTTCCAGAATAGCCAAAATGAAGGAAAGCCCTAGCGTGAGTGGAACGAAAATCCAGTGGTAGAGTGCGGTCAAGGCAAATTGTGCCCGCGACCAATCCACTAATGCCCAATTGATTGTGTCCATATTTTTATTTGTTTGTGTTAATTAATTGATTTTCAATATGTTCGATGCGCTCTTGATCATTATGAAATTGTTCTTTCAGGATATTGGGGAAGAAGAAAATTTTCAGGATGGCAAACATGATAAATAATTTGATTAAGATAATAAGCCATAATTTACGACTGTCGGATGAAAGATTACGAAATCCTTCGTAGTAGAAAAGCCATATTTTTTTTAGAATCATTCCAAATAATAATTCTTTGCAAAGTTAATGCAAGATATTGTCAAAGTCAAGGGTTTTGGACAAAATTTTTTAAAAATCGAGGTGAAAAATTGAACGAAATATATTTTCGTAACAATAATCACATTGATTCTTTCGATTTTTTTAATTTTTTTCCGAAGAGGAATGCGGCAATAGCCAATATAATGTATAAGGAAATTATAAAGATCATTTGTTCGGGTTTGTGCGTGGCTTCAAAGTAGAGGATAAGGATTGTTCCTATTCCCAATCCGGCGATGGCACCGATGGCGAGGAAGGTGGAAGAGTTGGTTTTGTTTTTGATTTTATAGTTGGTGTAAGCCACGAGCAGGGATACGAGCAGGAATGTTACGCTTCCGAATTCGAGGATGAGTCGTAATCCGCCGATGAGGATGAGCATGGAGGCGAAGAAAGTCATGCTAATGATAGCCACGTAGGGAATATTGTTTTGATTGCGTTTGGCGAGGAATCGGGGCATGTATCCGTCTTCGGCGATGGAAGCCATTTGGTGTGAGGATCCGAAGACGGTTCCGCTAATGGCGCTGGAAGTGGCCAATAGGGCGGAGAAGATGACGAGCCATTCGCCGGGTTTACCGATGACTTTTGAGGCGCCGGCGGCCAAGGCGTATTCTTTATCGTGAATTAGGTTTTGGATGGGGATGGAAAAAAGTGCGCCGGTAGCGAGAACGACGTAAATGATAATGACGGTGATAATGGCGCCGTAGATGGCGCGGGGAATATTTTTATCGGGGTTTGTCATTTCGTTGACGGCGTTGATGACCAACTGGAATCCTTCGTAGGCTACGAAGGTGACGGAGGAGACGATAAGGATTTGGAGGGCGGTGCTGTTTTCGACGTCGCGGATCATTTGTTCGATGAAGGTTTTGAAGCTTGTTTCGCCGTGTGTTATCAGGAGGACGGAGACGAAGAAGAGGAGTATCATTTTGGTGTAAACCATGAGGTCCTCGATTCGTCCCATTCCTTTGACGCTAATAAGGTTAATGGTCATGAAGACAAGGAGGATGGTCCATGCGACGGCTTTTCGAATCCAAATATTGTCGGCGAAGTGGGTATTGCTGATGGCATAGGATGCGAATGTGTAGGCGTAGAGTGAGAGGGTGCTGATGTATCCGAAGACGACAAACCAACCGATGACGGAAGCGAAGATTCTGTCTTTGGGGAAGGTTCGTTTGATAAAGGCGTAGGTGGCGCCTTCGTCTTTATAGTAGACGCCTAGTTTGACGTAGGCATATGCGGCGATCATGGCGATTAAACCACCGAGGATGATGGCCAGGGGTGTAAGAAATCCGATTAAAGAGGCGGCGATTCCGAGTATGCTGAAAATTCCGCCGCCTACCATTCCTCCTACGGCGATGGCTATGAGTTCGATAAGGCTGAGGTTGGCTTTTCGGTGGTGGAGATATTTGGCCATGTGTATTGTTTTTTTCAAAGATAAGAAAATAAGTTGAGGTAAAGGATTTGTGTTAGTTTATAGAATTTTCGGGTGATGGTGAACGGGGTTTGCGCAAGCGGGCGTAGCGGTTATGCGCGGAGTTTCCGCCGAGTGTTCCGGCGCGGCGGCGGAGGCGACTTGCGGAAGCCCCACGCACGCCGCATGCCGGCCGAGAGCGGGAACGAGCACATTTTAGCGGAGCACGCGACCCGGTGCCGGGGGTTTTGGGTGATGGCAAGGGATGCGCCGTAAAAATGAGAAAAAAGGGTATCGGGAAATGGATTGAGGAGGATATGGGATTTTTAATTACGGACAAAAAATTTTAATTTAGCATAAAAAAATACAGGCTATGGTTCCAAAAATTTCGACATTGATTGGCTATTTGCACGAATATCAAAAAAGCGTGTCCGATCCCGAGGGGTTTTGGTCGAATGTGGCGGAGACGTTTTATTGGCGGCGTTCGTGGGAAAAGACGTTGGAGTGGGATTTTGGGGTTCCGGAAGTGAAGTGGTTTCAAGGAGGGAAGTTGAATATTACGGAGAATATATTTGAGCGTCAAATGTTTATGCTCGGGGATCGACCGGCGATAATTTGGGAGCCGAACGATCCGGCAGAAGAGGGTAAGGTGTTGACATACAGGGAGTTGTATGAAGAGGTTAATCGATTTGCGCATGTGCTTCGGTCGTTGGGGGTTGAGAAGGGTGACCGGGTAAGTATTTATTTGCCGATGATACCGGAGTTGCCTATTGCGATGCTGGCGTGTGCGCGGATAGGAGCGATTCATTCGGTTGTTTTTGCGGGGTTTTCGGCGAAGGCGCTGGCGGATCGTAATAATGATTCGGGTGCGAAGGTTTTGATTACGTCGGACGGAGGATTTCGAGGAGAGAAGGTGATTCCGTTGAAGGAAATGGCGGATGAGGCGTTGTTGGAATCGCCAACGGTGGAGAAGGTGGTGGTTGTGAAGCGGACGGGGCAACCGGTTCGCATGAAGGAAGGTCGTGATTATTGGTGGGATGATTTGATGCGTGATATGCCGGGGGAGATGAAGGCGGAAGAGATGGATGCGGAGGATGCGTTATTTATTCTTTACACGAGCGGTTCGACGGGAAAGCCGAAGGGGTTGTTGCATACGACGGGGGGTTATATGGTGTATGCGGCTTATACGTTCAGGAATGTTTTTCAGTATCGCCAAGGAGATGTTTATTTTTGTGCGGCGGATATCGGGTGGATTACGGGACATTCGTATATTGTATACGGTCCGTTGCTTGAAGGAGCGACGACGGTGATGTTTGAAGGGATTCCCACATGGCCGGCACCGGATCGATATTGGAGGATTATCGAGAAATACGGTGTGAATGAGTTTTATACGTCGCCCACGGCGATACGTTCGTTGTTGGCGCGGGGAGAGGAATGGACCGACGGTTATGATATGCCGAGTTTGCGTGTTTTGGGGACGGTTGGCGAGCCGATCAACGAGGAGGCATGGCATTGGTATCACGACCATGTTGGCAAGGGACGTTGTCCGATCGTGGATACGTGGTGGCAAACGGAAACGGGGGGTATTATGATTAGTCCGTTGGCGGGGATTATTCCTACAAAGCCGGCTTATGCGACATTGCCGTTGCCGGGAATCAGGCCTGTGATTGTGAATAATGAAGGGAAGAAGTTATACGGGAAAAATGTAGAAGGTAATTTGTGTATGGAATTTCCTTGGCCGGGTATGGCGCGGACGATTTGGGGCGATCACGAACGGTATAAGGAGACTTATTTCAGCCGTTTTCCGGGTTTGTATTTTACGGGAGACGGTGTGAAGCGTGACGAAGACGGATACTACAGGATTTTGGGTCGAATTGATGATGTGATTAATGTTTCGGGTCATCGTTTGGGTACGGCGGAGATTGAAAATGCGTTGAATGAGCATCCGTTGGTTGCCGAGTCGGCGGTGGTGGGTTATCCGCATGCGATAAAGGGTCAGGGAATTTATGCTTATGTAGTGGTTCCCGGCCGGCGACGGGAATTGGATGATGAATTGCGTCAATCGTTAAAAACGGGTGTGGCGAAGTTGATTGGTCCGATTGCGAAGCCGGATAAGATTCAGTTTGTAGAAGGTTTACCGAAGACGCGTTCGGGAAAAATCATGCGGCGAATTTTGCGAAAAATAGCGGAAGGTTCGCAAGAATTCGGCGACACAAGCACGCTTATGAATCCGGAAATAGTGGATAAGATTTTTGAAGGCCGGTTGTAGGAGTCAGTGTTTATGCTTCGGCTTCGTCCGAAGCGGAATTTTCGTTTTCGCCTTCGTTTTCGCCTTTGATTTTATCGGTGAATTCGGAAGCACTATCTTTAATGTCTTCGAATTTTTCTGCGGCTTTTTCGGTGATTTCTTCGGCTTTTTCTTTAGCTATATCTACGAAATCGGAGGCTTTTTCAGTGAGTTCTTTGGTTTTTTCGGCGAGATCTTCTTTGATATCTTCGAATTTTTCTGCAACTTTATCGGTAATTTCTCCGGCTTTTTCGGTGAGGTCTTTGGTTTTTTCGGTGAAGTCTTCTTTGATGTCTTCTAATTTTTCTTCGGCTTTTTCTTTCCATTCCGCAGTTTCTTCTTTTAATTCTTTCAAACCTTTTTCGGCGGCGTCTTCCACTTTTTCGATTAATTCGGCGGCTTCTTGTTTGGTTTTACCGAATAATTTTTTGATTGAGTTTAACAGTCCCATATTGTAATTTTTTAGCAAATGTAAAATAAATCGATTAAATAGCAAAATATTTTTGATAATTCTAAATAAAAGCAATTATTTGTAATAAAAATTACTTAAACCGGGATTAATTCCCAGAAAAGTTTATTTACTTTTATTTCATAGTTGTTACCTAACAAAAGGGGGAGATTTTCGCGTGTATGACCGGCGGGGAAATTGAAAAACACGGGAATGCCGGTTTGCTTTGCCAAATCCGATACAATTTGTTTGACGGAGAAAGGGAAGGGCGGGTTGTCTTGCATGATACCGGTAAATTGTCCGATAATAAGTGCGGCTGCTTTGTGGAATAAGCCGGCAAGTTTTAGTGCTTGAAACATGCGATCGATAGCGTAGAGATGTTCGCCGACGTCCTCGAGAAAAACGATTTTGTCTTTGAAATTAAGGTTTCCTCGGGCGATTAATGCGAAAAAGGTGGTCAAATTACCGCCGATGAGGCGGGCGCGAAGGTTTTTTTCGTTGAGATTGGCGCTATCTCGCGGTATTTGAACGGACGGTTTTCGGCCCGAGAGGAAGTCCATTAGCATATTGAGGGACCGTGGCGTGTAGCCGGTGCTTAAGTTGACCGGCATTAATCCATGTAGAGCGGTTATGCCGGACCGGTTCCAAAGGATGTGTAATGTGGTGATATCGGAAAAACCGATGATCCATTTGGGATTTTGCTTGATCCATTTCGGGTCGATTTTATCTATTATTCTTATGCTTCCGTAGCCACCGCGCACCGGCCAAACGGCTTTAATGCTCGGATTGTGGAGGGCTTCCGTGAGTGCTTGTATTCTTTCTTCGTCGGTGCCGGCAAGGGATCCGAAGCGTGCGCAGGATTGTTTGTGAACGAATGGTTTCAGTCCTCGTTTTTCCAATGCTTGCACGGCTAAATCGATGCTGTTGCATGAGGTTAAACGACCTGCAGGAGCCAATAAGGCTACTTGATCGCCGGGTTTAAGTGCCGGGGGAGTTATCATTTTCATTGGATTGTTTTCCGTTTGTGACGCTAAATTAGGGATTTCTTTTTAGATTTATGAGCGGCTGTTCGTATTTATTTTCTTCAATAAAGAGAGCGTTTTACGGATTGGATACGGATTGGATTTGTTGTTTGGGATTAAAATGGAGAAACGGGGTTAATGAATAGCGATAATTTTTCTAACTTTAAGGCATAAAAAAGTGTTTTCGATGAAAAATTTTCGGTTAAAATACGTATGGTGGTTCGGAGGTATGGTTTTGTTTTTGGTTGTAGCTTTTTATTTGTATTCACCCTTATTGGAGGGGAAAAAATTGATGGGTTCGGATTCGCTACAGTTTTTGGCTATGGAGCAAGAGCGTATTCACTATAAAGAAACGCACGGTGAAGAAACTTATTGGACGAATGCGGTTTTTGGCGGAATGCCTACTTATTTGCTGGGTGCCGGATTTCCGGCAAGTTTGCCTGCGCATGTCGATAAGGTTTTAAAATTCTTTCCCAGACCGGTTAATTATTTGTTTTTGTATTTCCTCGGGTTTGTTTTGCTGGGTATGGTTTTGAGGATTGATTTGAAAAAGGCGTTGGTGGGTGCGTTCGGTTTCGCATTATCGACTTATTTGGTTATTATCTTGCAAGTGGGGCATTTTGCGAAGGCCGGGGCCATAGCATATATGCCTTGGATATTGGCGGCGGTGTTATTGATTTTGGAGAGAAAAAAATATGCGACGGGGTTTGTTTTATTAGCTTTATCCATGGGTTTGGAATTGCATGCCAAGCATTATCAAATGACCTATTATATGGGTATGGCGCTATTGCTTTTGGGGGCTGTTTATGCCTATGAAGCTATTCGTTCGGGGGAATGGAAAATTTTGCTAAAAGAAGTGGTTTTGATGCTGGGAGCCGTGTTGATAGGAATAGGTTTGAATTGGACGGAAATGGCGGCGATCAAGCAATATATTTCCCAAAGTATTCGCGGCGAGCAATTTATTACCCTCAATCCCGATGGTTCACCGAAAGTAAAAGAAGAAGGATTGGACAAAAATTATATTACCGAATATAGTTATGGAATAGCCGAAACCTTTGATTTATTTATACCGGGATTTATGGGAGGTTCCAATCGGGAGAAATTGGACGAATCGTCGCATTTGTATAAAGCGCTTAAAGGGAAGACGGATCGAAGGACGGCGAAGCAATTTGTAGAATCGACGTCGTTGTATTGGGGGAATCAGCCGATTGTGATGGCACCGGCGTATATCGGAGCCGTAATTTTGTTTTTGGCTTTTATCGGCTTTATGTTATATCGAGGTAAGTTGAAAATCTGGATTTTGATTACGTCCGTATTGGTATTGTTGCTTTCATGGGGGAAAAATTTTCCATGGTTAACGAATTTGATGATTGATTATTTTCCGTATTACGATAAATTTCGTGTGGTAGCTTCCATTCAGGTTGTTTTAGAAGTTTTAATGCCTTTGATGGCGATATTGGGATTGTTGGCATTTTTTGATAACAGCATTTCCCGTGAAGAAAAGATGAAAGCTTTGAAGACGGGAGTTTATCTTTTGGGGGGTATTGCGTTATTTTTCGGTATCCTGGGTCCTTCATTATTTGACTTTGAATCTTCGTCGGATGCGATTTATAAGCAATACGGACTCTTGGATGCCCTCATTGCCGACCGTCAACGGTTGATGCGTACCGACAGTATTCGGAGTTTGATTTTCGTTTTATTAACGGCAGCGGTGCTAGTATTGATGCTTCAGAATAAATTAAAAACCGCATACGGCTTTGTTTTGTTGATTTTATTGGTGATTTTCGACTTGGCCGGGGTGTCTGCACGTTATATTCGGCAAGATGATTTTATGACATCAAGGGAAATTCAGGCGATTTTTGCCAAAACGCCGGTGGATGAAGCGATTTTGAAAGATAAGAGTTATTATCGTGTGATTAATTTGGCGCGCAATCCTTTAACGGATGGATTGACATCGTATTATCATAAAAATTTGGGAGGATATCATGCCGCCAAACCGAGACGAATTCAAGATTTGTTTGATTTTTATCTGAACGGAAAGCTTCATTTTCCCGTGTTGAATATGTATAATGTGAAATACATTATATTCAAAGGCCGGAAAGGTTTGACTTATCAACAAAACGATGGTGTTTCGGGACCGGCATGGTTTGTCAGTGATATTCAATATGTGCCGGATCAAAATGCGGAAATTTCGGCATTAAAAAATTTTAATCCCGCCACCACCGCCGTGACGAGTGATACCGGTTTAAGCGATTATGAAATTGCAGTGGACAGTACGGCGCACATTTCTTTGGAATCTTATGCTCCTAATCGCTTGGTATATCATAGCGAAAGTCAGCGGGACGGGTTGGCTGTTTTTGCCGAAAATTATTACCCGTTCGGTTGGAAATCGTATATTGACAATAAACCGGCGAAAATTTATCGGGTGAACTATTCGTTGCGTGCCATGAAAATTCCGTCCGGAAAGCATAAAATAGTTATGGAATTTGATCCTGATGTGATAAGAAAAGGGGTCAAAATTTCGTATATTTTTGTTCTGTTGTTTGTTTTGAGTATATTTTATTGGATTTTTCGATTATATAAATCCCGTCAAGTAAAATAAATTTTCATTCCACACCATGCATTTTTCGTTTGAGAAATTTATTGAGCGAAAGGATGATCAATCCGGCAAGGATCGGAATAACGGTGAAGATAAGAAAGAAAGCTGAAATACCGTGTTTGGTGGCAATGTTTTCGGAGGCTTCGGCCATCATTCCCGATAATTTGTTAGCCAATCCCGTGAAAATATACCAAATACCGAAAATAAAACCGGTCATACGCAGGGGCGCCAATTTACTCACATAGGATAATCCGACCGGCGAAATGGCCAATTCTCCCATGGTGTGTAGCAGATAAGCGCCCACCAACCAAAGCATGCTAACGGATGCCGTTTGTGCGCCGGGCGGAATGGAACGAGCACCGATGGCCAACAAACCGAATCCTGCCCCGAGAAAAACAAACCCGATAAAAAATTTCCATGCGGCAGGTATATTATAACGCTTCCAAACAGCCGAATATACAGGCGCCAAGGAAATAATGAAAACCGGATTGAGAATTTGAAACCAAGTGGTATCCACTACCGGAGTGTCGGTGCCGATTTTGTCTTTCAAGCGTAGAATCACCAATATCCAAATAATCAAAAAACTAACGGAAGTAAATAAAACCGTAAGCGGATAGGTTTTGTATATGGTTGCGAATAGGCGAAAGATAACATAGGTCAAGATGATAATGGGGATAACGGAAATTACACTGTCAATGATTTTGTATATTAAAGCCCATTTTTCCGATAAGGTTCGTGCCGTATAATCTTTAGCAAAAACATTCATGGTGGTTCCGGCTTGTTCAAAGCTGGCCCAAAAGGCGATAACAAAGAACGCAATGATAAAAATCACTGTCAGACGGTCTCTTTCTACGGGATCGAAACGTTGTAACCGGCTTAATCCGAGAATAATGAATAACATTATGGAACCCAAAAAGAAAAAAGTGGTCAAATCGAACCGGATGGTTTCGCCGGCTAATTGTAAGGTGTAAATATTTTCGGGTAACCATGTGTCGCCACGCGATACTACCTTATACAAACCGTGAATTATCCAAATAAGCACCAAAAGGATACCGGAGACAGCAAGCATTTTATCGAAAGTGCTAAAGGGGACGATTTTTTTTCGTTCTTCTTCCGGCAAATCTATTTTTTTCGGTTGCGGCCGATGGGCGGCTTCACCGAAAATATTTCTGGCAAAGTAAAATTGTAGTAAACCGAAAAACATAAAAATTCCCGCCAAACCGAATCCTAAATGCCAACCGTAATGTTCACCGGTCCAACCGACCAATAAGGTTCCTAAAAATGCACCGGCATTAACACCCATGTAAAATATGGTATATGCACTGTCTTTTTTTGCACTGTGCGGCGGATACATTTTGCCTACAATTGACGACATATTGGGTTTGAATAACCCCGTTCCGACGACCAAAAGCAATAAACCGATATAAAAAACAAACCGGAAACCGGCTCCCAGATCCGAAACGGCCAATGCCACATGTCCGGCGGTGATAATTGAAGCACCAATCAAAACCGTTTTGACGTGCCCCCATTTATTATCGGCCAACCAACCGCCAAGCATCGGTAGAAAATAAACCAACATTACATACCAACCGTATAGCGCATACGCCTCTTCGCGTTGCCATTCCCAACCACCTTCCGAAATTTTTGAAATGAGAAATAAAATCAATATCGCGCGCATGCCATAGTAGGAAAAACGTTCCCACATTTCCGTAAAAAACAATACAAATAATCCTACGGGATGGCCTAAAATCTCTTGCTGAAAAAATCCGCTTTTCGGCTGTGTTTCCATAAATATTTCCGTTATTTGCGCCTAAAGATATAAAAATTTATTGTAGACATTATAACTTGAGGTTATGTGAAGGATTTGTTTTTTAGCATAGCATGAAAAAATGCGGAATTTCGGTTTCAAACACAAATTAGCTCAATGAATACGATTTTTTTCAGTCCATGGGATTGAAATCATGTCATTCCTAATGAGCAATAAGAATCATCTCCTTTTGTTTACTTGAAATCCATTCGATAAATTGATTGTATACGTATGCCATATGATTTTATGAATTTTTAGAAATTCCGTCGTCTTAAAAGATGCAACCTTTTCGCCTGGAAATAGAGGACCAAAAATTGTTGTATCAAGTTTTCATTGCATATTCAATACCTTCGGCAATAATTTTAATTCCCGGCCGGATGTCGTTCGGATTTACATTGGAATAGGCGAGGCGAAAAGTGTTATCACTAATCCTTGCCGGATCAAATGACTTGCCAAGTACGAAAACAACACCGTTATCAATGGCATAATCGAGGACTTGTTTAGCACTAATGCCTTCGGGTAATTCAAACCAAATATAAAAACCGCCTTGAGGTTCAACATATTTAACGTTTTGGGGGAAGTATTTTTTGACGGATTCGATGGTTAAGTCGCGACGTAATTTATATTCGGGACGGATGCGCTGGAGATAATTCCGCATATATCCGCCTTCAATAAAAGCATGCGCAATCACTTGAGAGAGATTGGGGCTGCAGGCGTCAAGACTTTGTTTGATAATTTCCGCTTTATGGAAGATTTCTTCGGGGAGGACCAACCAACCCAAGCGAAACCCGGGCCCTAGAATTTTGGAAAATGTTCCGGCATAAATGATTTTTTGCCTTTGACTATCCTGAGCCATAGCTATTACGGGAACGGTTTTGTTTTTTGACAAGTCGCTGAAATACAATTCATTATAGGCGTCGTCTTCCAGCAAAATCAAATCGTTTTTTTCTATAAAATCCAATAAAAATTTTCTTCGTTCTTTTGAATAAATCAAGCCGGCGGGATTGTGAAAATTGGGAATTACATATAGAAATTTGATTTTTTCGTTTTGTTTCTTGGCCTTCCGGAAGGTTTCTTCCAACTTTTCGGGAATGATGCCGTTATGATCCATGGAAACACCGTGAAGTTTAACTTGAAAACTTTTGAAAAGAGTCAAAGCACCGATAAAACTGGGATTTTCGGTGATAAGGGTATCGCCCGGATCAGCAAAAAGTTGCGTGACAATATAAATGGCTTGTAAGGAACCCGTGGTAATCATGAGACGATGTTCCGACATATCGATCCCTTTACTTTCCATGTATTTTTTCATCACTTCCACCAAAGGCGGATAACCGGTGGTGGGGCCGTATTGGAACGATAATTCTTTGATATGGCGCGGCAAATTGTGGTAGATTTTTTCCACTTCGTCCACAGGGAATAAGTGATTATTCGGCATGCCACCTGCGAAGGAAATAAAATCTTCGCGAATGGCATATTTCATCAGGTCGCGAATGTCGGACGATTGCAAATAAGCAACGGTTTCGGAATATGGATAGATGAAGGTTTCGGCACTCATTGTCCTTTAATTTTTTTTGTAAAATATACATGATTTGAAAAGAATAAAGACTGATTTTTTTCATGAAGTTATCGAATTGAAATGCTTATTTTGCAAAAAAAGAAAAAATGTCCATTCATCCCTATTTAATTAAACCACGCAGTATTGTAGTAGTCGGCGGGACGGATAATTTGCATGCGCCCGGGGGGAGAATTTTGAAGAATTTGACGGAAAACGGTTATCGAGGAAAAATTTATGTGGTCAATCCAAAGAAAACGCAGGTGCAAGGTATTTCTAGTTATGCAAGGGTGGAGGATTTGCCCGAGCAAGTGGATTTGGGCATTATTGCAGTGGCGGCGCGATTTGTTGAAGATATTGTGAAGGTTTTGACGGAAAAAAAAGGGACACGCGGTTTTATCATTATTTCGGCGGGATTCGGTGATACCGGACCGGAAGGTAAAGCGATGGAAGAACGCTTGGTTAAGCAAATAGAGCGGGTGGGGGGGAGTCTGCTAGGACCGAATAATATAGGATTGATCAATACGCACTATGCGGGTGTATTCACGACGCCTGTTCCGTCGCTTTCACCGGATGGTGCGGATTTAATTTCGGGTTCGGGAGCCACTGCGGTTTTTATTATGGAAGCGGCGGCGCCGTTGGGGCTGCGTTTTAATAGTGTTTGGTCGGTGGGGAATGCGGCGCAGATAGGGATTGAAGAGGTTTTGGAATATTTGGACGAACAATATCTCAATGCCGAAGGACGTACCGTATTGATTTATGCCGAAACGGTAAAAAAACCGCAAAAATGGCTGAAACACGCACGTTCGCTTACGGCAAAAGGTGCTAAACTTATCGGAATTAAAGCGGGGAGTTCGCAAGCGGGTAGCCGGGCGGCGGGATCGCATACGGGTGCCATAGCTTCTCCCGATGCGGCTGTGGATGCGCTCTTTGAAAAAAGCGGAATATTGCGAGCTTACGGACGGTTGGATTTAATTTATCGTGCCGGAATAGCACGATTTAAGAAAATGAGAAACAAAAATACCGTAATTGTTACGCATGCCGGAGGTCCTGCGGTAATGTTGACCGACACTTTGGAAAAATACGGCCTGAAAGTGCCGGAGATCGAGCATGAAAAGGCACGGGAATTATTGGAATTTTTGTTTCCCGGTTCCTCGGTTAAAAATCCCATAGATATTTTGGCTACGGGAACATCCGAACACTTGGAAAGAAGCATCGAATATGCCGTGAAATATTTCGAAGCGGGTGCGGTGCCCGTGATTTTCGGAAGTCCGGGCTTATTTCCCGTGGACGAAGCTTACCGAGTAATAGCCAACGCGATAGAACGTTATGAGGTGCCCGTTTATCCTATCATGCCTTCGTTAATCAATACGGATCGTGAAATGGCGGCATTCCGGGCAAAGGGTTATTTTCATTTTACGGATGAAGTTTTATTCGGCCGGGCCTTAGGTGATACGATGAACAAAACGCCTGTATTTTCACTTCCGGTGGCGAAAAACAAGGAATTACGATTATTGTTATTATCGTTAATCGAAGGAAAAACTGGATTTTTGGATGACGATACGGTAAAGAATTTAATGGAAGCGATCAATATCAAAATGCCACCGCAAAGGCTATTAAAACGACGTGAAGAAGTGAATCGAATCCCTACGGATTGGTTTCCGGTGGTGATGAAAGTATCGGGTCCGTTACACAAAACCGATACCGGTGGGGTTATTTTGAATGTTACCGACCGAAAAATGGCGGAAAAAATATTTGAAGATCTGATGAAAATTGAAGGAGTGATTGGTGTTACGGTACAAAAACAATTGGATGGATCGATTGAAATTTTCGCCGGTGTTAAACGGGAAGGAGAATTCGGGCATATGTTGTTATTCGGTGAGGGCGGAACAGCGGTGGAAATACGGAAAAATTTCAAGCAAATTTTATTGCCGGCCGGGCGCGAGGAATTATTTTATCACCTCGAAAAATTGAATGTGTATCCAATATTGAAAGGCTATCGAAACCGTCCCGGAGTAGATTTGAACGCATTAATGGAAATGTTTGAAAAACTATCCGTTTTGGTTGAAAATTTACCGGAAATCGACGAAATGGATATAAATCCTATTTTATTTGATTTGGGGAAACCGGTTGCCGTGGATATTAGGATAAAAATTCTGGCTCGATAAATAAATCCCGTCCGTATGTTTAAAATAAGGAGGGGGGGGTATCAGGGGGTTGTTCATATCCTTTGTCGATATTCAATTTGTTTGCCGGAGCCGAAGCGGCTTTCACAGCAAGCCTGTCGCATTTTTCGTTTTCGGGATGCCCATTGTGTCCTTTGAGCCAAACAAATTGCACTTGATGTTGCTGCAATAACCGGTCTAATTCTTTCCACAAATCGGGGTTTTTGATTCTTTTGAATGCGCGCATTTTCCATTTTTCGAGCCAACCTTTATTGATAGCGTCGGAGACATATTTGGAATCGGTAACAATGACGATGTCGGCGTTTTTTCGTTTGACTTTTTTGAGTGCGTCAATGATAGCTAAAAGTTCCATTCGGTTATTGGTAGTCAGTCTGAATCCTTTGGAAAATTCTTTGCGATAAGGGTTGTTTTCCAGGGTCATGATAATGCCGTATCCTCCGGGTCCGGGGTTTCCTTTGCAAGCGCCGTCGGTGTAGATAATAATTCGGTTATCTTTGCGGTTCATATTATTTTTTACGTTTGATTATTTCGGTCAACCGGTCCCATTCATGGGCGGTTATTTGATCGAATGCGTTGAATTGCCCGGCGCCGTTAAGCCATTCGCCCCCGTCGATGGTTACGACTTCGCCATTGATGTATGCGGCATAGTCACTAATCAGAAATGCGGCTAAATTGGCTAATTCCCAAGCCTTACCCGTTCTTTTAAGCGGAATACGCCGAGAAGGGTCGAATTTTTCTTCCAAACGGCCGGGGAGCAATCTTTCCCATGCGCCTTTGGTGGGGAACGGTCCGGGAGCTATGGCGTTGAAACGCATGCCGTATTTTGCCCATTCCACGGCCAAGGAGCGCGTCATGGCCAAAACACCCGCTTTTGCCGCTGCCGATGGCACCACATAACCGGAACCAGTCCATGCATAGGTAGTGACAATATTTAAGACATTAACAGGATGACGTTGTTTGTCTATCCAAAATTTTCCGGCGGCCAAAGTCATATTTTTAGTGCCGCGCAGAACGATATCCAAAATAACATCGAAAGCATGAGCCGATAATCGTTCCGTGGGACTGATAAAATTTCCTGCCGCATTGTTAACCAAAACATTAAAATTGCCCGTTTGATTTTCGATAAATTGCACGGCTTTTTGCGCTTCTTCATAATGACGGACGTCGCACGGTAAATAAGCGGCTTTCCGTCCGGTTTTGGTATATAAATCTTCCACGGCCGCATGCAATTTTTCCTGATTACGTGAACAAATAACCACGTGTGCACCTAAATGCAAAAAAGCTTCCGCCATGGCTTTTCCCAATCCGCTACCACCGCCGGTTATCAAAATATTCTTGTCTTTCAAAATTCCGTTTTTGAACATTAATTTCGATTTCATCATGAAATTTTAGGTAAAAATACGTTTTTTCGCATAGAAAGCGGGTTTATTTAATTCGTCAAGATGCGCTATCTTTGTGAACATAATTTTTAAATGTATAAAGAATGGCTTGTAAGGATAAGAAAAATATCGATGAAATCGGCGATAATCATATAGGGAGCGTGCATTATCCGCTTCGTGAAGATGCGTTTGCAATGTCCGACGATGAAAAAATAGAAAAAATCGCATTTCATTTCGAGGAAATTATCAAAATATTGGGTTTGGATGTGAATGATGATAGCATTTGCGGAACGCCCAAGCGTGTTGCCAAAATGTATGTAAAGGAAGTTTTCAAAGGTTTGAATCCCGCCAATATGCCATCGTTGTCGTCTTTTGAGAATAAATATAAATACGGTCAAATGCTAGTGGAAAAGAATATCCGGGTTTTTTCCACTTGTGAACATCACTTTCTTCCGATAGTGGGATATGCTCATGTGGCCTATATTTCCAACGGACGTGTGGTGGGATTGTCCAAAATTAACCGTATTGTAGATTATTATGCCCGTCGACCGCAGGTGCAGGAGCGTATGACCATGCAAATCGTGAAAGCGTTGCAAAAAGCATTGGGAACCGAAGATGTGGCATGTGTGGTGGATGCCAAGCATTTGTGTGTGAATTCGCGCGGCATCAAAGATCCCGACAGTGCTACCGTCACGGCCGAATACGGCGGAAAATTCCAAGATCCCGAAATAAGAAAGGAATTTTTGAAATATATTGATTTGAATACCGAATACTTTAAATGAAAAATTATGCCTAAAACACTTGAACAATATCGAGAAGAACTGAAAATATACAATTCTTTGACGGGAAAGAAGGAAAAATTCACGCCTTTGGTACCGGGGCATGTGGGAATGTATGTTTGCGGCCCCACGGTTTATAGTAATGTTCATTTGGGAAACGTTCGTACATTTGTTTCCTTCGATGTGATATATAGATACTTGAAGCATTTGGGTTATAAAGTGCGTTATGTGCGCAATATCACCGATGCAGGCCATTTGGAAGATGACAGCGACGAAGATAAAATTTCTAAAAAAGCCCGGCTGGAAAAAATCGAGCCGATGGAAATCGTGCAAAAATATACGGTTGATTTTCACCGGATTTTGGATAAAATGAATAACCTGCCGCCGAGCATAGAACCTACGGCTACGGGTCACATCATCGAACAAATAGAAGCTACCAAGGAAATTTTAAACAAAGGTTTGGCTTATGAAGTGAACGGATCGATTTATTTCGATGTTGTAAAATATAATAAGGAAATAGATCGCTACGGTAAATTATCGGGACGAAAAATCGAGGAATTGATTGCCAACACGCGGGAATTGGAAGGCCAAGAAGAGAAACGCAATCCGCAGGATTTTGCCCTTTGGAAAAAAGCCAAGCCGCAACACATTATGCGTTGGCCTTCGCCATGGGGTGAAGGATTTCCGGGATGGCATTTGGAATGCACGGTGATGAGCACCAAATATTTGGGTGAACAATTCGATATTCACGGTGGCGGAATGGATTTGAAATTCCCGCACCACGAATGCGAAATCGCTCAAGGAAAAGCATTAAGCGGAAAGGACCCGGTGCGTTATTGGATGCACGCCAATATGTTGATTATGAATGGTAAGAAAATGTCCAAATCCACCGGGAATTATATCCTTCCGAACGAACTTTTTTCGGGGGAAAACGATAAATTCAAAAAAGCTTATTCACCGGCCACGGTGAGAATGTTTTTTCTGATGGCACAATACCGAAATGTTTTGGATTTATCCGAAGAAGCATTGCAATCGGCAGAGAAAGCATTGGCACGCATACGCGAAGCGATGAAAAAAATCGACAGGCTTCCGGTTTCGAACAAAGACAGTATCGATGTTGCAACTTGGCGCGACAGTCTTTATGAAGCCATGAACGACGATTTTAACACGCCCGTTGCCATTGCCCGGATGTTTGATGCGGTAAAAACGATTAACCGTATTATCGACGGAAAGGATAGTATAACCGAAGCATCCAAGCGACTTTTGAGCGAAACTTTCAAAATCTTCTATAATGATATTTTCGGTTTACCGGTCGAATCGGAAAGCGGAGCGGCGCAAAAGAACTTGGAACATGTAATTAAAATATTAATCGATTTGCGAAATGAAGCACGTTCGCAGAAAAATTGGCCTCTTGCCGATAAAATTCGTGATGAGCTTCATGCTTCTGGCATTATTTTGAAAGACGGAAAAGACGGGACGACATTTGAAATTAAAGGGTGATTGATTGCCGGTTATATTCAAGAGCGATTTCAAGCCGGAACTATATATGTTTACGGTCCGATACTAAAATAAATCATTCCAAGCGCCAACGCAATTAAAATAATAAAAGAGAGGGCGACGAGTTTGCCCAATTGTTTTCCGCCGAAAATATAAACATAAATCATTTTCATCAGGTTATTGGCCGAAAAAGCGATAACGGTGGTTTTGAGCAACAATTCGGTGCTTGCGCTATAATGACCGGTGAATATGGCTAAGATAAAGGGGTCTATGTCGGTTAATCCAGTGACAGCCGCCAATACTTCGAGTCCGGCGGTGCCGTAATGTGTTATAAAAAACCGGGTCAAAGCGGTAAATATGACGAATAGCAAGGCAAAAACCAAGGCGGTTTTAAATTCCAGCGGGTTTTTGTTTTCGTACCGGATACCGTTGTTGGAATTTTGTTCCCGAATGCCTTTTTGCCAAAAGATATATCCGGTCATTGTACCTGTAAGAATAAGCACGAGGATAATCAACATCAGTCGGCGCGCGACCTGCGGATTGAAAATAAATGCCAAAATTTCAATGCGTAAGAACATCATAACCGTGGACCAAACAATACCTGCGGCATAGCGATAGTGTTGGTTTGTTTTGGGCGCTTGTTTGGAAAGAACAATCGTGGTGGCGGTGCTACTATACAGTCCGCCTAGCAGTGAAGTAAATAAAATACCGTTTTGAGGAAAGAAAAATTTTTTCAGTATGTAACTGCTGTAGGATAGTCCCGAGACGGCAACCACGGCGAGCCAAAATTTAAAAGGCGAAACGGGAATAAGATCGCAAATAATCCGGTCGGGGAGGAGGGGAAGAATAACGCCGCTAATAATAAGGAATTTTACTAATGTGACGATTTCGCGATTATCGAACCGCCCGGAAAAAGCTTTGAGCTCTTGTTTGGCTTCAACCAAAAGAATTACAGTAACGCTCAACAAAACGGAAAGCCAAACCGGGTAATAATGAATCACAGCGGCTAGGTTAAATGTTATCAGCGCGGCGATGATCGACGTAGCACCGAATTTTTTCTGAATGCTTGTTCGCTGGAGATAATAAATTCCCAAGAGGAAAAACAAACCGGCATTGGCCGCGATATGTATGCCCGGAACTTTTTCGTTGAGCAAATCGAAAACGAATCCGGATAAACCCAGTAGCGCAAAGGTTCTGTCTGTTCCGAAGAGCGTTTCTTTGGGCTCGTTCCAGTGATGAATGCGTTGTTCGAGGCCGATGAGTAGCGAAAGCGCCGTGGTGAGAATAAATCGTAGTAAAAGCGGATCGATATGTAGATTGAAGAAATTCATCTTTATAAAGTTACAATGGAAAATTCTTTTTGTCAATGATTAGGAGACATTGATTCTGTCTGTAAATTTTCCAATTTCGATTAAAGCAAACGCATGATGTTTCAAGGTAATTGTAAATAATTGTATCATCAATCAAGCGTTAAAAACCGTCAAATTCCGTATCTTTGGGAATGTAAAAAAAGACGGATTATGCAGAAATTCAAGAAAATTACGGAAATGGAGTCGGAATATCACGATTTGGAAAAGATGTCCATTCATGATTTATTGGTGGCTATTAATAATGAAGACAAGAAGGTTCCGTATGCGGTGGAAAAAGCCATTCCGCAAATCGAAGTATTAACGGAAAAAGTAGTTGAGAAATTGAAGAAAGGTGGCCGTTTGTTTTATATCGGAGCGGGGACGAGCGGTCGGTTGGGAGTGGTGGATGCTTCGGAATTGCCACCGACCTTCGGGGTGGAATACGATTTAGCGATTGCGTTGATTGCGGGAGGTGATACAGCCATCCGCCATGCCGTTGAAGAGGCGGAAGATTCATATAAGCAGGGGTGGCTGGATCTGCAGCAATATCATATTTCGAAGCGCGATATTTTAATAGGAATTGCGGCTTCGGGGACAACGCCTTATGTTGTGGGCGCTATTGAAAAAGCACGTAAAGCGGGTATTGTTACGGGAGCTATAACGATGAATCCGGGCAGTCCGTTGGCATTGGCGGCGGAATATCCGGTGGTGGTGGTGGTGGGGCCGGAATTCGTTACGGGTAGTTCACGTATGAAAGCCGGAACGGCACAGAAATTGGTATTAAACATGATTTCCACCACTGCTATGATTCGTTTAGGCCGGGTGAAGGACAATAAAATGGTGGATATGCAATTGACCAATCAAAAATTGGTTGACCGCGGAACGCGTATGATTATGGAGGAAACCGGTTTGAGCTATGAGAAAGCCAAAGCGGAACTTTTGAAGTGGGGTAGCGTTCGTCGAGTATTGAAGGAATACTTTAACTCAAAATATCAATGAAATTGTCTTTCAAAAATTTATGGAGTTTATTTATTCTTGTTTCTATTTTGTTTTCGTGTTCCGGAAATCCGGGAAGTAACAAACCTAAGCCGGAGGTTTCCCGGCAAGAAGTCGAACATTTTTTGGACAGTATTTCCCGTAGTATGGTTCCCGATAAAAGGGAGCATGTTTTGGAAATAGAATATATTCGATCCGGAGATACACTAGGTTTTACGGTCACAACCGATTCGGCAGGTTTGACTGAGACCCTACAAAAAATATTGAAGGATCGCTTTAAGAACGTATCGGTCCGGTTTCATTTGTTACCCGAAAATTCATGGGTTAATAAGGTGGGTGTGATTCGCGTGTCGGTTGCGAATTTGCGGACGTTGCCCGAGCATTCCGCGGAATTGGCTTCGCAGATGTTAATGGGCATGCCGGTTAAGATTTTGGAAAAGCGAAACGGATTTTTCCGCATTCGCACGACTGAAGGATATCTTGGATGGACCGATAGCGCCGCATTGACGGTTATGGACAGCAGTCAATTCAGTCGATGGCTGAAAAGACCGAAAATTATCGTGGAAGAAACCTGTGTATCCGCTATACGAGACACCTTGCCGGATTCGCCGCAAGTATCCGATATGGTTTTCAATGATGTGGCCGTATTGCTTTCTTATGGCGATTATTTTTATCATATTGAGTTGCCGGACGGACGCCGTGCTTATATACCGGTGGAGAAAGCCGGATTGTTGAACGAATGGAATCATATCAACGAATTCATGTTCGAAATGAAGGATTTAACATCTTTTGCCGTCGACATGTTTACGGGCATTCCGTATTTATGGGGCGGGACCTCGGCCAAGGGGTTTGATTGCAGCGGTTTTACCAAAAACATATATCAATATTTCGGTTATTTGCTTCCGCGGGATGCCTCGCAGCAATATAAAATCGGAAAGAAAATCTCAACGGATGACGAAAAACTTGAAAACGTTTTGCCGGGAGATTTGTTGTTTTTCGGACAAAAACATAAAACCAAGCCGCCCAAGGTTACGCACGTGGCTTTGTATTTAGGCAACGGGCGTATAGTGCATGCTACCGGAGAAGTAAAAGTGGAGAGTTTGTGGCGAAACGATTCCCTGTACAATGAACAACGAAGCAAATCTTTATTAGGCGCCAGGCGAATAGTGGGATATTATCACCGGAAAATAATACCTTATTACACAGTGCAAGCGATGAAAATATATTTCGGAGAAAGCCGTTAAATAATCATGAAACGATTCCTATTGTTAATTTTGTGGCTTTTTCCTTTTGGGCTATCCGCACAAAGATCGCAAATCAGCGGTGTTGTTACCGATGAACGCGGAAACGGCATTGAAAATGTGAATATCGTTGCAGGTCAACTTGGAACAGCCAGTGGAAAGCACGGTTTTTTTCAGCTGGACTTAAAACCCGGAACATACCGAATAGTATTTTCCCATATTTCTTACCAAACTAAAACGATTAAAGTAACACTTAAAGAAGGGGAGCGTAAGAAATTGAATATTAGCATAAAAAGGAAATCCGAGCGAATCGGAGAAGTGATTATCAGGACACTTCCCGGGGACAAACACGAAGAAAATGCATTAATCGATGCCAAAACATTGCAAATTATGCCTATGCCAACGCAAGGAATTAAGGGGGTATTGTTATCATTGCCTTCCGTAACACAATTGGACGAATTGAGCTCGCAATATTTGGTAAGAGGCGGAAATTATGATGAAAATGTTATATATATTGACGGAATAGAACTTTTTCGTCCCTTTTTGACCCGTAGCGGAAAACAAGAAGGTTTGCCGGTGATTAATCCCTATTTGGTGAAAAATATTAAGTTTTATGCCGGAACCTTCCCGGCCCGATTGGGAAATAAATTATCGTCGGTTTTGGAAGTTGAATATCAAAATCCGAACGAAAACAAAACGTTTTTCGAAGCAGGATTAACGGGAATGTCGTTAAGTATGTTTCATGCCGGAAAAAAAATCAATTGGATTTCATCATTACGTTATGCGAATAATTATTTTTTAGTGAAAAATTTGGAAGGTAATTCCGAATACCGGCCGACTTTTACCGATTTTCAAACTTTGGTGCGGTTTCGCAGAGGTGCACATTGGAATCATAAAATTTTCGGGTATGTTTCGTTGAATCGCTATACGTTTATTCCGTATGATAAAATAACCAATTTCGGCACTTTTTCCGATGCCAAATCCTTGGTTATATATTATAATGGCATGGAAAAAGACCGGTTTGATACTCAAATGCTGGCGTTTCAAACCGAATATTTGCCCGGCCAATCGGTTAAATGGAAGTTTACGCAATCGCTTTATCATACGACCGAGCAGGAATATTTCGATTTGCTGGCGTCATATTTTATCGGTGAACCCAATCCCGATATGGCCGATGAAAATTACGGTGATCCGATGAATTTACAATCATTGGGCGAACAATTGGATCATGCGCGAAATCATTTGGATGCCGTTATCGGTCAATCGGTTATCGAATGGCAACAACAAACACGTAAATACCGGATGATTGCCGGAGCGCGTTATCGTTATTCGAACATTAGGGACCGAATTGCAGAATATCAAATGATTGATTCGGCTGGTTTTTTTATTCTTCCGCCTGCGTCGGGATATCATCCGGATGAACCTTATACCACCGATACATTGCCGGTTTTACCGTTTCGCGGTGCCCGTTCCGATTATCTTACGCAACTTCATTCGGCTGATGTTTATTATTCGTTTTCTCACAAGTGGCAAACGGAAAATTGGAAGGGAAGAACCTACTTTTCCATACGAGGCGGCGGATGGTTTCTGAAAGAAACATTAACGGAATTATCGGGGAAATCCTGGTTTTTAAGTCCGAGATTTTTATTCTTTTTCAAGCGAAAAGACCTGCCCGCACATCGTTGGCGCCTTTCCGTAGGGCTTCACATGCAACCTCCGGAATATCGCGAATTTCGAGATCCCGCCGGTATTTTAAACCCTCGAGTTAAAGCTCAAAAAGCATGGAATTTTTCATTGTCCCACCGTTGGCAGTTTACGGTGTGGAACTTTCCGTTTCAACTCCAAAGCGAGATATATTATCGATATTTATATGATGTCAATCCTTATAAAATTGAAAATATCAGAATACGTTATGACGCGCTTAATCATGCCATTGCTTATGCTTGGGGAGTTGAAACGAGATTGCATGCGGAATTATTACCGGATACCGAATCTTGGTTGAGTTTGGCTTATATGAAAACCGAACAAAATATCGACGGACGGGGTTGGATTCCGCGCCCCACCGATCAACGTTTTAAAATGGCATTAATGTTTAGAGACTATGTTCCGGGAATGCCATTCCTGAAAATGTATCTGAACAATGTTTTTGCTACGGGTATGCCCACGGGAGCGCCGCTTTATGCCGATCCCTATCAATTTCAATTTCGTACACGATATTATTGGCGTACCGATATCGGTTTGTATTATGATTTAACCGGGAACGAAAGAAATAAAAAAATAAAATCACGATTTGATGATTTGAGTTTGGGTTTCGAAATTATTAATATGTTCAATCGAAGAAATTCGGTTTCCAATTTGTGGATTCGTGAAATTTACACCAGGCGAATGATGGGTGTTCCCAATTATTTGTTAGGCCGGATATTTAATTTGAAGATAAAAGCGGCATGGTGAGTATGGAACATTATGAAAAGGGAAATTAACTATTTATAAGATATCACAACACAAATGAAGCGCGATCTAAATGTGGAATTACAGAACAAGTAAAGGGGATTCAACATTGCCGGTGCGTTTTCCTTTTACCATTATATACACTTTGGCCTTTTCGGAATACCGTGCATTAGATCTTGGCTATGGAGTCGAAAATACTGTTTCCAAAAGTTTTTTACGGAAAAAAAACGGCTAATTATGCCGGTTCTTTGTTTCTAACGATGTAAATAGATCCGTTAATTATCCGGTAGTGCTTCCTTCGGGACAGGAACCGGAGCATCCACACCGTTTACTTTACCGTTATTTTGCTTTGCCTGTTCATCAATATAATGTTGAGCGTCTTCGGTGTTTCGGTGAATTAGCAATTGAACGGGAACGCCCGTATTGCGATATCCGCGTTTTAAGAGCCAGATTAATAATAACAGTAGCACGAACCACCATAAAACCATAATAATTTTATGAATAAAGGGGTTATCGCCGAAGAGTTCGTATATTTTGTAAGCATTGGTCCATTTTCCGTTTTTGCCTGCCAGAACAGTTTCGGCCAAGAAAGCTTTATGCTGTTTGAAATAAAGTGTAAACGGCAAGTATCCCAATGCAAATCCGGCAAATCCTACCCATGTATTCAAATAACCCATTCCCACGCGCATATAGGAACGAATTTCGCAACCGATTAATAAAACCGCGCCCATGCCCAATAACAAACCGCCTATAAAATTTCCTGCCGTCAAAGAATATTTAACTTTTCCGGCAAAAGCGGGCGGAGTATCAAAAAATATCCATGCCGCCAATATAAACGCTAGCATCATAACCCAATGAGCCGCTAAACCAATCATCGGTAGGTATCCTCGCATTAATGTGCGGGTGATACGTGGAACTCCCATCCATGCAAATTTCCGGTCGTTTTTCGTCATGGCCGTTGCCGTTTCGGCAGAAACCAAAGCACATTCGGTACCGAATCCGGATTTAGCCAAACCAATGCCGCCCAAAATCCCCGCCACCAAGGTCATCAGCACATAAAACCATCCTTTTTGTTCTACGGATTTATTGAAGGCCACTAATTTTTCGTCTTTAATATGTCCCAAATATTCCGGACTGAATAATCCGCCGTAAAAAGCAACGAAAACCAAAATAACGGTAAATGATAACGATAACCAGAAAATCCACCGCTTTTTGGGATGGTAATCCGGTTTGTAGGTTGCTTGTTCACCTGCATCGGCATTTTTTACATAATTTAAGGTTTCCTGATGTTTAAAATATGCAGCTAATTTTATTTTCGACATCATCCAAAACCCCAAATATCCGCCTATTGCCATGAAAACAATTGTCACCAAAGAATGTATATTCATCAATGGAACGCCGCCCATCAAATGATTTAAAGTACAACCGCCGGCCAATCGTGTGCCGTAGCTGAATAAAACACCGCCGAAAAATGAAACCGTCAGTAAACGCTTGCCGTAATAAGCCCAAATGCGACTTTCTTTTTCCATACGGGATACAAGCCAACCGCCTATTATCATTCCCACAATAGGCCAACCGATACCCGGAACAAATGCGCCGCCCGAAGGAAGCACTTTTTCCACACCGTCAATAACCAACTTACCGTATTGACCGTAAATTTCACTCTTGAAACCGAACAAATGATTAATGAAAACTTCCACGCCGCGAAACATTTTTCCCAAGTCCGTAGTCACGGTGATTGGCTTCAAATGTGGCGTTTTACCGTGTTGTAACGCACTAATCCACAATCCGGTCATGTACACAATTTGGGCGATGCCAAACATAATACCGGCATACAAAAACGACCATTGTTCGGTCAATATTTTTTTAAACTTCATAAATCGATTCTTTTAGCAATTATTATGATTTGTTTGTTCCAATCGAAAGCGCTTGGGCCGGCAATTAAAAATCAATTTGAAAACGAAGCAAATGCGCCGCTTGATTTCCCGACGGATTATCATCATCAGTTAAAATATAATTATACATCACCTTTGCTCGCGCATTCAAATACCAATTGAATCCAATTCCCCAATTGGCAATTCTTCCGGGTTGTCCCGGATTAATATCCGAAACCGCCCGGTTAACTTCCATCACCGAATAGCGCAAAACAATTTCAAATGCCCCCAAGCCGCCATGATCAATATCTTTCAAAGGTTTCACCCGGCCGAAACTACCGTGTTTATAGGGTTTGTATTCACCCGTTATGAAATATCCGGTCTTCAAATAATAAGCTTTTACCGTATAATTTTTTTCACGCCCACTTAATTGTTGACACTTATATTCTCCTTGCAACGACAAAGAAGAGTAGGTGAGAGCTATTTCCGAACCATTCACTAAACGGCGTTTAGCGCCGGGAAAAACATAATGATATTTTTCTCCCATGTGATTTTCCGCCCTGAATTTTAAATCTTTGGCCGGCCGCGAAGCAAAATTCATTCCCAAATGAATTAAGGCGTGATTATTTGAAGTGGAATAGGGGACGAGGAAAAATCTTCCGGCAAAATTCATCCCCTCGTTTAAAGCTTTATCGGCAAATCCTTTGTCATTCGCTCCGTTGTTGGTGAGTGACAACTGCAATCCGGCTTTGTGACGGAACAATTGATAGTTTTGATAATGCAAACCTGCGCCCCAACGAAAATTCTGCAATGCAGTCAACATAGCGCGTTCGGTAAAAGAAATATACTTACTGCTTGTCATCATATTTAATCCGGTGGGCTCGGCCATACTCCCAATAGCTAATTGCCCGTATTTGCCGGCAGAATATTGAATGAACAGGTCACGAAATCCGATTTTTCCGGAAGCAAAATTCACTTCGATTTTATATTTCAATTTTGAACCCGTTTTTCCTTTAAACGATAAATGAACACGCCGGAATTCATTTCCCTGAAACCATGCGGTATCTTTCTGGCGTTTGATAAACTCAAAATCGTATTGAATCCTTCCGTTGATCTTGGGAGAGTTTGGTTTTTGTGCAATTAAAAGATTGATTATCAAAAGATTAACCATCAAAAATCTAAACCTGTTTCTCATATTCACATGCTTTTTGTTGCAAAAATAATTAAATATTTTATATAAAATCCATGCAAAAATCAATTAAAATAATAAGCAAATCAATTTAACAAAAATTACATTAACAAGTTATTTTATAATAAAATCAAAAAATATAACCAATTCACTTTAACAATTTTACCAGCTCAAAAAATCATACTTAAATTCGGTGTAAAATTCTTTGAATAAAATTTTAAGAATCGTGTAGGTGGGAACCGCAATCAACATTCCCCAAATGCCTAATAAATATCCGGCAATGATAATGACCAGGAAAATTTCCAGCGGGTGCGATTTGACCGATCGCGAATAAATAAAAGGCTGTGTAAAGAAATTGTCTATGCCTTGTGCTATTGTATACATCAACAAAATATATTTGATTTTGCTAAAATCAATGGTTAAGGTGTTTTCGTGCAGTTGCGAAGTGATACTCAAGGTAATCATCAATACCAAGCCGATCAAGGGGCCTACATAGGGAATGAGATTCAACAAAGCGGCCAAAAAAGCTATTATCGTGGCATTGGCAATGCCGATCAAATGTAAGGAAACATTGTATATAACAAACAAAATAAAAATCTGAAGCATCAATCCCGCCAAATAATTAGTCAATAAATGTTTTATTTTATCAAAAACTTTCTGATAGCGTTGCTTTTCGCCGGCAGGAAAACGGTTTTGAACGAATGTTTTAATTTTCGCCGAGTCTTTCAATAGAAAAAATGCAATAAATAAAACCGAAAAAATCCCTACCGCCAAATTACCCAAAATACCGATTACGGAACCCAAAATTTGCGGAATGACGGTCAAATTAACATGCTTAAATAATTGAATCAAAGAAAATTGGTCCGACAATTCGATATTTTTGGAACGTAAATAAACATTCAGTGCCTGTAAACTCTCCGAAATTTTCCTCTGAAATCCGTCGGAATTTAATACGGACAAATTTTCCCCCTGCTGTATGAGAAGAGGAATGAACAAACCGGCAATCACTAGCAAAATCATACCTACGAACAATAATACTGAAAGCGAAGCCGCTAAATTTCCAAACCGAAGACGTTCCATGAAAAATCGCTTGACAGGAGAACCAAGCAATACAATCATGCCGGATAAAATCAAGTAAATTATGACCGGGTAAATTTTTAGAATAAACCATATTAAAATAACCGCCAATAAAATTACCGCCAAGGCTTTCAAAATCCCTTTGGCAATTTCATTAGAGCGATTGGTTTTTATCGGTTTCATCATTTCAAATATGAGAAAAAAGTTTCGAAAGGACAAATATATATATAATTGCTTGTTACATAATTTATATTATGTTAAATAGGAGTGTGTGAAATGAAAAATTGTTTGATATGATAAATCTTTTATTTTTTAGGAGCGCAATAACCATACGCCGAATTTAGCGTTTCATTAGCAAAAACGTGCGTTTCTTATTTTGCCATTCGATCCTTAATATCCAAATCTTATCACCACTTTCGGGGACTTTTATGATTGCATGGTATTTGTTCGACGTTCCGATAGCCATTCGACGACCCGAGAAATCAAATAATTTCCATTTGAAATTTTGTATTGCTTTAGATTTAATTTCCCAAAATTCTTTAGCGGGATTCGGAAAAATCGAGAAAGGAAACGATGTGGCGGTGATATTTTCCACGAAAAACGTACTATCCCTGCCAATTTCATAAGCCTTGGTTTCTAACGGTTCCAAATGCACATTTTGTGTGAATGAATTTTGTCTGCTTTGTACGGTTCCCATACTATCCGGAGAAACTTCTCGAAGGTATAAATCTCCTGTAAATCCGTACGACGAACCGTTGAAATTGAAACTGAAATCATATTCTTCCGTCATGGAAGCATTGACTAATAATATCACGATGCTTCGGTTGTTTTCGGCCGCAAAAACACCATTCTGCACGGCTTTTATTCGCACGTTCACCGGTATGTCACCTTCATACCATACGGTTTGGATTTCCGGAATATTGCCTTGCAAATCAAGAGGATGCAATAATCTTCCGTAGGATAAATAATTTCTCAAGCGGTATCGCATTTTGACAATATTTTGCACAAAGGGACGCGCCGTGGCGGCATTGGGGTCGCGGGCGAAATAACAATAAAACTGACCCGGTTGAATACCGGTTGTTAAACCTTGAGCCAATTTGGTATAAAAAGCTTCATCATTATATTGGCTTGAATATAAAGCCAAACTGAAGTACTGCACCTTTCCCGAGTATACGGCTTGATGTGCAGGAACCATGTGCGCGGTTGTCCATCCCAAGGTCAAGAAGCCGTCCGTTTGGTTGGCAATAAAATCCGCCGCTCCTTCGGTAGTAATAAATGCGGTAGCCGGCATAATCGTATGAAATCGACCGAACATTTGCGCATATCCGTCGCGCCAATAATGACCCCCGCCCGCCGGATGAGCGTGCGTTGTATCCATACACAAAACGGGGCCGGCGGCACACACTTGATCCACGTAAACTCCGGACGCTCCTATTCTATTACTCAGCCGATTGACGGCATATTCCAATGTATCTTGCCAATTGTCTTGTGCCGGACACATCACGGCAAAAACATTCCCGTTGAATGTTTGCGTATATTCGATACCGTTTGCGTTTTTGGCGGCATCGGGATAACCCAATGCGGGATAATCCGGCAAATCGGTATCATATAGCCGGCCGTTGATATAAGGCGTAACAAAAGCCCTACCGCCGTCTTGCACATGTTCTATCACCCATTCCATGCTATCACGTTCGGGAAAATAGTCGGGATAATTATCGTCGAATTGTTGATAATTCCATTGCGACCAGAGAAATCCCGAAGGGATAGAGTCGAATAAATCCCGGAATGCAATCATTTGTTGTGCCAAATTGGCCATGGAAACGGTAGTATCTTCGCTAATATATGCCCAAACGGCGATCTCCCCTATCCTGTGCTGACGTGTCCGGCGTTCCTGAGCGTTCACCGGCCAATAAACGGCGTTTTGTTCCGCCCAATTTTTATAAACCATGGCGGCATCATACCAATCCCCTTCGAAAAACACCATCGCAAACACACCGGGCAAGCGCTGATCATTTCCGGGTTCACCTAATCGAATCGCAGGAATGGTTATCCTGAATCTTAAACCTCCGTTTATGGCGGAAATGCTCAAATTTTTATAAGACGCCACCGGATCATGAGCGCCTAAATACAAACCGTAGTCATTGCCGTAATAAGCCATCCAAGGCATAGTCCACCCCCACCCTCTCGGATAAATATCATTATAATCGATCTGATTTTGCAAAGGATTTTTTAACAATACGCCGGAATATTTGGGGATTAAAAAATAATCATTTCCCGGTGCCGATATATCGATTACGGGGAATGTATATTCCATCAAGCTGTGATTTTGACCGATGCTATCTATACTCAACGTCCATTGTATGACATTTCCTTCAAAAAATACACGGAATTTCACTGTTAACCCGTAGGGCAAACCGGATATAACCGGCCGGGAAAATATTCCTTCCAATGTGTCCGTATGATTGAATATTTGCAATTGATTCCAATGAGTTCGTGAATCGATATAAATCATTGAGTTATCTCTTAAATCCTTGATTTTCAATTGAAAAATACATGTGGAGTCATGTAAAACTTCATGTCCGTTATGGCGTATGGAACTTAAAACTAACCCTTCGGGATTACCCGAATTTGAGAAAATGATTGTATCGTTTCCGTGGGCGATAAGATAGTCTCCGTTTTGCGCTTGCGTAAATGATAATTCAAAGAACAAAAGGATATAAATAAACCGTTTCATGATAAAATTTTGTAATAAAATTTCATATCAAAAGTAGATAATTTCTTGCAATTAAGCAAAACGAATAAATGATATTTTGATGGACAACATACTATTTTAATAGAATAATTTAAATTAAATTTATGAATAAAATAAAAAAACAATAAAAACACAATGTTAAAACACAAATAAAACGTAACACAAGTAAAGGAAAAACTCACGAAGGTTTTGAATTTATAATAAAAAGTTATATATTTGCCTGAAAAAAGTAAAAAAATATGTCCCGGGAAATAAAATTGGATATCAGAAAAACGGCTAGCATAAAAATCGGATTGGGAAATAAAATTCTTTATGCGAATGATTACATGTTAAATTTGTTAGGTTATAATTTAAGTGAATTTATCGGAAATCGCCCCCGTATTGTTTGCCATCCCGACATGCCCGATGTAATACATGACGTAATCGGTCGAATGATTTTGAATTATCAATCGGGAATTGCCGTATTGAAACATGTTAGCAAATACGGTGATTATATGTGGGCTTTTACACATTTTAAGCCTTCTTACAAGGAAGACGGAACATTTGAAGCATTTATAACGAGAAGAAAACCTCTTCCCGATAAAAAACTAAACGGCACCGAAGAATATTTATATGAAAAAATCACAAAATTATACCGGATTTTAAAGGAAATCGAACAATATAGTGGCGTTGAACAAGCCATGAAATATTTGGACGGATTTTTGGAGGACCGCGGTTATGCCAATCTCCATGAATACTACATGAGCTTTTTCGACTTTAAGGAAGAAGAATTGGAAAGCTATTTCCAAATCGATCAGGAAACGCCGGCATCAAAAATCAAGCGTTACTTTGATCCCAAATTTTTGGGGTTATTTTGACTTGGTTCATAGAAAGTATAAAATTTTTTTTTTGACGTTTAAAATTCATTTAAAAAGTCATATAAATTCTCGTTTCGTTTTAATCCGAATTTTTTCCTCAGAATATAACGAGCGGTTTTGACGCTATCTGGCGAAATATTTAGCAAAGTAGCACTTTGTTTGATGTTAAAGCGGAGTTTGATCAAAGCGCTTAGTTTAAGTTCGGATTGTGTTAAATCGGGAAATTGTTGTTTTAACCTTTTAAAAAAGTCTTTATTAACCATTTCGAAGTATTGACGAAAAACTTCCCAATCTTTCTCGGCTTGCAGGCCGGCTTTTACTTGACGAACAAATTGATTCAATTCACCGGGACCGGGATTGTGATTGTTTTTGATACGCGACAAAAAATGCAAAACATCATTCAGGATTTTGTTTTTCTGCATCATCATTAGCGCTTGAGAGGTCAATTGTTTACTTTTGTATTCCAAATCAACCCGCATTTTTTCTTTTTCCATCCGGCTTAATTTTCTTTGTTTCTTATAATATAAAACGATTCCCACAAGAATAAGTAACAAAAGAACCAACACAACCGAAAGCAGGTATTTAATCTTTTTCTGTTTGATTTTATCGGCTTTGAGTTGACGAATAATTAACTGTTTTTTTTCGTCTTCGTATTCTTTTTTCAATTGTTCGATTTTGATTCGAGATTCAACACGCTTGACGGAATCTTGCACATCCATAAGTTTTTCCAAATAAAATAATGAATTTTTATAATCACCTTTATCCCTGTAGGATACATACAAATAATATAGCGCATACTCTTTGTCCCGTAAACTTTTGTTCCATTTTCCGATTTCGTAGGCTCGTTTAAGATATCCGATAGCTTTGTCATATTGACCTGTTTTGTAGTACCATTTACCGAATGTGCTCAAAAACAAAGGATGTAATGATGGTGATGTGCGATTGAAATAATACTGAATTTTACGAAAATAATATTCGACGGAATCTTTCTGCTGACTGTCGATAAACAATTTGGATAAATTCAAATAGGCCGATGCCAAGGCATCGAAATTTTTATTTTTTTTATAATCTAACGAAGCTAATTTCAAAAAATAATAACTACTGTCGGCTTGTTTCAAATACCGGTAAGAAATGCCCATATTGTTGTAAATATCGGCCAAATCGTACGGGACATGGTGCGCCGTCACAATTTTCAACGCTTTGCGATAGTTGTGAATAGCTTCACGATACCGGCCTACTTCCTTTTCCAATATCCCCAGATTGTTGTAGGATGAAACTAAACCCCGGTAATTTTTGTTCCGGTCATAAATTTTTAGTGCTTTATATAAATACGTGATGGATTTTTCCGGTAGACCCAGTTTATAATAAATGCCTGCCAACCAACGGTAAGACTCGGCCAAAGGAATTTCCAGATGATTTTTCTTTTCGATTTGAATAGCCTTTTGTATTTGTTCACGAGCTTTTATGTATTCGCCTCGACGATGATTCAGTAAACCGTAATATTTCCAAGCGGCCGCTATATAATACGGTTTACTTAGTTGTTTTGCCAGTTGCATATTTTGTTCGATTAAAATGGCCGCCGAGTCCATATTTTCATTCAATAAACTGTCAATTACTTTTAGCCGGTAATCGAATAAGGCTTCGCCTTGAAGTGATCTATCTGCGGTATGTAATAACATCGAATCGGAATAGGAGACATTATTTTGAGCCGAAAACTTACCTAATATGACGAAAAAAATTATGACTGAAAAAGAACTTTTGGATGTCATTTTCTAAAAGTTATTTTCCAAAAAACAAAAATATTAATTTTACATATCAAAACCAATGACAATTACATTTGTTTTTTATAAGTAATTGAGTTTCAATATGTTAAAAATCTCCCTTACTTTTTCCTTACTTTTTTGGAATTAATACCTTACCTAATCATTACATCTTTTTTTTGGTAGAGCAAGTGAACTCAAGGTAATTTTGTCATAAAAATATTCGATATGAAAAAAAAGTCAATTATTACCCTTAGTATAATTTTCATCTTACTCATAATACAAACATTGTTTTTTTTCTACCCGGCCCCGGTAAATGAGAACGAAACAACTTACAATAATCATATTCCTTATGTTTTTTTTTCTGAATCTGTACACAGTAAAGAAATCAAGATAATAACTCGGGGGTTGTCGTCTTATTGCTATAAACTACGCCGGTGTTTCATAGCTTTTTCATCATACCATATACACGGGGTTAACGACAACTCCCGAGTTTTACAAAATATAAACGAATTAGTATGAAAACCACATCCTTAACCGGTTTAATTATAATAAATACGAATTTTTTCGCACAATTTGGTATTGTCGGTCAAAATTGTATCACAAATTTTATCAATTTTTCATTTTCCGCCAAAAACATGCATTCGGTTGATAACATCCAATCCTCTATCGTCACACCTTTCTTTTTGATTACTATCTCAATGAACTCTTCCAACCCATCTCAACAGAGTATCAATGTTATGTTTAACAATAATACTTCATGGAAAATTTCAGATGAACAAGAGAAAATTACTAGCACCGTAACGGCTACTAATAAACCGGATAAAACCGGCCGGACGACCCTTGAATCGGTGGTGAATATGCTGATTGCAAGCTTGGCAAATAAATTCGGAACGGTGTGGAATATTAAAAATAAAATTGAAGAGCTATGAAAACCTCTCTCTTTATTATATTGTTTTTCATCATTAGCATTCCTGCATATGCCCAAGTAGCCATCAATAACGACGGCAGCCAACCGGATAATTCGGCTATGCTGGATGTCAAAAGCTCCGACAAGGGAATTTTAATTCCCCGCCTGACCACCCAACAACGAACGAATAATATAACCAATCCCGCACGGGGATTGCTGGTATATGACACCGATACCGATTCGTTTTGGTATTACGACGGCACCGCTTGGGTGGAAATAGGCGGTGCGGGCGGCGGTACCGGCGCTCAGGAAATCGACGATTTGAACGACGGAAAAAGTGACGGTTCTTCGGTTTTTTTGGGTTTGAATTCCGGTAGCGCGGATAACGGGAACAATCTAAATGTCGGCTTAGGTATAAGTGCCTTACAAAACAACACGGGAGGAGAGGCTAATACCGCTATCGGTTATTCCGCACTGCAGTCTAATAACACCGGTTTTAATAATACCGCCGTCGGTTACGCAAGTTTACAGTCTAATACGAACGGCCTTAATAATACGGCAGTCGGCGTAGTAGCACTGTATGCAAACACTTCCGGAAACGAGAATATCGCCATAGGCAATTCTTCGCTTAGGGAAAATACGACGGGAAACGCGAATGTATCCGTAGGTTTCGTTGCCATGCAAAATAACTTGCAAGGCAATAGAAATGTGGCCGTGGGGAGCGGTTCCCTTTATAATAATACAACCGGCAATGAAAATGTGGGTGTGGGATATAGTGCATTGCTTGCCAACACCTCCGGAAAAGATAATGTGGCCGTAGGAACACAAACGTTACGGTCCAATACGGATGGCAATTATAATATTGCCGTAGGCCCCAAAGCTATGTATAATGCCGTGAATAAGGATTTTATCATCGCCGTTGGCGATTCGGCTTTGTATAACAACGGAACGGGAGCAACCACGGCCTTCGAAGGTGCCAAAAATACGGCCGTAGGTTCCAAAGCTCTATATGCCAATTCGTTGGGTTATCAAAACACGGCCTTGGGATTTCAATCCTTACGGTCCAATACCTACGGATATGACAATACCGCCGTAGGTTCGGAAAGTTTGATTTCCAATACCACCGGATCAAGTAATACCGCTTTGGGTGCTTATGCCTTAAAAAACAATACCACCGGACAAAATAATACGGCTGTCGGAGCCAATGTCATGGAATCCAACACAACCGGAATCTTTAATACGGCCGTAGGAAATTTAGCTCTTAATTCCAATACGACCGGACAAAGAAACGTGGCCGTAGGCAACGGAAGTCTCTTCTTCAATACCACCGGAAGTCACAATATTGCCATAGGTGAAAGTAGTTTGGAAAACAACACCACCGGTTATTCCAATGTGGCCATCGGAAGCAGAGCCATGTTCAGAAACACCAAATCGAGTCATACGGTGGCCATCGGCGATTCGGCGCTTTATTATAACGGATTCGGCGCCACGCAAGCTTATCACGCTTCAAAAAATACCGCCGTCGGCTCCAAATCGCTCCATAATAATACAACGGGATACCAAAACACCGCCGTCGGCTATCAAACTTTATATTCGAATACTTCGGGTACGTATAACACCGCCACCGGAACAAGCGCCTTATCGAGCAATACGACGGGTTCCGGTAACAGTGCGTTCGGAACGAGCGCTTTGCAACAAAACACCACGGGAAGTTCCAATACCGCCGTGGGAAATGTTGCACTTTACTTCAATACCGAAGGAGAAGATAATACGGCCGTAGGCTCGCACGCATTAAACCGCAATACCACGGGTGTGCAAAATACCGGATTGGGCAGAAGTGCTTTGTTTTCCAACACTACGGGAACTAACAATACGTCCGTAGGGGCTTTTGCCTTGGAAGATAACGAAACCGGAAGCCACAATACATCCCTCGGGGCATTTTCTTTGTCCAACAATACGAGTGCCTCGAGCAACGTGGCCTTGGGCGCTTTCGCTTTATATGCCAATACCACGGGCGAAAGCAATGTGTCCATAGGAACCGATAACTTGCGAAACAATACCACAGGTGGATATAACACGGCCGTAGGTAACAATGCCCTCTATTACAACACGACGGGACAATTCAACGCGGTGTTGGGCTATGAAGCGCTTTCCAACAACACAACGGGTAACGACAATACATCCGTAGGCGCTTATTCTCTTTATTCCAATACCACCGGAAAATTTAACATAGCGATAGGAAGTATGGCATTGTATAAAAATACCAATGTAAGCAACCTGGTAGCCATCGGCGATTCGGCGCTTTATCATAACGGCACGGGGGTTTCCAATTCATTGGAAGCCACAGGGAATACCGCCATCGGAAGTAAAGCGCTTATGTCCAACACTACGGGCTATTCCAATACCGGAATCGGTGACCAAGCAATGTATAAAAATACTTCGGGTTATTACAATACGGCGGTGGGATACAATGCATTGTATAACAATACCACCGGGTTGGGCAATACGGCCTTAGGCACCACGACCCTGCTAAAAAACACCACGGGAAATTCCAATTCGGGATTGGGAACGGGAAGTTTGCTCAACAATACGACAGGTAGCGGTAACACCGCCTCGGGATTCGGTTCGTTATCCTACAATACCACCGGAAGCAATAACTCGGCTTTCGGCAATCAAGCGCTCAATGCCAATCTCACGGGATATTCCAATACGGCCGTCGGTGCTTTCGCCCTTTACAAAAACACCGTGCGGAGTAATTTGGTGGCCGTAGGCGATTCCGCTTTGTATAACAACGGTTCGGGGGCAACCGCTTCTTACCAAGCCATAAGAAATACCGCCGTGGGATCCAAAGCTTTATTTTCCAACACGACCGGATCTTATAACACGGCTTTGGGTTTTGCATCCCTGCGTTTTAACGTTACCGGTGACAATAATACGGCCGTAGGCGAAGGAGCCTTATACGGCAATACGTCCGGAAGCGGGAATACGGCTTTGGGAGTGGCCGCTTTGGCGACCAACACAACCGGAACCAATAATCTGGGAATTGGAGAATCTTCTTTGTATAAAAACGAAACGGGTAGCGAAAATACGGGTGTCGGAACGGGGGCTTTATACGAAAATACCACGGGCCACTCCAATACGGCCGTGGGAAGTTATGCACTGAAAAATAACAAAACCGCAAAAGGTAATGTGGGAATTGGTGCCGCTGCATTGTTCTATAACAGCGACAAAAGCGGATTGGTAGCCGTAGGCGATTCCGCTTTGTATAACAACGGTTTCGGCAGTACCGCAACCACCGAAGGCACACAAAATACGGCGGTGGGTAGCAAGGCAATGTATGCGAACACCAAAGGAAGTTTCAATACCTCAACGGGATATTGGGCCTTAAAGTCCAATACAACGGGTAATTACAATACCGCCGTCGGCGCCGATGCCTTGCTCAACAATACCACCGGCGATGCCAACAACGCTTTCGGCAACGGCGCTTTGTATCATAACTCTACCGGCGACTCCAATATCGCCATCGGAATCAACTCCTTGTTTAACAATACCACAGGCGACGGCAACATTGCCATCGGAAGAGTGGCGTTGTATCATAACACAAACCGTAGCCATTTGATTGCCATCGGCGATTCTGCCCTTTTTAACAACGGAACCGGAGTCACCACGGTCGATCAGGCGATCGATAATATCGCCATGGGATACCGGAGTTTGCGTAGCAATACCACGGGCGATAAAAACATTTCCATCGGAACGGATGCACTTTATGCCAATACAAGCGGTTACAATAACATCGCTATAGGGCCAAGCGCATTATTAGATAATGAAGAGGGTTATTCGAATATAGCCATTGGATTGGAAGCCTTGCAAGACAATTTTAGAGGTAGCGATAATATAGCCATAGGCAAAAGAGCCGGTTCCGATTATATAACCGGTGATTTCAATGTGGCGATAGGTACCAGTGCGGGATTTACTTCGGGAGGTTTGAGCAACACGATAGCACTCGGATACAATGCGGGAGGTATGGCCAATGCGCCCAACCGGACCGAAATAGGCAATTCGAGTATGTCTTGGATCGGAGGGCAAGTAGGTTGGAGCACATATAGCGACCGCCGTATCAAAACCGACATCCGCGAAGATGTCGTGGGATTGGAATTTATCAAACGCTTACGTCCCGTAACCTATCATCTCGACATTCACAAACAAAATGAAATGACACGTCGCAACGGGAAGAAAGATGACAAGGATTGGGAAGGAAAGTATGACATTGAAAAAATCAAGTTTACCGGATTTATCGCCCAAGAAGTGGAACAAGCGGCACGGGATGCGGGTTATGATTTCAGCGGTGTGGATAAGGCTAATGACGATGTGGGAATTTACAGCATCCGGTATGCCACATTCGTTGTGCCTTTGGTCAAAGCCGTTCAGGAACAACAGGAAATCATCGAACAACAACAAAATACGATAGACGAACAATCCAAAAAAATCAAAGAATTACAGGAGAAAAATCAACAACTGTGGCGGGAAATGAATAATCTGCGCCGGCTGATCGAAAATATCCAACGGAAAACGAATGAGAACGCAAGATAAAGTTAAGACAGAACAAACGACATGTAAAATGAAAAAGCTATGAAAAACCGAAATATCATGAAAAAATTTCTTTGGACGGTTCCCGTGTTGCTGATAACATTAAGCATCCGGGCGCAAGGATTCCCCTACAAAGCATTGATTACGGACAACCAAGGGATTCCTCTAAGCAACCAAAACATTACCGTTTTCTTCGATATTTACGATACGGCCAACCAATTGGTCTATTCCGAATCTCATGCCGTAAGCACGGATGATAACGGCATCGTTTCGGTCAATATCGGTGAAGGTAATGTGATCAACGGAAATTTTAACGGCATCGACTGGTCTGTTCCGCTATATTCCGTGGAAGTAAGAGTGGATACCAATGGAAGCGGCACGGTCAATTTGGGAAGATTTACCTTCGGTTATGTGCCTTATGCCAAATACACCGACAAGGCGGGTAATGCTTTCAGCGGCGATTTTAACGACCTGACCAACATTCCGAACGGCCTTTCGGACGGCGATGATGTAAACGACGCGGACCACGACCCCGCCAACGAACTGCAAACCCTGTCGATAAACGGAAACCAGCTTTCCATCAGCAACGGCAATACGGTTACCCTGCCGGCCACCGGCGACAATTGGGGTAGCCAAACCGTGCAGTCCGACAACAGTTTGTCCGGCGACGGAACTTCGGCCAATCCTTTGTCTGTAAACACCTCGTCGCCCGCTTTTGACGGATGGGACAAGGACGCATCCGACGATTTCAGCGGCGATTTTAACGACCTGACCAACATTCCTCCCAACTTGGATACCGATAGCACCGACGATGTAACCCGGTTAAATGATTTGAAT
>JAMONV010000034.1 GCA_027066365.1 Flavobacteriales bacterium
AAATTTATATCTTTGCTCATGTCTTTGATTTTTATTGTAACACAAAGATACAAGCGGAGTTTGAATTTTTTCAGCTCCGCTTGTTTTTTGATATAGATTCTGATTTTTTATCGGACAACAATGATTATAAATTATAGTTTGAGGAAAATCCGGTATATATCGATAGTTTTTTCCCAAGTCAATGCTATCATCCATACGAATAAAAATACAGGAATTAACTAAGATTACTATTAAAAAAACAGAAACTAAACTTTTCATTTATTGGTTGATTTTGCCTTGACCGTAAATATATACTCTAAATCCATGTTCATCATTCAAGCCTTTTCTTACTCTTTCGAATTGAACTAAGCGATCACGAAGACCGGAGGGAGGGTTATGATGATAATCCCAATCATAATTATCCCAAAACAGTTTCACTGTACCAGTTTTTTTATTAATTAGTTTCATCTGAGTATTTCCCAAAGCATATACTGTGGCGCGAGATTTATTATTAAATAATTTTACATAATCATATAAGTTTATATTTCCTTTTTCTCCTTCTTTCAAACCAATATTTTTAACACTTAAATTTCCAAAATTTAATTTTGAAGCATCTAAATATAATGAGTTATCGGGTGTAGGATTTTGTAAAGCATTCGGATGTTTTTTAGCCCATTCAATTCCTTCTTCAATAGTAACAAAACCATCATAATCGGGTCTATCAGGCAATTTGCTGTAATGTTCCAATGCTTGATTGGCAATATCCGGGTTTAAAAAGCCGTCTATTCCTTTATTTAATTTCATGGCTTCTTCATGCGACATACCTTGTTTGAAGTCTTCTTTATTCATCACAATCATTTCGCCTTGCAATCCTTTGTCATCCGTTCCCAAAAAAGTTCCGTCGGTTCCATAAATCGGGTTATCCACCATCCCCGTAGGGTCAATTCTCACAACAGGATTGTTGCTTGTGTAATTATATGGTGTTTTGTCGGGATTTACTCCCGCCAGCGGGTCAACGGAGAGCCATAGGCTGATCTTGGGGTTATAGTATCTCGCTCCGTAGTAATACAATCCGGTTTCTTCATCGAGCTCCTTGCCGTTGAACTTGTAGGGGTTATCGTAGGTGTGACCGCCTTGCTCGATGAAGGTTTCGCCGTAGGGGAGGTTGAGGAAGAATTGGTGGGACCTTCCTTCGAGGTCGGTGATGAGGGTGCCGGTGCCGAGGTGGTCGGGGTGGAACCAATAGACTTGGGCGCGCGGGCGGGCGGCAGCGCGCACACCGGGTGTGTCCACGGCCACGGGCTTGGCGGGCGGGATGGCGCTTGTAAATTGGTATGAGTGTTCCGCAGTCATCAAGGTAAAGATAGGGATTTTTCAGGTTTTAGTGAAATTGCTCCCCTTTAAAATCCTTCGGATTTTTTGTCCGGTTTTTTTAGAAAAAAAACGAACCGGGAAAATACGAAACGCCCGCCTGCGGTTAACCCCTCGATTGGTTTGGAGTGTATGTCGGGTAATAATTCATCGTTTTTCGCTATTAGTTTTTAACTCCTTCATTTTTTCAAAGTTTCTATTGGCCGCTACGAGGTGCAAATCAAAATTTAATTTTTTAACTTGGAAAAAATTTTTTTAAATGAGTTTTTTGTTGCAGGCTATTTTAGGGTTTTTCTCGTTTTTCGTTCCCAAAAGGAAAAATTTAATTGTATTAGGCTCCACCGACGGACGTTTATTCAACGGAAACCCCAAAGCGTTTTATACTTGGCTCAATCAACACCAACCCGGCATACGGGCGGTTTGGTCCACCCGGAATCCGGAGATTTACGAATTTTTAAAACAGCGGGGAATGCCCGTCGTCCGGCCTTTGAGCTTCAAAGGTTTTTTCATCTTGCTTCGCGCCCGCTATTCGGTGATTGAAAAATCTTCTTTGGACGTATCTTACACCCGCTCCATCACCGGTAGATTCGATTATGTGCAAACCAACCACGGAACGCCCTTAAAAAAAGTAGGTGACGATGCTTTTCAAATAATTAAAAATCCGTTCTTGGACAATTTAGCCCGGAAGTTTAAACTTTATTCCAAGCTAAGATACAAGTATGTCGTTTCCAAATCCAAAGTAGAAAGCCGGACATTGTTGTCGGCCTTCGGTAATAAAAACATTATCGTTACGGGCTATCCGCGCAACGATCTGTTTTTCGATGAAAAGCTCCGTTTTTTCGACTACAAAAAATCTTTGAACCTCGACTCCTACAAAAAAATATTGCTCTACGCACCCACTTACCGCGACAATTATCCCGAAGTAAAACCCTTCAGCGAAAAAATCCGGGATTTAGACCGGTATCTCCGGGATAATCATTTTATTTTACTGGTCAAAAAACATCCCTTGGAAAAAGCCCTCGTATTGCCTGGCGGACTTACGCATATCCGCGACATTTCCGGCCAAGTGGACGATTTGAACGAATTATTACCCCATATCGACATACTTATTACCGACTATTCCAGTAGCTTTTTCGACTTTGTGCTCACGGGCAAACCGGTGATTTATTATCCCTATGATTACGAGGAATATTTGAAAAAATGCCGGGGAATGTATTACGATTATTTCAAAGAATTACCCGGACCCTTCGCCCGGTCCGAAAGTGAATTGTTGCGTCTTATAAAAAATTCGGACATTTGGCAAAAAAATTCCGAATACTTAAAAAAATACCAAGCCTTTGCCGGGAAATTTAACGCATTTAACGACGGTAATTCTTCCGAAAGACTGTTCAAAGTATTATTTTCCGAACTTTACAAATGATCCTTAATCTTAATCTTGGTAGCCGACGTGGAAATATTTTCCGTCCGGGGCAAATAAATCACGCGGCAAATATCCGACAAATGATCGAATTTACCTTCCCAATCGCTCCCCATCACCAAAATATCGGCTTTATACTTGAGAATATATTCGCGCTTCAATTCCAAGCTTTCTTCGAGAAAAACCTCGTCCACATATCTGATGGCTTTCACAATTGCCATCCTGTCATTCTGATTATATACAGGATAGCGTCCTTTTTTCCGGTAATTGAGTGCATCGCTCGATACCCCCACGATCAAAGTGTCGCCGAGTTCTTTGGCTCTTTTTAAGATATTGACGTGACCGATGTGTAACAAATCAAAAGTGCCGAAAGTGATAACCCGCATTTTTTTATTGCAAAGATACTCGAAAATCCAAGTTCTTCTTCAAAATTTACGGACAAGGTATTGCCTGACCTTGAAGATTTCCCGAGTTGTCGGGTTTAAACAACCAACAGTTTCCGTTCGGCGATTTCATAATCACCCCGCTTCCTATTTCGTCCAAATAAATGTTTCCGTTAGAAACTTGTAATCTTTCTTGAGGATCTTCAGAACCTATGCCGACGTTTCCGTTATACTTGATACGAAAAGTTTCGGAAACCAAGTTGGGTCCGGCATATTCGTTCTGAATAACGAAATCCGCCATGTTGGGGCCGGAAGCCACCGAACTCAATACAACGGTACTCATCATATGAATGTTATTCCACGTATAATTCGACCGGGAAACCAATTTTAGAGATACATCGCCGGGCGTGTTCTCATTATTGATAATGGACAAACCGTCCAAGTGTTGTTCGTTAGGATTGTAAACCACCGGTCTGACAAAAACATTCATCGTAGCATATTCAAAAGTGGTATCCAGCGGAAAAGGAACGTTTTTTCGAGAAACGACAACGGTTCTGTCATCGGAGGTCAAAATGCCCGTTCGCTTACTCATCAATGCATAAGGAACGGAAGAAAGCTCGATAATTCCCAAAAGCTGATAATTATTACCACCCGTATGATCCGCTTCTATTTTGATCCGGTGATGGTTATACAACCAATCAATATCCTCGAAAACGCCCGAAACCGGATTGCCCTCGCCTATTTTTAACGAAAATAATCCGTAGTCATTGGTGGTGACAAGATGCGTTTCGGAATATACAACGGTTTGTTGCTGATTGACTTCCGCCAAAATGCTTACTCGCACGCTAACATTTTGATTGACAACGGGCTGCCCCGAAACATCCCTCACAACGGCTTGGTAATTTATCGAATGCGGTGATTGTGCATAAGATAATTGAATTACTGAAAATACAAAGGCCGACAGAACAAAAATAAAGTTTTTCATTATGTTAATTTGGTTTATTGCTTGATAATTCCGGTAAAATATTTGATTGCTTGGTTTTCCGTCACATAAAACATATAAACGCCTCCAGAGAGCGAGCGAAGTTCAATAGTCTCGTGTGAGTCCTGAAGCCGTTTGGAAAAAATTAATTTTCCCGAAATATCATATATCTTCAATTCCAAGGTTTCGGGTTGGAAATTTTGAATTTCAAGTTCGATGTAACCGGTAAACGGATTGGGATAAACCGTTATATCGATATAATTTTCTTCGTCTATCGAGACATCGGCTTTACGGTTGGGTTGCTCGAAACCTTGCGTAAAAATTACCGATGTGCTGCTTTCGGTGGTAACTATTGTTTCGCCCAAGTTCCAATCAAAACGGTATCCGTTTGATAATAAAACCGGCTCACCGGCATTGCTTATAACTTCTCTTTCGATTTGTTGGGAAAAAAAAGTTTGTAAAAAAAATAAGTAGAAAACGGTAAATAGAAACTTCATTACGTAAATTTAAATTCAAAGGTAAGAAAATTATTGACACCTTTTACATCCCCGCAAAAATCCCCTTGTCGTATGCCACATGGACAAAAATAAATATTTCCCTTTAATCCGCTCGTTTCTTAGGGCAAAAGCCGCCCACAGCAACATCGAAGCAAGCAATTTAAAGCCCAAGCCGGTAAAATGTTTGGCTTTTAAAAAATACGAATGCGGAAACAAATCGTACATAATCCGGTCCGAACAACCGTTTTTGCAGGAAGTTTTGACGACATATTCCCCGGTCAAGCGCCACGCATCGATGAAATGATACACCGTAACGTCGGGTAAATACAATACCTTATTTCCCGCCCGCTTTACCTTCAGAAAAAAATGTTTGTCCTCGGAACGGTAACCCGCCGGTATATCGAACATCCCGACCTCTTCAAACAAATCTTTCCGGAAAAGCATGTTGCATCCCACGGGATATTTTTTATCGAAAATTTTGATTTCATTTCCCAAGTCCACGAATGATAACAATCGTTGCAAATAACGGCTCATCCATTCGGGTGCTTCTCCGGTTTCATAATGCGGCAAAACCCTTCCGCCGAATGCCCGAATGCCGGGAAATCCGGACGTGTGGCGCTTAAAGTTTGCTATGTAATGCTTCTCCGGCCGGGCGTCGTCGTCAACAAACGTTATGTAATCTCCGGAAGAAAGTTCTATGCCTTTATTTCTTGCGCAAGACAAACAAGGATGATTCAAAAAAACATATTGAAAATTTATCTCCGGGTGCCGGCGTTCAAAATCAAGACACACCTGTTCGGTATCGTCCGTCGATCCGTTGTTCACCACGATGATTTCAAAATCTTCCTTCGGAAAATCTTGCTCCGCCCAAGCTTCCAAAGAATCTTTCAAATGCCGGCTCCGGTTATAGGTGGCGATGACGACGGAGAGTTTCATTTCCAGGATTTTTTGAATTCGTGCCAGCTTCCCGCCACTACGGCCAGAATAGCCAATATCAGCAGGGAGGAAAAAATTTTTTCTTTCCACGGTGCCGCCGAGGTTATTACAAAATAGAGTTGCATGCCGGCCAGGGTTAGCCCCGAAATCACAACGATAAGCGCAACGGCTTTGCGGTATTTCATTTTTCCGGTTTTAAGAATAAATAAAAACGGCTATAATCGATGATTGCTTTTCCACGATACAGGATATCGGAACCGAGCACGCCGTCTATATGCAAATCGCTCAATTCTTCAGCGTTGGCCAAATGTGATAGATCCATGATTAATAAGGGCACATTTTGGAATTTGATTTTTCCCAATTTCAATTTGTTTTCTGTGGAAAAATCGATATTATTCAATAAACCCGAAGCGGACAAAGCATTTATTTCGGTGTCTTCTTCCATACCGGTTTTCACTTTGAATTTTTTCACCGAAGATTTGTCCAATACGGATACGGATGCACCGGTATCCAGCATGAATAAGGCTTTTTTCCCGTTGAGTTTCACGGAAACGAAAAGGTGTCCCGCCGGCATATGGCCGTTTGGGGCTGTGATGATAATCGGAATGGCGTAGTAGCCATTCTTCTTGAGAAATTTTTTCAGTCCTTTTTTACTCATCTTCGGTTTGCTTGATTTTTTTGATTTGCACTTTGGATAGTTTTACTTCAAAGCGCTTTAGCATATCGGCATAAGCCTTTAAGATTCCTTGACTGTCCGATAGAAAGTGACGTTTTTTGAAAGACATAAAATCTTCATAGGTAATTAGCACATTGCCTTCGGTATCTTTATAAATTAAAATTCTGAACGGCAGGTCGAGGGCGGCTTCGGGATTTTCGTTAATTAATTTGGCCATTTCTTTGGGGTTTCCGAAGATGGCCAGGATGGTTTGGGGCATTTCCACGGGATTGTTGTCCAAGGAGGCCGCTTTTTGGAAATCGATGAATTTGGGATAATACATGCCTTCTTCTTCGAGGAAACTTTTAAAGGCTTTGGCGGTTTCTTCGGGGCTTTTGTTTTTTACTTGATAGAAGCGATAGGCCAAGGTGGAATCGGGAATCGTTTTGATATCTTCATTTACTTTGGGAACGGGCGGTTTTTGTTTTTCTTGACATGCATTCAGGGAAATTAAACCGGTTACCAACAGTATCCATACGATTTTTTTCATGGTGTTTTATTTTTTGATCAGTTTGGTTTTAATTTCGTTGAGCAGGTTCAATGCTTCTACGGGTGTCATTTGGTTGATGTCGCTTTCCAAAATCAGGTCGCGGATTTCTTCGAGCAAAGGATCGTCCAATTGGAAAAAGGTCAGCTGGACGGGGTCTTTTTCCGATAGTTTTTCTTTGATTTGATCTTGGCGGTGGGTTTCTTCCAGTTTTTTGAGCATTTTTTCGGCTTTGCGAATTACATAGGCAGGCATGCCGGCTAATTTGGCTACATGAATTCCGAAGCTGTGTTTGCTTCCGCCTTCTATTAATTTGCGGACAAAAATGACTTTATCTTTGAATTCTTTTACGGAGACGTGAAAATTTTTGATACGTTCGAAATGATTTTCCATTTCGTTCAGCTCGTGATAATGGGTGGCAAATAAGGTTTTGGGGCGTGTAGGGTGTTCGTGCAAATATTCGGCAATAGCCCAAGCGATGGAAATGCCGTCGTAAGTACTTGTTCCCCGCCCGATTTCGTCGAGTAAAATCAAACTTCGTTCCGAAAGATTATTAAGGATACTTGCCGTTTCGTTCATCTCCACCATAAATGTCGATTCGCCCATGGCGATATTATCGCTGGCACCCACGCGGGTAAAAATCCGGTCGAGTAACCCGATTTTAGCCGAACGTGCCGGGACGAAACTGCCGATTTGTGCCATAATGGCAATCAATGCGGTTTGGCGCAAGAAAGCCGATTTACCGGACATATTCGGACCGGTTATCATAAGGATTTGCCGGTGATTTCGGTCGAGGTAAATATCGTTGGCTACATAACTTTCGGTTTCGGGCAGTTGCAATTCGATTACGGGATGTCTTCCTTCGTGAATTTCCAGCACATCGCTATTGTTGATTTCGGGGCGGACATAATGATTGCGGATAGCCGTCCGGGCGAAGGATAGCAATACGTCGATTTGTGCCAGGATGCGGGCGTTTTTTTGCACCGGCAAAACGAAATGACTGATTTTTTCGAGTAATTCCGCGTATAAAGTTTGCTCCAGTTCCAGTATTTTTTCTTCGGCGCCGAGTATTTTTTCCTCCAATTCTTTCAGTTCCGGTGTGATATATCGTTCCGAAGCGGTGAGTGTTTGCTTGCGTATCCAATCTTCCGGCACGTGATTTTTAAATTTGTTGCGCACTTCCAGATAGTAGCCGAATACGTTGTTGAATCCGATTTTTAAGGAGGTGATGCCGGTGCGCCGGATTTCGCGTTGCAAAATTTCGTCCAGTTTTTCGCGTGCATGACGGGTAATGTCACGCAATTCGTCCAATTCTTCCGAAACGCCATTGCGAATTACGCCGCCTTTGGATAGATTGACCGGCGGGTCGGTGTTTAGGTATTTTTCGATTAGCGCCGTAAGTTCGCCCGGTTCTTCGATTTCGGAGGCCAGGGTTTGTAAGGACGGATTTTCGTTTTGCAGAAAATTGCGTTTAATCGGGCGTGTGTGTTCCAGTGCGCGATGCAGTTGCCAAATTTCGCGAGGATTGGCTTTGCCGGTAACAATGCGTGATAAAATCCTTTCGGGGTCGCCGATTCCTTTAAGGTTTAGAGCGGTATTTTCGCGTAATTCGTCGTCTTTGACCAAGGCGGAAGTGATTTCAAGCCGTTGATTGATAGCATTGATGGACTTAAGCGGAAATGCCAGCCAACGGCGAATTAATCTGCCGCCCATAGGTGTCAGGGTTTTATCTAAAACGTTCAGCAATGTGGCTTCTTTTCCGTGGGGGCTGTCGATTAATTCCAAATTGCGCATGGTAAAGCGGTCGAGCCATACATATTGATCGTCGGCCAAGCGTGCAATCCGGCGAATGTGTCCGGTTTGGTGGTTGAGGTTTTGTTTCAGGTAATGCAAAATGGCTCCGGCGGCGATGATACTTTCGGTCATGTCGTCGATTCCGAAACCTTTAAGCGAAGCGGTTTCGAATTTGGATGTAAGCAATTCGCGGGCGTAGTCTTCTTGAAAAACCCAGTCGTCGGGATAAAATATATGTGTTTTCACCCCGAATTTTTTGTAAAAGTCTTCTTCGTCTGTGCGTGGGAGGAGAATTTCTTGGGGATGGAAGTTATTGAGGATTTTAGCGATATATTCCGCTTGGCCGCGTGCCACGTAAAATTCTCCGGTGGATACGTCGAGCAAAGCGAGACCGTATATTTTTTTTCCGCGATAAAGAGCGGCCAAAAAATTATTTTTATCTTTTTCCAAAACGTCGTCGCTGTAGGCTAATCCCGGTGTGATAACTTCTGTGACACCGCGTTTGACGATTTTTTTGGCTTTTTTGGGGTCTTCCAATTGTTCACAAATGGCTACTCGCATGCCGGCGCGAACCAGCTTGGGTAAATATGTATTTAGTGCATGATAGGGAAATCCGGCTAATGCGGTTTCGGCTTCGGAGCCGTTGCCGCGTTTGGTTAATACAATTCCCAGTGTGTCGGCTGTTTTTACGGCGTCTTCACCGAAGGTTTCATAAAAATCTCCTACCCGGAAAAGCAAAATGGCATCCGGGTATTTTTTTTTGATGCCGAAATATTGTTGCATCAGAGGTGTTCGCTTGTCTTTTGTGGCGGCCAAAGTGTTCTTTTTTTTGATTTTACGAAATTACGACTTTTCGGGGAGATACGTTGCTTTTTTATCCGGATTTTAGCCGGTGAGATTTTTTTTCGTTTAATTGCATAATCGCACGGTACCAATCCGTGCCCAGCCGAAAGTATGTTTCGTTTGCCGGAATAAATCCGGCGGTTTTCAAGGATATGTCCTGTCTCCGTGTCAGATTGCATCCGTCGGCAAAGGGCCGCCAAATAGGATTAATCAAAGTTTGAAATTTTCCGTAGAGACTATTGCTTGCGTGGATATGTTCCAGAACCAGTAATAGTCCGCCGGGGCGGAGGAGGCGTTTGTAAATTTCGATGGTAGTATCCAAATTTTTTACCGTGCAAAGTACCAGCATGGAAACAATGGTGTCGAATGCGGCGGGTATTTCTTGTATATTTTCCACCTCTTCGATACTTGTATTGTATATACGAATATTTGAACCGGGAGGAATTTTTTTCATTGCTCGTTTAAACATGGGTTTTGAGGGCTCGATGGCATAAACTTCCGCATGTTTCGGATAAAGTGTAAAATTAACGCCTGTTCCTGCGCCTACTTCCAGGATTTTTCCTTGGGCGGAGTTCAGCAAAAATTGACGGTGGTGCAATAAGTCGCCTTCCAATGATTGCATGAAAGGATCATAAAAAGCCGCCATAATGTGTTGATACCAGCCCACTATCGTTAGTATTTACTGATTTTGGCATTGAAGTTGGCGACGGCTTCTTCTATGCGTTTTTTTATTTCCGCAGGGTCTTGCGGATATTCGGGATATTCCGGTTTTTTTTCGGGGAATAATTCCATATAGAGTGTTTGTGAAGGGAAGGCAAATCCCACGCCTAATTTTTCGGCTAGTTCAAGAATTCCCAAATGAAGCACATGTCTTCCGTGCATTTCTTCACCCCAATCGGTGGTTTTGAAATAGACATTGACCATGATGAGCAGGGCGGAATCGCCGTATTCTATGAATTCCACGTTGTAGGGTCGCATGTTGTAGGCCGTGTGGTCGGAGGAGTTCCGGGTGAGTGGGTGCACTTCGATGATTTCTTTGATTCCTTCTACGAAAGCTTCCACCAGATGCGGGGGTGTGTCGTATCGGATGCCGATTTGCGTTTGATAGCGGCGATAAACGCGTTGGCCTTTATTATTGATAACGATTTCGGCCAATTTGCTGTTGGGAACTTTGAAAATAGTCGTGTCGGCGGCACGGATGGAAGAGGAACGAAATCCTACTTCTTCCACGGACCCTTCTACATTCTCGAAAGAAATCCAATCACCGATACGAAAGGGCTTGTCTACAAAAATCATAAACGTACCGATTAAATTTTTAATGGTGTCCTGCGAAGCCAAGCCTATGGCTAACCCGCCTATGGATACCCCGGCCAAGATGGTTTTGGGATCGGCGCCGAAAAGTATCAATAATTTGAATATTCCGAAGCTCAGAACGATAACTTTCAGTGTGTTTCGCAGAATCGGCACCAGTTGATCGTCCAGTTTACTTTCGCTTTGTTCGGCACGGGTTATATAAAATGACATGATGACGTCTACCAAGCGCAGAAAAACAAAAACCCAAAAGATAAGCAGGGCCACATTAAGGCCGGACATGATAAAGGCCGTAAACCGGGCGGGAAGGAATAAACTCGGTAGGAGTTTGATTAAAAAGGCCAAGGAAACCAAGTATGAAATCGGGTCGGAGAATTGTAATAAACGGAGATTGATTCGTTCGACGGTTTTGAAACGTTCCGAAACGACATGGTTTTTGAGGAAGCGAAATATCCAATACAATAATTTTTTGGCTAAAACGTGTAATAAATAGGCACCGATAAGCAATAAAATCAACCCTGTCCATTTCCAGATAGCAATACCAAGGAATTTCGTTTGAAATTCGGGCGGAACGGAGGAAACGAAGTCTACACCGTATGGGTATAACTCATTGAATATCAAATCGATTTGAGAAACCGTTTGGCGCGAGTAATACCATTTATTGCCGTATTTTTCCAGATATATTTCAGGTAAGCGCAACGGGAAGGGTTTGTATGCATGTTTGGGAAAAGTAAAATGTGTACTGTCGGTATAATCCGGGTCGTTGGGTATGGTGGCATAGTCGATGATGAGGCCTTTGGCGTCGTATATGTACTTGAGTTTTAAGGCTTTATCTTCGGCCTTTTTGCCGGTGAGTCCGTAGACGGTTTGGGCGGCGATTTCGGGATGATAATGATCGGGTTTAAGGTTTTCCAAATGGGTGTATAGGGTGGAACGGGGGGTGGACAAGTTGAGCGTTTGTGCTAATAGGGATGTTTGCCATAATAGAAAAAAAATAAGCATCAATCGATATTTCATGGCTTGGTAATTCGTTTTTGTAAAGATAAAGAATTTCCGGTTTTCGGATAAATTTCAACGATTATTTTGAATTATCTATATCGTCATATAATAAAGGCAACTTTTTGTTAGTGCCAAACTGGCGTTTGTGTGACGAAAGTTTCGTTTTTTTTGTGTTGTTTGAATGGATTTTGTTGGTATAATATGTTAAATTATATTTTTCTTAAAAATACAATAAATTATTTGTTATTAGGTATGAAATTTGAAAGAAATGAAACGGTAATTTTAAATTTATAGAATTATGAAAAAATTATGGAAAGTAGTTTTTATGATGATCTTGATGCCGGGCGCTTTTATTTCGTGCCAAAACGGTCAAGGCAATGACAGTAAGGCTGAAAAAGCCGTGACAACCGAAAATCTCGCCGAAAAACAAGCGGCAAAAGAAGAAGAAGCGCAGGACAAAGCCATGTTTAGGGAAAAAGTGGCGATGTATTCGCAATGGGATGAAGATCAAAACGGCTTGTTGAATCATGATGAATTTTTAAAGGGAGCCGGCGATTTATTCGCGGAAATCGATAAGAACGGCAACGGAAGAATCGAGAAGGAAGAATGGGAGAGGTATCGACAAAATGCGAAGGATGCATTGGCGGCCGAGAAAGCATTGTTCCTGAATAAAACCCAAATGTATAGTCAAATGGGCGATGCCGGAGTGGATAAAGCGGATTATGAAAAGAAAATCAAAGAAGTCTTTGGCACGTTAGATGCCAACGGTAACGGAACGATTGAACAGGAGGAATACAAACGGTTTTTGAAGTAAGTCATTTAAAATAACATTTTTTAAGTGAGGCTGTCCATTAAGTTTTGGACAGCCCTTTTTATTTTGATGGATTTTATTAAATTTTCTTGTTTATTTGGTTGATTTTCTTTATCTTAGCTTAAATAAAAGACAGAGATGGCCAAATTAAGTTTTAA
>JAMONV010000035.1 GCA_027066365.1 Flavobacteriales bacterium
TTAATTCCCTGAATATATCCCGCCAGCCTTCGGCACTTTCGGTAGGTTTGTTTACTATGGCCAATACCTCACGCGTGCGGTCGGGACGAACGCCCGAAACGGTGTAAAAGGCTTCCTTGGTCACCGCTTCTGTTAGACGAACCGCTAAATTGATGCATCAAGACATATTTTGAAATTTGCAAAAAAATTCATAACTTGCTCTTGTGTAAAGTGAAGAAACTTTTTCAGGTTATTTGTTTTTTTAGTTAATTATTTGCAAATTTAATCGACTTCACTTTACACACTTTTTCGGGATAGTATCGGATCCATCGGTCGATTTAGCGATTTAACATTTTAGCAGAAAGAAAAAAGATTCCCCGGTGCTAAATATATTTGTGAGAAAATTAAATATATCCAATGAGAAAAATTATACACTAAAATTTGATAAAATAAACAATTATTGCCGTCAAAAGCATAACGGACAAATCAAAATCGTTTACCGGAATGAATTATTCGCTTACAATTTCTTGTTTTCCCGTTTTCTTTTTCTTGCGGGGGCGGGTTTTACCATAGGTGCCTCGCCATATTTTTCCGCGTTTGGTTTTTCTATCTCCTTTACCCATAAAATATGATTTTATTGCAAAAATACGAAATTTCGTTTATTTATTCCAATATTGAACGGTAGGTTTCCGTCCATTGTGCAGCCAATTTATCGTCGTTGAAGCGGCGAACAAATTGCTTGCCTGCTTCGGTTTTTTCACTCAAATCCGATTCCATGGCAAAACGAATTTTTTCTTTCATTTCCTGCGTGTCGTAAATATCTTTCAAATAAATACCTCCCGGTCCTGCCGTTTCTGGAAATACGCCGCGGGCATTTGTGATAACCGGTGTTCCGCTATACAAGGCTTCAATCAACGGTATTCCGAAACCTTCAAACACCGAAGGATAAATAAAGACCTTTGCCGCACGATACAGCAAGGCCAGATCTTCCTGCGGAACGTGTTGTATAAAGCGAATTCGTTCTTGCATGCCATTGGATTGAACAAAATTTTTGATTTTCTCCGCATAGGGTGTTTGGCGTCCTGCAAGCACCAGGGTATAGGGTAAATCTTTTAAGGCTTTTACTATCGTCAAGGCGTTTTTTCGCGGTTCAATTGTTCCCACATATAACAAAAAAAGATCCGGCAAACGGTATTTTTCTTTTATTTCCTTGACTTTTTGGCCGGGATAATTTTGTTTGAAAATACGGTGGCATCCTTGGTAGATAACTTTGATTTTTTCCGGTTTAACTTGCCCGAATCGAATAATATCCCGCTTGGTTTGCTCGCTGATTGCCACAATTAAATCCGCTTCTTTGACGGTACGGTAAAATTTTTGCCTGTAAAAGAAATTGTCCCAAGGTTTATACCATTGTGGATAGCGCATAAAGATCAAATCGTGAATTGTAACGATGCTTTTAACGGGTAAACGGCTTATGCCTATGGGTAATTCTCCGCTCAATCCATGATATATGTCCAGTGATTGGGTTTTAATATTTTGCAGTATCCCTTTGCTACGCCATAGTGCCGGAAATTTTTTATAAAATATTTTCTTGGGCATGATTACACGCGCATGTTCCGGTACAAATTCATTGAAATGTTCCGAAGGTTTCGGGTTGAACAAAACCGGTTGAATCTCCGGCGCATATTCACTTAAAATCCGGATTAAATCGCGACTGTAATTTCCTAATCCCGTGCGATTATGAAAAAAACGTTTGGCGTCGAAACCGATTTTAAGCAAAGCGTCCATGTTTAAGGAATTTCGTTCCATTTAACGCTGTACATGGGCGCTAAATTCATTAAAATTTTCTTGATATTGCGTTGGTTGGTAGTTCTGGGACCTTCTTTTAGCACATTAACGATTTCGTCCGATTTGGTATCGAAGAAAAGCTTGATAATAAAGTCGGCATTGGATTTGTTGAGTTTGGTCAAATATTGAATGCCGCGAATAAGATTGGTTTTCCCGGTAGTCAAATTCTCCGACATGAAATCTAACCCGAAGCGGTGATAAGTGTATATGGCTTTATGAAACATAATATTGGAGCCGGATAATAATTGTTCCACCCATTTGGCTTTGCTAAAGAAATCATTGGTTTTTTCCCAACCTTGCATGCCGGACGAAGCGGCGGTTTGTTGAATGTTCTGAGCCATGTCGAAATATTCTTTTCCTGCATTGAATTTGAAACTGTCGAAAGTGTATCCCAAAGCCATATACAAATAAAAAGCTACGGTGGCGGTAAGATTCGATTCCAAATTACCGGGATTGAATTCCAACGCTTGGTATTGTTGATATTCAAATTCTATATTTTTATCCGAAATCGTAAAAAGCGGCGTTTCATATCCCGACCCGTAAACGGGACGCAGCACCGAAACGTTCAATTCGCATTTAAATTTGTTATTCTCATAATTCTTTACGACGAAATAAAAAATCACTTTGATTTTTTCGTTTTCTTTAAATATTTTTTTTGTCCAGCGCTTGGAATTCACGAACGAAGTCAAATCGTTTTGTAATGTTTTAAAAACGGATATATTGGATGAAGTTAACGATGAAGCGTCCACCGTGATATCCGCCTGAAATTCTTGGGCTTGTATGCGGGCTCCCGCCCAGAGGATGCTAAACCAAATGACTAATTTCCGATATGATGTCGCGCGCAACTTCATGTTTTGATTTTAAGGGGTATGTTTTTTCTTGTCCGTCCTTTCGGATGATAGTGATTTTATTGGTGTCGTATCCAAAGCCTGCGCCTTCGTCTTTGAGTGAATTTAAAACAATCATGTCCAGATTTTTTCGCTTCAGTTTATCCAAAGCGTTCTTTTTTTCATCGTCGGTTTCCAGTGCAAATCCTATGTTTATTTGACCTTGACGTTTCATTTTTCCCGCTTCGGCCAAAATATCCGGCGTAGGTTCGAGTTCAATGTTCAAACGTGCGGAATGTTTTTTTATTTTGGATGATTTAACATCGACCGGTTTATAATCGGAAACGGCGGCGGACATAATCAAAATATCGCTTTCGGGGTAGTGTTTTTTCACCGCTTGATACATTTCTCCGGCACTTTCCACCGGCACAACTGTATAAGGTGGATTGCCCGGTAAACAGGTAGTGGGTCCGGTAATCAGGATGACTTCAGCGCCTGCTTGGGTGGCGGCTTCCGCCAAGGCGATTCCCGTTTTTCCGCTCGAACGGTTGCCGATAAAACGTACCGGATCAATGGGTTCGTAAGTGGGACCGCCTGTGATTAGCACTTTTTTCCCTTTTAATGCTTGGGTTTGTTTAAAATGTGAGCGAATAATTGCAAATAATGTTTCCGGTTCGGGCATGCGGCCTTGGCCGGATAATCCGCTGGCCAATTCGCCTTCTTCAGGGGGAATGATATGAAATCCGAAGGACTTTAGCTTGCTCAAATTTTCCCGGACAGCCCCATAGCGATACATTTCCCTGTCCATGGCCGGCGAAACATAAACGGGTGCTTCGGCCGACATGATTACGGCGGATAATAGGTTTTCCGCTTTGCCCATGGCCAAATCCGCCAATGTGTTGGCCGTGAGCGGTGCAATCAAAATCAAATCGGCGGTGTGTGCCAATGCAATGTGATTGTGCCATTGTCCCGCTTCCGAAACAAAGGAGGAATAAACCGGATTTCGGCTCAAGGTGGAAAGCGTAAGCGGAGTAACGAAAGCTTTGGCCGCTTCGGTCATGATTACTTGAACGTTGGCGCCGGCTTTGACAAGCAAGCGAATCAAAAGCGGAATCTTGTATGCGGCAATTCCGCCCGTTATTCCGATAACGATATTTTTCCCGCGAAGCGGCATGGGCAATAATCAGAAAATTTCCCGGTTTTCGTCGCTTTCTTCGTCGGCGAAGCGCCATTGGATTTTGCCTTCCAGCCACTCTTGCAATGCCATTGCCCAAGGCTTTGGCAACCGTTCATAATATTTGGAAATGTCGATTAATTCCGATTTTTCATATACTTCTTTCAAGATATGCTCCTTATCTTCATCCGAAAATTCCGATATTTTTTTATTGAACTCTTCCTTCATTTCCTGTTGGATTTGTTCGGCGCGTTTAGCTATAATCACAATAGCCATGTAAATGTTCCCGGTGGGTTTGATAACCTCGTCCCGGTTAATGGTTAGGGTAGTTACGGGTGCTTTGGTGTCTTTATATTCGCTCATACTTTTTTGTTTTTTTCTTTCGGTTTGATAGTTTCGGATTGTAAAACGGACTGTAGGCGTTTGCCGTATCGTTCCATTTCTTTCAAAAACTTCGATTGCGGATAAATGGCTTTAAATTTTTTCAAAAAATCCAAGGCGTCTTCCGTACGTTTTTTGATTTTGGACGGAACCGAATTCAGTGCCAATTCCGCTGCCGCAAGGAAACGGTAATATTGCGCTTGCTCTTTTAACCCCGAACCCGGGTGGTCGGAAAGGAAATTGTTAAAAGCTTTTATGGCTGCCTTGTAATAACCTATGTTATAATATAATTTGGCGTTTTCGAAATCTTTTTTGTCCAAACGGTAAACTATATCGGCACTCATTTTCTTTACCTGCTCTGCATATTTCGATTGCGGATAACGTTTCAGAAATTGCTCGGCTTCTTCAAGCATTTTAATTCCATAGGTCAAATCACGATAATATTCAGGTGTCAATTCATAATAACATTTTACGATATAAAATGCCGCTTCTTCACGTTTGGAACTTTTCGGAAAAAGACGGGTGAAATTTCTGAATTCAAATCCGGCGGAATGATATTGATGCATTTCATACAAGCTTTTCGCTTTCATGTATTTCAGCCGCTCGTAGTGCGGTGTGGTTTTTAATGCTTCTTCGGCCATTTCAAATAAACGTTCGGCGCGGGCATATTTCCCTTTTTCGTATAATTTCGTTCCCATTTTATATTGCCTCATGGGATCTTTGCTGTTGAGTGTTTTTTGATACTGTCCGCAACTAATTAAAAATAAGCCGCTTAAAAATATTAAAATAATTTTTTTCATACCGGGATTTGATTGGCAAAGATAATGATTTTTAATGAACCGCTTTGATAATAACGATAAATATGTCAATAAATTTCCCGAAAGGTTTTTTATCGGTCCGAAATTTTTTAATACCTATCCGGCAAAAATATAAACGAATCCGGCTTGAAGGGATTTTACCGGTCAAAAAGCTTTGTATTAAAACACGATTTGGTTAATTTTGTTATTTAATTTTTCCGAATTAGTATGCCCGAAAAGAAATCCTACCGTGTCGATTTAAAAAAAATAATCCGTTCCCGTCCCGAGCCGTTGATTCGTTACATGCCTGGCTTTATGATAGCATTACTCAAACGCTTGATCAAAGAGCGTGAAATCAACGAAGCATTGGCGCATATCGGGCATTTAAAAAATTTTGCATTTATCGAAGGGGCAATTCGTTGGCTCGATTTGAAAGTGGAAGCCTACGGTACGGAAAATATTCCTTCGTCGCCGGAAGTGATTTTTGTGGGTAATCATGCTTTGGGCGGTCCTGATTTTTTTGCTTTGATGCATGTTTTGAAGGATTATTATCCGCGCGTAAATCATTTGACCAATGATGTTTTAATGGACTTTGAACAGCTTAAGGATTTTTTTATTCCCGTGAATGTTTTCGGAAAGAATCCCGAAAAATACAAACGGATTTTGATTGACAGGCTCGAAAACAGCCATGCTCCGTTCACCATATTTCCTGCCGGCGAAGTGGCGCGTTATCATAAAGGTAAATGGGATGACGGCATGTGGCGTAGCGGTTTTGTCAGATTTGCCAAAGCGTATCATCGAACGGTAATTCCGTTTTTTATTCCTACGCAAAATTCCAAATGTTTTTACCGTGTTCACAAGTGGAGGACGAGGTTAGGTATCAAAGCCAATTTGGAATTGTTTTTATTGCCGCGTGAAATGTTTAAAAAACGCCATGCGACTATTCGAATTATTTTCGGAGAACCGATTGCCCCCGAATTTTTTACGGAAGAAAGAAGCGTTCACGAATGGTCCGAAGTGGTCAAGCAACAAGCATACGCTTTGGAAAAACGGATAGAAAATACCGGAAAATGAAAGAACGAAAAGAATCATTTCTTGAGATATACGGTGCCCGGGAGCATAATTTAAAAAATATCGATCTGAAAATTCCGCTTAATAAATGGACGGTTATTACGGGATTGAGCGGAAGCGGAAAATCAAGTTTGGCATTCAATACGATTTTTGCCGAAGGTCAAAGACGTTTTTTGGAAACCTTTTCCGGCTATGTTCGCCAATTTTTGGGCACATTGGAACGCCCGGATGCGGATAAAATAGAACATTTGCCGCCGGTTATTGCCATTGAACAAAAAACCGTGAGCCGGAATCCTCGTTCCACCGTAGGAACCGTCACGGAAATCTATGATTTATTGCGATTGCTTTATGCCAAAATCGGGAAGCCGTCCGGAAGCGACGGAGCACCAATACGAAACATGGATACGGAACAAATCGTCAGCTTGATTGTTGAACGTTTTCAGGGGCAAAAAATTACCGTTTTGGCACCGCTTATTCGCGGACGTAAAGGACACTACAAGGAATTATTCAAAAAACTCATTAGCAGACGCTATATGCAGGTTCGCATCGACGGTGAAGTGCGTGATTTGGAACCCGGCATGCAGTTGGAACGTTATAAGATGCACGATATCGAAGTGGTGATAGACCGCTTGACTGTTTTCGAAACCAAAGAAAAACGGTTGCGAAATGCCGTAGAAATCGCCTTGAAAGAAGGCGAGGGTAGCCTGATGATTATCGATAAAAGGAACGAAATACATTATTTTAACCGTTATTACACTCACCCGGACTCGGGTTTTGCCCTTCCCGAAGCGGAACCGCATTTGTTTTCTTTTAATTCGCCCAAAGGCTATTGCCCGGTTTGCAAAGGATTGGGAACGGTGTGGGAACCGGATCTCAAAAAAATCATTCCCGATTCTTCCAAAAGCATACGCCGGGGGGGCTTGGCTCCTGTAGATACGTCGCGTCATGATTGGATTGTATCGCAATTGGAAATGATATTGCGCCATCACGGATTAAGTTTGGACACACCCATCCGGGATATTCCCGAAAGTGTTTTGAACCGGATATTATACGGTGTGAAAGATTTGATGCGTTTTCATTCCGAAATTACCGGTGTTTCTCATGAACAATTCGTGGATTTTGAAGGTATTGTACCTTTGATCAAACGGAAATTCGAGCAAGCACCGTATCACTCGCTCAAGCGTTGGGCATCTCAATTCATGACCGAAAAAATTTGTCATAAATGCCAAGGAACCCGGCTTCGGCAAGAAGCATTGGTGTTTGAAATTCAAGGGAAAAATATTGCGGAAATCAGTAAAATGGAAATCTCGGAATTGGATAAATGGATAAAAAGTCTGGAAAATTCTTTAGAAGGAAGAGATAAAATTATCGGTTCGGAAATTTTGAAGGAAATCAAAAGGCGGATTCGGTTTTTGCTTAATGTTGGGCTGGATTATTTGAGTTTGGACAGAACGTCGGGAAGTTTATCCGGCGGTGAAAGTCAGCGTATTCGGTTAGCTTCGCAAATAGGTGCGGGGCTGGTGAATGTGTTGTATATTTTGGACGAACCGAGTATCGGTTTGCATGCTTCGGATAATGAAAAACTCATCCAATCGTTGCAAGCGTTGCGCGACGAAGGCAATAGTATTATTGTGGTGGAGCATGACAAGGAAATGATGCTGGCGGCGGATCATATAGTGGATTTGGGTCCCGGTGCCGGGCGGGAAGGCGGCCGTGTGGTGGCGCAAGGAACACCCGGACAAATCATGAAAGCCGAAACGGAAACGGGGCGTTTTTTGAGCGGAAAAAAGCGTATTCCCGTTCCTGAAAAAAGACGTCAAGGAACGGGGAAAACATTGATTTTACATGGTGCTTCGGGTCATAATCTCAAAAACGTAAATCTTCATATTCCTTTGGGTAAATTGATTGTGGTTACCGGGGTTTCGGGCAGCGGAAAATCCACTTTGATTAACGAAACCTTATATCGTGCTTTACGCGGACTCCTCCATCATGCCAACGAAGAAGCATTGCCGTATGAACGTTTGGAAGGTACGGAATATATCGATAAAGTTATTAACATTGACCAAAGCCCCATTGGGCGGACACCACGAAGCAACCCGGCTACCTACACCGGCGTATTTACGGATATAAGGCAATTGTTTGCTCAAACGATTGAATCGAAAATTCGCGGTTATAAACCCGGCCGCTTTTCGTTTAATGTGAAAGGAGGACGTTGTCCCGTATGTGAAGGGGCGGGTGTGCGAACCATTGAAATGAATTTTTTGCCGGATGTTTATATCACTTGTGAAGCTTGCCAGGGCAAACGTTTCAATCGCGAAACGCTGGAAGTGCGCTATAAGGGAAAAAACATTTATGATGTGTTGGAAATGTCTGTCAACGAAGCGGTGGAATTTTTCAGTCATATTCCTTCGATCAAACGGAAATTGACGATTTTAAAGGAAATCGGCTTGGGCTATTTGAAATTAGGACAGCCTTCCACTACACTTTCGGGTGGCGAAGCACAACGCATTAAACTGGCTTCGGAATTGGCCAAACGTGATACGGGAAAAACCCTTTATATCTTGGATGAACCTACTACGGGACTTCACTTTGAGGATATTCGTATGCTGATGGAAATCCTTAATAAACTTGTCGATAAAGGCAATACGGTTATCATTATCGAACATAACACGGATGTAATCAAACTGGCCGATCATATTATTGATATGGGACCGAAAGGTGGAGCAGCCGGAGGGAAAATCATTTTTGAAGGTACGCCGGAAGAATTAATCGTTCAAAAGGATAATTTAACGGGAAAATATTTAAAGAATGAATTTTAGATTATTCCTTCAAAAGTATTTCAGCCTTAAGCACCATTCCCGGTTGCAGTGCTGTTTCCTGAAATGTTGTTATTGACCCAATAAGCGAAGGGTAACATCCCAAAAAGTGTGTATGGAAGTTTGTTGTTCCATTTCAAAGATAAAATTTTTTTTTACAAAGCGGCCGTATTTTTTCTTAAAAAGCCTATTTTTAGGCTGTCGCCGGAAAAGGAGAAATTAGTCTATAAGCACAAAGAATAAAAACCGAAAATCCCTAAAAATTTTCACCCGGCTAGAAGAATTTGCGCTTTTTTTGAGAAGCCTTTTTTCTTTTTTTAACTGCTTGAAACGGCGTAACTTGTTGATTTTCAGCAAAAAAAATTTTTTTTGTTCAAATTTTTTTTATATTTGTTACGTGAAAACAAACAAAACTTTCCCGGGAAGTTTCGGGCGGATTCATAAAGAAAGCGCCCCGGCGGATAAAGAAGTGTGGCGCCAAACCGGGACGCTTATGCCGTTAAACCACAGGTTTAACACCGCAAAGTTAGGGATTTGCCGGCAAAAAAGCAACAAGCCCCTGTTCGCGGTGCCTGTGGTGAGGCAACAAAGGTTCGCTCTGCGGACAGGCGTAAGTGTAAAAGCACGCGTGCATACACTTATGTTACACAGGGTTGCTTCGGCAACCCGGCCGTAAGGCACCGGCAAACAAAGGGCTGTTCCGGGTTTAGGCATGCCGCTTAGGCAAACGGCTTGGCAAGAAAACCAAAACGGCACACCAAGCCACAACATACCGGAAACCGGCAAACACCCCGGCGTTCTAAAGGTGCAAACGGCCAAAACGGAACTGTTTGTCTAACCTTTAAAAACGTGGAATTATGAGAAAGTTTTTTGTTATTACATTATTAATAACTACGCTTGTTGGTTGCAAAAAACAATCAACACCTACATTAACGGTAAATGATTTCAATAAAACCGGCGTCTTACACAATAAATATATGGATAATGTTAAGTCATTAACAGATGCTGGTTTGCAATATGATTTTCAAGATAGTATGGAATTTATAAATTACGTTAACACAATTAATTTAAATTATACCAACTAACTATGGATTCATATGGATTTAATGCACATAGAATTAAAAATGCATTAACCGGTAACAAGTCTTATATATATACTCCTGCCCTTACTAATGAATTGTTTTATCCTACTTATTCTTCTAGTTCCGATACTATATATGAAATAGATATTTTTCAGTCTATTAATAAGTTAGGAGAACAAAATATATTATCGGACTTTGGAAAAAATATTTTATTAGATATTGCAAATGCTCTAAAATTAAATTATGAAGGAAGTTTATCGTTTGAAGATTTAAAATCAATTTTACAAGAAAAAATTACAGAGTATAATAACCATAATTATTCAACTAATTCCCAAGAAGGTATACTTTTAGGACAAATTTTATCAATCTCTATAAACTCTATTGAATGGTGGGAACAAAATCAAAATAATAATCAGGCAACGGCAGCTTTTGCATTACCCGCTTGGGCTGCTGCCGACATAGGAGGTGCAATAGGCGGAGCAGCAGGTTCAATTCTTAGTGATGTATTTAACGGTGAAGATATTGATTGGAGTGATGCTGCGGCATGGGCAATAGGAGGAGCAGTTGGCGCATCTACCGGATCATGGTTATTACGTTTTGTGAGATAGTCTAAAAATATTATACAATGAATGGTACTTTAAAAGCATTTTTAATTGCATTAACCTTATCATTATTCTTGCTATTTTTTTGCAAGTCAATAGGTTGTAATGTAGTATTGTATTCTATAATTTTATCATTTGTTGTGTTTAGTGTGAGCTATTTCTTGATAAAGTTAAAAAGTTAATGGTAATCTAATAAATTGAAGTGGCACTTAAAATTTTAAGTGCTACTTCAATTATGTATTTTGAGACATGTAAATTAAATTTTAAAATGCTATATTCAGTCAAGCCTTAAAAACTCCACTTTAAGCCCGATTTAATATTTTCGATAAAGAGTTTTGACACAAAAAATCCATTAGCCACCGTAAAAATCCGGGCACAATCAATTCTTTTTTGAATTTTCCATCATCTTTTTCAAATTCCGGTCCATAGCGGCTAATATTGCATTGATTAACCGGGTAAAATACGCTAAACCTTGGTTTGTCAACTAAAATTTATTTACTTCTTTAATTTTTTCAGTAGTGGAAGGGATTTTAAGGGATGATCGATTAAAAATTTTAACAGGATGAAATCTAAAATAAAAAGTATGTGTAATGGCTCTTGTAAGAATTAGTTAATCTTTCTTTGCTAAGAAAAAATGGAAAATAAGAAACAAACGGGCATTGTTATAAAGAGCAATAATAGATACGTGCCTAAAAGTTCTAACTTTTTAGATTTTATCATGTATATTAATTATTTTTTAATTTAATGCTGCGAATCCGGAAGCAATGGCAGTCCCTATAGCGAATGTAAGGGCTGTTTTACCCGAAGTTGTTGCTGCCATTATTTCCATAGCAATCCCCACACCAGATAAAGCCAAGAGTCTCGTAATGCACATTTCCATTAAGCCGGGAGCCACCGCCGTAGCATCCGCCTGCACCACAGCTCTTGCCTGCCTGGGTATTCAAATCATCCAAATACCCCGAATCCACCCAAAATTCTTTGTATTTTTTCATAACGCTAATATAAGCATAAAACACTTGCCGGTCAATGCCGTTGAATATAACTTGTGATGATTATTTGGTATTGATTTTCGAGTTCAAAAGAAAATTATGGGGTTGTGTTATTAAGGATTGCTTGCGCTTCTTTTTGCCAATATATGTGCTACAGATACCGATATTAAACCTAAAAGAATAATCCCTAAAGCAGGAGGCCATAATCCTAAAAAAACTAATTTAATTTCGGAACAGGGAACGGGGAAATTCATTTGGGTTATTTTATGGAAAAATCCTAAAATAATACTCCATAAGGATAGTGTAGCAAAGAAATAGAGTAAGGCGTGTATAATCTTCTTTCTTTTTTGTGCTTGTAGAGTGTTGTCAGAAGTAGAATTGTAGTAAGTGTTTAGGGCTTTAAGGTTATTTGTTAGGGCTATATAAATGGAAGTGGCGGCAACCCCTAATAGAAGGAGTTGCCTTCCATGAATAAAAGCATCGATAATAACTTTCAAATTGCATACTTCAATTGTTTTTGTCAAATGTTGCAGATACAAAAAACTCCAAATTAAATCATTGTTGTCCGATAAAAAATCAGAATCTATATCAAAAAACAAGCGGAGCTGAAAAAATTCAAACTCCGCTTGTATCTTTGTGTTACAATAAAAATCAAAGACATGAGCAAAGATATAAATTTT
>JAMONV010000036.1 GCA_027066365.1 Flavobacteriales bacterium
TCATACCGGAAAAGCATTTCCAACCGGTCAAGTAAAATCTTGTTTTCGGTCCTTAAAATTTTGCCGATAAGTTTCAGTTGTTGGTCTTTTATGTCCATCATAAAAGCTTTTGTTCTTCAAATATACTGATTTCTGTTAAACCGTTGAATCGTGCAATCGTTGAACCTGTACATCAATCTAAAGTAAATCGCGACAAAATTTTTATACCATGCCGGATACAAATTCATTGGGAGTGGGAGCATTAAATTTAATTCTCCTAAATGTTTTTATTGAAATACCGGTCGAATGAAAAGTTTCTTAATTTTTATATTTGAGTCTGTTAAATCGATAACAATCCACTGATGTATAAAAGGTAAAAAAGTCAATTCTTTTTCTTTTCCTGACATTTTATCTTTCACTTTTAAATGTATAAAGCCTGGTTTTAATTTAAAAAACACGGATTCGGGAATTATTGTCGCTGAATTTTCCAATGTAATGTCATATTTTTTTTCGTCCAGAGTTAATTCCAATTCACGGAAATTTATTGCATTTTCATTCGCCATTTGTATAAATATCACATTAGGAACAAATAATAACCAATAAATTTTTAATACTAGCATAATTGCCACAATTATTTTTAATATATATGAAGCATATTTTTTCATGTCTTATTTGTAAGAAAAGTTAAAATATCTAAATTGAGCCTGACTTAGGTTAGGGTAACCGGATTGAAGTTTTGGTTTACCTCTATTTAAATATCCATATTTAATGTTGTTAATAATCCGCTTAAACTGAGATTTATTTAAGGAACTTCCTCTCAATTCAGATCTTCCTTGCGACATTAAATTAAAAGGATTTTCTACATGAGATAATCCTAAAAGATGTCCCATTTCGTGTGCTGTTGTTCGCTCACCTTCATGACCAATATACTTATCGTAAAAACCTGTAAAATAATCAGCATCTACAACTGCAACTTTACCACCTAATATATTTGCCGCACCGGAAATGCCATTATTATTTTTTGAAGGCTCGGCCAAAATGATTAAATGATCACTGTCCTCAACTTCATCCATAGTTTTTGCTATACTGAATTCAAAACTCATTTGAATAGCATATCCATCAATGTCTTCCGCTTGATAAACTCGCTCCATATAAGATTTAATATCGCTTAATGCTTTGTCCAAATCCACGTCATTGTAGGACATATTTATTAATTTACCTGAAATATGAATAGTTTTTACAATTTTACCATCAATTTTTTGCTGGGTTATCCATATACTATCCCCCTTAATATCAACTAAATTAATAGGATTTCCGGCGGTATAATTATATGGAGAAATGCCGGGATATTTATGAGCATATCTATCCACACTCAGCCACATGCTCACCTTCGGATCATAGTATCTCGCTCCGTAATAATACAATCCGGTTTCTTCATCCAATTCTTTCCCGTTGAATTTGTAGGGGTTGTCGTACCGGTAACCGCCTTGCTCGATGAAGGTTTCGCCGTAGGGGAGGTTGAGGAAGAATTGTTCGGGCCTTCCTTCGAGGTCGGTGATGAGGGTGCCGGTGCCCAGGTGGTCGGGGTGGAACCAATAGACTTGGGCGCGCGGGCGGGCGGCAGTGCGCACGCCGGGTGTGTCCACGGCCACGGGCTTGGCGGGCGGGGCGAAGGTCACTTTGATATTTTTCAGATAACGTTGCATGTCTTGTAGTTGCAAGTTACGGATTTTTCGGTATTTATCATCTGCACCGGTATTTTTTCGGTATGACATAAAAGGATTGCCGGGAATAAGCCGGGCGGCTATGCGGCGATTGCCGCTAAAGTAGTGTTTGGTGTAATTACGTTCTCCGTTGACGGTGAGATAGGCGCTCGGATAGAGTTTGAAGTCCGTTATTTCCACTTGACGGCTTACGGGTTGTCCGTTTTCATATACTTCCATTTCTTTGCTTTGGGCTTTGATCACACGTTCGCCGTCGGCATCGTAGAGGTAGTAATGGAATCCGTTTTCGTTGTTCACTAAGCGCAATCGATTAACTTCGTCCCACCACATATGTTTGTTTTCTATGGCGAATGCGCCTTCAATGGAAGTTATATTTCCGTTCCGGTCATAATAAAATTCTTTTGAACCTACGCCGGCATATTCAATGGATTTGATCAGGTGAGAACCGTCTATGTAGAAATACTCCGCTTCATAAGTGTTATCCGAAATCAAACTTCCGTTGCGCCGGTGTTCTTGGGCTTTGTATATGATTTCATATACACCGTTATATTTGAATTGAGAACGATAAGAGGCATCGTTATCGCTATTGCGGAAATTCCCTTGGGCGGCTATAAGCCTGTTCATATCGTCATAGAAGTATTCCATTGTAAACGAACCCGTTATTTCCGTTTGTGTTCCGTTAATAGCGTTTTCCATTCGCGTTATGTTGCCTGCATAATCATAAGCATAGTTTAAGTTGAGAAATACTTCACCGGTTTGCAGGTTGTAAGTTTTAGTATTTTGCAGACGTTGTAGATAAGGGTCATAGGAATAAACGGTTTGAATATCGTTTCCGAAATCCATTTGTATGATATTTCCCCATTTGTCATAGTTTATATTGCGGACATATGTTGTCTGACCTTTTATCTTTTTCAGGTTACCTCCCTGATCATAGAAATATTTTACCACTTCGCCGTCGGGATATGTTATGGACTGAATTCGGTTCCATGAGTCATAAGAAAAGAGGGTTTTGAAAGAGGATACCTGTCCGTTGGGTAGCACTACTGTCCTTTCGATTCTGGTCAGTTCACCCAGTTTGCCATATTCAAAATACTGATCGCCCGTAGCGTCACGTTGATAAATCAATCTTCCGGTTTGGTTTCCGGAATTCGGCTGTCCGTATTTGTAATACACGTTGGCTACATTGTCTTGTCCGTTAATAGAGGGGAAGATTATTTTATATAAGCGTCCTCTGTCATAGACGTATTCTATGCTTTGATGTCTTGCTTGTAATTCGGCATTTTGCATATATTTCAGATTACCGGTGGTTTCATCAAAGAAATATAGTATTTCACCGTAATCGGGGGAAGATATTTTTATTTTACGTCCCATCATATCATAACTATACGAAGTAATTACTCCTTTATGGTCGCGATAAGCTATGAGTTGACCTAAGAGGTCATAATTAAAGGTGGTCCAAAAGATAAAATGGATTTCTCCTTGTGCTTTTATTGCGTTTGACACGAAAATAGTTAAAAAATCCAATTCACCGTATTTTCGCAACATCGAACCCGGTGAAGAAATTGTGGTGGAAATTTTAAAGGCCGATGGTAATCGTTTCATAGGAGAGTATGTGAAAGGGGTTTTTTCTTTGTTCCCGTGGAAATCATTCAATTGGAGTAGCGCTACTTGGCTACTTTACTCCCAATCCCCAGGCGGCGGACGTGGAATGCTTCGCTCTGATTTCGGCCGAACCCGAAACGACGAGGAAGTCTACGATTTCATGGACTATGCCGCTTCGTTTTCCGTAGTCTGCTACAGGCAACCCCTTCCGTTTCTCAATCCCAATCCCGCCCCCACCGGACCGCGAATGAGCCACCTGCACAACCTGTTCAGCTACCGTATTTGCAATAGCACGGGACGCATAATAAAAACCGGACTATCCCGCCCCGCCCGGACGTATCAAAAGTGCAAACGCCCGAAAATAAACGACTGTCGCTTTCGCTTAAATTTCTATTTTAGCACCCAACAATCGCACAAATTCACGCATCCAAGCAGGGTGAGCCGGCCACGCCGGTGCCGTCACCAAATTACCGTCCACACAGGCTTGATCTACAGGGACTTCCACATATTCGGCGCCGCTTTGAGCCAATTCGGGTCCCACGGCGGGATACGCTGTTAATTTACGCCCTTTGATAACACCCGCCGCATTTAAAATTTGAGGTCCGTGACAAATCGCCGCCACCGGCTTACCCGCCTCGAAGAAATGACGCGTAATTTCAAGCACCCGCTCATTCAATCGCAAATATTCCGGTGCACGGCCACCACCGATTACCAAACCCGCATAAGCTTCGGGATTGACCTTATCGAAATCATAATTCAGCGTAAAATAATGACCTTTCTTTTCGGAATAGGTCTGTTCACCTTCAAAATCATGAATGGCGGTAATCACTCGCTCGCCCGCCTTCTTATCCGGGCAAACGGCATGCACTTCATAACCCAACATCAAAAGCATTTGAAAAGGAACCATGGTTTCATAATCTTCGGCATAATCGCCGGCCAATAAAAGGATTTTTTTCATAAAGCAAATATTTTTGAGATTATACCCCCAAAAGTTATGAAATTTTTACAACATCACCAAATTTATCCGGAAAATCAAATTTATCCACCCGAAGAACTTTTCGATTGTCGTATTTTTTTAGGAAATTTGTAAGGCTAAAATAATGAAATGAACAATTTTGCGTTTAACATCAAAAGCACTGCCGTATGAAAAGGAAAAACTTTCTCTTGATAGTTCTCTTGTCGGTTATCCAACTCCTTCAAGCACAGAAAAAAAATCAAACCCTCATGACCATCGACGGACAACCCGTCTCTACGAACGAATTTGAATATATGTATAACAAAAACCTCGATTTGGTCCAAGACCCCGCCCAAAAAGATATTGACAATTACCTGCAACTTTTCATCAATTATAAATTACAATTGGCCGACGCTCACACCCAAGGAATGGATACGCTGCCCGGATTTAAACGGGAATTCGAACGCTATCGCAACGAATTGGCCGAAAAATACCTGTCCGACAGACAAGTAACGGAAAAACTCTTGCGTGAAGCCTATGAGCGCATGCATTATGACCTCAACGTATCACACATCATGGTAGCCGTACCCCAATATGCCACCCCGGCCGATACACTGGAAGCCTACAAAAAAATCCAAAACATTTATCACCGGTTGAAAAAGGGCGCTTCCTTCGAAAAATTAGCCGAACAATATTCCGAAGATTACGGCTCCAAAAATCGCGGCGGAAACATCGGTTGGATCAACGTTTTTATGACCGTTTACCCTTTCGAAACCACCGCCTACGAAACGCCTGTCGGTCAATTTTCTAAACCCTTCCGCACACGTTTCGGCTATCACATCGTAAAAGTCAACGACAAACGCCCCGCCGTTTATCGCATACAAGTCAAACAAATCATGATTGTAAAAGGAAACGATCCCGAAAAAGCCCGGAACAAAATCCAAGAAATCTATAAACAATTAACCTCCGGTGAAGCCGGATTCGATGATTTGGCACGCAAATTCTCCGACGACAAAGCTTCCGCCCGACACGGCGGATTATTACCTCCCTTCGGATTACGACAAAAAATAGAAGCCTTTGAAAACCAAGCATTTGCATTAAAAAACCCGGGCGACATCAGCGCACCTTTTCAAACCGAAAAGGCCTGGCATATCCTTCAGCTCAAGCAAAAAATCTCCATCCCATCCTTTAAACGCGCCAAAAGCGACTTGGAACGCAAAATCACCCGCGACAGCCGTGCTCAATTGAGCCGAAAAACCATGATCGATAGACTGAAACAACGTTTCAACCTCAAAGACGTCGCTTCCCTCAAACCCATTCTCAAACTTATCAACCAAAGCTACTTCCACCAAAAATGGAAATACCCCGAAAATTTCAAAAAAACCGAAAAACCCTTAGCCGTTATCAATAACGAAGATACGCTCACCTACGGCGACTTCCTCACTTGGCTTTATCGCCACCAAACCGACAACCCCGAACTTTTTCGAATCAAAAAAAACTACGTCCGAACACAATACGAAAACTTCAAAAACCAACGCCTGCTCGACTATTACAAGCAAAATCTTGAACGTTTCAATCCCGAATTCAAACGCACCGTAAAAGAATATTACGACGGACTCTTGCTATTTAATTACAAAAGCAAAAACATCTGGGAAAAAAGCTTGAATGACACCTTGGGTTTGCAACAATACTATAAACAACACAGAGAAAAATACCGAATCCCCGACCGCTACCAAGCCATATACGGCGAATTCAAAACCAAAAAAACCGCCAAAGCCGTTTATAAAGCCCTCAAAGCGGGAAAATCCTATGCCGAAATCGAAAAATTAGCCGGAAAAAACCTGATTAAAGTCCGAATCAAAGAAGGCAAGCCCCAAGGAAAACCCCGCTTGAAAAAAGCCGGTAAAAAATACATCGTCGAAGGATACACCGGATATACACCCGCACACATCCCGCCGCTGGACCAAGTCCGCGGAAAAGTGCTTGGCGACTATCAACAATACATCGAAAAACAATTACTTATCAAACTGAAACAAAAATATCCCGTCCGGTTGAATGAAACCACTTGGAAAAAAATACGTGCCAAATACAAGTATTAAAATCTTGACACTTTGGTGGATAATCTCGGTATTGACCGCTTGTCAAATTAACCGAAAAAAAGAACGTCAACCCGTAGCATCCGCCTTCGGCGAAACACTCTATCTAGACCAAATCCCCCGTTCCGTTTTCGCCAATAAAACCGGCGAAGACAGCATCTTGGCCGTAAAAATCCACATCGACAAATGGATTGCCGATAAAGTTTTTGAACACTTCGCCCGCCAAAACGTAGACACCACATACGTCCGGCAATTGGCCCGGCAATACGAACGCAGCCTCCTCTTCGACTTATACGAAAACCAACTCAAATCCGGAATCGGCGACCGAATACAAATCGACGAAAACGAACTAAAAAACTACTACAACCGGGAAAAACAAAACTTCCTTGCCGACGATACCCTTATCCGGTGGCGCTACTTGCTCGTGCCCAACGATCATTTCCGGCGCAATACCCAATTGAAAAAACTCTTTTTCAGCCAAAAACCCCAAGATTTGGAAAAACTGGAAAGCTTCTATAAAGATTTTATCGACATAAAAATCGATTCTTCCGGTTGGATTTCCTATCGAAAAGCATTGAAAATCATGCCCGTTCTCACCATAAGAAAAAACAAAACCTCGCATCATCAAATCAAAATTCATCAAAACATATTATATTTGGCCGACATTTTAGACATAATCTATCCGGGAAACGAATTACCTTATGACTATGTTAAACCTAAAATTTCCGGCTTCGTCAAACAACGCAAATTAAACCGCGAAGTGCGAAAACTCAAGCAAGAAATGCTCAATAAAGCCATCGAAAAAAAACAAGTAAAATATTATTTTCCATGAAACGACTGATTCTGTTCATAAATCTCATTTGGATACTCAACCTGATAGCCCAACAAACCCCTCCCGTCAAAATCGACGGCGTGGCCGCCGTTGTGGGAAGCGAAGCCATTCTCCGCTCCGATATCGCCAATATGCGACTCCAAATGAAAGAACAAAATCTCCTTTCGCCCGACACCGACGATTGTCAACTACTCGAAATGATCTTACAAGAAAAATTACTGGTCAACGAAGCCAAAGAAGACACGCTCATCACCCAAAATATCAACAAAAACGATTTGCGCGAACAGGCCGAACAACAACTCAAATACATCAAAATGCAAGCCGGCGGACTGGAACAAGTGCTCCAGTTATATCACAAAAACAGCGAAGAAGAATTACTGAACGAAATCACCGACTTCAATTACAACCGGTCCCTCTACGACGCCATGAAAAACAAAATCACCGAAAAAGTCGAAATCACCCCCGACGAAGTAAAAAAATTCTTCGAAAACATCCCCGAAAACAAACGCCCCGAATTCACCACACAAGTGAAACTAGAGCAAATCGTCATTAAACCCGAACCCGACAGCACCGAAGTGAAAAATGTTATCAACCGGTTAAATACCATCCGGGAAGCCATCCTGAAAGGCGAAAAATCATTCCGCGCACAAGCCATCCTCTATTCGCAAGACCCCGGAACCCGCACTTCCGGTGGACTAATGACCATTGACAAAACAACACCCCTGGTGCAATCATTCAAAGAAATCGCCTTTTCGCTCAACGAAGGAGAAATTTCAAAACCTTTCAAAACCGAATACGGGTGGCATATTATTTTGGTGGAAAAAATCAAAGGACGAAAACGCGACATCAGACACATCCTCCTTATCCCCAATATCTCCACTAAAAACATAAACGAAGCCAAGCAAAAACTCGAAAAAATCAAACAACGCATCCTCGACGGTGAACTCAGCTTCGAAGAAGCCGCCAAAGAATTTTCCGACGATGAAGAAAGCGCTAATCGCGGCGGATTAATCATCGACCCCGCCACCGGCGAAAGCCTGATGGAAGTCACCAAACTACCCCCCAATATTTACGGGCAACTCATCGGCCGTAACGAAGGCGATTTGACAGATATCATCACCGACCGAACCCCCACCGGACAAACCCGGTTTATCCTAATCAAAATCAAAAAGAAAATACCCCCTCACAAAGCCGATTTCGTGAAAGATTATCCCAAAATCTACCAAATGGCACTCGAAAAGAAAAAAGAAAAAGCCATCAGAAGTTGGATACAAGAACACCTCAAAAATGTTTATATTTACATCTCCGACGACTATAAAAAATGTCACTTCAAAAACAATTGGCTTAAAAAAAGCGCATGACCGAACAACAAAAAACCTTTGAATTGCTGGCCGAAAAAATGCCGCAACTAAAAAACGAAATCCACAAACGGATTATCGGACAAGAACACATTATTCATTCCATTCTCATATCACTACTAGCCAACGGACACAGCCTGCTGATCGGCGTACCCGGATTGGCCAAAACCCTAATAATCAAAACCCTTGCCGAGGCCCTCGATTTATCCTTCAACCGCATCCAATTCACCCCCGACCTTATGCCCTCGGACATACTCGGAAACGAAATCCTCGACCGCGACCACCGCTTCCGGTTTATCAAAGGACCCGTATTCGCCCACATCATCCTGGCCGACGAAATCAACCGAACCCCGCCCAAAACACAATCCGCCTTACTCGAAGCTATGCAAGAAAAACGTGTTACCGTAGCCGGTAACGATTTCGAATTGGAAAAACCCTTCTTCGTCTTGGCCACACAAAACCCCATCGAACAAGAAGGAACATATCCCCTACCCGAAGCTCAACTCGACCGTTTTATGTTCTCAATCCATTTGGACTATCCGTCCATGGAAAACGAATTGAAAATCGCCAGCGAAACCACATCCGGCAAAAAAATACAAATCAATCCCATACTAAACCGCCAACAAATCCTCGCATTCCAAAACCTGACCCGAAATATCCCCGCCACACCCACCGTCATCCGGTATGCCGTGGAACTGGTGCGAAAAACCCGGCCCGGAACCCCCGAGGCATCGGAAAAAGTGAATAAATACATCCGCTACGGCGCAGGGCCCAGAGCTTCGCAATATCTCGTGCTTGGCGCCAAAGCCAACGCCCTGCTCAACGGCAAACTCGCCCCCGACATCGAAGACATTCAAGCCGTCGCCGAAAACGTCCTCCGACACCGCATCCTGCGTAATTACAAAGCCGAAGCCGAAGGAATTTCCGAAGCCGGCATCATCTCCGGCTTATTATAACCTCATCCAAACCACCCCTTTTCAAACCCGAAATCACAAACCATACGAACCCCACAAAAAAACAAAACTTATTCGCCACACACGCCGCATGGATTCATCATTATCGTTTCATCCCTTAAAATATTTTCAAATATTCAAAAAGCTATTTTCATAGTTGAAAAATTAAATTTTATACAAAGAAAAAAATATATTTTCGATACTCGAAAATCATTATATTTGCATGATAATTACTATTTGAAAAACAAAGGGGGGATGTTTACCAAATGGCAACGCAAATACAGAGAACTGTCCGGCTTTCAAAAAAAAGTCTACGGTGGCATTTCCGTATTAATCATACTCGTTCTGATATTCCTTCTGGTTTACATCTTCCTGCCTTCACAAATCTATATCGAAGGGCAAAAAACAGTCTATGCCCCCAAAGATATCATCTACGTAAAAGTCAACGAAAACCATGTTATCAGAGAAATCCTTCCCTTTTTTAATAACATCGATCCCATCAAAGATTCCGTCATCCTCACCGATTACGGAAAAAAACTCAGATTGGTTTTTAGAAAAAAAGGCTATCCCGGTGAATTTTTATACCAATCCATAGAAATGATTCCTTATAAAAAAATAAAACAAAAACTTACTTGTAGCCACGTTACGTTTTTATCCGATTGGAAATTCAACTATATCAACGACACCACAACACGGGTGAACTACTATATTCACGGAAAAACCGACTTCTTTCATAAACTGCAACTCTACTGCTTGAGTAAAAAAATTCCGGCCAATCTAGACTCGGCCAAAAAAAATATCGAAAACCAAATAAAAAACACACTCCGGCAAATTCATTTCTCCGACATAGGATTCCTTCCGCAAGACAGTATACTCTACCTCTATCATGAACACAACACAACCAAAGGCGATTGGATGAAAAAATGGGACGAAAATTTTTCCAATGTGTTGTTGTATGCCCTCAAAAACAAAGCCATTAACCTTTCCAAACCCTTGTTCAACTTATTTTATTTCCAATCCGGTGATTCCTTGAAACTGCGCTCCTGCACACCTCTGCGTGTGCCGATCAAAACCGAACAATCACCCTACCACTGCGACAGCCTTTACATCAAAAACTACTACGCTTTTCAATTTAACGGAGCCTATGAATACCTGCCCTATATGCTCCTAAAAGCCGATAGCGTATTGCAATCAAAACATTTGGAAAAAGATTACTCCAAACCTATCATCGAACAATTCATAAAAGGACACACATACAGTGATGACGAAATGAAGTGGGAAACCCGCTTATTAATTCCCGTTAAATCCGAAAAAAATGAATAAATTCCTATTTATTTTTCTGGGTGGAGGAGCCGGCAGCATTTTCAGATACTATTTGGGAAAATGGTTTAACGGCTCCGATTTTCTGATGCCCTACGGAACATTTACGGCCAACATAGCCGGAAGTTTCTTAATTGGGTTGCTTACCGGAATTATATTCAAACTCCAAATGCAACACTCGGCGTGGGCCTATTTGATTTTAATCGGATTCTTGGGCGGCTTTACCACCTTTTCTACCTTTGCCTTCGAAAATTTCAACTTCTGGAAAGAAGGCAATATGCTTATATTCTTCACCTATTTTTCTTCAACCCTCATCATGGGTCTTTTTTCAGTGGCTTTCGGCTATTATTTGAGCAAATTCATTATCTGATTCCCATTCCTTTCCGGTTAAACGTTTTCCCCTTTTTCCCTAAAAATCATTATCTTTGTATATTCTTTATATAAATAAAATTCGGGCTTTATGAGCGAAGAACAAAAGCAAAAGGGGCAAACCGGTCCCGAAAACAAAAAATATACGGCGGCCAGCATTCAAGCATTGGAAGGAATAGAACACGTACGCATGCGCCCGTCCATGTATATCGGAGACGTGGGCGTGCGCGGGTTGCATCATTTGGTATATGAAGTAGTAGACAATTCCATCGACGAAGCATTGGCCGGTTATTGCGATAAAATCGACGTTACCATACACGAAGATAATTCCGTTTCCGTTCTCGATAACGGACGTGGTATTCCCGTAGACATACACGAAAAAGAAGGCGTTTCGGCGCTGGAAGTGGTGATGACCAAAATAGGGGCGGGCGGAAAATTCGACAAAGACTCCTACAAAGTTTCCGGCGGATTGCACGGTGTCGGAGTTTCGGTGGTGAATGCATTATCGGATCATTTATTGGCTCAAGTCTACCGCGAAGGCAAAATCTGGCAACAGGAATACAGCCGAGGAAAACCGCTTTATCCCGTAAAAACAGTAGGCGAAACCGATAAAACGGGCACCTATGTCAAATTCCATCCGGATCCCGAAATTTTCAAACAAACCACCCGCTTCGAATACGATATATTGGCTTCACGCCTCCGAGAGCTCGCCTTTTTGAATAAAGGCATACGCATCACCCTCACCGACTTACGCACAAAAGACGAACAAGGCAACCCGCACCACGAGGAATTTTACAGCAAAGAAGGCTTGAAAGAATTCGTCCGTTTCTTGGATGCCAATCGCGAACCCATCATCTCGCAAGTAATTCACATGGAAGGCGAAAAAAACGGAATCCCCGTGGAAGTAGCCATGATCTACAACACCTCCTTTGCCGAAAACGTACACTCCTACGTAAACAACATCAATACACACGAAGGCGGAACCCACCTTTCCGGTTTCCGGCGCGGATTAACTACCACATTAAAAAAATATGCCGAAAAAAGCGGCATGCTCAATAAACTGAAATTTGAAATTTCTGGTGATGATTTCCGCGAAGGCTTGACAGCCGTTATTTCGGTGAAAGTAGCCGAACCGCAGTTTGAAGGACAAACCAAAACCAAACTGGGCAACCGTGAAGTATCGGCGCCAGTTAGTCAAGCCGTATCGGAAATGCTGGAAAATTTCCTCGAAGAAAACCCGAAAGACGCCAAACGAATTGTAGAAAAAGTCATTTTGGCCGCACAAGCACGTCACGCCGCACGCAAAGCACGCGAAATGGTGCAACGAAAAACCGCCATGGGTGGCGCCGGATTGCCCGGAAAACTCGCCGATTGCTCCGAAACCGACCCCGAAAAATGCGAAATCTTCCTCGTAGAGGGAGATTCCGCAGGCGGAACGGCCAAACAAGGACGCGACCGCAATTTCCAAGCCATCCTCCCCCTTCGCGGAAAAATCCTCAACGTGGAAAAAGCATTGCAGCACAAAGTCTTTGAAAATGAAGAAATCAAAAATATTTTCACCGCCTTGGGAGTCACCATCGGAACCGAAGAAGACAGCAAAGCCTTAAATCTGGAAAAACTACGCTACAATAAAGTCATTATCATGACCGACGCCGATGTGGACGGAAGTCATATTTCCACCCTTATTCTAACCTTCTATTTCCGCTACATGCGCGAACTTATCGAAAACGGACATGTCTATCTGGCCACCCCACCCTTATATCTGGTAAAAAAAGGTAACAAAAAAGCCTATGCATGGACCGACGAAGAAAGAGATAAATTATTGGAAGAATTCGGGCAAGGTGCACACGTGCAACGCTACAAAGGTTTGGGCGAAATGAATGCCGAACAATTATGGGAAACAACCATGAACCCCGAAACCCGTATCCTCAAGCAAATTACCATCGAAAACGCCGCCGAAGCCGACCGGATTTTCTCCATGCTTATGGGTGATGACGTGCCGCCACGCCGGGAATTCATCGAAAAAAATGCCGTATATGCCAATATCGATGCATAAGGCACGATTTTTGTAACTCTAATTACAAAACCGGCAACTATGAAGCGGTTCTTTTTTTTCTTATTTGCAGTATTACATTACGGGCTTACCGCCCAACACTTTTTCAATCAATATAAAGAAGATGCCAACACCTATATCCGGCACTACAGCCGGCCGCTTTTCGAAGCCAATTTATACAACTTTTCCGACGGTTGGATACAACGTGCAAAACCCCTCAAAACCCTCTCCTTTGCACTCCAAATTACAGCCAATTACTCCTTTATCCCCGAAAACAAACAAAAATTTACTTTTAATCCTTCGGAATACACCTACGTCAGCCTCGCCGATAGCTTGGGAAACCCGGTAGGCCCCCAAACCTTACCGACCGTATTCGGCAAGGATACCGATTTTTATTTACACATCAAAGCACCTTCAAATTCCGGCGGCACATACGATTATGTGGATTTGAAAGCACCCAAAGGATTTAAACGGGATATCGAGGAAGCCGTCAAATATTTCAAAGTAGGCATGCCCGGCGTAAATATCCAATTGAATGCAGGATTACCTTTTCAGTCCGAAATCATGATTCGCTATTTTCCCCAAACAAATTATGCGGGTTTTGAAGCAAACTTGCTGGGTATCGGCTTAAAACACGAAATCGGGCATTATTTTCTGGAAGACGAATCGAATCTGCACCTAGCGGCATTTGCCGTTTATGCCGGCGGTAAAATTCAAGCCGCTCATGAAGACTTGGACGATTTGACCGCCATTTTCAAAATCAACTCCTATCAAGTGGGAGGCGCCGCTTCATTGGATTTCAAATTCCTCTCCCTCTACGGAAGCGCCGCTTATATCCGCGGAACTTCCGCCTTTCAACTCACCGGAACTTACACCTACACCTACGATATCCTCGACACCAATGACAACGTTATCGGACAAGGAAGCGAAACCATTTCGGATCCGCTTGACTTGCATTTTGCCGTTAATACTTTCAGAATTTCCACGGGAATTTATCTTAATTTAAAATTTTTGCGTATCTTTGCGCAGTATAATTTTCAAAAATATCACGGATTTCAGGCGGGTATTAGTGCGAATATTTAAAAATCAATTGCAATATGAAACGTTTTTTTGCCATTTTATCAATCGGAGCTATGTTAAGCCTAAGCGCTTGCGGCAGCTATGAAGATTGCCGTTCATCACTGGATCAACAACCGGATATCCAAACACCTGCACACACCGTAACCGTATTGAAGCAAGATAAAGCTTAACCGGACAAAAAGCCGAATCAGGCAAAAATTATCACCTCTTTCTATCCGTCCATAATAAAAACAAATGGAAAGAGGTTTTATTATTCAATGAGGTTTGAGAATTTTGCAAATAAATCTATCATGAAAACGATTGTTTCTCCGGCTAAAAAATTAAATGAAAAAGCGCTTTTCCCTGAAAATTTAACCTTTACCCAACCGGTTTTTATCAAAGAAGCCCGGAAACTGGTGGAAAAATTACGCCGGATGACACCGCAAGAAATAGCCGGATTTATGGAAATTTCAGACAAAATGGCAGAACAAAACTATCAACGTTTTCAAAATTGGAACCCGGAAGGTCAAATTCCGGCTGTTTTTCTTTACAACGGCGATACATACAAAGGATTGGATATTCAAACCTTTCCCGTTGACAAGTTGGGAAACCTTCAAAATACACTACGAATCATCAGCGGATTATACGGCATTTTACGCCCTTTGGATTTGATTTCACCGTATCGATTGGAAATGAAAAGAGCACTGAAAACAAACGAAAGCAATGATCTGCACAACTTCTGGCGTCATCGAATAACGAACTTTTTGCGCAAAGATCTTAAAGGCGAACCTTTGGTGGTTTTGGCTAGTAAGGAATACGCTTCGGCCGTCGACTTTGAACACCTCGACGCCCCGGTTTATTTTATCGATTTCAAAGATAACCGCAACGGCCAATTACGCACCTTGGGATTGTTTGCCAAGCGTGCGCGCGGAAACATGGCACGCTGGATAGCCGAAAACAACATAAAAAACCCCGAAGACCTCAAGCAATTTAACGGATTGGGATATACCTACGCCCCAAAGATTTCAACCGAAAACAAATTGGTTTTCATCCGATAGACAACCTGTTTGTGAAGGCACGATTTTTGTTATATATTTGCGAACTTAAAAATAATAACCGACATGGCAGTAGAACACTTAACCCTACAAAAATTCAAAGATCAAATTTTCGATTACGAAAACGAAAAAGAATGGAAATACAAAGGCAAAGTCCCGGCAGTGGTGGATTTTTACGCCGATTGGTGTCAACCTTGTAAAATGATAGCACCGATTATGGAAAAATTGTCCGAAAAATACGACGGAAAAGTGAAAATATGGAAATTGGATACCGAAGCCGAACGTGAATTGGCCGCCATGTTCGGTATTCGCAATATTCCTTCCGTCCTGTTTATTCCCATGGAAGGGACACCCATGATGCAAGTGGGTGCTTTACCCGAGCATCTTTATATTGAAATTATCGAAAAAGAATTGCTCAAAAACAAAGGTGATAACCAAGAAACAGCGGAGAACTAAAAAATTTCACCGAAAAAGTTTAACTTGCCCCTTGATTTTTCAAGGGGTTTTTCATTATGGATTATATCGTTTTGGAAGACATCAGGTTGTTCGGTCGACACGGTTGCACCGATGAAGAATACCAATCGGGCGGTGAATTTAGTGTGAGCTTAAAAATAGGCTTGGATCTGGAAGAAGCCGGACGCAACGACGACCTGCGCCGAAGTGTCAATTATGCCGAAATTTTTGATATCGTAAAAACGGAAATGAACAAGGCTTCCAAAACAATCGAAAACGTTGCATGGCGCATTCGCAAACACATTCTACAACGCTTTCCCTTCATTCAATTCCTCCGGGTGGAAGTAGCCAAATGCCATCCGCCCTTGCACGGTAAAATCAAAGCCAGTAAAGTTATTTTACATTACCGGAGCTAAAAAAAATTTTCTATCTTTGCAATTGCCAAACGGCAAACAAGGTACCTTGGCCGAGTGGCTAGGCAGAGGTCTGCAAAACCTCGTACAGCGGTTCGAATCCGCTAGGTACCTCGATTTAAATTCGCATTTCGGGTGGGCGACCGGCTGAAAATAGTTAGGCTCGTTTAGAGCCGATTCAACATGCCCGTAATATTATTGTGGATTTCCAAGGTCTTGGCGTAAACTTTTTCCGGATCGGGGTTTTCGGTCAACAAATAATCCGCAAAACCGTTCATGAGCTTGGATAAATATTCGATTTCAGCTTTATTTTTTCCGGTTTTAAATTCCATTTTATCGATGCTGTCAATCAAAGCGGTATAATTGCGCATCTGTGCATCGAAGATAAGATTGAAATAATCGCTTTTCTCCATTAATTTAGCCATGAAAACAAAAGAAAGCATATGCGTTCGCTCCAAAGCATCCCTTAAGAATCTCTCACGGGGTGTTATTTTCACATGGGTTCCGCTCAAGAGTTTTTGATTCAAACGGTTGATTTTGCGATTCATTTCCGAGAAACGCTCATACAATTTTATCGACTGCCCGCGTCTGTAAAAATGAATGATTTTATTGCGGATACTATACCAAAATCCCGAAATTTTTTCAATATCGGAATAAAAAGCGGGTTGTGCATCCGCAAATTCTTCGGATATCAACAGGTTATGCTCCGCTTGCGCAATTCTGTCATCCAAAAAAGCGGCACTTTGCGAAGGGTTGATTCCCCGGGAATAATATAGATAAGCCTCCATGGAAGAAAGCATATTGATTTTCATCCTATATAATTGGTCTCGTGCTTCCTCTTTGGATATGGCACGCGAAAATTGACCGTAAGTCATTAAAGGATAATAGATTAAAACAAACCAAAAACCTATATAAAACCACCTGTTTTTCATGGATTATTTATTTAAGGTCGGATAAATCAAATCGAACAAACGAAAAACCCGGTTGTTAAATTTCGCATGCGATCGATAAATCACTTCAGGTTTATAACCGTTGTCAATCGCTCTGCCAAAAGTTTTCAAATCCGCTATCATATTGGCAGTTAAAAAACTAATATTGTTATTTTTTTTATATTTCCTGCGGATTTTCAACAATGATTCCGCATAATCTTCCATGGCTTTATAAACTTTTCCGTTATTTTGCCGGAGCAAATATTCCTTAAAAATATTTTCCACTCCGTTGTTAATATCGCGAAGGCGGTTCAGCAATGCCAAATCAGGTTCGTCAAAACTCAAAAACAAGAGAATTTCTTTTTCCAAATTTTCCCGTTGAGAACGAAAACGGTTAAACAACTTTTGAGCATATTTTCGTGATTCGTTTTGACCGGAAACAAGCATCGACGAAAGAATATCCCACGATTTTTTCCATTTCATGTGAATTTTAAAAAGTTTTTCGTTTTCCGCCGGAATATTCACCGTCACACTGTCGACCAAAGCATTCATAAAGACCACGTCCCGGTTTAATTTATCTTTGGTTTCATAAGGATAAACCCCTCTATCCAAAAATAACATGTCGGCTTCCAATTGATAGGAAAGCATCTCGGCACGAAACAAATCGGCATAGATTTTCTCCAATTTGTGTGCGTCATATTGCGCCGTCACCGATAATTCGATAAGGAAAATTAAAATAGCGACGCGTAGAGATTTAATCATAGACATTCCACTTTTACTCATTGAACAGTTTACTTAAATAAAAATGCATGGTACTCACCGAAGCAAACACCGTACGCTCGGCCGGAATAAATCCGTTTGACATATTGAAGCGTAAAAATTTCCATTCGTTTAAGCTTTTAGCCAAATATCGTGCCGTTTTTTCATCCTTAAAACTTTTGCGACTTTTCATTGACTCCAAATATTCGGCCACCTTCGATTTGCTTTGATAAAATAACTTTTCAAAACTCTTATTTACGGGATATTTATCGGTCATATAGCCGACATTCATAATATATAAATTGCGGATGGCTTCGTAATTGGCACGCATATCGGCATACTTCTTGGCTTTAAAACCGAATTTGTCTTCCATTTTATTGAGCATGATTTCCAAAAAACTGTCAAAGGTTTTTGTATCGTAAAAGAAACGGGCAAAGCTTTTTTTGTCCAATTTTGCCAAAGCATGAAACCGCAAATTATCCCAAAGTTTGACGGCTTGTTCCAGTTGATTTTGTGTTTCCACTAAATGCAAGCGGTTCTCCAACGAACCGAGTTTTTCTTCCAAAATTCCAATGGCTTCGGCCAAATCCTCTTGAATAAGACTGAAGCCGGGTTGGTGCATTTCATATATCTTATCCCGGTCTATCCGGAAAATTTGAATCCGGATTTCCATGACATCCCGGTATAATTGTTCGTTTTTTTCCAAGGTTGACACGGCCGGCGCTTGCGCCCGTAACGAGCTCATTATCAAGAATACAACCGGAAATATGTAAACAAAGTTTCTCATATTTATCGCAATTTAACAAATATAATTTTATTTGACATGATTTCATATGACAAATACCGTGCAAAAGTCGAAATTTGCTTTTTTAGTGGCATTTTCGGATCGAAAAAGGGTTTCCGTAAGAACAAAAATTCCAAATGAAAATCGGATATTTGTATTATGGCAAAACAAAAGGATTTGCGCGCCCAAATCAAAGATTTACCTAATCAGCCCGGTGTATATTTGTTCAAAAACGCCTCGGGTAAAGTGATTTATGCGGGAAAAGCCAAAGATTTACGCAAACGTGTTTCGGCCTATTTCGGCAAGGAACAAACCGGAAAAACGGCGGTTTTGGTTAAAAACATTTATGCCGTGGAACATGTGGTGACCAGCAACGAAACCGAAGCCTTTCTGTTGGAAAATATTTTGATAAAAAAATACCAACCACGCTATAATATCTTATTGAAAGACGACAAAACCTATCCGTGGATCGTCATCCGCAACGAGTCTTTTCCGCGTGTGGAAATGACAAGGGATTGGAAAAACGACGGATCGGAATATTTCGGCCCCTATACATCGGTGAAAACCGTTAAAATTTTGCTTGAATTGATTCATGACCTTTTCCCCCTTCGCACTTGCCGTTTGGATCTAAGCCCCGAAAAAATCGCCGAAGGAAGGTATCAGGTATGCCTCGAGTATCACATGAGACGTTGCAAAGCCCCTTGCACCGGTGAAGAAAGCCTTGAAAATTACAGCCAATACATCGAAGCCATACGAAAAATTTTACGCGGACATTTCAAGCCTGTATCGGAGTATTTACATAAAAAAATGTTGGAAGCGGCCGAACGTTTGGAATTTGAAAAAGCACATGCCTACCGGCAAAAACTACTGGCACTGGAAAATTATCAGTCGCGTTCCACCGTAGTGAATCCCAAACTTGGAAATTTGGAAGTGTACTCGATTGTGACCGAAGGACCTGTCGCTTATGTAAATTTCATGGAAATTGCCAACGGAACGGTTATTCGCGCACAAAATTTGGAATTGCGTTCGCCAATAGAAGAAAAACCAGCCGGTATATTGGCAACGGCCATTGTCGAAGTCCGGCAAAAATATCCTTTACGTGCCCGGGAAATCATCGTGCCGTTTCCGGTGAACATTCCTTATCCGGTCAAACAAACCGTCCCGCAACGCGGCGATAAGAAAAAACTCCTGGAACTTTCCGAAAAAAACGCCCGATATTTCCGGCTCGAAAAACTCAAAAACCTCCAACGGACCGATCCCGAAGAAGCACTTCAACGACGATTGAAACAATTGCAAAAAGATTTACGCCTACCCAAGCCGCCAATACACATGGAATGCTTCGATATTTCACATACGCAAGGCGTGGAAAAAACCGCTTCCTGTGTGGTATTTAGAAACCTAAAACCCGATAAAACTGCTTACAGGCATTTCCGTATCAAAACCGTTGAAGGAAACAATGATTTCGCCTCCATGTATGAAACAGTTTACCGGCGCTATAACCGCCTGTTGCAAGAAAACGCCCCCTTGCCCGACTTGGTGGTGATTGACGGCGGAAAAGGACAACTCAATATGGCGCTCAAAGCCTTGAAAACATTGGGACTTGACAACAAAATTTCTCTCATTGCCATTGCCAAAAAACTGGAAGAAATCTACCGCCCCGGCGACCCGGTCCCCTTGTATCTGGATAAAACCTCCGAAACGCTACGCATCATTCAACAAATTCGCAACGAAGCACATCGCTTCGGTTTACGATTACATCGAAAACGAAGAACAAAACGATCGGTGCATTCCGCACTTACCGAAATCCCCGGCATAGGTGAAAAAACCGCCGTCAAACTCCTGAAGCATTTCAAAAGTCTCAAACGAATCAAAGAAAGCGATATCAAAGAACTGGAAAAAGTGGCGGGAAAAAAACTCGCGGAAAAACTCAAAACCCACCTCAATGCATCATCTTAATTAAACGACAAAATCGGCTTCATACATCTCTCTCCGAACCTAATCTTAATGCATTCGCCTTATCCACTCCACTTGTAAACGTGCGATTTTTTCATTGACCGGCTCCAAGTGCATGCAAAAAAGTTTGAATGCCAAATCCGAAAATTTATAATCGTGAACCAACCGGTGCCTGTCGTCCGAAAAAACAGGCATTACGTGATGTTCCGCCGGAATACCCGCCCGTTGAAGGGTGGTGAGGGTTTTCTCCAGCGCCTCGATAAATTGCTCTTCGGTTTCCATCTCCAACCCATGAAAAAGATCCGACGCTAAATATTTCATGCGGCTTTCCATGAGATTTTCCATAAACTTTTCAATGAATCCCAAATTTTGCTGAAACGGGTACAATGCTTCTGTTTTCTTAATCATGATCGTAGGTTTTTTAATTCTTCATAAAGTTGTTTTTCACGCAACGATAAATGTTGCGGCACAATGATTTTGACCGAAGCATATAAATCTCCGTATTGACCTTCATGTCCGTAAACGGGCATTCCCTTGCCACGAATACGTAATTTTTTTCCGCAAGAACTGCCGGGCGGCACCGTCACCTGAATTGGCCCCGATGGTGTATTCAAAGACACTTTACCGCCCAAAACGGCCGTTACATCGTCAACCTCCAAGGTGGTATACAAGTCGTCTCCCTTACGAACGAATTGCGGACTATCGCCAACATGAATGGTGATATACAAATCGCCGTCGGCACCACCGTTGATTCCTTTTCCGCCTTTCCCTTTGAGACGAATAACTTGACCTTCATAAGCACCGGGCTTTATGCGGATGCGCAATTTCTTGTCTCCCAAATCAATAATTCGCGAAGTACCGTGATAAGCTTCGTCAAACGCTAACGTCATCTCGGCATGATAATCGCGTCCCTTGCGCGGAATATCGGTTCGCGCACGATAAGCCCGGCTTCCGAAACCACCAAAACCACCGAACAAATCGAACAAATCACCCAGATCCTCCCAATTGCCTTCATAAGTCGACCCGCCGCCAAAACGATGAAAACCACTTTGGCGACGCGCCTGTTCCCGTGCCTTTTTGTATTCGTCATATTGACGCCAATACATCCCCACTTCGTCGTATTTTTTTCGGTTTTCGGGATTTCCCAAAACTTCGTAAGCTTCGTTGATTTCCTTGAACTTTTCTTCGGCCTCCTTGTTGTTTTTATTACGATCCGGGTGATATTTTCGCGCCAGCTTCCGGTAGGCTTTCTTAATTTCGTCTTGAGAAGCGTTCTTGGAAACACCGAGAATTTTATAGTAATCCTTAAATTTTTCTTCCATATATTAAGGTTTTTGGATTTTTCGGCGAAAAGCCGATTCCACTTCCTGTTTGAAATCCTGCAATTGTTGACGAATACTTTCCGCATTTTTGCCCAGCACCATGGCAATTTCATCTTCATTGAATTGTTCCAGATAATACATTTGAACCGCCGCACGGGTTTCCGAATCCTGACTGTCGATAACCGTTTGAAGGGTTTCGTCTATCTGTTTGTCATTCAAATTTTCATAAACCCCGTCAATCACATCGCCGGCTTCGGTGATATCTTCCAACATGATATTTTCCGAATCGAAAATTTCTTTCGGCGCATCATTATCGCCCTCAAACTCTTCGATGTCCAATTCGCCCGCCACCTCGACCAAGGAATTCCGGTATCCCGATAATACTTCTTCCGCAACCCCGAAAAGCAAACTTTCCATATCAACCGCATGAGATGATTTGGGATCGAATTTTTCATAAAATTTCCGTTCGATCAATTCCGTAAGCTCCGGCAACTGCGCCTTAATTTGCTTCTTGGTAAACCCTAGCGATTTCAAGCGTGTTTTGAGATATTTCTGCACCGCTTTCATTACCGCCTTCACCTTTCGTTTGCCTTTCACGGTTTGGGTTTGCGCCTTTTCCGCTTCCACTTCCGATTTCAACTCGGGCAACCATGCTTGCCATTTTTGTCGACGATAGCGCTTGCGCTTATACAAATAATCTTTACGCTCCAATTGTATTTGCTTCTTAACGGCTTTTTTAAAATCCTTCCATGCTTCCGACCAAATTTTCAACAAGTCTTTACCCGTTTTCACTACCTGCAAATCCTTGCTCTTCATATTGATTTCAATGGACACACGGTATTCGTTATCCTTATTTAAACCGACTTTCAGTATTAAATCTTTGTCGTATTTCTTGAATAATTGCTCGTAATAATCTTTTTTGTCTTGAACGGAACGTTTAATTTCAGCCTGATATACCGGTTCGATTTCATTAAAATTGTAAATTTCAAGATTTAACATATATTTCTGATTTTAAATTATTAAATATTTTTTTCAAATATAAGAAAAATCAAGGCGGTATCCATAGATAAACCGCCTTGATTGTGTTAATTATTTTTCAGTTTTATTGAAAAACAATCTGACTTTAAATGTATTTATTTTTTGTTTCAACGAATCAAACAAACCTTTGGTTTCCTGTTTGTTTTCCACCGCTTTTTTCAATACGGCTATGGCATCGGCAAGCTCTTTATATTCCTTGTCGCGTTTACCGTAACCGAGCGCCTGCGCCAATTTCAATTGATAACCGGCGTTGTCGAGCAAAAGTTTCACTTCTTGTGTATCTGCTTTTTCTTTGTCTTCCATTATCGAGGCGGCAGCCTTAATATATTCCTCGGCACGCAAAACGGGAATCGGAATATGTTGTTCGGTCATCACCAAAGTATTAAGTGCGCGCACCAAAATCACTTTGGCTTCGTCTTTTCTTCCTTGATTGAGCAAGGAAACGGCCAACTTCATGGCATCAGGATATGTGGCTAAAGGTAAATAGGAAGTCCTGACCACAATTTCGCTTGCCAAATTATTCAGAATTTGACGTGCGGCCTGATAATAACCGTCATCCATGGCCGATTGCGCTTGCTCGGTCATAACTTTCACCGTCTCCATATCGGCTACCAAATCGCGGGTTTCCATGTTCACATCCACCGGAATAATCGACAAGGAAGGGTCCTTGGCCATCAGCACCTCCAATTGACCGATAATGGTAGCCATTTCTTTTTCGGCCTCATCGATTTTTCCCTTATCGATTAAATCCACCGTTCCGGCGGTTTCTTCAATAATTTTCATCGCGGATTTGATTTTTTCCGCATCTTTTTTTTGTATTTTATCCATTTCGGTCCGCACGTTTTCATTCACGTTTTTCGTCAATTGTTCGTCCTTCATCTTAGGGTGTGCGGGTTTTTGTACGGATGCTTGTTTTATTTCGGTTGCTTTCATCGTTTCCGACTTTTGAGTTTGTTTATTTTCCGGTTGACATGACCACATTAACAATACAACCGGCACTATCCATATCCACTTTTTCATAGTTCCTTATTTTTGTTTTTTATAGAACAACCTTTCTTTGAATTTCTTCAACTCAAGGCTTAAATCTTTCAAAGCCTTTCCGGTTTTCTTTTCGCGTCCTTTATTGACATAATCTTTCAACCTCACAATCGCTTGATGTAAATCTTTATATTCCTTGTCTTTTTTGCCATATCCCATGGCCTGCGCCAAATCCAACTGATAAGACGCCGCATCCAACAAAGCCAATAAGGTTTCTTTATTTTCCTTAAATGCTTTTTCATTGTTCAATACTTTGACGGCTTCTTTGATATATTCTTCGGCGCGTAATACCGGAAGCGGAATGATTTCTTCCCCGATTATCAACGTGTTTAACGCATTGACCAGCACGGCCGCCGCTTCGCGATTTTTGCCTTCATGCATCAATTTTGCCGCCAATTTCATAGCACCGGGATAGGTGGCCATGGGCAAATATGCCGTCTTGATAACCAATTCGCTCGACAAATCGTTCAACACTTGCTTGGCCTCCTGATAATAACCTTGCTCAATGGCTTTCTTCACATGATCCATAATCGTCCTCACCGTGCTCACATCGGTCACCGCATCCTTCATTTCCACATTGGCATCCACGGGAATAAGCGACAACTCGGGTTTTTGCGCCAAAAGTATCTCCAATTTGCCGATTACTTCGGCTAATTTCTTTTCGGCTTCGTCATTTTTGTTTTGCGCCAAATCGGCAATAACCGCTTGTGTTTCCTTCAATATCGCAATGGCTTCTTCCGTCTCCTTGATTTCGGCATTCTTAATTTTATTACTCACACTTTTTCCAATGCGCTCTTGCATTTGTTCTTTGCTAATTCCGGTTTTTCCGGCTTGATTTTGTTGCTGTGCCGTCATCATGCCTGCTATCAGCATGAAAATACCTGTAATTAAAACTTTTGTTTTCATAGTTCCGTTTTTTTTGTTTAACATAAAATCCATATTTGAGGTTATCAAAGCTTTTGCCACCTTTGATATTAAAAGAAAGTATAGATTTTTTGTCAGTTATTTTTCTGGAAAATCTGACGAATTGTCCCCTTTTATGACAAGCTTGTACCTCGCTCGAAATTCACGGATGTTTTTTTCAGGTACCGGCTTTAAAATTTAAAATATAATAAAAGTTTAGCCGTAAATAGAAATAGAATGAAATCCGCCTACATGCTTTGTCGTCATTTAATCCCCTAACCGGATCAATATAACGACAAACCCACCCGAAGCATCCGGTTTTTCGATAAGCAAAACCAAAATTTAAGTATCTTTGAATAAATTTTCCGGTTCAAAAGTGGAAGAAAATACAATTTTAATCCTGATTCGCAAACGTAGCCCGCGCTTGCAATACGTTTTTCGTCAAATTTTCAAACGCATTCTGCGTGTCGAATACCGCTTGACCGACCAATTGGAAGAATTTGTCGCCCACAACGGTGTTAAGTTTTCCTATACACCCGAACGATTCGGAAACGAATTTCATATTCATTCTTCCGGATTTCTTTACGAAAAAGGTTTGCGCGCAGTCAACCTCAACCCCGGTGAATGGGAAGGCTTGCCCGTTTTATTCGTTTCACCCGCAGAAGCTTCACTCCCCTTCGATTTGTTTTCGGCAATCTTTTACTTGATATCCCGCTATGAAGAATACCTCGTTGATAACCGTCAAACCGACGAACACGGCCGCTTCCCCGCCGAAAAATCCATCGCCTACCGGCTTGATTTTCTCCATATTCCGGTGGTGGAAATGTGGCTCGACCGCTTCAAAAAACTCCTTACGGGACGTTTTCCGGATTTCTCCTTCCCCAAACCCGCCTTCGTCTTTAATCCGCTACTGGCCGTCACCGTTTCCCACCTGTTCAAACACAAAGGCATCATCCGCCTTGCCGGAGGAATCGCCGACGATTGGCTTCATCTGCGACTAAAAAAATCTTGGTTACGTATCAAATACGGCCTTTTTAAAAGAAAAGACCCTTACGATACCTTCTATAAATTCATCGCACTGAAAAAAAGCTACAAACACGCCTTGCTGACTTTTTTCCTCACGGGCACCTATTCCAATTACGACCACAATATCGCTCCTACACGCCCCATGTTCAAAAAACTCGTAAAAACCCTCGCCGATTATACCGGAATCGGACTGCTCGCCTCATATTATGCCGCTGAAAATCCGCGCATGTTCAAACGCGAATGGGCCAAATTGGAAGAACTCATTCATAAACCCGTTCACAAAGTTCACTTTCATTACTACCGCCAACAAATGCCGGTTTCCTACCGCCAACTATGGGAAATGGAATTCACCGACGACTATTCCATGGGATACCCCCAACGTATCGCCTTCCGCGCTTCCACAGCCCATCCATTCCCCTTTTACGACTTAACCGAAGAAACCGAAACCGATCTTACCATCCATCCCGTCATCATTTCCGATTATAAATTGAACTTTCATCTGAAATTCCCTCCCGAAAAAGCCCTGCAACAATTCATTGAAACGGGACAACTCATCCGAAAATACGGCGGATATTATGAGCCCGTAATCCATAATGCCATCCTTTCCGAATTCGAAGAATGGAAAAATTGGTCGAAAGTATACATCGAAATGATTAAATTTTTTAGCCGTGAACTCTGAAATCAAACACTTGTTTTTCGACTTGGACCATACCCTCTGGGACTTCGATAAAAACTCCGCCGAAGCCTATAACATACTTCTTTCCGAAATCAACTTCCCCGGCGACTTCGAAACCTTCCACCGTATTTACGAACCGATTAATTCAAAATATTGGAATGATTACGCCGCAGGAAAAGTCAATAAAGAACAAGTACGAAACAACCGGCTAAAGGAAACGCTGAAATATTTCGACATCCACATTCAGGAAACCGAAGCAAAAAGACTCGCCGGAAAATACCTCGAACTACTTGCGCAAGGAAGGAAACTTTTCGACGGCACCTTGGAAATGCTGGCTTGCCTGAAAAAACACTATCGCTTACACCTAATCACCAACGGTTTTGCCGAAGTGCAAGAAACCAAAATCCTTAACAGCGGACTAAAAGATTTTTTTGAAACCTTTACCATCACCGAACGTTTGGGCGTGCTTAAACCCCACCCCCGGGTTTTTCTGCATGCCCTTCGTCAAGCCGGTGCCTTCGCCCACGAAAGCGTCATGATCGGCGACAGCTGGAAATCCGATATCATCGGCGCTTTAAATGTGGGTATGCACGCCGTATTTTTCGATCCGCTCGATAGAATGCAAGTGCCGCTACCAACGGTAAAAAAAATCAAAAGCCTGCGCGAACTTAAAACTATGTTTGAATGTTAATAACCCAACAAATATTATATCGATTGCTCCTGTGCACCGTGGCACGAAGCTCCGGAATCGGCGCTTTGTTGCCCGGCAAAACGGGATTGTTTTTTCGCGAACGGATCACAATACAAAAACTACCGGTTTTCAAGGAAAAACCCATTTGGATTCATACCGCCTCCACCGGCGAATACGAACAAGCCGAACCGCTCGTCAAAGCAATCAAAAAAGAATTTCCTCACATTCCCGTCGTAGTGAGTTTTTTTTCTCCTTCGGGTATGCTGGCCAAACGCGGAAAAACCCACGCCGATGCCGAAATTTACATGCCGGTCGATTGCCCCTCCGACGCCAAACGCTTCATCGAAAAGCTCAATCCCCGTATGGCAATTTTTATCAAATACGAGTTCTGGCCCGAACACCTTCGAATACTGGCCAAAAAAAATATTCCCGTCTTTTCCGCCTCATCCGTTTTCAGAGAAAACAATGCGGTTTTCAAATACGCTTATCTGCGAAACAGCCTTCGCTATTTCGAGGCCTTTTTCGTCCAAGACGAAAAATCGAAAAAAATATTGAATTCGCATGGATTCCGTCAAGTATTCGTTTCCGGCGACACGCGTTTCGACTCCGTAGCCGGATTACCTTCGGAATCGGTTAAATTCCCCATACTGGAAGACTTCGGAAATCAAGCAAAACTTATCATTGCCGGAAGCACATGGCCCGAAGACGAAAAATTGTTGCTTCGCTTTATGAAAAACCACGCACCCGAAAACGTCAAGCTCGTGCTTATTCCTCACGAACCCACACCACAACACGTCCGGTCGCTCACGCAAAGCATTAAACTTCCTTATGCACGCTATTCAACCTACGGAAAAAACGACAGCCAAGCCAAAATCCTTATCGGCGACGTAACCGGACTTCTCAAATACATTTACCGTTACGGCATTTTCGCCTACATTGGCGGCGGTTTCGGACGCGGCATACACAATATCCTCGAAGCCAATACTTACGGCTTACCCGTGATTTTCGGACCCCGTTACCGGAAATTCATCGAAGCCGTAACTTTGATAGAAAAAGGCGGCGCCGTTTCCATCCGAAACGAAGAAGAACTCAACCGAAGTTTCCTCCTATGGCTTGACCCCGAAAAAAGAAACGCTGCCGCATCCATCGTGCGTTCCTTCGTACAATCCAATACCGGTGCCTCGGAACGTATCCTCAAACATTTAAAAAAATTCGTATCTTGAGATTTTAAACAAACACTCGAAAATGAGTTTGGTTACGCCCCGTGATTTAGCCTCGACTTTACCGTTCAAAAAACCGCTATGGCTTACGTATTCCATTGGATTTATACTGCTTTATCTGCTCCGGTTGGATAAAATCAATCATTTCTATGACCGAAACAAACACCTGAAAGGAAAAGAATTCCTCGATAAAATTCTGGAAGAAATCGACGCTAAACTCGAAATTCCTGAAGAAGACCTCAAGCGAATTCCGACCAAAGGCCCCTTCATCACCATCTCCAACCATCCCCTCGGCGGATTGGACGGCATGCTCCTGATGAAATTAATATTGGACAAACGCCCCGATTTTAAAGTCCTGACTAACTTCCTCTTGAATAAAATAGAACCCCTGCAACCTTATTTCCTGCCCGTCAATCCCTTCGAAAACCTCAAAGATCAAAAGTCAAGTTTCAGAGGCTTGCGCAAATCCCTCGAACACCTCAGGCAAGGCCATCCGCTCGGGCTGTTTCCCGCCGGCGAAGTATCCACATTCCGCGAAGGAAAAATCTATGTGGACAAAGAATGGGATATCGCCGCCATTAAACTCATTCAACGCGCTCAAGTGCCGGTTATTCCCATCTATTTTCACGCCCGGAACAGTCGCATGTTTTATTGGCTTTCCAAAATCAGTCCCCACCTTCGCACCGCACGCTTGCCTTCGGAATTATTCAATAAAAACCGCCGTAATATCCAAGTGCGCATCGGACATCCCGTTTCGCCCAAAGAACAAGCCGCATTCAGTTCCTCTAAAGAACTAGGCGACTTCTTACGAAAAAAAACCTATCTGCTAGCCAAACCCTTCGAAAAACCCAAACCTAAAACCCGCTTTAAACTCTTTATCAAACACCCCAAAAAAATCATCGATCCCGTGCCGGTCGATAAAATCATTCCCGAAATAGAACTGTTAAAAAAACAAAACAAACTCCTGATCGAACGCAATCATTACCAAGTATTTCTTGCCGAGAGCAAAGACATTCCCCATATATTAAAAGAAATCAGCCGCCTCCGCGAAATTACCTTCAGACGCATTGGCGAAGGAACGGGCAGAAGCTTCGATATCGACAAATTCGACAAACACTTCAAACACCTTTTTCTATGGGACAACCAAGCCCGAAAAATCGCCGGCGCCTATCGCATCGGTATCGGAAACGAAATATTCGAAAAATACGGCATCAACGGCTTCTATATCCCCACCCTCTTTAAATTCGAACCCGAAGCCCATTACGTCTTGAAAAACGGATTGGAACTCGGACGCGCTTTCGTTGTGCCCGAATATCAACAAAAACCTTATCCCCTCTTCTTGCTTTGGCAAGGCATCTTGTATACGATTCTGCGGTATCCCAATCATAAATACCTCATCGGCGGCGTGAGTATTAGTGATAAATTCTCCGATTTCTCCAAAGCCCTTATGATTGAATTTATGAAATCCAATTATTACGATCCCTTCCTCGCCAATTATGTCCATCCGAAAAAAGAATATAAAGTGCGCCTTGACGATGCAGATAAAGACTTTATTTTTGAAGAAACCAAAAGCGACTTAAACAAACTCGATAGACTCATCGACGAACTGGAACCCAATTATTTACGCTTACCCGTCCTTATCAAACAATACATCCGTCAAAATGCCAAAATCATCGCCTTCAATGTGGACCCCGATTTTAATAACAGTATCGACGCTTTAATGTATATTCGCATCATGGACATTCCCAAAAAAACCTTGCAACCGATTTTTGAGGAATATGAAAAAGCGCTCAAATCCAATGAAAATAAACACAAAAATCATTAAATCCTTTATAATCTTAACCGGACTGATACTTCAAACCATTTCGGCACAAAACAACCGGTGGATTGACATGCTCTCGTATCGCCAAATCAAAGCCCTCTCCCCCGGTGAAAATTTTATCGTAGCCGGCAGCCAAAATGCCGTTTTCATTTATTATCCTACAGACGGAACCTACGACAAATACGCCACCGTCCAAGGACTGTCCGGTGAAAATATCAATATTACGGTTTATCACCCCCAAAGCAATAAAATCTTTGTAGCACACCAAGACGGCAAAATAGAAATTATCGTCCCCGGTGAAAAAGTGCATCAAGACTACAGCCTGTTTTTATCCGCTGTTGCCGACGAAAACAAAATCATTCGTGCAGCCTTCCCTTATGAAAATAAATTATGGCTAGGAATGACTTTCGGAATTTCCGAATATAACATCAACGAGGAAAACTTCGGTGACTCCTATTATATCGGCAGTGCCGGAAGCCCCTTGCCAATTAACGACATCACCGTTTTCAACGGAAAAATATACGCCGCCACCCAAGGAGAAGGCATTAAATCCATCGACACAAACGACCCCTCCAAAGCCGATTATACACATTGGCAACAAACCGGCAACGGAAACTGGCGTAAAGTGATTCCCTTCAACGGAAAATTATACGGATTACACGGCAACAGAATTTATGAAATCGCTCCGCAATTCCGGCAAGTCTTCGACCCGCAAGGAACCGTAAAAGACATAACCGCTAACGATAGCAACCTTTTCATAGCCTTCTCCGACCATGTCGTCCGGTATAACGCCTCCTTCAATCCAACCCAACAATGGAATCAAACCACCGAATATCCCTTTGAACCGACTTGTATCCTTGCCGATTCACAAAACCTTTATATCGGTACAAAAAAATTCGGTGTGCTGCGCGCCGCACAAGGAAATTCATCTTCCTACACAAGCATCCATCCCGACGGACCTTTGATGAATATTCCTTTTGCCGCCGATATTTACGACGGAAAAATCTATGTCGTTTACGGCGATTACGATCAATTGTATAATCCTTATCCTCTGGACAGACGAGGCATTAGCCGCTATGACGGAAAACATTGGATCGACATTCCCTACGAAAATTTTAAAAAAGTCAGCCTCACCGACGTCAAAATCAACCCCGACGACACATCGCAAGTATTTATCGGTTCCTTTCATCAAGGCTTGCTCGAATTTCGCAACGGCACATTACAACAAGCCTACGACGACCGGAATTCCACCATCGAACCCATTATGCTGGGAAACCCGCCATCGCCTTATCGCAGTTTCAGAATCAGCCCTTTGGTTTTCGATCCGCAAGGCAATTTATGGATGTTTCAAGGTTTGGTCATGAACGGTATTCACCGTTTTAATCTCTCCGACGGAAACTGGCAAGCCTTCTCCTTCTCCGACGTCACCGGAACCGCCGACAACGAAGGCGCCGCCGATATGAACTTTGACGCCGAAGGAAACCTCTGGATAGCCACACACCGCTTGGGATTGGTAGGACTTAACCCGCAAACCGGCGATATGATCGCCCTTACCGAAAGAAATAACATCCCCTACGAAGGATCCTACCGCAACACCCAAGCCGCCGCCGTCGACAAAGACAATGTCTTATGGATAGGAACACTAAAAGGCTTACGCATCCTCCACCAACCCGGCCGCGCCTTTTCCGACCCCGAAATCCAAACTAAACCCATCATCATCGAATTGGCCGAATTACACGGCCAAGATAACCAAGGCGAAGAATTGTTGAGCAATCAGGAAATAACGGAAATCGTAGTGGACGGATCCAACCGGAAATGGATCGGAACGGCAAACTCCGGTGTTTTTTACCTCTCCGAAAACGGAGATAAAACCATTTATCACTTTACCAAAGAAAATTCACCCTTGCCCGGAAACGCCATTTACGACATCGCCATCGACCCCGTTCGCGGAACCGTTTTATTTTCAACCGATCGCGGCTTAATCGGTTTTAAAGGCGACGCCACCGAAGGAAAAAACAACCTCGACGACGCCTATGTTTACCCCAACCCCGTCAACATGAAACGACACGATCATCTGGTGATTCGAAACCTCATGACCGGCATCAGCCTCAAAATCACCGACGTGGAAGGAAACCTCGTTTGGGAAACCGAAAGCAAAGGCGGAACCGTTATTTGGAACTTGAAAAATTTTTCGGGACATCCCGTAGCCACCGGCGTCTATCTTATTCTCCTCACCGACCGCGAAAAACAAAATACCAAAATCCTTAAAGCCCTCGTCATTCACTAAAACCCATGAACCGCAAAGACCTGGCACTGGTATTGAAAACTACTCGCTACGACGACAACAAAAACATCGCCGAATGCTGGACCCGTGAAAACGGAACCCGATCCTTTTATGTGCGAACCGGGGCCCAAAACAGCCGCCGGAAAATCTTATTCAAACCCGCCCAATGGCTCGAAATCCAATACATCGAAAAACCTCGACGCTTACCCGTTGCCACTTCCGTTTCAAGACTTTATCTCTATAGAAATTTACCCGGCGATTTACGCAAAACCGCCGTTATCTATTTCATCACCGACATCTTGCGCCAAACCCAAAAATACCAAAACCCGGACCCCGCTTTTTTCGACTATACTTTCAAACAAATCCGCCTCTTCGACCAAACCCCCTTCAAGCCCGACTTTCACCTTCATTTCCTCATCCAACTGGCCAAACAATCCGGAATTTCTCCCTTCACTTCACAAAACGGAACAATTTTTGATAACATTTCCGCAGAAAAAGATAAGCTGTCATCCTTCAACGGTATGGAAGAACTAGATATCAAATTAATGGAAAACTTTATCCGCAACGGAAAAACCCGTTCACGAGACGAGCGTAAATCACTATTGAACGGCTGGTTACATTTTTTTAAATACCACTTTGAAAATTTCAAAACTCCCGAAGTGATTAGGATTTATAATGAAATTTTTGAATAAATTCGCATATCATGAAAAGGCATCTAGATGGAATAGCGTTTATTCTTTTTTTTATCAACATTCTTACCTCACAGGCACAAGTCATTCAAGTGGTCGATTACGAAAACAAAGTTCCATTGGAAAACGTTAGCGTTTACAATGCCAAAAAAGAAATTTACCTACATACCGATAAAAAAGGTCAAATAAATTTGCATGTTTTTCATCTAAAAGACACTATTTATTTCGCTCACCCCGATTATGAAATTTTGCGCATCACCAAACAAAACATCATTCAAAACAAATACCGCGTGGAACTGTTTCGTTCCCTGACCGTATTGAATACGGTTATCTTGAGTGTTTCGCGAACCGAACAAAAACGCAAGGAAATCGCCAGGGAAGTTAGTGTCTTCGACCAACCGCAAATCCAAAAAACCATTCGTTCAGAAGTGCCCGGCATTCTGGAAACGGCCCCCGGCATAACGGTCCAAAAAACCCAAGGCGGCGCAGGAAGTCCCGTTATTCGCGGCATGGAAGCCAATCGCGTATTACTCGTCATCGACGGAATCCGCATGAATAACGCCATCTACCGGACAGGACATTTACACAATTCCATCACCGTAGAACCGCCTGTCCTCGAACGTATCGAAGTTATTTCGGGTCCGTCAAGTATCTACGGAAGCGACGCCCTCGGCGGTGTTATTCACTTCATCACCAAAACACCCATCGTAAACAGCCACAAAAAATTATCCGGTGCCGTTTTGGGACGATTCGCCACGGCTACCCACGAAACATCTTACCATTTCAACATCACTTTCAGCCGGCAACAATGGGCATCCTTGACCGCCTTAACCTATTCCGACTTCGGAAATATCAGAATGGGAACCTTGCGCCAGCACGGCTATGACAAATGGGGAATTATCGAAACCTATTCCGATAATACCGAATCCTTCTTCGACCCCGACGAAAAAGCCAACCCCGACCCGGCCGTCCAACCCAACACAGGCTATCGTCAATATGACTTTTTCAACAAAACCGTCGTGAAATTATCCTCCCGGTCTCATTTAATCTTCAACACCCAATTTCATACCACATCCGATATTCCGCGTTTCGACAAACTCACCGAAAAGAAAAACGGTCACTTAAAATATGCCGAATGGCGATACGGACCCATGCAACGCTTTCTTATCTCGCCCACATGGGAATGGAAACCCGGAAACACTTGGATAGAAACCATACGTATTATTCCCGCCTTCCAAAACATCCGAGAAAGTCGCATCAAACGAAAATTCGGCGACAGCATCCGCGCTTATCAAAAAGAACATGTGCGCGTATTCTCCCTCAATGCGGATATCAATGCAAAACCCGCCCCCAAATGGAAAATCAACTACGGAGCCGAAACCGTTTATAACAAAATAAACTCCAAAGCCTACGGAAAAAAACTCATCATCGACGGACACCAAATCACCGACTTGGAAGGCCATTATTATGTCCCTTCGCGCTACCCCAATGACGGCAGCTATTATGTCAGCGCCGCACTTTACGGTAACGCCCAATATCGCTTTAACAGCCGGCACTTGATTCACACCGGCCTCCGTTTTACTCAAATCGTCATGGAAGCCCGGTGGAAAAACCTTCGGTTGGTAGCGCTGCCTTTTCAAAAACTACATTTAGCCAACTTCTCCGCCACACCTTCGTTCAGCTATATTTACACACCTAACACATGGAAAATTTCAGCCGGAATCAGTAGCGGTTTTCGCTCGCCCAATATCGACGACGTAGGTAAAATACGTGAAAAAAAAGGCAAATTGCTCGTTCCCAATATCCACCTCAAACCCGAATATTCCTACAATGCCGAAATCGGAATTCAAAAAACACTGTTCCAAGGAAAACTCAGCTTGCAGACCTATTTTTACTACAATTTGATTCGTAACTATATCGACCGGCAACGTTACAACCTCAACGGCTTCAACCAAATTCCATACGACGGCGAAACCGTAGACATATACGCCAACGTCAATAACGGAAACGCCCGCATTTACGGCGGCGATTTCATCGCACACTGGCAAATCGCCAAGCAACTCTCATGGAAAGCCAACGCCTCCTGGTTAAAAGGAAAAAAACAAAACGGCAAACCCATGCCTTCAATTCCACCCTTGAAAATCTTCTCGACACTAAATTATAAAACCGATTACTTTGAAGCCATCCTCGGCTTTGAATACAATGGCAAAAAACCACTCGAGGAATATGACGTCAACAGCGGCATCGATAATCTGGACGAAGGTCCCGTTGATCCGGATACCGGAAAATTTGCAGGTTTCCCGCAATGGTATGTATTCAACGCTTATTTCAGCTACTATTTGACCCATAACCTGACCCTGAATATCGGCGTGGATAACATCTTTGACGTCCACTACAAAAAATTTGCATCGGCCATCAGCGAACCCGGAAGAAATCTGAAAATTCAAATTCTCGGCAGATTTTAAAAAAACATAAATCATGCAACCCAAAACACTCGGCGAATTTGTCATCGAAAAACAACACGAGTTTCCTTATTCCACCGGCGAACTCTCCAGCTTACTCAACGCTATCCGGCTGGCCGCCAAAATCGTTAACCATTACGTTAACAAAGCCGGACTGGTGGATATCCTCGGCGCCACAGGTGAAATCAACGCCCATGCCGAAGAACAACAAAAACTCGACATGCTGGCCAATAAATTATTTATTGACGCACTCATTAACCGCGAAATCGTATGCGGCATCGCTTCGGAAGAAGAAGAAAGTTTCATCTCCATCGCCGGTCACAACAAAGACAATACCAACAAATACGTGATCCTCATCGACCCCTTGGACGGTTCCTCCAACATCGACGTTAACGTGTCCGTAGGAAGTATTTTTTCCATTTACCGCCGCATCAGCCCCGTGGGAACGCCCGTCACCGAAGCCGACTTCCTGCAACCCGGCCATAAACAAGTGGCTGCGGGTTATGTCATTTACGGCACTTCCACCATGCTGGTTTATACCACCGGACACGGCGTCAACGGATTTACGCTCAATCCCGCCCTTGGCGTATTTTATCTCTCTCATCCCAACATGAAATTCCCGGAAAAAGGAAAAATCTATTCCATCAACGAAGGAAATTACGTCCATTTCCCCATGGGAATCAAAAAATATATTAAATATTGCCAAGAAGAAACCGGCGACAGACCCTGCACTTCTCGCTATATCGGCTCCCTCGTCTCCGACTTCCACCGCAATATGATCAAAGGCGGGGTCTATCTCTATCCGCCCACTTCCAAACACCCTAACGGAAAACTCCGATTACTTTACGAGTGCAACCCCATGGCCTTCCTCGCCGAACAAGCCGGCGGTAAAGCATCCGACGGAAACCGGCGAATCCTCGATATCGAACCTTCGGAATTACACCAACGCGTACCTTTCTATGTAGGAAACAAAGAAATGATTGATAAAATAGAAGAATTTATTTCCATATATGACTAAAGAAATCGAACAAATTTATGAGATTTTTCTCCGGCATCCCCAAATCGGAACGGATACACGGAAAGATTTGCATGGAAAAATCTTTTGGGCCTTAAAAGGCGAACGCTTCGATGCCAATGAATTTATTCCCTCTGCACTGGAAAAAGGCGCCGTAGTGGCCATAAGCGACAGCCCTGCTTATAAAAACCATCCCCGCATTATCGTGGTGGAAGACACATTGAAAATGCTTCAAGCCCTTGCACGCCACCACCGCCGGCAAAGCAAAACGAAAATTATTGCCATCACCGGATCAAACGGGAAAACAACCACCAAAGAATTGGTTTTCAATGTTTTAAGTCAAAAATACAAAACCATAGCCACCCAAGAAAACCTCAATAATCATATCGGCGTTCCGCTAACTTTATTGCGCATCCGCCCCGATACCGAAATAGCCGTAGTGGAAATGGGAACCAATCATTTCGGGGAAATCGAAACCCTTTGCCGTATTGCCGAACCCGATTTCGGATACATCACAAGCTTTGGCGAAGCACATCTGGAATTTTTCGGTGACCTCCAAGGCGTTATCCATGCCAAAACCGAACTTTACCGCTATTTAAAACAAAACGATAAAACCGTCTTTGTCAACTTCGACGATTCCATTCAAGAACGCAAAACCGCTCAAATGAAACGTTTCGGTTTTACCTTCAAAAACCACCCCGAAGCACAAATCAAACTTAAACCTCTCAAAGATTTTCCGTTTGTTTCCTTCCAAATTGAACATCAATCCATCCAAACCCACCTGTCCGGCGCATTTCATTTGAACAATGCCGGTGCGGCCGCTTGCATAGGAAAATACTTCGCCGTGGAAACCGAAAAAATTAAAAACGGCATCGAAACTTATATCCCGCAAAACAACCGTTCTCAAATCATCCGGAAAGGAAAACTCACCATCATCGCCGATGCTTATAATGCCAATCCCACAAGCATGAAAGCCGCTCTGGAACAATTGTCCAAACAACCCGGAAAAAAACTGGCCGTGCTGGGCGATATGCTCGAATTAGGCGAAAAATCTCAAGCAAAACACCGCGAAATCATCGAATTTCTAAAACAAAAACAAATTCCGGCCGTCTTAATCGGAAAAAACTTTTCAGCCGCAGGAAACCATGCATACATTTTGGAAAAATACGAAACTCGAGACCAATTTCCGGTTGACCGTTTCTTGAATCCTAACGAAGAAAAAATCATATTGATTAAAGCTTCACGGTCCTTCGCATTGGAAAAATTACTGGAGAAAATCTCTTAAAATCCAAACTAATTTTCAATAATCACTTGGCAATTCAATATTTTTTTTTACCTTTATCGTGGAGGATTGCAGGATTATGCCTTATGAAAAAAGATTGCGCCGAAATCGCCCTTGCTTATCTCGACGAAATCCGGATGAAGGGTTTGCCTTTCGCTTCCAAACAATTACATCAACATTTGGAAAATACCAAAAACCAACACAAACCCCATACCATCACGGCACGCTTGCATCTTATCGGAAAAGAATTGGGGCAACTCATTGAAAATAAAACGGATAAATTCAACCTACTCAAGCAAATGTGGCGCTACGAAACCGTTCAAGAAAGACTTTTGGCTATTAATGCATTATCTTATCTAGCCGAAAAATATCCCGGCCAAGTAAAAGAATTCCTGCTCGATCTGGCCGACGACATTCAAAATTGGAAAATTTCTCTTCAAATGGCCATGCGCCTAATCGCCCAAATGGTCATCAACAACCCTACGGAACTCTTCATTATCCTCAACCGCTGGGTCGAAAGCAATGACCCGCTCAAACGCCAAATGGCCATGTCGTGCATCCCGGCATACATCCGGTCACCGAAAGGAGAAATAAACAGTGCATTACGATTCATTAGCAAAGGAATGGAAGAACACGACACAAAAACAAGCCAAACTGTTGCATGGGCATTGCGCGAAATATCTAAAAAAAACCCCGAAAAAACCACCGAATTCCTCAAACATTGGGCACAAACCGATAATAGCTATACAAAAAAAATCATTGAAAACGCCCTCAAATTCCTGCCCGAAAAAGAACAAAAAGAAATCCTTCGCCTGCTCAGTAACGAATAATGTATGATGAACGGCTTCGGATCATTCCGGCAACCTTAGGATTCATAATCCTTTCCCAATGTAAAAAACACACCGAAACCCATGACGGAACCCAACCCGAAACCGCGGAACTACACTACAATTTTTCCTACGGAAATCACCTCCAACAAACCATGGACGTCTATGTTTCCTTCGGCCTCCGCGACACCATACCATTGATTGTTATGGTGCACGGCGGAAACTGGATCGGCCACGACAAATCAGATTTTTCCCCTCGGTTCGAACGGATGAGAAACTTTGAACGCTACGCATTAATCAACATCAATTATCGTTTGGACAGCACCAACGCGCCACCCGTTCCAATGCAAACCGACGATATTGCGCTCGCCATTGAAAAAACAAAAGAAATCTTTCACCTGAAAGCCGACCGTATAGGACTAATGGGAATGAGTTCGGGCGGACATATCACTGCTATATATGCATATCGCTACAACATTGATCATAACATAAAAGTGCTGGTGAATTTTGTCGGTCCTGTGGATTTCAACGACCCCCAATATCATACGCCCGGGCATTGGAAACGGATTTTTAGCGGCATTGAATACATTTTCGGTATCCCGTACATTGGAAACGAAAACTACTATGCCTCCGTTAGTCCTTATTCATGGATTGACGCACAATCTCCCGCCACCATTCTCTTTTACGCCGGCCAAGATACACTGGTTCCTTATTCCCAAGGAGAACGACTGCATGCACGTTTAGACAGTTTTTCCGTCACCAACGAATATTATTTCTACCCCAACAGTTCTCACCCATTCAACACACCCGACACCATAGACGCAACACTGAAAGCCGAAACCTTTATACGAAAAAATCTATAGCAATCTTCTGTCAATTTATTGCTAAAACCACCCCGGTTAACCGTCAATAAAAATATTTTTTTCGCCGGGACGGGCAAAAACCTTCAATGCTTCGTTATAAGCATTTTCAAAAGCATTCATGTTAAGCCCCGTTTCGATTCCGTTCCGGGCAAAATAATTTAACAGTTTTTCCGTCGGCAAATTACCCGTCAGCTCGTCTTTGGCCATAGGGCATCCGCCAAATCCGCGAATAGCACTGTCAAACCGGCGGCATCCCGCCTTATATGCCGCATCCACCTTTTCATACCAATTAACCGGATGTGTATGCAAATGTGCACCGAACTCCACATCGGGATAAAGCGGAATCAAATGACGGAACAAATAATCGATCGTTTCCGGTTGAGCCGCTCCTATCGTATCGGACAAAGACATAATCCGCACACCCATATCATGAAGTTTTTCCACCCATCCGGCAACCAACTCCGGCGACCACGGTTCACCGTAAGGATTACCGAATCCCATGGATAGATAAACAACGGTTTCCTTGCCGGCTTCATTAGCTATGCTAAGAATTTCCTTCAAAACTTCCACCGATTCGGCAATGGTCTTGGCCGTATTACGCATTTGAAAAATTTCGGAAACCGAAAACGGATAACCCAAATAACGAATTTGCGAAAAACCGGCGGCATCGCGCGCACCGCGCACATTAGCGATAATAGCCAACAGTTTACTTGACATCCGGCGCATATCCAATCGCCCAACCACTTCCGCCGTATCCCGCATTTGAGGAATAGCCTTAGGCGAAACAAAACTTCCGAAATCCACCGTATCGAAACCCACGCGCAACAAACTATTGATATAACGAACCTTGCGATCCGTTTCAATAAAATGCTTAATGCCCTGCATGGCATCCCGCGGACACTCGATAATTTTCACTTGCGGTTTCATGATATAAAGTTAGGGAAAAAGCACGAAACAAATGCTCCTTGTAAAAAAAAAGGGGCTGTCTTTCAAGTCAGCCCCTTTTTCTTTTTTAAGATTAGGCTGTCAGAGTTAAAAGTTGTTTTTTGATCAAAAAGATCTCATGTAGGTACTTTAAAAGTCGATTTTTTAATTTTTTAAT
>JAMONV010000037.1 GCA_027066365.1 Flavobacteriales bacterium
TTAATTCCCTGAATATATCCCGCCAGCCTTCGGCACTTTCGGTAGGTTTGTTTACTATGGCCAATACCTCACGCGTGCGGTCGGGACGAACGCCCGAAACGGTGTAAAAGGCTTCCTTGGTCACCGCCTCTCCTCGACGAACCGCAATAAAAAAACCGGCCCTAAGAAAAGACTGGTTTATGGCATCCTAAATTTTCGATTTTATTTCAAATCCAAACCGAATTCCAGACCGAATAATTGCGAATACTGGACCTTGGGCAACGTATTGTCATCATACAAGGTATGCAAAGAAAAGTTAGCGGACAAATATTTATTGATTTTCATACGCAAGGTTAAGAGATTATCAATATCTACATTTTGCGGTTTGTCAAGATAATTGCTAAAAGCATTGAACATGTTTTCAACCGTAATATTCTTCATCAGATCGAATTTAAAAAACATTTGGTAATTCATCCCGAGTTCATAGCGCAAACTTTTACCGGGATCGACCCCGAATGCTCCGGTAGCATTCAAATCCGGGTCGGTGACGACAATTAATCGTGAAGTGATCGGGGCAAAATTGATATAAAAATTTTCGCTTCGCTTATAGAGTAATCCGGGGCCAGCGGAAATAAATGCTGGCGCAAAGAAATTGGAAATTTTAGTCTTGGTCGTATCGCCGTATTCGTATCCGGTAGTTAATTGGGTTTTCAGGTTGGCATAAAAGGAAAACTTCCAGTATTTTTTCAGATTACGTCCGTAAATGGAGTTGAATTCAAAATTGTCATCGGTTTTTTTGGTCAAATCTTCAATGCGGGTCAGTCCGTAACCGAAATAAAACTTATTATCCCAAGTTTGTTTTTGGTCTTTGTAATTAATATCATAATTGATTTTCAAATTTCCCGCCAACGCATCCTGACCGCCTTTGGTCCAATTTTTAAAACTGGTTTGCGTAAAAATCAAACCGAAATGGCCGCCTTTTTTCCAGACGTTTTCGGTTTTTTCTTCTTGAGCGGATGATTTAAAACTTATTAACAAGAGTAGTGCAATAGCTACAAATCTTTTCATTTTTGTTAGTTTTTTTGTTGAGCAAAATTAATAAAAAAAAGCGACCCTGCAATAGAGCCGCTTTCACACCGTTGTTGTCCAATGATTATTTCAAGCTCATAATGTATTTCACAATAGCTTTCACATCGTCATCCGCCATTTTTTTGGTGATTTCCAAGTTGGGTTGCATCACCGAAAATTGAGCGGGATCAACGATGGCTTCGCCTTTACCTTTCAGGAAATTAAACAATTGGTCTTCTTTTCCGGCATAAGCGGCGGCTACTTCTTTATAGGAAGGTCCTACACTTTTTTCGGTTTCTTTGTGGCAAGCGGTGCAACCGTTTTCCAAAGTCAAAGTTTTTCCGTCTTTTCCGCTGGGTTGTGCCTGAGCGGATTCTTGGGTTTCTTCAGCCTTTTGTTCGGTGGCTTTTTGTGTTTCTTCCGCTTTTTTTTCTACGGCTTGTTGCGTATCACCGGCAGCTTCTTTGTTTTCACTTCCTCCGCCGCAGGAAACCAAGCTGAGGGCGAAAAGGGCTACGAATGCGAGAATGAATTTTTTCATAGGTGCTTGTGTTTTTTGAAGTTAATTTGTTTGCAAATATAGGAAATATTTTAATTCGCTTGCTTTTTTTTCGGGAAAGTTATCGACCATATACCGCGCAAATCGCCTTTTTTGAAAAAGATGGCCTTGTCGCCGGGATATAATTCGGCTAATTTTCGATTGATTACTTCGGGAATATCCTTGTTGGGATCTCCGTGGCACATCAAACATTTCTCTTGCACCATAATCGGAATATACACGTGGGGTTTGCCGTAAACATCATAGTGCATATAGGGCTTGGGACTCAGGTTTTTATGAATTTGTTCCCGGTATATTTCCATGACCTTTTCTTCCTGTGCCGTGGGTTTGTTTTTGGAATTTCTTATCCTGAAAGAAGTTCTTTTGACTTGCACATTGTATGCTCGGGATAAACTATCGGTGATTTTCAAGGCGTTATCATGACAATAAGCCAATGCTTCTGCCGGATGTTTTTCTTTGAACAAACGATTCAAATGCCCCGAAAAAATATCAAATGCATTTTTGGCGACTTTTTTGGCTTTATCGATATAGGCTTGTTTTTGCTCGGGAGTAAGTACCGGAATATCACTCGCGCTGTGAACGTGGTCCACTTCCACCAAACTATCGTTCTTGCGGTTTTGTTCCACTATACTTTCGGCTTGGTTTTGATTGTTTTCGCCTCCGCTTTCTTTTGATGCCCCTTGGCTACATGAAACCCCGAAAAAACCTACTAAAATTAAAAAAACAACCGCTAATTTATTCATGGCGCTAAATTTTCGGCAAAGATAATAATTTTAATCATTGTTGTCCGATAAAAAATCAGAATCTATATCAAAAAACAAGCGGAGCTGAGAAAATTCAAACTCCGCTTGTATCTTTGTGTTACAATAAAAATCAAAGACATGAGCAAAGATATAAATTTT
>JAMONV010000038.1 GCA_027066365.1 Flavobacteriales bacterium
TGGTGGCCTGGCCTTCGGCCGAAATCGCCGTAATGAGCGGCGCGTCGGCGTCCAAGGTGTTGCTTCAAATCGAAGAAGCGCGCCTTAAAAAGCAAGGCAAAACCATCGACCCGGAAACCAAAAAGAAACTTTTGGAAGAAATCCAACGCAAATACGACGAACAAATATCGCCCTACTACGCCGCGGCGCGCCTGTGGGTGGATGCGGTGATTGACCCTTTGGAAACGCGACAATGGATTTCGGAAGGCATCCAAACGGCGAACCACAGACCTATTGAGGAAGAATTTAATCCGGGAATTATTCAAACATAATTGCTTATGCCTTCATGGAAAGATTATTTGATCAATGCTTCTCGTCGATTGGGGAAGAATGAAAATCCCGGGCAAAAGGGAAGAACGGTTTTTCAGCGGGATTATGACCGGATTATTTTTTTTGATGCTTTTCGCCGTTTGCAAAATAAAACGCAGGTTTTTCCCATTCCCGGGTCCGAGGAAATCCGTAACCGGCTGACCCACAGCTTGGAAACCGCTTCCGTTGGCCGGTCGTTGGGATTTTTGGCCGGTATGGAGATTTTAAAAAAATATCCCGACTTGCAACGGGAAACAGGCTTATCCGCCGATGATTTCAGTTATATTGTTTCTGCCGCTGCTCTGGCTCATGATATCGGCAATCCGCCTTTCGGACATCAAGGCGAAGAGGCTATTTCCGTTTTTTTTAAATCGCCGAAGGCACAAAAATATTTGCAAAATTTGACCGAAAAACAAATAGCCGACTTGCAAAATTTTGAGGGAAATGCGGCGGGATTTCGTATTTTGGCTACCACTGTCGATCCGAGAAGTCAAATCAAAGGCGGTTTACGCTTGAATCTCGCAACCTACGGCGCATTCGTTAAGTATCCGAAGGAGGTTTTGCCTGCGCGTAAGCATGAGCGAAAAGTGAGCTTAAAGAAATACGGCTTTTTTCAAGCGGAAAAAAGCGTATTTAAATCACTGGCCGAAGCGCTCAATTTGATTGAACAACATCATGCCGGTGGCTTGGCTTGGAAACGTTATCCATTGGCTTTTCTGACCGAAGCCGCCGACGATATCTGCTATAATATCATCGATTATGAAGACGGTTATCATTTGAAAATCATAGCTTTTCGATCGATTGAAGAAAAATTTCAAGCCCTTGCGCGCCTCTCGAAAAAACAAATGAACGATTATCATTCCATTTCCGATGAAAAACAAAAAATTGCCTATCTGCGCGCGCATGTAATCCATATTTTGATAAGTTCGTTATCACGGATATTTGTGGAAAACGAAGCGGATATACGTCATGGAAAATACGATCGTTCATTATGGAAGGATTTGCCGGATGAATATTTGGAAACTTTGAATGAAATTGCTCGTGAAAGCTTGGAAAAATTATACCATAACGAATTGGTGCTTAAAAAAGAAGCAACGGGAAAAACGGTTATTCCGTTTCTCTTGGAAAAATTTTTGGATGCTGTTTTTGATAGTGAACAAAACAAACAATACTACTTGCTGATTCCGCCTGCCTATCGTCAAAATGAGGATGCATACTTGAAAATTTTGGATGTGGTGATGTATATTGCGGGCATGTCGGATCGTCAGGCGGTGGAATTGTATCGCAATTTTATCGGAATTCGATTACCTTAAAATGATAATAAATGAAGAAGAAAACGGCCTTCACAACGGTTATAACATGCATGGACGGACGCATACAATTGCCCGTATTGGAATGGATTGCAAAGCATTACGGGAAAACTTATCCCGATACCATAACGGAACCGGGTCCGGTTAAGATTTTAAGTGAAAATCAACCGAATGAAATTATCAAAAATATCAAAAAGCGTTTGGATATTTCGATGCGATTGCATGGGTCGAAAAGGATTTTTTTAGTGGCACATGACGATTGTGCCGGCAATCCCGTTAGCCGGGAAAAGCAATGGGCGCAAATGAAAATTGCCGTTGAAAATGTGAACCAATGGAAACCTGAAGCGGAAATTATTCCTTTGTGGGTCGATTTGAACGGAAAAGTATCGAAATTGGATTTGAATTGAATCGTGGTTTTTGTGATGATTAAAAAAATTCATTACTTTGCTCAAAATTTAAAGTCGTTATATGTCCAAGAAGAAAAAGTACCAATTTGAATTTTTGATTAAAGTATCTCCTGCGATGTTGTATCAATATTTAACTTCGCCTTCCGCATTGTCGCAATGGTTTGCCGATGATGTTATTTTTCGCGGGGGTAATTATATTTTTATATGGACGGATACGAAAGAGCGCGCCAAATTGGATCGCAATAAAAAAAATGAGCGTGTTCGTTTTCAATGGCTGGACGAAGAAGGAAACGAAACGGGTTATTATACAGATTTTCGTATAATGATTGATGAATTGACCAAAGATACCTCATTAATAGTAACGGATTTTTCGGAAGATGATGAAGAGGAAACGGCACTTTTGTGGGAGAATATGATTGACGATTTGAAGCATGTTTTGGGGGTGGTTTAAAACCGAATGAAAATGTTAAATGGGAATGTTAGAAACATTTCCGGATTTATTACGACACAAGGTTTGGCGTGAATTCCTAAAAAAATTTCCGGACAAAAAACGATGGGCTTGGCAAATATCCGCTTTGCCGGCACATGCACTGTTTGCAAACGATTTAGTCAAGCGGGTCGGACGTCCGTTGGTTTTTATTGCTGTCGACAAAGAAGAGGCGAAGTTGATAGCGGACGATTTTCGGGCGGTGAGTGATTTTCCGGTTTTTTTTCTTCCTTCCGGGTTCGGGGAAAGCGGAGGAAAATTAGCGGAAGACATTTATGAATCGCAAATCAGATGGCAGATATTGAATGCGTTGGAAAAAGAAAAAGGCGCTTATATTTTAATAACTTATCCCATGGCATTTTTGGAAAAAATTCCTTCAGCCGAAGCCATGAATGATCGTCGATTTCATATAAAAAAAAGCGAAACGATCGATCCGGATTTTTTGGTCGAATGGTTGTTTGATTTGGATTTTGAAAAGACCGATTTGGTTACGGCGCCGGGTGAGTTTGCAAGATCGGGAGCTGTTGTCGATATTTTTTCTTTTGGTGATACAAAACCGGTTCGAATTGTTTTTGATGATGATACGGTGAAACAAATACGGTATTTTGATATTGAATCGCAACTTACGGAGGGTGAATTAAACGAAGCGGAAATAGTAGCAAAGCCGGATACGGAAAAGGCGCTGACGAATTTATATAAGATTTTTCCAAAAAGTTCGTTGATTTATAGTGCTTCTTTTGATGCCTTGTCGAGATTCGCTTTCGTTTTGGGAAGCAAATCGGAGAAATCTTTTTTCGATATTTCTTTTACGATGGAGGTTTTGAGAAATTTTGTCTTATTATCGCCTTCATTTCAGCAAGTCGAGGGTTTTCGTACGCCGGTTGAACGTGTTCCTTATTTCAAGCGCTTAAAAGATTTTATAGATGAAGTAAGGCGGGATTTGAAAAGAGGTTTTAAGGTTTATATCGGCATAGAAGATGCGGCGCAACGGAATAGGTTGAAAGCTATTTTTGAAGAAACCGAATTCGATTCTTTACCCGTCATTTTACCTAAGACTTTGAGCGAAGGATTCAAATGCCCCGAACTCGGATTTGCGTTTTACCCGGAACACACTGTTTTTAATCGTCCTTTACCCGAAAAACCGAATAAGATCAAGCGCCAAAAACAACGTTTGGTTTTGCAAAGTTATAATGACTGGCACAAGGGTGATTTTATCGTTCACACGGACTACGGAATAGGAATTTACGAAGGGTTGGTAAAAATCGTGAAGGAGGGAAGAACGGTGGAAGCCATTAAATTGCGTTTTAAGAATGATGATATTTTGTATGTCGGTGTTCATGCATTGTATAAATTGACGAAATACAAGAGCGAAAGCGGAAAACCACCGCGATTACATAAATTGGGTTCGGCATTATGGCGTAGAACCAAAGAGCGCACCAAGAAAAAAATCAAGAAGTTAGCCTTCGATTTGATGAGATTGTATGCCGAACGAAAGCAACAACAGGGATTTGCTTTTGCTTCGGATTCATTGATGCAATTGGAACTCGAGTCGTCGTTTCCCTATCGGGAAACACCGGATCAGGCGGAGGCGATAAGAGCCGTCAAGAAAGATATGGAACGTCCCGAACCGATGGATCGATTGGTGTGTGGCGATGTGGGTTTCGGGAAGACAGAAGTGGCGTTGAGAGCGGCATTTAAAGCGGCGGATAACGGCAAACAAACGGCGGTTTTGGTGCCTACGACCGTTTTGGCTTATCAGCATTACCGGACTTTTTCGGAGCGGTTGAAAAATTTTCCGGTTTCGGTGGACTACATCAATCGTTTCAGAACGGCGGCGGATCGCAAGCGAATATTGAGAGAACTGGAGGAAGGTAAAATCGATATCATTATCGGAACGCATGCGTTGGTGAGCGATTCCGTTAAATTTAAGGATTTGGGCTTGTTAATTATAGATGAAGAGCAAAAATTCGGCGTGAATGTGAAAGAGAAAATCAAAAATTTGAAAAAGAATATCGATGTTTTGACATTAACAGCCACTCCGATTCCGCGCACCTTGCAATTTTCATTGATGGGAGAGCGCGATTTGTCGGTAATCAATACGCCGCCTCCCAATCGTTATCCCGTTGAGACGAAAGTGACCGGTTTTGATGCACGGATATTGAAGGAAGCCATGCAAAAGGAATTGGAGCGTGGTGGACAAGTGTTTTTTGTACATAATCGAATCGAGCATATCGACGAGATGGCGGCGATGATTAAGCTTTGGTTGCCCGAAGCGCGCATAGCGGTGGCACACGGAAAAACCGAAGGAAGAAAATTGGAAAGAATTATGTTGGATTTTGCCGGGGGAAAATACGATATTTTGGTTTCCACTGCGATTATTGAAAGCGGCTTGGATGTGCCCAATGCCAATACGATGATTGTTCACAATGCGCATCAATTCGGGTTGGCGGATTTGCATCAATTACGCGGCAGGGTAGGGCGTTCCAACCGCAAGGCATATTGTTATTTTGTTATTCCTTCGCCCGAAACACTCACTGCCGAAGCCCAAAAACGAATGCAAACATTGGAGGCATACACAGCTCTGGGAAGCGGATTCGAAATCGCTTTACGCGATTTGGAAATCAGAGGTGCGGGTGATTTGCTGGGAGCGGAACAGAGCGGTTTTATCGAAGAGATGGGTTTTGAAATGTATCGAAAAATAATGCAGGAAGCCGTAGACGAATTGCGCCGGGAATTTCCGGCCGAAGATGAAATGACTAATCAAGCGCTGCCGGTATTTGAAGTGACTTGGGATACCGACCGCGAATGGTTTATACCCGATGATTATATTTCTTCGCGCAAGGAGCGTTTGCATTTTTATATGCGTCTTAATGAAGCGGAAACCGGTGCGGAAATTAATGAGATTGCGCAAGAAATGGAGGACCGCTTCGGACCTGTGCCGGTGGTAGTTAAAGATTTGATTAGAGCCATGCAATTGCGAATTTTGGCGGCCGCCATCGGAATGGAAAAATTAATTTGGAAAAAAAATCGATTGCAGTTGTTGGCTTCGGAAATTTTTTATGGCGGGAAGCCTGAAATGGCGATGAAATTACTTGTTTTTGTTCGTGAACAATTCGCCGATGGTATTGTCAAGCAGGAGGGAAATACATTAAAATTGGCTTTTGCACCGGTGCAATCGGTGGATAAATTGGAACGCATTTTAAAATCCATTAAGGATGTTCTTTCTGACGGATGACCGTATGCCCTTACCCGAGCCGGTTTTTGCGGATGAAAACGGGTTGTTGGCTATAGGCGGACGTTTGACTTTGAAGCGTTTGATTGAAGCGTATTCCAAGGGGATTTTTCCATGGTTTTCCGAAGGCGATCCGGTCATGTGGTGGTCGCCCGATCCGCGGATGGTGTTATTTCCGGACAAGGTAAAAATCAGTAAAAGTATGCGGCAATGGTTTCGCAAACATAACGATTACCGATTCACACGCAATATGGCATTCGATCAAGTAATTGATTCCTGTGCAAAAGTATCGCGCAAAGGACAACGGGGGACGTGGATAACACAAGAAATGCGTGAAGCATACTCGGAATTGCACCGCAACGGATTGGCCGTATCGTATGAAGTATGGAACAGTGCGGGGCGATTGGTAGGCGGATTGTATGGTGTGGATTTAAAAAACGGCGTGTTTTCGGGAGAAAGCATGTTCCATATCGAAGCTAATGTTTCCAAAGCGGCACTGATTTATTTGTGTCGTACGGCCGGAGATTACGGATATCGCATCATTGATGCACAGGTTTATACGCCCCACATGAATTCTATGGGTGCACAATTAATTCCAAGGAAGCAATTTTTGCAATATTTGAAGTGAAATGTAGAAAAGCTTGAAATATCCGGTTGTTGAAATAAATTGACGGGAAAGAAATCCGGGTTTAATTCTTTTGTTCGTTCCAAATCCGGTCCATTTCTTCAAGGCTCAACTCATGAATTTTTTTGCCTTGCGCTTCGGCTTTCGCTTCGATTTTTTCAAATCGTTTTTTGAATTTTTTATTGGTTTTTTCCAAAGCGGTTTCAGGGTTAACCCCGATAAAGCGCGCATAATTTATCAATGAAAAGAGCAAGTCACCGAATTCTTCTTCCGTAGCTTTTTGATCTTGTCTGTGTACCGCTTCGAGCAATTCTTTTTCTTCTTCCTTGACTTTTTTCCAAACATCATCGGGATTTTTCCAATCAAAACCCACACCGGCGGCTTTTTCTTGCATGCGCATGGCTTTGATCATAGCGGGTAAAGAACGGGGAACACCGGACAAAACGGATTTTTTTCCTTCTTTCATTTTGAGTTTTTCCCAATTTTTTTTGACTTCTTCGGCGTCGTAAACTTTCAGTTCGCCATAAATGTGAGGATGGCGTTTAATAAGTTTATCGGAGATGTGATTGGCGATATCTGCCACGTCGAATTTCCCGATTTCTTCGCCGAGTTTTCCGTAAAAAACCAAATGAAGCATAATATCGCCGGCTTCTTCCATGATGCCTTCGTAATTTTTGTCCAGTATGGCGTCGGAGAGTTCATAGACTTCTTCGATGGTCAAGTGTCGAAGGCTGTGGAAAGTTTGTTTTCTGTCCCATGGACAACCTTTTCGTAGGTCGTCCATGATGTCCAGCAATCGACCGAATGCTTTAAGTTTTTCTTCCTTGGAGTGCATGATTGATTTTTTTGCGAATTTCCGAAAAATAATCGAAGGCTGTCAAGGGATAGGAACCGAACCAAGTGAAAGGTTCTCCCGAAACATTCAAAATCAAGGAACGGGGAAAAAATTTTTGTATTTCCAGCCGGTGTTTTTCTTTGAACGGATATGGTTCCGAGGCCAAAAGAATAAGCTGCGGATTACGTTCGGCTATGGTATCCAATGATAATGCGGGATACCGGGCTTCGTTTTCAAGTGCTATATTTTCAAATCCGTTTAGGGAAAGCATAGTATCGATAAAGGTATTTTTCCCGGCTAACATATAAGGGTCTTTCCAGATGAAATAGGCGGTTTTTAACGGTTTTATGTTTTTTTTGTGAATTTGGAATTGTGCATTCAGCCGGTCGATAATTTGTTGTGCATTCCGTTCCTTACCCGTTAAAATACCGATATCGCGGATCCACCGGATATTATCTTGTTCGCTAATTACTTCCGAGACATAAACGGGGAATATCCGGGCGAGTTTTTCCACGCCTTCTTTGGTATTTTCTTCTTTATTGGCCAAAATCAGATCGGGATTGAGTGCGGCTATTCGTTCGAAATGAAAGTCTTTGGTTCCTCCCACACGTTTTTTGGATTGTTTCCATTCGGAAGGATATTTGCAAAAGCGCGTAATGCCTAGCACTTCACGGTCTAATCCTAAAGACCAAAGCAAGTAAGTTTGTGAAGGAAAGAGCGAGACGATGCGCTTGGCCGGATGAGGAAGGATTAGGTTTCTTCCCAGCATGTCTATTATTTCCACCGACATTTTTTTTGCAGCAAGATAAGATTTTTATAAATAAAGATCAGGGAATTTATGCTTAATTTTGTGGTATGAAAATGCAAGATAATATTATAGCTTTGGCAACGCCGTCCGGTATGGGTGCCATAGCTGTTTTTCGTCTATCGGGGAAGGATGTGATTGAAATAACGGATCGATTTTTCAGAAGTCTTTCGGGTAAACCATTGCGCGAGGTTGAAGGGCATACCATACATTTCGGATTGTTGTATGACGGTGATGAGTTGATCGATGAAGTTTTGGTGAGTGTTTTTAAGGCGCCCAGGTCCTATACGGGAGAAAATGCCGTTGAGATTTCGGTTCACGCTTCGCCTTATATTCAAAAACGAGTATTGGAGTGGTTTTTGCGGAATAATGTTCGTATGGCCGGTCCGGGCGAATTTACTTTGCGTGCTTTTATTAACGGAAAGATGGATTTGGCGCAGGCCGAAGCGATAGCGGATTTGATAGCCGCCGACAATAAGTGGGCGCATAAAGCGGCGTTGCAACAATTGCGGGGCGGATTTTCCAAGGAACTGAAAGCACTTCGTTCACGTTTGGTGGAATTTGCGTCGCTTATAGAATTGGAATTGGATTTTGCCGAAGAAGATGTGGAATTTGCCAAGCGGGATGATTTGAAGAAATTGATCGATGAAATGAAAACGGTTCTTCGGAGGTTGATCGATAGTTTCAAGACCGGAAATGCAATAAAAAACGGTATTCCGGTGGCAATTACAGGTCCGCCCAATGCGGGTAAATCCACTTTATTGAACGCTTTGCTTAACGAAGAAAAAGCCATTGTTACCGAAATTCCTGGTACAACGCGTGATGCCATTGAAGACGAATTGATATTGAACGGTATCAAATTCCGGTTTATCGATACGGCAGGTATTCGTCAAACCGGAGATTTGATTGAAAAGATGGGAATTGAGCGGACTTTTGAAAAAATGAAGCATGCCCGGGTGATTTTATACTTAATCGACATTGTTCGCAATGATGGCGAAATGGAATTGCTAAACGAAATCAAGAAGATGAAAAGCCGTTATCCGGATGCGCGGTGGATTGTTTTGCTCAATAAGTCCGATTTAATTGATGCTTCGCGGTTGAAAAAAACGGCGGACATAATACAAAATGAAGAAATTCCGGTTTTTACCGTTTCGGCTAAACAAAAAACAGGGCTTGAACCCCTGAAGGAATTTTTGGTAAATCTTGTGGAAACGGGGGATTTGGCTGCCGGTCAAACGGTGGTTACCAATGTTCGGCATTGGGAGGCTTTGCGTAAAGCATTGGAAGCCATTGAGCAAGTTGAGTCGGGTTTGGATGCGGGATTGAGCGGAGATTTATTGGCGGTTGATTTGCGTGATGCCTTAAATTATTTGGGAGAAATTACCGGCGATATTACCACGGACGATTTGTTGGATCATATTTTCGGAAATTTTTGCATCGGGAAGTAAATCTTCTTCGGTTTTCATAACTATATGTCATTATTGTTAATATGGGTTTAGCAGCCGTAGCGACCGAAGAGTTTTTCACGCAAAAAGAAAACCGTCTCCTTCCAAAGAGGAGACGGTCCCCAAAACAAAGCTATGAAACCTCCTAAAAAGCGCTAAGGCGCTGATCAAGATTATTTTTGAGCGTTTCTAAGAACTCTTCTGTATTGAGGTAGTGCTCGCGTTTTAAGTTTTCTTTGTGGATAAGCAACGCTAAATCTTTGGTCATTTTACCGCTTTCTACGGTTTTGATTACAACTTCCTCTAATAGTTTTGTAAAGTTAATCAATTTTTCGTTATTGTCCAACTTGCCGCGATGACGTAATCCGGTTGTCCACGCAAAAATGGACGCTATGGGGTTGGTGGAAGTTTCTTCGCCTTTTTGCCAACGTCTGTAATGTCGTGTTACGGTTCCGTGAGCGGCTTCGGCTTCGAGGGTTTTGCCGTCGGGTGTGATGAGTGCCGAAGTCATTAGACCCAATGAACCGAAACCTTGAGCCACCACGTCCGATTGGACGTCGCCGTCGTAGTTTTTGGTTGCCCAAACAAATCCGCCGTTCGATTTAAGTGCATAAGCAACCATATCGTCAATCAACCGGTGCTCATACCAAATGCCGGCTTTTTCGAATTTTTGTTTAAATTCTTTTTCGTAAATCTCTTGGAAAATATCTTTAAAACGACCGTCATAAGCTTTCAGAATGGTGTTTTTGGTGGAAAGGTAAAGCGGATAGTTTAAATCCAAGGCACGGTTGAACGAAGCACGGGCAAATCCTTCGATGCTTTCGTCTGTGTTATACATAGCCATGGCCACGCCGTCTCCTTGGAATTCATATACTTCGAATTCTTGTTTTTCGCCGTTTTCGGGTTCAAAGACCAATTTGAGTTTTCCTTTGCCTTTGGTGACGATGTCCGTAGCTTTGTATTGATCGCCGTGGGCATGTCGACCGATAATAATCGGCTTTGTCCATCCGGGAACATAACGGGGGATATTACTAATAATAATAGGTGCACGAAATACGGTTCCGCCTAAAATATTTCGGATGGTCCCGTTAGGCGATTTCCACATTTTTTTCAATCCGAATTCCTCTACACGCGCCTCGTCGGGTGTGATAGTCGCACATTTAATTCCGACGTTATATTTTTTGATGGCATGGGCGGCTTCAACGGTTACCTGATCGTCGGTGGCATCGCGGTTTTGAATACTTAAATCAAAATAAACGACGGGTAAATCCAAATAAGGCAAAATGAGTTGTTCTTTGATATAATGCCAAATAATCCGGGTCATTTCGTCGCCGTCCAATTCTACAACCGGATTAATAACTTTAATTTTTTTCATTGATTTTTTTCTTTTGATTAAGTGTTACAAAAATATTGAAAGATTTTTAATCGAACAAGGATTTTTGGAATTTTTATTGTTCAATTAAAATCAATTTTGGCTTTTGTCGATAAAAAAAATAAAAATCCGGTCGAAACGACCGGATTTTTCATTTTTAGTTTTCCTTTTTCTTGAAGGAGATCTTTTCTTTGATACGGGCTTTCTTTCCACGTAATTTGCGGAAATAGAAAATACGACCTCGACGCACTTTACCGTGTTTGTTCACTTCGATTTTCTGAATGGAAGGCATGTTGATGGGGAATATACGTTCCACGCCGATGTCGCCGGACATTTTTCTAACGGTAAAGGTTTCGGTGGCACCGTTTCCGCGTCGTTGAATGACGACGCCGCGGAAAAACTGTGTTCGTGTTTTGTTTCCTTCCTTGATTTCGTAGTAAACCGTTATGGTATCGCCTGCGTCGAAATGCGGGAAATCTTTTTTTTCCACCAATTGGTCGTTAACGTAACGAATTAATTCGTCCATGGCTTTAGTTTTTTTAGTTCGGGTTAGAGGAACATTCACGACCTTCGCCAGAGGTTCCAAAAACCGGCGCAAAATTAGAATTTTATTTATTAAAAACCAAATCTTATGCGGTTCTTATTTCTTTTTTTCGATGTGTATTTTCACTTGGATTTCTTTGATAAATATCATATTGAGTATCAGGCTTATAAGGCTATATATAATGGAGAACCAAAACCCCGTCCAAAAATTTTCGATATGAATTCCCGGAGTGATTTCGGCGGCCCAAAGGATAATGACGGCATTCAAAAAAAGTAAAAAAATGCCGAGGGTGATTATTGTAACCGGGATGGTAAGTAAAAATAGAACGGGTCGAACAAATGTATTCATGACGGAAAGTATCAACGCGAAAAGCAGAACATTACGAAAACCCGTGAAATAAACGCCGCTGAAAATACGGTTGGCGATAATAAGGGATAATACTACAATCAAATAGCGTAATATTATTTTCATACGGCAAAGATAAGAAAAGCCCGCACAATGCATGAGCGGGCTTTCGATTTGCTTTGTTAGCCGGGATTAATTTTTGTTTAGAATGGTAATATTGGCATCGAAGTATCCGGGGTCGTATTTACGTAATGTGGAGCCGTATTTTTCGTTGATTGCATCGATAAATTTGTTGGCCAGAATAACGTATCCTTTGGTATTGGGATGAACGCCGTCGAGTGAGAAGAATAAATTGGGCATGGTGGCCAATCCGTTGAAGTAGTTTGCCGTATAGATGCTGTTGTCGTCCAATCGAAGTCCTTGAACCAATTCGTTCATTGCGGCTTCCATATCTACCAGTGCCAAATCGTATTGTTGGGCTAATGCCCTGATGACGGCATTCATTTGTGCGGTGACCGCGCGTGTTTCCGCCACTTCGGTTTCGGTGAGTACCCATTTATCGGCAAGGGGCGAGGTGATGCCCATAAGCAAGTTGTTATTTAGCGGGTCGGGTTGACCGATGATGCTTGCGGCGGGCAGAACCACCAAATCGTTTTCCGTTGTTTGGCGAATGGAAGGTAGCCCCAGTGCGCTTAGATCGGTGAGGGATTCGTCTTCAATCACGAGAGCGTTTTTACCGGCATGGAAGGTTATTGTTCGTTTACTGGCTTCTTCTTGGGTTATTAAGCCGTTTTGCAAAGCTAATTGAAGTCCGCCGTTATATTGGGCGTAGGCATTATTAAGGGCTGATGCCGTGGAGTCGTTCAGCGGAACGGGATTGTAGGGGACGGTAGTCATATAAGGAACGGACGCCACGTCGGGTAGGGTGGCAACGGCTCCTTTTGCTCCGTTAGCGGTAAGGGCTTGCAAGATTTGGTTATATATATAGGCGAACAAACCCGGATCCGTTAAATCGTTGGGTCCGTATGTTGTTGGGTCGGTGTTTCCGGTTTGGTTGACGCCGTCGCCGCCCGAAGTGGCATACCAGAGCACATCGTTATTGCCCAACCAAAGGGTGAAAAAGGTCGGTTGTTGTGCCAAAACGTCTTCCAATACGCTTGCGTTGGGATTGGAGGCCATTCGCACAAAGTAGGGATTGGCGGTGCCGTTCAACAGATTTTGTGAATTACCGTAGCCGTTGTAAACATAGTGATAGATTTTGGCACCGGGAACGCCCATGTTATTGTAGGGGCCGGGATGGGGCTGTAGTTGTATTGTAGGAGTAGCGTTGATTCGTTCCACGGTTCCGCGTCCTGCATTTACGATTAATTTGGGTTGTAAAATAACGGTATTTCCCACGACCATTCCGCCTATATCTTTGGTGTCGTCGTCCATATAGGGTTGCGTAAATTCGCCGCCTCCGGCTTCTTTCATACGGTCGGCCAAGAGTTTGGGGAAGGAGTTGGCTTGTCCGCTTTTGTGTAAGGTGCCGTTCATATATCCGGCGGATAGGGAATTTCCTACAGCCACATATTTGCTGAAATCGGCTTGTCCGGGATTGGCTTTGGCTTCGGTATCTACGGGATTTTTAAATTCCGGCTCGCATGATACTAAAGCGAAACCGAAAAATATTGCGCTGAGGATATATATTTTTTTCATCATGACTATTTTTTTTAAGGTTTATAGGTAATTCCGAATGCGGGCACGAAGGCATTGGACACATATTCGCCGGCAAATTTAGGTGTTGACAGTCCTTCTTTGTAATAATCGTAGCTGGCGTTTCTTTCTTTGCCGTTTACGTAGAGGAAGGCAAGGTCAATGCTGAGTTTGCCGGTTTGATAGCCTAATCCGAAGGTGAAATTATTGCTGTCCAAGCTGGGTGTTTCGGGTGAGAAATAGGTTTCGGGAATGGGGGAGTAATCTTTATAGTATCCGGCTCGGACAAAAATATTGTCGTTTATTTGAAATTCCGCACCGATTCTCCATGTCCAAGTATCTTTCCAGTTTTTAGGTAACTTACTGATACCCAGTCTGTTGAATTTAATATCCAGTGATTTGTAAACCGACCAATAGGTGCGATTTAAATCGAAAGCCAATGTTATTTTTTTAGCGGGTTTCCAAGCCATACCCAAGTCGAATTCTGCGGGCATGGGCAATTCGGCGGTGAAAGCGTCCGCTTCCGGGAAATATTGAGGCCGGTCGTTGAAGGTTGCTTTTCCGTATCTTGCTTTAAAGATTACTTTGGAACGGTATGATAATCCGAAAGTAAATTTATTTGAAGGACGGATTGTAGCGGCCAGGGTATATCCGGTTGCGGGTATGTTTTTGGCTTCCAGTTCCACATTGGTTCGGTTTCCTTCTTCATCGGTCATGAACCGGTTGATATTTTTATTGAAATTAACGCTACCGGAGGCGGAAATGAAGGAGGCGGCTATGCTGAAATAATCGTTGATTTTGTATGCGGCGGATAATTGAAAATAGATGGCTTTAAGGGAAATATTGTTTACCAGATGTGAACCGGCCCAATCTTTTTCCCATTTCACCGTGCTACCGAATGGTGTATAGATCCCTACACCTAAGTATAAATTATCCGATGCTTTGTAGGTGGCGTATACATAAAACGGCGTTCCCACGGGATTTTGGGTTTGTGCCGTTGCCAAGGTTTCGGCATTTTGGTATTTTACGTGAGAGATCACGAAATTGGCTCCGAATGCCAATTGATAATTTCCGGTTGTGTAAACCATCCCCGAAGGGTTGAAAAATACGGTTTCCGGTCCCGAGTATACGGCCGTTCCCGCATGTGCCATTCCCAACATACGAGCGCCTTGCAGAGCAACCCGGTAACCTCCCGCAAAAGCGTGAAGTCCCGTTGCTAACATAAGGGTTAATAGAAGTTTTCTCATTATGCTTAATAATTTTAGTTTTTTTCAAATCCCAAGCAAATATAATGATTTTAGACGGATTTTGAATTTTTTTTGTGAAACCGAAATTTCGAGTAATTAATCGATGAAAGCACATTCTGAATGATTTTTTGAACACTTTGAATTCAGGCTGATTTTTTGTTTTAAATAATTGTGTTACGGTATGTTAATTTGTTTTTGTTAAATAGTCAAGGACGGTTTGGTAAACAAAAGCGGGGTTGTCGGCATGGAGCCAGTGGCCTGCACCGGGAACGGTTTTTATTTCGGATTTCGGAAATATTTTTTTGATTTCATTCCAATCGTGATTGTTGATATACGGTGACTTATCGCCGCGTAAAAATAATATGGGGACATTTGAAATTTTTCCGGGGATAGCCGATCCGATTTTTTCCATATTTTTTTCCAAGACGGGCCAATTGAATTTCCATGCCCATTTTCCGGTATTTTGTCTTTTTAGATTTTTCAGAATAAACCGTGCTATGGCAACATTGCCTATGAGTTTAATAAAATCTTTTTCGATATTTTTCCTACTTGTGTAAGATGACAAGTCAATCTTTTTTATCGCTTCGAAAATAAAACGGTGATGAACGGGATAGAAGCGTGGTGCTATGTCGAACACAATATACCGACTTCGGTTTTTGATCAGGTCTTGTGCATCGAGCATAACGATTTTTCCACCTAAGGAATGGCCGGCCAAAACGGGTTTTTTCAATTGATGGTATTCTATATAGTTTTGTAGATCGTTTTTGAGCGTTTCAAGGTCGAATATTTCGCTATGAAAAGATTTTCCGTGGTTTCGTAAATCGGGAAGGTGAATTTGGAAACCGGCTTGTGCCCAACGACGTGCAAGACTGATCCAATTGTCGCCCATGCCCAAAAAACCGTGTAAAATGACTAGAGGGCGGCCTTCACCGATAATGTTTGAGTGCATTATCGATGTCATTTCATTTCAATTTATCCAGATACATTCTGACGACGTTTTCCATGCCAAACCATAGGGCTTCGGCCACCAGTGCATGTCCGATGGAAACTTCTTCCACATAAGGAACATTTTGAACGAAGTAAGCTATGTTTTCCAAATTCAAATCGTGTCCCGCATTGATTTCCAGTCCGATTTCGTGTGCCAGAACGGCGGCTTCGCGAAAAGGTTTCACGGCGGTTTGGGCTTGACCACGGGCATAAGCGCTTGCGTAGCTTTCGGTGTATAATTCGATGCGGTCGGTTCCGGTTTCTACGGCGCCTTTGATCATTTCGGGGACGGGATCTACGAAAATGGAAGTGCGAATACCGGCTTTTTTCAGGGTTTCTATGATGTTGCGTAAATAGTTTTTGTGTTTGATCGTATCCCAACCGTGATCGGATGTGAGCTGATGCGGGTCGTCGGGAACCAGGGTTACTTGATCGGGTTTGACTTCCAAGACCAAATCCAAAAAACGGTTGACGGGATTGCCTTCCACGTTGAGTTCGGTATACACTACCGGGCGCAGGGCACGCACATCGTTGTAGCGAATATGCCGTTCGTCGGGGCGGGGATGAACGGTGATTCCATGTGCGCCGAAACTTTGGATTTTCTTAGCAAAAAGAATGGGATCGGGTAAATTGCCGCCCCGGGCATTTCTAAGGGTGGCGATTTTGTTGATATTGACACTTAAACGAGTCATAAACTATTTTTTGCAAAGATGAGAAATGTAGGAATAATAAAAAAAAGCGACTCAAAAGGTTGAGCCGCTTCATTACGAAAAAGTGGGTTACTACGGGAAATTATTCGTTTAACAATACCGAATTGGGCAAAAAACCTGTGGTAAATTCACCGATTTTGTTGAATTGATTACGGGCATCGAAGATGAAGACTTTTCCGGCGCTTTGATAATCACGGGCATCGGTGATAAATAATTTTTCGTCGGCATAATCCATGCCATAGGGGGTTTGAATGCCTGCGCTGGCAAGATCTTTGAGGGTTTCGATTTGCAGGGTATTGCCGTTGACAATGAGTTTTACCAATACGTTGTCTATAATCGTATAGAGATTTCCGTCGATGTAAGTAAGGAATTGCGGATGTCCGCCCGGAATAAAGGCGCTGGATTCCACTTGATTGGTAGCCGGATTTATTTGGTAAATGGTAGCGGCGGTTTCATTGCCGGTCCATGATGGATTACCCGAGCAAAGCACCCAGAGTTGATCGTTATCGTCCTTAACAATGTCGGCAGGACGGTCGCCTACGGTGATATATCCGGTTACTTGTCGTGCAGCAGGATCGATGACGGCTACTTCGTTACCACCGTTGTTAGCGCCCAATCCGGCAATTAAAACATAGAGGTTGCCGCCTTGATAGAGCATTTTGCCCGCTCCAAGGTGAACGTGTAAGGTGTCGGTGATGACGTCATTGTCGGTGTCTACGAAGGCCACGAAATCGTCGTCAACCGGCGACCAATTGCTGTCGAAAACTTCTCCCCAATTGCTCAATGCCGCATAGCGATTGTCTATTTTGGTCATATAGCGGGGTGATTTGACATAGGCGGTCATTTCGGCCGTTTTCTTCATGGTCCAGCGTTTGGTTACCAGAATTTTATTCGAATTGTTAACGACTATATACATTTTGTCGCCGCGGGCATAAAGCGATTGAGCAATGTCACCGATATTTTCGTTGTTTACTTTGTAGTAGACGCTATCTTCGGTTTCTTCGAAATTTTTTTTCAGGAAGCTAATACTTGCGTTGTCGTGCATAAATTGTCCTTCGTTCAGCACGAAGTATCCGCCGTCGTAATCACCACGCGGGGGAACCGGTTTGGGTTTTTTACAGCTTGTAATGAAAATGCCGATGCTCAGCAGGAATGTGAGGATGTTTTTTGTTTTCATGATTTATTGTTTTTATAGTTTTTGTTTAAATTTATCTGTAAGATGAGATTAATTTTTCTTCCGGGCATGGGATGTGCCGGCATCCATTCGTAGTAAACATTAAAAATATTGTCGATACGAAGACCCGCCAACCCATTTTTATACCGGAAATTGAGTTCCAAATCGTTTAAGTAAACGGGTGGCATGACGGATAAATTGTCAGGGTCGGTGAAATAGAGGCTTTGAAAACGGTAATGCCAAGCGGTTTCCCAGTGTTTATATCGAATCCGGATATTAGCATTATAGAGCAATTGCGGTGAATAATTGAGTAATTTTTTTGTTTTAAGGTTTAAAATTTTTTGGTAGGAAAGGATTTGTTTGAATCGGATATTCCATTTATTTCGTTTAATCCGGGTTATTGAAGAAAATTCCGCACCTGTTCCTTTGACTGCGTCTATATTCACGGGATGCCAAAGTCCGTTGTTGCCGGGTTGCCATCGAATGAGATCAAAGGTTTTTTTTCGAAATACATCTAGATAAACGATTGTTTTTAGTTGTTTGATATTCAGTGTGTTGCGGAAATTCCACTCGTGGTTTTTTTCGGGTTGGAGTGTGGGATTACCGCCGGGTTTCCAAAATAAGTCGTTAAAAGTAGGGAAGCGGTAGCCCGTGTTGTAGGAAAGTTTCAGTCCGTAATTTTTTGAAATTTCATAATTTACGGAAGCGTGTGATCCGTTTGTGAAGCTTTTTCGCTTTTGTTGCATATTGATTTGTAGTCCGCCGGTTAGGCTTAATTTATTGACGGGACGAAAAAACCATTCTTGCATCAGGGAATGGCGAATGATGACGTGCGGGTCGAAATTTTTGGACTGACCTTTCACGCTTTGCCATTCATATCGTAGATGTGCGGTGAGATGTTGTGTCCAATGCCAAGTAAAATTTTCTTTCAAATATAAAGTGGATGCAAGGCCATGTCCGGAAGGTTTTTTTCCTTTGATGTAAAAATAGGTGTAATTTTCAAACAAATAGCCTGCTGTCAATAATTGCCGAAATTTATTGCGGTTTGTTTTCCAGTTGAAGGCGAAACGATAATGTTTATTGATCAATTTGCTGTTGGAAACGGAATGGAGTGTTCCGGGTAAATTTCTATCGGAAGAAGATGCTAACATATTGAATGTTAGTAAGTTATTTTTGAATTTCCGGTAAAGACCGAGGTTAAAGTTGCGGTTTAGAATTTCGGCATTGGAATTGGTGTAATGAAAACGGTCGATTTGGAAATGGTTTTTTTCGCTGTGGAAAGAAAAGCCGCTGTTCATCGCCCAATTTCCTTTTCCCGCGTCGATTTTGACGGATGGAAGCCATTTTCCGAAGTCACCGGCGATGAGGGTTATTTTCACGGATCGATGCGAAGAGAAATCGGGCAGGTTTTGGAGTAACACGGCACCGCCTGTTGCACCGCTTCCGTAAAGAAAAGAGGCATCGCCCGTGTAGATTTTGATCCGGTTTACATTATTGACCGCAAGAGTGTTGAGGTCGGTTTGTCCGTTCAAAGGCGAATTGACAGGGACGTTGTTCCAGATTACACTCACTTGTGCAGGTGAAGCACCGCGAATGCTGATTCCGCTAACCATTCCCGCACCGTATTCACGTAATTGAAACGGGGTTTCTTTTTCGATAATTTGATTGAGATTGGCGGAAGTTTCCAATTTACCGGAATGGAGAATCAGGCTTTGGCGGATATTTTCCGGTTCAATCAAAAAGGATGAATTAACGCTAACCGTGTCTAATTTTTCTGTCTTTTCGTTTTGAGCGAAAAGGGGGGATTGAATCAACCAAAATGATATGTAAACTAATACGTATTTTTTCATTTTTTCCCTTGGCCTTTCCTCCGAAGACCGGTTTTTTTCGGGTTAGGGATTTCAGCAGGTCTCCTGGCTTACCGCATACTTTTGCCGCCTTCCCGTTCCGAATGACGAACAGTGGCAATTTGACAAAAGCGTCACGGATCACAGTTGCGGGGACAGCCCGGGATTTTCACCCGGTTCCCTTTTAATCCGTTTGATCGGAACTGAAATCCGCAACAAAGTTAAAAAAAATATTTTATTGAGAAAGCTTTATAATGGCCATTGATTTTCTTTGGCCTTAATCGCCGGATGTCGAAATACGGCCGTTTGTAATAGAGATTTTTTTTTTAAATTGTGCGCAATTTTAATGCTTGGGCATGAGAAATTTTTTTCTATCCTTATTCGGGTTGTGTTTTTTTTTCATATCCGCTCAATATCAAATTACAGTAAGCGATATTTGGCTAAAGGGCACTTTTCGCCAGGATTATTTATACGGATACCTGTTTGCCGGGCGGCACGATATGATTTTTTCCCGCTTTGATCACGGGAAGTTTTATTTGGAACGTTTGGACATGAGTACCGGGCGGAGCAAGGAAATTATTTTTTCGAGTGAAAATCATTCCGGCCTCCGGTATGTTTATCAATATGTGTTTTCGCCTGATGAACAAACCATGTTGCTGTCGATATATCAAAAACCGGTTTACCGGCATTCCAAAATGGAAAGGTATGTTTTGTATGATATAAAGAAGAATAAAATCAGTGTGTTTGAAGATGATTTGATTCAAATTCCCACCTTTTTTCCCGATGGAAAAAAAGTGGTTTATTTTAAGGATAACAATTTGTATATCAAGGATTTATCTTCCAAAAAAATTTTGCAAATTACTAAAGATGGCGAAAAAAATAAAATTCTAAACGGCCATACGGACTGGGTTTATGAAGAAGAATTCGGATTTGTGAAGGCATATGCCGTTAGCCGAAGCGGGCGTTATTTGGCCTATTTGAAATTTGACGAATCACAAGTGCCGGCTTATTCGTTTCCGGTTTATGAGGACCGGCTTTATCCCGAGGAATATACGTATAAATATCCGAAAGCGGGTGAAAAAAACTCGGAGGTTACACTTTATATTTATGATTTTGTTACGGGAACAACCCGGGCGGTCGATTTGGGTGAATACGAGTATATCCCCTTCATTCATTCGGGCAGGGAAGCGGATGATTTTGCCGTTATTACGATGAACCGTTTGCAAAATACCGAAAAATTATTTTTGGTAAAAACCGGTCAAAAGCCACATTTATTGTTGGTGGAACAAGCGGAAAAATATTTGGATTTCGAACGTACGAAAAAATTGTTTTTTCTCAAAGACGGATCTTTCATTCGCACTTCCGAAAAAGACGGATACAATCACATTTATCATTATTCGGTGACAGGTAAAATAAAACGTCAGATTACCCGTGGAACATGGGAAGTGACCGAATTATACGGAGTGGATGAAAATAATAACCGGATTTACTATCAGTCCAATGAAAGCGGCGTTTTGAATCGTGCCGTATATTCGATTGATTTCAAAGGAAAAAACAAGCGTCTATTAAGTCCTGAAAAAGGAACATCGTCGGCATCATTTTCCAAGGATTTTCAATATTTTTTACTGACCTATCAGAGTGTTGAGGAACCTTTGATATATATACTGAAAGATTTGCGCGGTCAAACCGTTAAAGTTTTAAAATCCAACGAAAAACTCAAAGAAAAAGAGGCGAATATGCAATTGCCGGCGAAGGAATTTATTGATTTTAAATCCTCCGACGGTGAAACGGTTTTGCACGGTAGTATTATATTTCCGCCTGATTTTGACAAGCAAAAGCAATATCCGTTATTGATACACGGGTATAACGGGCCCGGCTATCAGATGGTGCGCAATAGATGGTTTTCCTATGATGATTATTGGCACATGATGCTGGCTCAAAAGGGATTTATCGTAGTGACGGTTGACACACGCGGCACCGGTGGGCGCGGACGAGATTTCAGGCAGATTACTTATAAGCAACTGGGAAAATACGAATTGGAAGATTTGACGGCGGTTTTGCGGCAAATGGAAGCCAAACCCTATGTAGATCGAAGTAAAACGGGTATTTGGGGTTGGAGTTTCGGTGGGTTTATGGCAACCAATGCCCTTTTGCAAAAGCCGGATTTGTTTGATTTTGCCATAGCCGTGGCGCCTGTAACCAATTGGCGGTTTTACGATACGATATACACGGAGCGTTATATGCAAACACCGCAGGAAAATCCCGACGGTTACGACGACAATTCTCCGCTATCCTATGCGGAATTTTTAAAGGGTGATCTTTTATTGGTACATGGCACAGCCGACGACAATGTGCATGTTCAAAACACATACCGTTTGGCTTCGGCTTTACAAAGACAAGGAAAAACTTTTCGGATGATGATTTATCCCGATAAAAATCACGGCATATACGGAGGTGGAATTCGCTATCAATTATATAAAACGATGACGGAATTTTTAATGGAAATAAAACAAAAAAATCATAAATCATGAACAAAACAACGAAACAAAAACATCCCAAGGCATTATATACCTTGTTCACAACCGAGATGTGGGAAAGGTTTTCCTACTACGGTATGCGAGCTCTTTTGACGTTGTATTTGGCGGCCGAATTGGTGCGTGGCGGTTTCGGGTTGCCGCGCGAAGAGGCTTTGGCCGTATATGCTTTATTTACCGGTTTGGTTTATTTGACGCCGATTATCGGCGGTTGGGTGGCCGATAAATTTTTGGGTAAGCGAAAAACCGTTTACATTGGCGGGTTGGTAATGGCCGTCGGTCAATTTATGTTGGCTACCAGCGCATTCGGGGAGCTTTGGAGCTGGGATATGTCATTGCGCCATACGATTTTTAACCTCGGGTTGGGCATATTGATTATCGGTAACGGATTTTTCAAGCCCAATATTTCGACTATAGTTGGAGATTTCTATGACGATAACGATCCGCGTAAGGATTCTGCATTCAATATTTTTTATATGGGCATCAATTTGGGCGCCATTTTGGGACCGTTTATCGCCGGTTATTTAGGTGAAGAAGTTTTTTGGGGCTGGGGTTATTTTTCGGCCGGAGTGGGTATGCTGCTGGGAGTTTTATGGTTGTATTTTCATGAATATACGTTGGAAGATAAAGGTTTGCCACCGGGGCGAAACCGGTCGGAGGTGCTCGGAAAAAAAGATTGGGCGCAAATTGTGATATATGCGGTGGGATTGGTTTTGGGAACCATCGGGATTATTTTTCTTTGGAAGGCACTCCCCGATCCGGTAACCGGTGTTATTGTTCGTTGGGGCTTCGGGTTGTTGGTAGCAGGCATTGCTTATGTCATTATCCGTGGGCTCGAAGATGAAAATTCGTGGAAGGGTAAATTTATTCCCGTGGCCGTTTTGATATTGTTGATATTGATTGCTTCCGAAGCGGGGCTGTTCGGTATGTTGTCCGTTACGGTCAAAAAATACTTGATGTTTGGCGTGTTTGGCTTGGCATTATTAGGAATGATTCTTATGATGTTGAGTAAAAATACGGGATGGAGCCGGATGGGTGTTATTATAACTTTGGCCTTTTTTAATGTTGCCTTTTGGGCCGGATTTGAACAAGCGGGAGGAACTTTAAACCTGTTTGCCGACAAAAATACCAACCGTACTCTTCCGGCGTTTTGGGTGCCGGATTTCATAAAAAGCGTTCCCTTGAAATATTGGGGAATTGCGGCGCTTGTTTTCCTGGCGGTATTATTGTTTTACATATACAATAACATTTATAGCGAAAACGAAACATTCAAACAAAAAATTGAGCCGCTTTACAAAATAGGACTATACGGAACGTTGTTTTTCGCCTTCATTGCCGTTTGGAGTTTTTTTGCATCCGGTCCTGAAATTCCCGCCTCGTGGTTTCAGAATATCAATCCTTTTGCCATATTGATTTTCGCGCCGATTTTTTCGGTGATGTGGTTGTGGTTGGACCGGCTCGGATTGAATCCGCGGACGTCCATTAAGTTTGCTTTGGGCTTGTTTCTGGGTGCAGTGGCATTCTTTGTAATGACCATGGCGCAAAATCGCGCCGATTCCGGTCATTTGGTTTCGCCGTTGTGGTTGGTGGCCGTGTATGTAATATTGACTTTAGGCGAGTTGATGCTTTCGCCTATCGGTTTATCGATGATTACCAAATTGGCCGATGCCAAGATGGTTTCGGTGGTGATGGGATTGTGGATGGCCAGTTTTGCGGCAGGCAATTATCTGGCCGGGATTTTGGAAGCCACTTTACACAAACTGCACGATGTGGGCTTAAACATCGACTTGTATCCTTTCTTGACCTATGTGATGTTGGGGTCGGGAATTATATTGGTGCTTCTTTCGCCGCTGTTAAACAAAGCTATGAAAGGAATTCATTAAGCTTAAGTTACATAAAAAATATTTGGAACAATGGAACAGACACAAGAGAAAATGGGATTGATAGCCTTGTTTAAATCCTTTCCCAAGGCTTATTGGTTTGCCAGTATATTCGAATTATTGGAACGTTATGCGTGGTATGGATTATTCGCGGTATTTGGCTTGTATTTGACCAATGAATTGGGTTTTTCATCGGCTCAACGAAGCAGTATTCAAACCATTGTTACGGGAATTTTATACTTACTGCCGATTATAACGGGTGCCATAGCCGATAAAATAGGTTATAAATTAACTTTGGCCTTATCATATATCATATTGATGACCGGCTATTTTTTTATGGGGCATGTCACTGTATATTGGGCGGTATTTTCGGTGTTTTTATGGGTTGCGATAGGTGCCGCTATGTTTAAACCCGTAGCTTCGGCTATTGTAACCAAAACAACCGATGAACGCAATTCTTCATTCGGTTTCGGCTTGTTTTACATGATGGTGAATATCGGAGGATTTTTCGGTCCTTTATTGGTAGGTATATTACGAAATAAATTTGATTGGGATGCAGTGTTTGTCTCTTCTTCATTGGCAATTTTACTCAATTTGGTTATTTTGATGTTTTTTAAGGAACCGGATAGGGAAAAAATAGAAGAGTCCACCTCCGAAACCATAAAACGATCGTTATTAAACATTTGGGAAGCACTGAAAGATCTTAAACTCACCTTCCTGTTGATTATTATGATAGGGTTTTGGCTGATGTTCAATCAGTTGTTTTACACATTGCCCAATTTTATCGACGATTGGGTCAATACGGAAAAAGTTTATCGTTTCATTCACTCCCTTTGGCCTTGGCTGGCCGACCAAATGAAGAACAGCGAAGGAGGAATCAATCCCGAGCAGATGGTTAATTTGGATGCCTTTTTTATTGTTGTCTTCCAAATAGTGGTTTCCTATATTATCTTGAAATGGAAACCGATCAATGCCATGATGACGGGAATTTTTATTACTATCGTAGGGATTGCCTTGTCTTTTTACTCCAATAATGCCACTTATACGGTATTGGGTATTTTGATTTTCGCTTTAGGCGAAATGACTTCCAATCCCAAATTTTCGGATTATATCGCGCAAATATCGCCCAAGGGCAAGGAGGCGTTATACATGGGAACTTATTTCTTGCCGATTGCAGCCGCCAATTTTCTTACGGATATTATATCGGGTGATTTGTATCAGAACAAGGCGGATAAATTGACTCTGCTTTTCAGATATTTAAAAGACAAAGGTATCGATATTGTGGACAAAAGCACCGGAAAACTGGTTACATACACCAATGAAGGTATTCAATTGATGAATGAGAATGGTCATGTTTTAAGTGATAAACCCGGAATCAAGCGCAATGAAATTCTGGCACAGGCGGCCGAAAAATTACATGTGAGCACGGCCGAACTTCAAAATGTTTTATGGGATACATACCACCCGGGCAAGATTTGGTGGGTGATGGCTACCGTAGGCATGATAACTTTCGCCGGATTGTTGATTTATAATTATGTTATCAACACCTATTTTAAAGAAGAAAAATCGGCTTGATGAGAGGATTTTACGGCGGATTGATAGGGTTTATTGTCTTGATGTTTATTTCATGCCATCAGGATAAAAGTGTATCTTATGTGACGGTTTCGGGGCAAATAATTAATCCGTCTTCTAATGCCGTATTGATTTATAATTCCTATTTTCAACCTCCCGGGAGTTATAAACCTCAACTCGATTCTTCCGGATATTTTAGCGTGAAAATTCCATTAACGTCAAAAAATAATTCCTTTGTTTTGGAGGAAGGAGCAAATATAACCATGTTCTATGCAGAACCGGGCGATAGTATATACATTTTTCTTAATTCCGACGATTTTGACGGTTCCTTGAGCTATTCGGGAGATGAAAGGCATTTTAATAATTTGATTTCGGAACTTATTTTCATCAATAGCGAAGAAGCCGAGCAAACCTTATCAATCATATTTTCCGGGAATTACAAAAGCAGTTTGCTACGCTATTTAAATAAGTATAAAAATCGTAAATTACAGCTGGTTAGCGAATATTTGGAAGCTCATCCCCGGCTGCTTGATAATCCTTATAAAAACTTAATGTTGAATTTGCATTTGTATGTGACGCAATGGATGGTTTTGGAAGAATTCAATACCGCCTATCCCAAGGACTCTATTCACTATGAGTATGATTTTCCTTTTAATTGGCATGACAGCCTTATGCCCATGATGTATGATTTGCCTTTTTACGGGCTTTATTACTTTAATAACCTTGTTTTTGAGGGAAGAAAAGAGTTTTCTCAAACGCAAATCAAGCGGGTTTTTGATACCATTTATTCTACGGTGAAATCCAAAGATTTGGCCGACGCCATATCCACTATGCTATTTGTTAGATACACTGCTATTCATTATCCGAAATGTAATAAAAAAGATTGTGAAGTGATGTGGAATGCCGTCAAGGATAAAATTTACGGTGTGCAATACAAAGATAACATACGGCGCGTACTGAATCTTTATCGTATGTCCTTACCGGGAGAACCGTTTACGGAATTGGATTCTTTGCTTACGCTTGACAGTCGAAAATTTCAAAATATCATAGCCGGAAAGGATGACATGCAAATCTATATAGTACCTGAAATTTCTTTGTATAGATTAGGCCGTTATGATTTTATTTTAAAGAATCCCAATTGGGCAAGCAGGGTTTATTTCCTGTATAGAAATAAAGAGGATATTCCGGTTAAGATTTTAACTTCGTTTTTTGATTATACCGACAGTTTATTGCTTAATCATCATTTATATCCCGAAAATCCTGCAACCGCCTATTCGCCTGTTTATTCATCTAAAAATTTTGCTTTTATAGTAAGCAAGGATACCATCCGTCGAATCGTTTATTTAGGGAAGAATCCCGAAAAGATTTTATCAAAACTCTTGAAGTAATCGGTAAATAAGGATTAATGTTTCGAACCGGGAGGATATTGCTCAAAAGCTTTTTTCAATTTTTTGTCAAGCAACCGGTTTAATTCCGGTTTATCGTCGAATCTTAAATAAAATGATGTTTTCCAAATGGTTTTTCCCGTTTGAGCATCGTTTAATAATATCGTTAGGGTTCCTTCCCATGATTTGTGTTTTCTAGCCCGGCGTATCCAAGGTTCGTTTTCAACATAAATGTCTATCCGTTTATGAAACGAAGGAATGATGCGTATCACGAGGTCGGGATTGGGCGAAGGTTTTAATCCCTTGGAGTGTATGATGTGATCGGTTTCGAAAGCAATGACGGTTTTATAATCTTTGCCGAGTTCCGCTTTAAGCATGTCTTTTTTGTAATAAGCGAAAGTTTTATAATGCGAAAAATCCGTGTTTTTATCAAAAACCACACGGGGGGATGCACAGGAAATAATCATGAAAACGGAAACAACGGGAAGCAAAAATCGTTTCATGTTTTTTTATAATCGAGAAACAAAAATTATACCAAGTGTTTAATTGAGCTCGGGATTGTCGGGAGCATTTTTCCATAAGGCGAACTCGGGTGCGACACGAGGGAGCAAATCGCGCCAGAGTGTGCCGGGATTTACGGCAAACGGATCGATAATCAAATCGGAGACAAACCATGCATTTTCATTAATCTCTCCTTGCAACTGTCCGGGCGCCCAACCACTATAACCGACAAAAAAACGAATATTGACGTCGGAAAACAGACCGGAGTTTTCTTTAAGGTTTTTATTGAGTTGGTCGAAGTCGCCGCCAAAATGAATATTTCCCGTTATGGGAAGACCCCCGGGAATGATTTCGGGGATTTTGTGGATGAAATACAGATGATCCTCTTCCACGGGACCGCCGTGAAAAAGCTGGAAATCACCGCCGAGGGATGTGGCTTCGGATAACCGGTAAAGCAACGGACGGTTCAATATCATCCCCACCGTTCCGTCATCATTATCGTCCACAATGAAAATAACCGATTTGGAAAAATATGCATCCGTTAATAAATGCGGACTTGCGATTAATAATTTACCTTTCATTTTCATGCGCTACGCTAAGAAAAAACCATCTTTCCGCCAAACGGGAAAGATGGTTTCGGAATTTTTTTTTAAATAAATTTTACAAAGCCTTTTTCAAGCCTGCGCCGGCTTTAAACTTAACAACCGTTTTAGCGGGGATTGTAATTTCTTTATTGGTTCTGGGATTGCGGCCTTTGCGCGCTTTACGTGTTTGCGTCATGAAAGTGCCGAATCCGATCAATGTTACTTTGTCGCCTTTTTTCAAAGCGGCTTTTACGTTGTCCATGAAAGCATCAAGCGCTTTTTTGGCTTGGGCTTTGGTGATGCCGGCGTCTGCGGCCATGGCTTCGATTAATTGGGTCTTGTTCATAATTGTTCGATTTTAAGTTTTTGTATGCACAAATATATAAAATTTTTTTTTAGACCAAAAATAATGACTGAATTGATTTTTCGGTTGTTTTTACCATTCGGTCGAGTTAAAAATTATGCATTTTCAGCCGGTTTTATTATGTTAAATTTGTTTAAGTTAGTAGAAAATTTTTATTTTATTGCTTTGTGTTCCGTTAAAAAGTTCAAGATTGTCGATTTGTTTTTTTCCTTCGAATTTGATGGAATGAGGAATAATAAAACCGTCTTTGGCGGCGATTTTGACGGTTTTTTGGTCGTAAATCGCTTGCCCGGGAACCAAAGAATGAGTTACGGGTATAAAACAGGCGTCATAAATAAAGCTTCGTTTCTCGCGGTTGTTTTGGAACCGGGTTATTGTCCATGCGCCGGGGTAGGGTGATAATCCGCGAATAAAATTGCGGATTTGTTGGCCGGGCAAAGTCCAATCGATGCGTGTGTTTTCTTTGGTGAGTTTGGGAGCTTTATGGAGGACCTTGGTGTGATCTTGTGGTTGAGGTATGATGTTATTTTCTGCAATTGCTTCCAATGTTTTAATTACGAGTTGAGCGCCTTCTTTCATGAGCCGGTCGTGTAGACTTCCCGCATTATCGTCCGGGTGAATTTCCACACTTTTTTGCATCAGTATGGAGCCTGTATCAATATGATCGTCGATAAAGAAAGTAGTGACGCCGGTTTGGGTTTCGCCATTGATGATGGCATGGTTAATGGGAGCGGCGCCGCGATAATCGGGTAGGAGTGAGGCGTGGAGATTAAAGGTGCCGAAGCGCGGTATTTCAAAAACTTTTCGGGGAAGTATTCGAAATGCTACCACAACACCAACGTCGGGATTGAGCGCTTTTAGTTCTTCCACCAATTCTATCGATTTCAATTTGACGGGTTGAAGTAAAGGCAATCCATGGGTTTTGGCGTATTTTTTTACTTCGCTTTCGCGTAATTTTTTGCCGCGTCCGGCCGGTTTGTCAGGTGCGGTGATTACGGCGGCAATTTCATGTCCTTGTTGATGGATGGCTTTCAAACTTTCCACGGCAAAGGCCGGTGTGCCGAAAAAAATAATTCGTAAGGGTTTTTTCATTAGCGACAGAATATTTAATTTGTAGTGCAAATGTAAGGATTATGTTTACGAAAATCTTTCCGGCTTCCGTCATTAAAGAAATAGATCGTTTAACCATTGAAAAACAAGGGATTACGTCTGACCGGTTGATGGAAAGGGCGGTGGATGCATTGTTGGCAGAGCTTCAACCGTATTTAAGCAAGGAGCACAAAATCATGATTTTTTCGGGAGTAGGGAACAACGGGGGTGACGGGCTTGTGTTGGCGCGTAAGCTTTTGCTTTCGGGTTATCACGTGGAACCTGTGATTGTTGCGTTTTCCGAAAAAAAATCCCCGGATTTTGAAATCAACTTTCAGCGTTTGATACAAACGGGGGTTCGTCCTTCGTTTTTCGGAAGGGGGTTTTCCGGGAAAGCGAATCTTGTGGTGGATGCTGTTTTCGGTGTCGGATTGAATCGTCCCGCAGGCGGTTTGGCGGCGGAAGCCATACATTACATTAATAAAATATCGGCGGAAGGCGCAACGGTTTTTTCGGTGGATATGCCCTCGGGTCTTTATGCCGATCGATTGAATGCGCCGGAGGATCCGGTCGTAAAAGCCGGCAGGGTTTTTACATTTCAATTTCCCAAATATTCATTCTTTTTCGAGGAAAACCGGTTTTTTGTTCCGGAATTTACGTTAGTGGACATAGGTTTGGATAAGGGCGTGATTGAAGTGCAAAACACATTTGATTTTTATGTGACTGATGCGCCTGTTTCGCTTGTTCGTTCCGATGTTTTTGCTTCGAAGGCGGCATACGGACATGTGGCAATTTTAGGCGGTGTGGAAGGCAAAAGCGGAGCGGTTATTTTGGCGTCGTTGGCCGCTTTGCGCGCGGGTGCCGGATGGGTGACGGCTTATGTGCCCGAATCGACGGCACAAGTCATTCGTGCCATGCGTTCCGAAATCATGACGTCCATTGTGGAAGGAGAATCGGTATATGTCAAGGATTTTCGCCTATTCGATCGGCGTAAATATTTGGCCGTGGGTCCCGGATTGGGAACGCATTATTTGACGGCGGTTGCTATGAAAAAATTATTGCAACCGTATTTCAAGCCGGTTGTTTTGGATGCGGATGCTTTGAATATTTTGGCTAAAAATCCGGATTTGTTTTCTTATATTCCACCGGATTCCATATTAACACCTCATGAAGGAGAACTTCGGCGTTTGGCAGGTTCGTGGTCAAATACGATGGAAAAATGGGAGGTTGCAAGTCAATTGGCGCAAAAAAATAACGTTATTATTGTGGCTAAAGGCAGATATACACTCATAACCGACGGAAGCCGGAGGTTTTTTAATTCAACGGGAAATCCGGCGTTAGCCAAGGCGGGAACGGGCGATGTGTTGACCGGTGTATTGACGGCAATGCTGGCTCGTGGTATCAAACCGTTGGAAGCAGCCGTGGCGGGAGTTTATTATCACGGTAAAGCCGCCGATTGTTGGATAGAAAAACACGGAAATTATTCGTTGTTGCCTACAGACTTAATTGATTGTTTGTCAATGGTCGAATAGTTTTTCATTCGCCCGGTTTCCAATCATAATTCGTATCTTTGAAGCAGAATTTTTTTCAATGGCTAAAAAAAAGAAAAAAAAATCCGAACAATTATCATTAAGACCGGCACCGCATTGGCGAACCGTCGGGAGTTTATTGTTATTGGGTGCGGGGGTGTTTTTATTGCTGTCACAAATTTCTTTTTTGTTTAATTGGAAGACGGATCAAAGTGCGTTGGACTTTGAACGTCAGTCGGAACCTGTGGCGAATATGTTCGGGAAAGTAGGGGCATGGCTGGGCGATTTGTTTATCTTCAAAGGTTTCGGTGTAGCCACATTGTTGATCGGTTTGATGATAATACGGACAGCTTGGCGTTGGTTTTCCAAACGGGCATTATTGCCTGTGGTGCAACAATGGATTTGGACATTGATAGCCATTTTTATGATTTCGTCGGGGGCGGGATTAATGATTCCTTCCGTGCCGTTATTGGGAGGCGTAAGCGGATTTGAATGGGCTCAATTGATGATGCATTATTTGGGTAAAGCCGGTTCCATAGTCGTGTGGATTGTGGTGTTATTGGTGTTGATGGCATATAAATTTAAATGGGAGCCCGAACACATTCAAGCGCATGCGAAAAGATTCAATCCGGTTAAATTGTCGGCCAAAACTTTAAAAAGGAGTAAAACCGGAAGGCATGAAGAATCGGAGGGAAGCGGCTATGAGCGGGAGGTTGTGGAGGGAATTGAAACGGAAGCGCCGGTTTTATCAAGTGAAGCGGAAACACCGGGAACGGAAATTTTGCCGGATGATGGCGGGCAAAGTGAATCCTTTTTGGGTGATGATGTAACGAACAAATCCGACGACGAAGTGGATATTAAAGTGGAGGTGGGAAAAGAAGAAATGATCGACGCCAATGTTTCTTTGGTGGAAAAATTCGGACGTTTCGATCCCACTTTGGAACTAAGCAATTATCGCTTCCCCGGTTTCGATTTGCTTAATGATTACCCCGACACGGAAATTCGTTCCGATACGCAGGAAATTGTTGAAAATAAGAATAAAATTGTTAAAACTTTAAGGGATTTCGGAATTGAAATTACTAAAATCGATGTTACGGTGGGTCCGTCGGTGACTTTATACGAGATTGTTCCACAAGCCGGAACACGCATCAGTAAAATCCGCAATTTGGAAGATGATATTGCTTTGTCGTTATCGGCTTTGGGAATTCGTATTATTGCACCCATGCCGGGTCGAGGAACCATCGGGATAGAGGTGCCCAACAAAGAGCCTTTGCTTGTTCCGGCCAAGCAAGTTTTGCGCAGCCGGGTTTATCAGGAATCGGATATGGAGTTGCCCGTTGCATTGGGAAAAACCATAAATAATTCCACCTATGTTTTTGATTTGACCAAAATGCCTCACTTGTTGATGGCCGGCGCTACGGGTCAAGGGAAGTCCGTCGGCTTGAATATGATTTTGAATTCCATATTATACAAAAAACACCCGGCCGAAGTCAAATTCGTATTGATTGATCCCAAGAAGGTGGAATTTGCACTTTATAATGATATCGAAAAACATTTTTTGGCTAAATTACCCGATAATGCCCAAGCGATTATCAACGATGTGACGAAGGTCAAGGAAACACTTAATTCTTTGACCAAGGAAATGGATAACCGTTATAAGTTGCTGGAGAAAGCAAAGGTTCGTAATATTAAAGAGTATAATGAAAAATTTGCCAACCGGGAGCTAAATCCGAATAACGGTCACCGGTATTTGCCGTATATTATTTTGGTTATAGACGAATACGGTGATTTTATCATGACAGCCGGTAAGGAAGTGGAACAACCCATTGCGCGATTGGCACAGATGGCGCGAGCCGTTGGAATTCACATGATTATCGCCACGCAGCGTCCTTCGGTTAATATTATCACGGGAATTATTAAAGCCAATTTTCCTGCCCGTATTGCCTTTCGAGTGACGTCAAAAATCGATTCGCGAACCATTTTGGATCAGGGTGGTGCTGAAAAACTGGTAGGAAAAGGCGATATGTTGATTACGCGTGGCAATGATTTGGTGCGCATTCAATGTGCTTTTATCAGCACCGAAGAAGTAAAAAGAGTGGTTGAATTTATCGGGAATCAACAGGGCTATCCGGAGGCGTATTATTTGCCGGAGCCGGACAGGGATGAAGGGGGTTTTGAAGACTTCGACGATGAGGAAAGGGATGCGTTATTTGAAGAAGCCGCCCGCATTATTGTTATGGCACAGCAAGGTTCGGCATCATTATTGCAGAGGAAATTAAAAATCGGGTATAATCGTGCGGGTCGTTTGATCGATCAAATGGAAAAAGCAGGCATTGTGGGACCGTCGCAAGGAAGCAAACCGCGTGAAGTTTATATCAACGATATGGCTCATTTGGAACAATTATTGAATAATGAAAGATTTGAATAATAAAATTACGATTATGAAAAAAATGTATCTTCTGTTTCTTGTGATTTTGCCTTTGACGGCTTTTAAATTGCAAAATGACCCGGCAGCCGAAAAATTGCTTAAAAGTGTTTCGGATAAGTTTTCCACTTATAAGACCGTTTATGCCGAGTTTGAATACCAACTTTATAATCCCGATGCGGATTTACATCAAGATACCAAAGGCCGGGTGCGCATAAGCGGAAATAAGTACTATGCCGAATATGAAGGCGTTATCGATTTGTTTGACGGAACGAAACGTTATTTGATTATTCCCGAAAATAAAGAAATCAATGTTTCCACTCCTTCGGAGGAAGACGAAGAAATCACTCCGGCCAAAATTTTTAATTTTTTCAAGCACGGCTACCGGTTTAAAATGGATATTAAACAACCCGTTCAGGGAAGAATCATTCAATACGTGAAACTTTTGCCGATTAAAGAAGATAATGAAGTCAATTATGTGCTGGTTGGTATTGACATACGAACCAAAAATATTTACAAAGTCATAATTATTCAAAAAGATAAAACCCGTATTACATTGACCGTTCGGAAATTGGATGTTAATAAACCCATGAGCGAACAATTATTTCGTTTCGACCGTTCAAAATACCCGGGATATACCATAAATGATTTGGATTAACCGATGATCAACCGGGCGCCCACCATTCAGTTCTATATTCTCAAGGAATTTTTGAAGCGTTTTGTGCCTGCATGGGTTATCTTGTTTTTCATTTTTGTGCTTCAAACTTTTTGGGTATATTTTGACGAATTGGCCGGTAAAGGTTTGTCGGCATGGGTTATTTTTAAGTTTTTCTATTATTTTTCGCCCAACATTTTACTTTATTCTTTGCCATTGGCAGCGCTTTTGGCCGGATTAATGACTTACGGGAATTTGGGAGAAAATTATGAGCTGGCCGCTATTAAATCTTCGGGTTTGTCGTTGCCTCAATCCATGCGCTATTTGGTAATTTTCAATATTTTTTTGGCACTTTTCGTCATTTTTATTGCCAATTATTTACAACCGGCAGGCAATTATAAATTTACTCAATTGAGGCGTGCAATCGGACGGAAGATGCCCGCGGCGGTTATTCGTCAAGGAATGTTTTCCGGAATCGGGGACTACAATATAAAGGTATCGGAAAAATACGGCGAAAATGACAGGTTTTTGAAGGATGTGATTATCCATCAGGAAATCAACGGTTTGCCCGACCGAGTGATTGTAGCGAAGAACGGCGAATTGCTCAATGATGAAAAAAACAGTTTTCTAAAATTGAAATTATACGAAGGCGAATTTTTCGAAGACATGACCCGTCGTCAACGCAAAAGCACCGATCGTAAACAGCTTCCGGCGCTTTTGACGCGCTTCGAAACCTATATTATCAATATGGATTTATCGGGCATGAATACACTCAAGGAAAGTAAATCCAAGATGCGTATCTATCATATGCTCAACATTCCCGAATTGAACCATGCCATTGATTCGCTTCGAAGGGAATTGGTTCTGCGTAAAGCGAAATTTTACAAGGAGCTATATCGTCGCCATAGTATTTTGACGCCCAACAAAAAGTTGGTGCCGCGTAATCAAATCGTATTTCCCCCGGAAATGTCGCCTTCTTCGGCTAATAGTATAGTCACACGCGCTTTGAACAAAGCACAGGCCAATAAGAGTTTTGTCGAACGAAAGAATAAAGCTTTTAAAGACCAACAGGTTTTTATAAATAAATACATTCATACCTTGCAAGAGAAATTTTCGCTTCCGGTATATATCTTTTTGTTATTCCTGATAGGCATTCCGTTGGGTGCTATTATCCGTAAGGGAGGATTCGGTTTGCCTTTTGTGTTGGGATTACTGATTTACGTGACTTTCTATATGATTGCCATGATCGGTCAAAATTTGTCGGAGGAAGGAATTATTCCGCCGTGGTTGGGAGCCTGGCTTCCGGTTTTGATTATGTTGCCTTTGGCCGTGTATATGATTTGGGTGGTTAATCGCATCCCCGAATTTAATTTGGGCGAGAAAATCCAATTGTTATTCAAAAAAACATTAAAACGTTTGCATTTAACCCGAAGCGAAAAACAAACCGATGTGATTTATATGGCTCTGCCCGGGCCGGACATGCGTATTAAAGGAAGGGAAAATGTTTTTTATACACATGAAACGGGTGTTTTGCTCAAAAAAGAAAGAGTGGATTTCCATGATTTTTTGGAACAATTGAAAGAAATGAGCCGGCAATATCAAACCAAGGTGATCGGGTATCGAAAATTGGATGACCGTTTCAAACGGCAGTATGATATTTTGGGTGATGTTTTTATGATACAGGTTGATCCGGACGGAAAGATTCAAATCACAACCGATTTGGATATCAATTATGTTTTGGAAAACCGTAAGTTCGTTTTTTTGAAAAATGCCAAACAAAGCTTTACTCATTACAAAAAATTATTCGACCTGCATTGAAAGATTTTTATTTATTTGTGTTTCGTATTGAAATTTTGTTACTTGAAATCCTAAAAATCCGAGTGGTATTTTTGATAAAATCAAAAATATTTGTGGTTATTACCGGAAAATGATTTATCTTTACTTCATAATTAAAACCGTAGAAAATGAAAAAATTTTGGATTTTCCTACTTATGTTACCGGTAGCGCAAGTCATTCAATCACAGAACATTCCTCAAGGACATACGAATAATAGCAAGTTCAGGCAATTATATGATCTATTACCTTCCCCCAATCGATACAGGTCGGCGGACGGATCGCCCGGGCCGGATTATTGGCAAAATTATGTGAAATACAGCATGAACATTCGGCTTATTGATGACAAGAAGCAGCCGGTTTTGAAGGGTGAAGAGCGAATTACCTATTTGAATAAATCTCCGAACACTTTGTCGTATCTGTGGATTCAATTGGATCAGAACCGGCGGGCACCCGGTTCTTTTACCGATTTGGTAACATCCAGCGGTGATAATGTGATGTTGCGTCCGGGTAAATTCATTTCCGAATTCACCGACAAGGGTTATGAAGGAGGCTTTCATATAGAAAGTGTCACGGATGCAAGTGGTAACCCGTTGCATTATGACATCAATTATACTATGATGCGAGTGGATTTGCCCAAGCCGGTCATTCCGGGTGGGTCCGTTCAAATCAAAATCAAGTGGTGGTATAATATCAATAATTTTACGCAAGATTGGGCGCGATCGGGTTATGAAGAATTTCCCGACGGCGAAAAAGAATATATCATAGCTCAATTTTATCCTCGCTTGGCGCAATATGATGATGTGGAAGGTTGGCAAACGAATCAATTTATCGGGACGGGAGAGTTTGCGCTTCCGTTCGGAGATTTTCAGGTGGATATTACGGCGCCAGCCGATTTCGTTATAGACGGAACAGGGCGGTTACTCAATCGTTCCGAAGTGTTTTCCGCCGAGCAAAATTTGCGCTGGCAACAGGCACGCCGTTCTTTTGATAAACCCGTAATTATCGTTTCGGAAGGTGAAGCCCAGCACAAAATCAATAATCCGGATAGAAAACATACCAAAACATGGCGTTTTACGGCTTTGAAAGTGCGCGATTTTGCCTTTGCCGCTTCACGCCGTTTTATTTATGATGCCATGGCAGTGAATATCAACGGTAAAACCAAAATGGCCATTTCGATGTATCCCAAAGAAGCCAATCCGCTTTGGGAAAAATATTCCACACGCGTGGTGGCACATACGTTGAAATCTTATTCCGATATTTTGTTCGATTATCCATATCATAAGGCTATTTCGGTGAATGCTTTCCGGCAAGGAATGGAATATCCTATGATTTGTTGGAATTACGGTCGTCCCAAACCCGACGGAACCTACACCGAACGCTTGAAGAACGGTATGATTAGCGTTATTACCCACGAAGTGGGACACAATTGGTTTCCGATGGTGGTCAATTCCGACGAACGCCAGTGGATGTGGATGGACGAAGGTTTGAACACTTTTGTGCAATTGCTCACCGAACAGCGTTGGCAAAAGGGTTTTCCCTCCCGCGGCTTTCCTAAAGACGTGGTCCCTTTTATGATGGGCGACCAAAGTAAAATGCAACCGATTATGGTTAATGCCGACAATATGTATAACCGCAGCATGACGGCCTATTCCAAACCCGCTGCCGGATTGTATATGTTACGTGAAGTTATTTTGGGACACGATAAATTCGATAAAGCCTTGAAAACCTACGCCAATCGATGGAAATTTAAGCATCCCACGCCGGCTGACTTTTTCCGCACCATGGAAGATGCTTCGGGAACGGATTTGGATTGGTTTTGGCGCGGATGGTTTTTCACTACCGACGTGAATGATATAGGCATTAAGGAAGTAAAACGCTTTTACGTAACCGATAAGCCGACTCAACGAATAAAGAATATGGCCAAGCGTTATGGAATTAAAGTCTCGGATTTACCGAAATTTATTTCATTGGTTGCCGAAGATAGCCCCGACTTTACACCCGATATGAAAAAAAATCAGGATGTTTTAATCCAAACACCCGCACTGAAGGAATACTTGGCAAAGCATTTTCCGAAGGAAGAATGGGCACAAATCAAAGCACCCAAGTATTTTTATCGAATCGTATTCGAGAAAAACGGCGGCTTGGTGATGCCGATAGTTTTGCAAATAACCTATGAAGACGGCACTAAGGAAAGAAAAATTTATCCCGCCGAAATCTGGCGATTCAATGACAAGGAAGTAAGTAAACTTTTAGCAACCGATAAGAAAATTGTCCGGTTGGAAATCGATCCCGAAAATCTGACTGCCGATGTCAACCCCGAAAATAATGTTTGGCCGAAACAAAAAGCTAATTCACGTTTCAAGAATTATCGCAAGAATCTGCGTTGAAAAAGGCATAAGGAAAAAAACTTTGGTAGTAGTGCAATTGGGTGGATAAAGCGCCTAATTCAAAAAATCTTTGACTTTAAAATTTCATACACACTTTTGGGGATATTACCTTTGCCAGTCGTTGGTACCGGTTTGTACACTACCGGAAATTTGTGCATTTCCGATAAGGAATGCCCATAAACCGAAAAGAAAGAATATTTTTTTCATACGCTCTATTTTTTTATCAATTTCTGCGAGGAAACATACCGTTCGGATTTTATTTGGACAATATACGCTCCGGCCGGAAGTTCCGCAATATTTACCGTTTCATGATCCCGGATTGCTTGTTCCTGAATTAATTCCCCGGTGGTATTATAGATTTCCAGGCGGGTATTTTTCATGGGGAACTTAAAATCAATGCGGATGGTTTCGCCGGCGGGATTGGGCGTAATGCGGAAAGCATTTTGTTTTGTTTTTTGTACGCCTATCCAATGTTCTCCGGTAGGATTTTTTCGTATTAATCCGTTCCAACCTACTACATATCCAATGGTATCCTCGGCAAAATCGATAGCATTATAAATGGGGTCGTTAACATTGTAAAAACCAATTACATTAAAATTATTTAAACTATCGATTTCAAAAGTTGTGATATAACTTCCTCTATTATCAGAACAAATGATATTATCCCAGCCGGGTACCCAAATTTTGCCAACGGAAGATACGAATATATCTTCACCTTTGACTAAATACTCACCATTGTAACCAATTTCATTTATGAGAGTATCATTTATAAAAAGTTTACCAAGATTGTAATATTCTTTTCCTATTGTATAAATGGTAGAGGTATCCGCGCATGAAATAATGTCATAAAAATTAAAAGTGGATTGAAAAGTAAAGCGGAACCATGAAAGTCCTTCATCTCTTGTTCGATAAAGATTTTCATTTTGCGGGGAAGAATATGGTTCGGGTATTACATAAATATAACCCGGTGCAGGCACTTCGATATCAATTAAATCTTGATCAACCGCCGGACCCGGAATAACGGTCCAATTATTTCCGCCATCCTCTGTTTTCATGATTAATCCGTTCGTGCCAGCCACATAGACGGTATCGGCCGAATAGACATAAAGCGCCATTATAGTGTCATTGGTGCTAATAGCGAGCGGTTGCCAAGATGCGCCGTAGTCGGTGCTTTTGAGCAGGGTATTATTTTCGCCCAAAATATAACCTGTGGCACCGGAAAACTGAACTTCTTTCAAGTTATGTGTTGTTATACCCGGTAAGGGCAGCCAGTTTGTGCCGCCATCCGTAGTGCGTAATATGGTGCCGTTTTCACCCACCACCATCACCGTGTCGGGATTTAGACAGAAAACGTCGTTTAAATTTTCCGTTGTTCCCGAATCTTGCAATTCCCATTGGGCGGTGAGGGAAAAAACGGTCAACATGATGAAATAGGAAAATAACCGT
>JAMONV010000039.1 GCA_027066365.1 Flavobacteriales bacterium
TCCGCCGCGCCTATCCGGGCCATACCGTGCAAACCGTTACGTATGAAAATCAACCGCCGTGTTTGTGGTTTTTAAAACTTGAAAAAAATGACCGATAAATCTTTATCCGCCCGAATCCCCCAAACCGTCATCCGCTTTCCCGACATACGCTTGCAGACACGCGATGCGCATAAATTACGCGGTTATTTCGGGAATTTGTTTCGCGAGCATTCGCCTTTGTTGCACAATCATTTTGAGGACGGCAGCTTGCGGTATGCGTATCCGCTTGTGCAATATAAAGTCATCGACGGCATTCCCATGTTGGTAGGTTTCCGCGACGGGGCGGATTTGTTGGCGGAATTGTTTCTCGAAATCAAAGAATTGGACATTGACGGCAACCGCTATCCCGTCCTTTCCAAACATATCGACCACCGCCAAGTGGACCTCACCCCCGGCGACCGCTTGCACCGTTATACCTTCAAAACCTTGTGGATGGCGCTCAATCAGAAGAATTATCGCGAGTATATATCGCTCAACGACACCGCCGCCCGCAAGGAAATGTTGGACAAGTTGTTGCGCAATAATATTTTGAGTTTTTATAAAGGTGTCGATTATTGGACGGACGAAAAAATCCTTGCCACCTCCGAAGTAAGGTCGAAGGAAACGCATTTTAAAGGGAAAGTGATGCTTGGCTTCACCGGCACGTTTACCACCAACGCCTTCCTACCGGATTATGCGGGCATTGGCAAGTCGGTGGCGCGGGGCTTCGGGACGGTTATGAAAATGCAGTAGGGGATAAAAGGAGAATAGACGAGGTTTTTTATTTCACAAATTCCGTATTATCCGTCACTGAATTTTTAGTTTCTTGGAATAGTCATCTTTCTATTTGTTTCAAGCCCGAAACAATTTTCAATCCGTTTTGTTTTCGTTTCAAAACAATTTTACTTTAATTTTGTTTTGAGTTGAAAACGATTTATTGTAACTTTGGATAAAATATCCGGTATTCATGGAAAAATTATTTGAATATCAGCATATTCTTCTTAAAAACCTCAATGACAAATTCGAGCGGTTCTTGATGAAACGCATTCATTGGGAAGAAAGGATGGTGGGTATTAAGGGGCCGCGCGGAAGCGGAAAAACCACGCTAATGCTTCAATATTTGAAGTATCACTTGAAAGAACGAGATCGTGCGCTTTATTTTACGGTGGAACATCCGTGGTTTTTAACGCATAATCTTTTTTACACGGTCGAAGAGTTTTATAAGATAGGCGGGCGTTATGTTTTTATTGACGAAGTGCATAAATATCTCGGATGGTCCGGGGAACTGAAATTAATTTACGACGCATTTCCCGATATGCGCTTGGTTTTCAGTTCATCATCGGCACTGGAAATTCATAAAGGTGAGGCGGATTTAAGCCGGCGTGTCTTAATGTATGAGTTACCGGGGTTGTCTTTTCGTGAATATTTGGAATTTGTTTATGATATTAAAGTGCCGGCTTATGCATTGGAAGAAATTTTTTCGTCGCATACGGAAATTGCCCGTAAACTTTCGGATATAGACAAACTTTTGCCCAAGTTTAAGGATTATTTGCACCACGGATATTATCCGGCAACCAAGCACATTGCGCCGACTGTGTATTTGGCTTATTTATACAATGTTATCAATGCGGTTTTGGAACAGGATTTGCCGGCTATAAGCGGGTTGACGGCGACTACGGTCTTTAAATTAAAACGGATTTTGGGCATAATAGCCGAATCGGCACCTTTCGAGCCCAATATTACGGCCATTGCTTCAAAAACCGGAACGGGGCGCAATACGGTGTTGCATTTTTTACACTTGTTGCGTAATGCCCGGTTGCTTAATTTTTTACTCCGGAACAAACACGGAATCTCCGCCTTGCAAAAACCCTATAAAATCTATTTGGAAAACACCAATTTGGCTTATGCTCTTAAAGACAATCCCAATGATGGTACCTTGCGCGAAACCTTTGTTTTAAATCAAGTTGTCAATGCGGGATATGAAATTACCTATCCCGGAAATTGCGATTTTTTAATTGCCGGAAAATATTACATTGAAGTAGGCGGTAAAAACAAAAAGGTAAAGGATGGAAATGTTTATATTCTGAAAGACAACGTTTTAACGGGTTTTGGTAAAACAATTCCTTTATGGTTGTTCGGGTTTCTTTATTAATGCAACGAGTAAAAAATCATACCTTTTGTTTCAAGCCTGAAACAATTTTCAATCCGTTTTGTTTTCGTTTCAAAACAATTTTGCTTTAATTTTGTTTTGAGTTGAAAACGATTTATTGTAACTTTGGATAAAATATCCGGTATTCATGGAAAAATGATTTGAATGCGGATGATTGTTTATTAGTGTTTAGATTTC
>JAMONV010000040.1 GCA_027066365.1 Flavobacteriales bacterium
GGTTCCGTCGTTTTCGTAGTAATTGTCGGTGTCGGAATTTTGATAGAGGTTGTAGAGATTATCATAGCCTTGATCGGTATGCCCGTTGGTGATGATGTCTCTCAATGCAGATTTCAACGCATATCCCGTCAATCCGTTTGCCGAATCATAATATCCGTCCGGCGCTTGTGCCGTAACCATTTGAAATGCAAGAAAAAACGGGATCAATAACCGGATTTTGAAAATAAAATTATCCGCTTTCATCCTTTATTATTTTACCATAAATATATTTGTAGCAAATCTACTTAAATTATCGAATTTTTCTACTTTGTTTTGATGTGAAATTTTCCGAATTTACCAACAATTTTTAAACAATTTCGAGCTTCCGGAAGTCGAAGAAAAAGAAAAAACCTTAGATTTGTAAAAACATCACTCGCTATGACTGTCATCATAAAGGAAGTTTCCGAAAAATCCGACCTCAAAGCATTCATTAAATTGCCTTATGAGATATACAAGCACATTCCCCAATGGATTCCGCCGCTTTTGAAGGAAGAAAAAGCTTATTGGACACAACACCCAGGTCAGAAAAAAAATAAAGTCAAACTTTTTTTGGCATTAAAAAACGGAAAACCGGCAGGACGAATCGCCTACATGGTTAACCAACGCTATAATGAATTAAACAACACAAAAAACGCCCGTTTTTTCGGGCTTGAAGCCATCGATGAACCGGAAGTTTTTAATACTTTGTTCGCTCGTGCCGAAGAAGAAGCCCGCGCCGACGGTATGACACATATTCACGGGCCTTTGGGATATAACAATCTTGATCATCAAGGCCTACTCGTCGAAGGTTTCGACCGCCCGCAAGCAGTAGTGTCGGTCTATCACCCGCCCTATTACAAAGAACATCTCGAACGCCTCGGCTACACCAAAGAAATGGATTGGGTGGAAATGCGCGTAACAATTACCGACGAGCCCGTCAAAAAAGGGAAACGAGGCGCCGCCATCATCAAACGGCGTTTCGGTATTGAGGCCTGGCAACCGCGCACCAAACAAGAATTGGTGGAAGCGGCCGAAGATATTTTTGAAATTTACAACCAAGGATTCAAACAACTGCATTACATGGTTCCGCTCGATGAAGAAGATATGAAATTCTATAAAAAATCCTACCTTGACGTGCTTCTGCCTCAATGGTCGTTCTTTGCCATCGATACCAAAAACAACCATAAAAAAATAGGAATGATGCTGGCTATGCCTTCCTTGGGAGATGCTTTACGCAAAGCCAAAGGCAAGCTATTTCCGTTCGGATTATTTCACCTGATCAAAGCCCTGCGCAAACCCAAAGAACTGGATATCGGCATTATCGCCACCTTACCCGAATATGCCAATCAAGGTGCTGCCGCCGTTATTTTCGATCGCTTGCATGATGTTATGCTTCAAAACAACATCAAGGTTTTTGAAACCGGCGGAATGTTTGAAACCAACGCCAACGCTTTGAGTAACTGGAAAAACTATGAACACGAACAACATAAACGTAAACGGGTTTACGGAAAATCTCTGGAAAGATAAACTTCCTCAAACCGGCATCAGTATTTTCGCCCTTATGTCGGGCTTAGCCCGGCGAGAAAAGGCCGTTAATCTCTCTCAAGGCTTTCCCGATTTTGATATCGATCCGGAATTGATTCGCTTGGTGAATGTTTACATGAAAAAAGGTTATAATCAATATGCACCCATGCCCGGCGTACCCGAATTACGCCAAGCTATCGCCCGAAAAATAAAAAATTCATACAACCGAATCATTGACCGGGAAACCGAAATCACCGTTACCGCCGGCGCCACCCAAGCTTTGTTTGTCTTGATTAGCGCATGGGTGCATCCCGGCGACGAAGTAATCGTCTTTGAACCCGCATACGACAGTTACGTGCCCGTTATTCGACTTAACAGCGGAAAACCCGTTTATATTCGCCTGCAAAAACCGGCTTTCTCCATCAATTGGGACGAAGTGGAAAACAAAATCACTTCCCGAACCCGGTTGATAATCGTCAATACGCCCAATAATCCGGGCGGTTATGTTTTTTCGGATAAAGACTGGAAAAGGCTCGAAAAAATCGCCGCAAAATACAGTCTCGCCGTATTAAGCGACGAGGTTTACGAACACATCGTTTTCGACGGATTACCTCATCGAAGCATTTTACAATACCCAGAATTATACAAACAAGGTGCCGCCGTTTTTTCCTTCGGAAAAACTTTTCATGCCACCGGCTGGAAAACCGGCTATATCGTTGCTCCGCCCCGAATCACCGCCTTGGCACGAAAAATTCATCAATTCAACGTGTTTGCCGTCAATACACCCGTGCAATACGCCTTGGCCGAATATATGCAAAACGAAAATCATTACAATAAATTACCGGATTTCTACCAAGAAAAACGCGATTATTTCATCAATGCGTTGCAAGGAAGCCGCTGGCAACCGGTTCCCACACACGGCACCTACTTTATCGCCCTTGATTACAGCCGCATTTCGGACGAACCCGATTTCGACTTCGCCCGCCGCTTGACCCGCGACCACAAGGTGGCCTCCATTCCTATGTCCTTTTTCTACCACAACCGGTTCGACCAGCAATTGCTACGCTTCTGCTTTGCCAAGCGAAAGGAAACTTTGGATAAGGCGCTTGAAATATTGTCCGGCATTTAATTACCATTGATTAATTTTAAAAAAATCAACGCGCATTTTTGACACTTTAACAAAAATAAAGATTTCCACCGCAATAAATTAAAGTCGATCACACGACCAAAAATCCGGAAAAAATCATTCTATTTCTATTAAAAACCTCATCGAACCGTTATATTTTTCTTTGCGAACAAAAAACTTACCCGAACATTTCATTGTAAGCCTTGGCTATGGCATCACGAACGGTTTCAAAAGTTTCTTGCGAAAATTCTTTTTTATTGCGAAAATCCATATCCGCCATGCGATTAATCGGAATCAAATGAACGTGCACATGCGGCACTTCCAAACCGATCACAGCCATCCCGATTCGATTCACTCCGGGGAAAACCTTTTCCATCGCCTTAGCTACTTTACGGGCAAAACGCATCAGCTCCGTATATTCTTCCTCGCTCAAATCAAACAGTTTATCCGTTTCTTTCTTCGGCACTGCCAAAACATGTCCCTTGGCAACGGGAAAAATGTCCAAAAAAGCAATATGCCTGCCATCTTCGGCGACAATATAAGCCGGAATCTCACGCTTAACAATTTTCGTAAAAATACTGGCCATCGTTCCTGATTTTTTACCCGTTAAAGTTATGAAAAAACCGGTAACTTTTCAAATAATTCCATCATCCTAAAATGAATTTCAACAATTTATATTGCTTTGTTCATGAATCATTTCGCAAAAATTATTTTTCCAACCAACCGGTTCTATCCATTTCCGTATAGCCCGTTCCTTCAAATTTGAAAATCAAAAAAACCAATAACGACAAGCTTTCCGCTAGGATAGAAAGCAATCGTTTATATTTGCGCTCATAAGTTCGGGAAACATGCATAGTTTTTTAATGTTTATAATCGGATTTATTCTGCTTCTTGCAGGCGGTGAATATCTGGTGAAAGCGGCGGTTTCTTTGGCATTAAAATTAAAGTTGTCTCGGATTGTCATCGGCATGACGGTGGTTTCGTTTGCCACTTCGGTGCCGGAATTGATCGTGAGCATCACTTCGGCTTTACGCGGCCACCCTGACCTTGCCATGAGCAATGTGATCGGTTCTAATATTGCCAACATAGGATTGGTCCTCGGATTTACGGCTTTGTTAATACCCATTCGGGTCAAACGTCAAACATATCGCTACAATTGGCCTGCCATGATGCTCTTTTCTTTCCTATTTTATATCTTTCTTATAAACGACGAACGCTTATCCCGAATCGAAGGTCTCATTTTGTTTGTTTTACTTATTGTTTTTACAATTTTTATCATTCGCCAATCATATATTTCCGGCGATGCCGCCCTCGACGAATTTGATGAAAAACTCAACAGAACCCGGGCTTGGCGTGTCATGCTTTGGCTATTGATTGGGGGGGCGGCGCTTTGGCTGGGATCACGTTTATTGGTTGACGGTGCCGTGGAATTGGCACGCATTTTCGGAGTAAGTGAACGACTAATCGGGATTAGTTTGGTGGCGGTGGGAACAAGCATTCCCGAATTAGCCGCTTCGATGATTTCCGCCTTTAAACAGGAAAAAGACATTTCATTGGGTAATCTGATAGGAAGCAATATTTTCAATATCGGTTCCGTAATCGGTGTGACGGCCCTTATCAAACCGATTAATCATTTCGCCGGCAAATTGATTGCGGTGGATATTTATTGGATGCTTTTCATTTCCTTCTTGATAGTTCCTTTGAGCCTTCTCCCGCCCAAAAATTCCATAAGCCGTTGGAAAGGCGCCCTGTTCCTGATGTTTTACGGAATTTTTATTTACATAGCTTTTTTCAATCGCCAATGAGAACGTGTAATCAATGTATATTCAATGCCCGTCCATTTTTCAAGAAAAACTTGAATATATCATTTGAAAATTTTCCATTATACGTATCTTTATTTAAAATTCAAAAATTATTATGCTTGCATAATAAATATAATTTTCGTAACTTTATCATCTCAAAACTCAACCGGATATGAAAATATTATTAATGTTAAGTGTCGTTCCCGATACCACTTCAAAAATCAATTTCACGGATAACGACACCCGTTTCGATAGCACCGGAATTCAATGGGTAATCAACCCGCACGACGAATTCAGCTTGACCAGAGCCATGCAATTGAAAGAAAAGCATGGAGGAGAATTACATGTGGTTCACGTGGGACCGTCTATCAACGAACCGGTGATTCGCAAGACCTTGGCCATTGGCGCCGACAAAGCCTTCCGCATAGATACCGTCCCTGCGGATAGTTATTATACGGCGGTTCAATTGGCGGAATTCTTAAAAGCCAAACACTACGATTTGATTTTGTCCGGTCGCGAATCCATCGATTACAACGGCGGAATGGTACCCGGTTTGGTCGCCGCCATGACCGGAATCAAATTTGTCAATGCCGTTATCGGTTTGGAAATTGAAGGCGATCAAGCAACCGTTGCCCGCGAAATTGAAGGCGGGAAAGAAACCCTTCAAACCAGCTTGCCGGTGATTTTAGCCGGACAAAAAGGCTTGGTAAAGGAAGAAGAATTACGCATTCCCAACATGCGCGGTATTATGATGGCCCGACGCAAGCCGCTTGAAGTTTTGCAACCTGCGGAAGCACCCGTCAAAACGCAATATTTGAAATTTGAAAAACCGCCTCAAAAAAGTGCGGTCAAATTGGTGGATAAAGACCACTTGGACGAATTAATCGATTTGTTGCACAACGAAGCCAAAGTAATTTAACCCCAAAAAACAAAAAACCATGGCCATACTGATATACGCAGAACAAACCAACGGAAAAATCAATAAAACAGCCAAAGAATTGGCTTCCTATGCCGCCGAATTATCCCGCAAAACCGGGATGCCCGCTTATGCCGTTTCGTTTGGCGCCGAAGATCCCGAAACATTATTTCAATACGGTATTTCGAAAGTTTTGAACATTACCAACGATGCTTTTAAAACCTTTTCGGCACGTGCTTATTCGGAAGCCATTGCGCAAGCTGCGGAAGAAACGGGCGCTCGGATTTTATTGGTAGGCGAATCCGCCGACGCCAAATACTTGACACCCTTCATTGCCGCTCAATGGCAAGCGGCTTACGTAACGGGCGTAATTTCGGAACCGTTAACTACGGAACCTTTTGTGGTGAAACGCAAAGCTTTTTCCAACAAAGCCATTGCGCACGTGCAATTGAACGGGAACAAAAAAATTCTTGGAATAGCCAAAAATTCCTACGGCTTGAAAGAAAACCCGTCGGACGGAACGGTGAAAAGTTTCGAACCGCAAGTGGATTCGACTTTGTTCGATGAATTTAAAGTGCTGAGCGTCGAAAAAGCCACCGGAAAAGTTTCCTTATCCGACGCCGAAATTATCGTTTCGGGCGGACGCGGATTGAAAGGACCCGAAAATTGGGGAATGATCGAAGAATTAGCCGAAATCTTGGGCGCCGCCACCGCTTGTTCCAAACCCGTCGCCGATATGGGTTGGCGTTCGCACACGGAACATGTGGGACAAACCGGTAAACAAGTAGCACCCAATCTTTATATTGCCATTGGCATTTCCGGCGCCATTCAGCATTTGGCCGGTGTCAATTCTTCTAAAAACATTCTGGTTATCAATATCGATCCCGAAGCCCCTTTCTTCAAAGCCGCCGATTACGGCGTAGTGGGTGACGCATTTGAAGTGGTACCTCGATTGATTGAAAAATTAAAAGCTTTCAAAGCCGAACATTAAATCCACATGTTTATTCTTTATCACAACGAAGGGGCGTGAAGCAATTCATGCCCCTTAATATTTGGAAATAAAATCCGAACGCTACTCACATAACATTGAAAAGAACAAATTTCAAGAACATATAAAACACAAAAAACTTAAAACTCTCATTATGAATTCAAAAGGCATTTTTTTTGCTGAATAAAAAAGGAAAATACGCCGAAAAGATTAAAAAGACTTAATGTTAGACAAAATATCAATATGAGATTTTTCGTTTCACCGAAGGAAAATATATTTGATTAATGAAACTTTGGCGGTATGAAAACAGAAAATATGACATTTAGACAGTTCATTTTGTTATTCACAGCCCAATTATTCGGATTTTTATGGGCTCAGGAAGTAAATTTTACGACACGCGTCTCCCGTTCCGATATCAGTGCGGACGAACGCATAAAAGTCGAGTTTTCCGCCAATGTAAATTTTGAAAATTTCACTCCCCCCCGGTTCGATGATTTTTATGTTCTGATGGGCCCCATGCAGTCGACCAATTACAGTTGGATTAACGGTCGTCAAAGTTTTAATAAATCATACAGTTATATTCTACAGCCGAAAAAAACAGGTACGTTAACAATTGGCGCCGCTTCAATGGTTTACAAGGGCAAAACCTACCGAACACAACCGGTGCAAGTGCATGTAAGTGAAGGCGTTCCGCCGCCCAATCCCAGACAAAACAACATACAACCGTCCGTGTCAAAGGGGGCCAACGGTAAGGATATTTTTCTGCGCATGGATTTAAGTACACAATCGGCCTATGTCAATCAAGCCGTCGGCGTAATTTTTCGTTTATATGTGAAAGACGGAGTCAAAGTCGGTGATTTGAATATGTTGGAAATTCCCCGCTATGAAGGTTTTTGGGTGGAAAACGTAAGTAACGATATACAAGGACCTATATCGGCAGAAATAGATGACATTCCATATCATTATTATAATTTGCGCAAAGTGGTTATTTTTCCCCAGCAAGCGGGGAAATTGAAAATCACTTCTCAATCGTTCCGCATCAATCGCTATGTTCAAAAAGAAGAGGACTGGGGTATTTTCAGGCAAATTGTCGAAGTGCCCGAGCCTGTGGTATTAAGTACGGGAAGCCGGTTTATTCATGTTAAACCTTTGCCTGAAAACGGGAAACCGGAAAACTTTAACGAAGCCGTAGGACAATTTAAAATCAAGGTGGAAGCCGACAAAATCAACTTAAAAACCGGCGAACCCTTAACCGTCCGTATCACGGTCAGCGGAACGGGAAATTTAGGCATGTTCGATTTGCCGGCATTGAATTTACCCCCCGACTTGGAAGTTTATGAACCCGAACATAAAAAACGCACCAAAGCCACCTTAGCCGGCATCAACGGAAGTATAACGGATATTTATACCATCATCCCGCACAAAAGCGGAAAATATAAAATCCCCGCTATCGCATTCAGCTACTTCGATCCGAAAAGACAACAATATATCACCCTCACTTCCGAACCAATAGACTTGGAAGTAAGCGGCGGAACAATCACCCCATCCAACGACAACACAACATTGGAAAATCCTAACGATACATTTCGCTATATTCACACCGGTTCCTCATGGTTACCTGTTCGAAAACAGCATTTTTTCGGATCCAAACGTTTTTATATCCCCGTCGTTCTTCTTTTATTCCTTTTTCCGATTGCATGGGGATTGAAAAAATGGTATGACCGCTATTATTCCGATACCGCACGACTGGAAACTTTGCGCGCCGAGAAAGAGTGGAAACACCTTTTGAATGAAGCGGAAAAATTAACCGGCAATCAGGAAACCTTTTATGCCATGTTGGAAAAAGCACTTAAAAGTTTCTTGGCGGCACGACTTCAAATGCCGGCATCATCCATCACAAAAGCAAACGTTCTTAAAACTTTAAAAACCAAAAATCTATCCGCCGGGTTGACGGAAAAACTGGAAAACATTTGGAACCGGCTCGAAATGGCGCGTTACAGTCCGCTACAAGCTACGGGGCGTGAAAATTTACTACGCGAAGTCAAAGATTGGATAAAACATACGGATAAAAACCTAAAAGCATGAAACGTATTCGTTGGATAACAGCAGTATTTTTCTTGAATTCTTTGATGCAAGCCCAACCGGTGGATTCGATTTTTCATCGAGCCAATGAATTATACCGGCAAGGCAACTATGAAAAGGCATTGGAACAATACCGCCAAATTCCGGCACGGGGATTTCATTCTTCCGACTTGTATTTTAACATGGGGAACGCCTACTATAAACTCAACCGTATTCCTTGGGCAATTTATTACTATGAAAAAGCCTTAAAACTCGATCCCCGCAACAATGATGCAAAAAACAACCTGCAAATCGCACGACGCGGAATTCAAGACCGCATTCAACGTTTACCGGAAAGTTTTACCCGTCGTATGATAAAAAAAATCTATATGCTATTTTCGCCCGACACATGGGCTTGGCTTGCCGTGATTAGTCTCTTGACCGGATGGGTGGCTTTCGTTGTATATCTCTATTCCCGCAAACCGGCAATCAAAAGATTATTCTTCACACTTTTTCTTATCTTTCTGTCGCTCTTGCCCGTATTTTGGCAAATGGGATACCGGGCTAATCGTGAATTATCCGAAACCTATGCAATTGTTATGGTTCCCAAAAGTACACTCTACACCGAACCTAATTTATCATCGGAAAAAACGGGAATCGTCCATGAAGGATTGAAAGTGCAAATCATCGAACCGGACGGCGATTGGTATAAAATCAAATTACCCGACGGAAAAATCGCTTGGATAACAGCCAACGAAATAAAAAAAATATAATTTTTGACTTCTTTTTTGATTTTTGTCAGTTCTACATAGGAAAGCATATAATATCTTGTGCAAAAAACCGGTTAAATGGCGACATTCAATCCCTTTCCGGCGGTCAGACCGGTCAAAAATAAAGTTTGTTTAGTTCCGAGTTATTCCTATGACCGGTACACACAACTGGACATCAACCGGATGATCAAATACAATCCTTTCACTTTTTTAAATATCATTGCCAAGCCTTATGTACGTCATTTGGAACCGGCAAAACGCCACAAGGCCATCAAAAAACTTTACAATAAATTCAAAAAAAAACGTGTTTTCATCCAAGATAGCATGCCCTTTTATTATGTGGTGCGAATCACCGACGAAGACGGAACCGTTTTTACAGGCATTACCGGCGTAGCTTCTACGGATGACTACGAAAAAGGTATCATCAAAAAACACGAAAATACCCTTACCAACCGAATAAAACTTTTCACCGATTACTTATACGACGTTCGCATCAATGCCGAACCGGTTCTACTAGCCCATAAACCTTCTCCGGAATTGAATGAAATCTATGCCGGAATCCAAGCCGAGATACCCGAATATGAATTCGCCCGCCCCGACGGAAAAGTTTTTGAAGTTTGGCCGGTTTCTTCGGCAAATTTAATTCGTGATATCAAAAAAACTTTTCTACAAATCCCTTCATTCTACATCGCCGACGGACATCACCGGGTAGAAAGTTCCTATCAACTTTCCAAACGCTTACAAGAAGAAAACCCATACCATACAGGATTGGAAGCTTACAATTATTTTATGGCTTTTTTAATCGATTATACCCAACTCAAATTATTCCCCTATAACCGAGGAGTTAAAAAACTTAATACTAACAATCCAAACGAATTTTTAGATCAAATTAAAAAAAAGTTCTCCATTAAACCGCTAAAACGTTTCATCGAACCCCAACGCGGAGAGTTTATCCTCTATTTATGTAAAAATTATTACAAAATAGGTATCCCTTCAGAATTTATACAAAACGGAAAAACCGAAGTGGAAGTTATCAATGAAGAAATCTTTAATAAAATCCTCTCCATAACCGATGTGCGAACCAGTAAACTCCTCACCTACTGCGACGGCAAAACCAATATCAAATGCTTAACTCGTAAAATTAACGGAGGAGAATGCAAAGCGGGATTTTTTATGCCGGCACTCACTTTTGATGAAATTAAATCCAAAGCCGACCGCAGCGAAACTCTCCCCCCCAAAAGCAGTTATATCGAGCCCAAATTGCTCAGCGGACTGTTTGTTTACGAAATCTAAATTGGCATCCATTCCATATTCCTCCCGGGAAAATCGAACGCTTTCAAACTCAAGACAAGAAATGATTGCCATGTTATATTATATGCCCTCGAAATACAACACAAGCAGACTTTCAATAAAACTTCGACGCCATCCTCATTTTTCCTCACGCTCCGTTTTTCCTCTGCTATAGCTTGGAGAATTTTTGTAACTTGCTCTTGTGTAAAGTGAAGTAATTTTTTCATTTTTATTTGTTTTTTTAGTTAATTACCTAACAAATTTAATCAACTTCACTTTACACACTTTTTCGGGATAGTATCTAATTCCACATTTTTAAAGGTTAAACAAACAGTTCCGTTTTGGCCGTTTGCACCTTTAGAACGCCGGGGTGTTTGCCGGTTTCCGGTATGTTGTGGCTTGGTGTGCCGTTTTGGTTTTCTTGCCAAGCCGTTTGCCTAAGTGGCATGCCTAAACCCGGAACAGCCCTTTGTTTGCCGGTGCCTTACGGCCGGGTTGCCGAAGCAACCCTGTGTAACATAAGTGTATG
>JAMONV010000041.1 GCA_027066365.1 Flavobacteriales bacterium
AGGGTTTCACTGACAGGAAGGAATTCACCTTTTTATCGACAGCAAACCTACATTCGTGAATCCATTAACGGAATGCTTGTACCGCTACAAAAGCATTTTTCGGATAAAAAAATTCCGAAGAAATATTCGGTGCGAAACTTGTCTGTTGCTTTTACATACCAATAGGTTCGCATATACCTTGTCAAAAGCCCGCCCGAACCGAAAAGCAAATGCCCGCCGGCAAAATAGAAAGCCGTAGCGAGGCAAAGCGACTAACCGTCCCTTGGGAGGCGGAATACAACCGGACACGCCGAGCGCGTGGAAATGCAATAACCGCTCATCGAAGCGGAAATTTACTCAAAGCCGCCCGGAGAGGCGGGGTAGCAAGTATCGGAGAATTTGTTTAATTTTAAAAATTCAAGTTTAAGATGAAACAGTTAAAAAAACTTTCGATTTTGGCAATTTTTCTTATTTTAGGGATCTATGGTTGTAAACAAGAACCCGGTATTCATCAAATCAACACATTAAAAGAAGCTATTGAGGCTTTAAATGGTAACAATGTTATTAAAATTCAACAAGAAGGAAATCAATTAGTATTTGAAGTGTCGGAAAAATCATTGGACTCTCAATGGAAAGCACATAAAGAACAGCATAACTGCGTTTCAAAGGATAAAGCGGAGTTTTATGATTGTGTAGGAACATTATTAGATGCAGGCTATTGTGTAAAAATTTATAAAGATGGTGATACATATTATGGCGATATCATAGATTGCTAGGATTACAATCTTTATTTATTCGGGGCACGTCCAACTGCCCCGGATTTTTTTTTAACTTTGATATTACAAATGCCCTCTAACAATGAAATGGTTGAGCCTAATTTTTTTGTTATTCCTTTCTTTTCAACCGGAAGGGGATTGCTATTCCGTTTTTGAAATCAAATACCGTTATACGGACAAACGTGTGGATAAATTGCTTTTGACTTTGGCCGATAATAAAGCTTTCAACAAGGAAGCTTTGTTAAAAAAGCGCGATAAGGACTTTGTTTTGCTAACCAATGATACATGTTCGCTTTTTCAAGGCCCTGACATAGCCTACTATCGTAACCTAAAACTTCAAGAGTTTTTATACACTACCACTTGGCATGATCGTAATACCGGCGAGAACTTGCGGTTGATAATCCGAAAGGATGTTCCGGAAGCCGAATGGACAATCGTCTCCGGATCAAAGGAAACTAATGGTTACAAGGTTTATAAAGCGCTATACCGGGACGGAAAAACCCGGGCTTGGTTTACGCCCGATATTCCTTTGGATGCAGGTCCCGAGTTTTATTCCGGATTGCCCGGTTTGATTGTGAAGTTGGTTAAGCCCAACGGCATTGAATATTCATTGGTATCCATTACGAAAAAACGTTTGCCTATTAAACAACCCGAAGGTGACCGGTCTATGACGGAAGCGGAATACAAAAGGTTTTTGCAGTCAAATGGCGTTTTCGGATTGCATTGATTGTTATGATCAGATTCGTCTTTTTGGGATTATTGTTTTTGGGGGTATCCCGGTATGGATTCGGGCAATCGCTTTTGGACGGGTCGGTAAAGGATGAAAACGGTACGTCCTTGCCGGGTGTTCAAGTGGTGGTGTATGATTCATTGATGCGGATAAAAGCATTTACCAAGACGGGAAATCAGGGCCATTTCAAAATACAACTTCGAAGCGGAAAATATCTTGTCAATTTTCGAAAAATCGGATATAAACCGCAGGACACAACGGTGGTTTTGCAACATAAGTTTTCCTTGCATATTGCCTTAAAATCCTCGAATACATCATTTGAACACTTGAAAACCGTAGTGATTAAAATAGAAAACGATCCGGTGAAGGCCTATTCGGATACGATACGGTACAATCCGGCACAATACAGGGATGGAACCGAAGTGTCTTTGGAGGATTTATTGAGAAAACTTCCGGGCATGGAGATCCGTAACGGGCAATTGTACCGGAATGGCGAACGTATCACCGAACTCCTTTTCAATGGCAAAAACGTCTTCGGACACAATCAGAAATTAGCCTTAAAAACACTTTCCTCCGACATAGTCGATTCGGTGGAGTATTACGAAAACTATAAGGATGCTTTGGATCCGCTTCCCGGTGGTTTTTTTACGGGGAAAACTGCACTGAATATTTTGTTGAAGGAAAAAGCAAACAATCGATGGATGGGACGTTTGGAAGCGGGAGCAGGTTTGCCTTCAAAAGCGGCAACGGAAAATCATTTATTTCGCTTCGGGCAAAGAACCCATTGGTTTTTATTGGCCAATTATAACAATATAAACAAAAATGTGATGGATATCAATGATTTATATACACTTACGAATTCCATACCCGAGGGGGCAATAGAGTTTTATGCGCAAGATCGGAGAGGGCGAATCAAGAACGACCGTTTTTTGACAGCCATTCATTTTTTTGATGAGAATAAAAGAAAATACAGGATTGGCGGATTTGGTATTTACATGGGTTTTTCGGCCTTCAACGAGTTGATTAAACAACGATATTATTCCGGCTTGGCGGTGCCCGAAACTTATCGTATTTCGCAGGAATCCGCTTCCAGAGCTTTATTTAGCGGTTGGCGATACAAAAATAAAATAAGTCCGCATTTGACTTGGGAAAACGAGGGCTATTTGATGCATACAACGACTTCTTACTTGAAGCGAGAGCGGAGAGATGACATATCTTCCGACCTGCAACAAAAAAACAACGATATTTCGGGGCGTATCCGAACAAGCATTCATCTGCAAAACGGTCCCTTTCTTTGGGATTTTCATATACAGTGGCAAGGAAGCGATAATCACCGGCGCGATTTTTACCCGGCACAAATGTCCTACCCCGTCCCTTTACGGATTAATAGAAATTCGGTAAATCAAACTTGGGAGGGAGGAATTGGTTTTAAGCGTCGTATTGGCAAACGAATTTTTGTTTTCGGTCAAGCTTTATTGCGTCAAAAAAACGTCAAAAGGTCAGGTTATTATGAAGGGCTTTATGAAGACATCAACCGGATGAAAAGACGCGTGTTTTTTCGTTCCGTTCGCACCGGAGGTTTGTATTTCAGGGGAAAATGGATGACCGAATCGACTTTAGAATTGCAGTCGGTCGGCATTTTTGATGATTTCAGACCGAGAAAGGATTATACCTTTTTGTTACCGGCATGGAGCTTATCCTTCCGTCCCGACAACGACCTGTCGATTAAATATTCAATTAAACGTAACGTGGAGATTACGGGCTTGTCGTATTTCTATCCCAATCGCTTGGTGGTAAACCTTTATGACCTCTCATACGGCAATACGTTATTACGGGACCTTTCCGGCGAATGGGTTCAAAAAATCCGTTTGGATTATGACAAATCCACACCCCTTTCGGACGAACTGAGTATCGGTGCGTATTATATTTCCGGACGACAAGCCGCGGTTACGGGCATTCGCAGGGATTCATTACACTGGCTCCATTACGCACTGGAAGGTAAACCTTATGAACGCTTGCAGTTTAATGTAAATTGGAGAAGAAAAATCGGTAAGTGGCATTTTCGTTATGATTATTCTCGAATCAACCACAAATTTTATCGACCGTATTTTGATCAAAACGCATGGATTTACGAAGCGGTGAGGGAACGAATCGACAGGCACAAACTGGACATAATATGGATACTACGCCCCGGCCTTAGGATTGTTACGAAAATTTCCTTTGGCATTTCATCCGATGAATTGTCCGTTCATCGTCTTTGGATAAAAACCTTGCAAGGTGAAACGGGCCTGGATTATCGCGGAAAACATTCGGGATTGAAGATTATATGGAAACACACGGAATTTCGGACTTTGGCCGGCCGGAATAGCTTCAACAGACCCGTGTTATTGTTATACTTGAAACGAAACAAGAAATATTTTTTCGTGGAAATGAAAGACGTTTTGAATCTCTATCCGGATGTGGTCGAAGAAACCGGTTATTATGAAAATTATTTCGAAACGCTTCGTTATCCTTTGTTCAAAGGTTATGTGATGGCCGGATTACGTATTCTATGGTAAATTAACCCGGTTTCAATTTGGACGAAGGAACCGGTTCGCCGGAAAAATGTAGATTTTTTGTGACCTCCTTACACAAAGAACAATTTACCATTATCCCACGGTGAAGCTATTTGTTTTGTTAAACCGTTGAATCGCGGGGTAAAGCCCCGTCCCGCCCGGGATTTTCTTTGAAGTGCGAAGAATGAAACCGGAAAATCCGGTGCGGGATTGAACCGTGGAATCGTTAAATCGAATATTGGATTCGCCGCGCTTTAACCTTTCTTCTTTTCCTTTAATATTAAGAGCGTTGAATCGCTCAACGAATATTTAACGAATAACCTCTTCTATTCCACTCTTCCGGGATTTTTCTTAATAAAAGCCTTCCAATCCGAATATTTTCCCGCAATTCCCGGCCTACTACGATTAAGCTGATGGCATATGGCCACGGCCAACGCATCCGTAGCATCAAAAAAATCCGGCAACGAACCGATATGCATCAATTGTTTAATCATTCCCGCCACTTGCTCTTTGGAAGCATTGCCGTTTCCCGTAATCGCCATTTTCACCTTCTTGGGACTGTATTCCACCACGGGAATATCGCGCGACAATGCTGCCGCCATCACCACACCTTGTGCACGTCCCAATTTCAGCATAGATTGCACGTTCTTTCCGTAAAACGGTGCTTCCAAAGCGATTTCGTCGGGCAAAAATTGTTCGATGAGCGCAATACTTCTTTCAAAAATCTTTTTCAACCTCAAGGCATGAGAATCATATTTATTCAAAAGCAACCTATCCATCATCAACAATTCGGTCTTTTTTTCGCGAACACGAATAATACCGAAACCCGTCACAACCGTTCCCGGATCAACGCCCATAATAATCAAATCGTCCACACTTTTTTTGTTATTTTGCGCCATAATTCCGGAACATGAACAAATTTCGTGTAAATATAATCAAAATAATTCCCTTTTTATCAAAAGCAGGACGAACTCTCCTTCCGTTTATCAGCATTTTGTGGTTAATATTTTATTTTCAAAAACATATTCATCAAATCCCGCATATTTTTCATCAATTTGTTTTTCATCCCGGCATTTGGATTATAAGTATTCTATCCATGACCGGCAATTGGTATTTTCGCGTGTTCAAATGGCAAACCGCTTTAAAACCGGTTTATCGCATTTCCTTTAAAACCGCTTTTTGTCAGCAATTAAAAACATTTGCGCTATCGCTTTGGACCCCCGTCAATAGCGGTGAATTTATCGGCAAACCCATGTTTTTCCAACACAATAAACGTTTCGTAGCAAACGCCGTAGCATGGGAACAATTTTCCCAAATGAGCTCCACAACACTATGGGGAATTTTCGGCGTTATCTTCATTTTTCATCAAAACGCTATCGTTTGGTTTTTACCGGCTATCCCTGTATTCGTTTTTTACAATAATTACGCCCGGTTAGGAAAATTTGCTTCGCTTTTGCTTTTATCGTCCCTACGTTATTTGTTTTTCGGCGGAGCTTTTGCCTGGTTATTGCATTTATTTTCATCAGTCGATATTTCTCACTTGATATCCGCAATCACGGTTTATTACTTCGGTATTTCGATATTTCCACTTCTGTCTTCATCCGGTTTGGCCGCTAGACTTATCACCGGAATATGGATTTTTGAACGACTCGGAATTTCAAGTGAATTGACTGCATCCATTATCTTTTGGTTATGGATCTGGAATAGCCTTATTCCGGCTGTTGCCGGTTTGATCTTACACTTCAAAAAACCCGCCTGTGGAAATCATTGAACGGTTTGGAATTTTTTGGATTACTTCAATAGGCTTGTATTCAATTTGGCTTTATGCATTAAGCCGTTGCAAAAAAACTTTTCGTCCCTCCGAGACTGTGAAAAAATTCGACGGAATTTCACTGGTCGTCCCTTTCAAAAACGAAGCCAAACGAATCTCCGATTTACTGCAAAGCCTAAACCGCACATGGCCCCACCGCTTCCCCGGCGAAGTCATTTTTATCGACGATTATTCCACCGATAATTCCGCAAAAATCATCAAAAAAACAAAAAAAAAATTCCCTTTTCAACTGCTTGAAATTAAATCAACCGAACCGGTAGCCAAACGAACCGCTTTGGAAACCGCAATACGGCATGCCAATTTTCCTTGGATTTTAACCTTGGATGCCGACGTCTCGATTCCCGGCGGATATTTTGAAGCGCTAAACGATTTGCTTTCATCGGCACACGACATCGTTATGATACTCGGTCCCGTAAAGTTATACGGACAAAATAATTTTCTTTTCCGCCTGCAACAATTGGAAAACCGTTTTCTTCAGGCCCTGACCCGTTTTTCTGCCGATTGCGATTCGCCTTGGTTAGCCAATGGCGCTCATTTGATCTTCCGGAAAAAAAATTTCTTCAGAGTAAACGGTTATGATAATTTGCCCGATCTTCCGGGTGGCGACGATATTTTCCTGCTCGAAAAATTTAATCGTAATTTCCCCGGGAAAATCCGTTACTGGGCACGACCAAAATTCGCCGTAAGAGTCCAAGCAGCCGAAAATGTAAATGAATTTATCCGGCAACATACCCGCTGGGCTGTCAAAACAAAAAAATTAAAAAACCGGAAATTGCTGGCCTTCAGCCTCCTACAGTCAGCAATCTTCTTAGGTTTTTGGATTTTGATTGCGCATCCCGGATTTTGGATAACGGGAAATATCATTTGGTTCGCCGGCCAATATTATTTTATCAAACAATACGAACAAAATTCGCCGAAATTAATACCGGCCGTTTTCATTCATTTGGTTTATCCGTTTTTTTACGTCTGGATTTTAATCCAAAGCTTATTCTTCAGCTCAACTCGTTGGCGTTGATTCGGCTCCCGTTTTCCCGTCTTTGCTATTCAAATAACGAATAATTCCGTCGGCCAAACCTATGCTGGGCACATATATTTTTCGACCTCCCGACCATTTCATCGCGCGCGTGTAAATTTTTGCCGCAGGAACAATCACATCGGCACGATCGGGATTGAGCCCCAATTCCTTCACCCGTTGCTTGTATGACATGGATTTGAGCATCTTATACAATGCTTTCAAATGCGCTTCGCTCAACGGACTGCCTTCGGCTTTGCCGGACATTTTATACAATTTATTGATATTTCCTCCAGAACCTATCAATAAAATTTCATCCATATCCCCGGTTTGTTTTTTGACCCATTCTTCGGCACGCTTCCATTCGCCGGACGGAATGGTTTTTTTCAACGACCTAACCGTCCCCAATTTAAAAGATTTCGAAGCCTTCTTGCGTCCTTTCTCCAAAACGGTAAATTCCGTGCTTCCGCCTCCCACATCCACAAACAAATAATTTTTATTCTCGCTGATCAAATCGTCCAAATTCGTATGCGCTATAAATTCCGCTTCACGCGCTCCGTCGATGATCTCGATTTTTATGCCGGTTTCGCGCTCAATTCTTTCTACCACTTCCCGTGCATTCTCGGCTTCGCGCATTGCTGATGTGGCCACAGCCAAATAAGCCTTCACGTCAAACACCTCCATTAAAAGCTTAAACGCCTCTATCGCCTTGATTAATTTCCTTATTTTACGCTCCTTTATTTTTCCGTCCTTAAAAACATCCTCTCCAAGACGAACCGGTACCCGCACCAGTGTATTCTTTTTGATTTTGGTACGTTCGTTTCCGTCCTTTATCACATTGGCTATCAATAGCCTGATGGCATTGGAACCGATATCAATGGCCCCATATTTTTTGATTTTCATCCCCTATTGATTTAATCCCAACACTTCAAGCCCTTGTTTAAATCGAATATCCACGGGAATTCCCGCATTATTTACCCGTTCCAAATCGGCTTGCAATTGCGCATCCGTTTTTCCGTATTGATCCACCAATTGCTTAACGCCTTCATAATCGCCGTTGCCTTGCAAAGTCAAAATTAAACGGGACAAATCGTTTATAGCCGCTTCCATTTTATCGTAATGAACGGTATAGGTGCCGTCGGAATTACGCGAAAAAGCACCCTTTTCCTTAAAATAATTAAACCGAATCAAATTGGCCAAGCCGTGCGCTTCGTGTGCGCCGAAACGAATACTTCGGAATATACTCGCCATAAAGGTCGTCATATAATCCTTGATATCGCCTTCCAAAACATTCCTTTTCAACAATTCCGTAACCATAAACAATCCCAAAATATCGGCTTTACCTTCTTCAATAGCACTATAATGTTCCTTCAACGCCGTTCTCACCGGTCCTCTTCCGTTAATCGTATTTTTGATTCCCAACCCGTGTGCCACCTCATGAAACATCGTATTGGTGAAAAATGCATCGAACCGGATATGATCTCTTTGTTTAGAATCGATTAACAAACGGGAGATAGGCACCAAAATTTTCTCGAATTTGGCTTGCATCACGTTTTTCAACTGCAATCGACGAGAACCGTAATGCAATTGAACATATTCGTCATTGGGCAAATTAATGGCAATGGTCTTGCCTCCCGTATTGGCCTCACCGGCATAATAAATGGCATCATATGCATTCAAATCGGAACGAGCTCCCGGTTTCTCACGCTTGTATTTATCCGGAACCGGCAATGCCGATTGCAATGCGGGCAAATAACTCAAATATTTTTTCAAGCGCTCGCTCCATTCCAAATCCTTCACCAAAACATAAGCTTCATGAGCCGCTTTATAACCGAATAATTTATCTTCATAAGTTTCGACAGGACCGATAACGATATCCAAATGATTGTCCTTCATTTGCATCCACTTGATATCACTCTGGCGATACTCATCGGATAAAATCGCCGTAGCCCGCGAAACCAAATATTGAAACAAGCCCGGCGTCTCCACCAAATCCGCCGCCTCCAACAACAACTCCGATACCTTATCATTATAATACCGAAACGCATCGCGATAAGGAACCGTTATTAATTTTCCCGCACTGTCGCGCCTGATTAACGTATATAAATCCGCCTTGTCCTTCAACGGTGCCTTTTCAAATTCTTCCTTGGTCATATCGTGCGGATAAAAATTAGCACCCAAAGGCTTGGGTCCGAAGCCCGCAACAAAAGGCTTGTCCTCGTCCATCCTGTCCCACGGACCGTAATTCATCTCGGCATAAATCCTTGCATATGGCGATTGGATGCGCTGCATCAATTCATTCCGGTCACCGTAACTTTCCAACCAAAATATACTGTCCATATATTGCGCCGCCTTGATTAGCAAAGGAATCATTTGCTTTTCCTTGGCGCTCAACTTCGACAAATCGGTTTTCAATTCAAACTCCGCAAAAGCTTCTATTTTTTTCTTCACCGGATCTTCCGCCGGTTTTTCCGTTTTTTTCATATCACCCGATCCTGTATACTCCGAATTCCCTTCCTCTGAAGAACCGGAACCGCATGACCAAATCAACGGTAATAACAAAAAAAACGTAATCTTGAATCTTTTCATGATTTTTTTGACTGCAATTTAAAGAATATTTCCATATCTTCACCCCCGTTAATAAATCTATCTCATTGAAAATTAATTTATTAAAGAAAACTAAATAAAATTTTGTTTTTTCCAAAATTTTTTTTACCTTTACTACATTAAAAAGTCATAAAAATATAATTTACTTTTAATGATTTATAATCAATCGGAAAATAATAACCAAAAAAAATACGAAATCCTAACCAGGATATTCATGTTCATTTTCTTCTTTACATTTTTTTCCCTGTTATTCTTATACTTTAAACATACCAACTTTTTAACAGACAGTAAAGGTTTTGATTATATTATATTTGGTTTAATAGCCGCTTCGGTTACCCTGCTTTTACCCCTTGTCAGAAAAATCATGCGAAAAATTATCGAACGCGAATTGGGCGAATAGCAAAATATGCTTCCTTGTTGCACGATAATTGCTTATTTTTGGCTTAAATTTGCGACATGCTTTCGAAAAACAAAACCCTGAATGCCGCCCGGCAAACCCTTCGCACCGAAGCGGAAGCATTGCTGTCCATGAGCGAACAACTGAACGAAAACTTCGAATTAGTGGTTCGCTTAATTCTCAACAACTCCGGAAGATTGATTATTTCCGGAATTGGCAAAAGCGCCAATGTAGCCGTCAAAATCGTAGCCACGCTTAACAGTACGGGAACACCGGCCGTATTTATGCACGCCGCCGACGCAACCCACGGCGATTTGGGCATCGTGCAAGAAAACGACATCGTTATGATTCTCTCCAAAAGCGGAAACACTCCCGAAATCAAACTTTTGGCTACGCTGGTCAAAGACCTCGACGTCCCGCTCATTGCCATCACGACAAACCCGGATTCCACCTTGGCCAAGCTCGCCGACTACATACTAATTACCCCCGTGGAAAAAGAAGCCGACCCGTTTAATCTGGTGCCCACCGTAAGCACTACACTCCAAATGGCACTGGGCGACGCTATTGCCATAGCCATACTCGAACAAAGACGATTCACCCAAAACGATTTCGCCAAAAATCACCCCGGCGGAACCATCGGCAAACAGCTACTCCTCAAAGTGAAAGACATTGCCGACCGAAACCTTAAACCTGCCGTCCGGCCCGATACGCCACTCAAAGAAATCATCGCCGAAATCACCGCCAAACGCGTTGGCGCCACCGCCGTTTTAAACGGACCGCAACTGACCGGAATCATCACCGACGGCGACATCCGCCGAATGCTCCAAAAAACCGACCGAATCGGCGGTATCGTTGCCGCCGACATCATGACCCGAAACCCCAAAACAGTCAAAGAAAACGTCTTGGCGGCCGAAGCACTTAAAATCATGAAAAAAAACAACATCAATCAACTAATCGTCCTTAATGACCAAAACCAATATACCGGCATCATTCACCTGCACGAAATCCTTAAAGAAGGCATCCTATGAACGAGACTTTCAAGGAAATGAGCCTGCTCGATCATCTTCATGATTTGCGCAAATTTATTCAACGATCCTTTATGGCCATACTTCTTGGCGGAATCGTTGTTTTCAGCGCCCGCTCCCTCGTATTCGACCGTATCTTATTCGCTCCAATCGACCCGCAATTCGTCTCCTACAAATATTTCTGTAAATTTTTCGGCATTTTCTGTAATACCGATATCCCCATTCAACTCATCTCACGGCAATTACAAGGGCAATTCTCCGTTCACATTTGGACTTCCGTTTATCTGGGTATCGTAATCGCATTTCCTTATATTATATATGAATTCTGGAAATTCATTTCCCCGGGATTATACGAAAATGAAAAAAAAACCGGCAAACGATTTGTTTTCATCACCACCTTTTTGTTCTTTACGGGCGTTTTGTTCGGCTACTATGTCATCACACCGCTTGTCGTTCAATTTCTGACCAATTATTCCATCAGCGATAAAGTCAGTAATTTTGTCGATATCAAATCCTATATTACGAATGTCCGCACTACGATTTTAGCCGTCGGAGTGGTATTTGAATTGCCCGTGATTATTTATTTTATGGCCAAATTGGGATTAATAACCTCCCGGTTTATGAAAGAAAACCGAAAATATGCCGTCGTAATTATTTTAACCGTTTCAGCCGTCATCACCCCGCCCGACGTTTTCAGCCAAATTATGGTGAGTATTCCCTTAATCATTTTATACGAAATTAGCATTTATATCACTCGAATGATAGAAAAGAAACAACCGCAACACTTAAAACCCCAAGAATGAAATTACGTGCAGAAAACCTACACAAACGCTACGGAAACAAAGAAGTGGTTAACGGCGTCAGCCTCGAAGTAAACCAAGGCGAAATCATCGGATTGCTGGGCCCCAACGGCGCCGGAAAAACCACCACTTTTTACATGATCGTAGGGCTCATCAAACCCAACGAAGGACATATTTATCTCGACAATACCGAAATCACTTTCCTTCCCATGCACAAACGAGCCCAAATGGGCATTGCCTACCTGGCACAAGAAAATTCGGTGTTTAGAAATTTGAGTGTCGAAAAAAACATCATGTCGATCCTGGAAATTAACGAACCCGACAAACAAAAACGAAAAGAACGACTGGAAGAACTACTCGTCGAGTTCGGATTGGCCGAAAAACGAAAAAGACTCGGCAAACTCCTATCGGGCGGTGAACGACGTAGAACGGAAATCGCTCGCGCACTTGCCACCAATCCGAAATTTATCTTACTGGACGAACCCTTCGCCGGCGTCGACCCTATTGCCGTGGAAGATATCCAACGCATCGTATCCCAACTGAAAACCAAAAATATCGGCATTCTGATCACCGATCATAACGTGCAAGAAACCCTCGCGATCACCGATAAAACCTATCTCATGTACGAAGGAAAAATCCTCAAACACGGCACGCCGCACGAATTGGCTAACGACGAGTTGGTTCGAAAAGTTTATCTCGGCCAAAATTTCGAATTACGCACCAAAAACATCTGAAAAACATGAAAAACAATCAGCCGCATAAAGCCGGATTCATCAATATCATCGGAAATCCCAATACCGGTAAATCCACTTTCCTCAATTCCATGCTCAATTATCAACTCGCCATCACCACACCCAAAGCCCAAACCACCCGACACCGAATCCTGGGGATCCTCAACGGCGAAAATTATCAAATCGTTTTCTCCGACACCCCCGGCATCATCAATCCCGCCTACGAAATGCAAACACTCATGCTTAATAATGTCAAGGAAGCTCTGGAAGACGCCGATATTTTACTCTATATGACCCAACCCGGCGATAAAAAACCCAAAAATCCCGAATTATTCGAACAACTACGCAAAACCCCCGTCCCCACAGCCGTTTTAATCAACAAAATCGACATTAGCAACCAAAATTCCGTCGAACAAGCCGTCGGTTATTGGAAAACAATCCTTCCCCAAGCAAAAATTCTCCCCATCTCGGCTTTGCTCGGATTCGGACTCGACCAAGTCAAAAAATTCATCCTCGATAACCTGCCGGAAGCACCACCCTATTTCGACAAAGACCAACTCACCGACCGCCCCGAACGTTTTCTGGTCAGTGAAAAAATCCGCGAAAAAATCCTGCTTTTCTACAAAAAAGAAATTCCCTATGCCGTGGAAGTGGTCGTGGACAGTTTCAAGGAAACGGACGATAAAATCCACATCAATGCCACCATATATGTTGAACGCGATACCCAAAAAGGCATCCTCATCGGACACAAAGGCGAAGCCATCAAACGAACCGGCATGGCCGCACGAAAAGACTTGGAAGCATTATTCGGAAAAAAAATACGCTTGGACCTATTCGTTAAAGTCAGAAAAAATTGGCGCAAAAGCGACCTTTGGCTCAAAAATTTCGGTTATAAACAATAAAAATATTTCGCCCGGGAAAAATACACCCCTGGCTTAACCGACTCGATCGGATAATATCCTTATCTTTGCCAAAATAATCCGTTTACATGAAAGCCGGAATCGTAGGACTGCCCAACGTGGGAAAATCAACCGTTTTCAATTGCCTCTCCGACGCCAAAGCTCAATCGGCCAATTACCCTTTCTGCACCATTGAACCCAACATCGGAATGGTCAACGTCCCGGACCCACGCCTGGAAAAACTCGCCGAATTGGTGAATCCCCGGCGCGTCGTTCCCGCCACCGTTGAAATCGTAGACATCGCGGGATTGGTAAAAGGCGCTAGCAAAGGCGAAGGATTAGGCAATAAATTTTTAGCCAATATTCGCGAAACCGACGCCATTTTGCACGTACTACGCTGCTTCGACAACGAAAACATCACCCATAACATGGGCAATGTCGATCCTATCCGCGACAAGGAAATCATCGACACCGAATTACAACTCAAAGATTTGGAAACCATCGAAAAACGCATCGAACGCATAGCCAAACAAGCCAAAGCCGGAGGAAAAGAAGCCAAAGAAGAATTGGAAATCCTTCAATATCTCAAACAACAATTGGAAAAAGGCATCTCCATACGCCACATGAATTTGGAGCCCGAAAAATTCGACAAATACATCAAAACCTTAAAACCGCTCACCGCCAAACCGGTCTTATATGTCTGCAACGTAGATGAAAAAAGCCTGCGCCAAGGCGGCAATGATTATACACAACAAGTGAAGATTATGGCGCAAAAAGAAGGCGCCGAAGTTCTGATTTTGGATGCCAAAACCGAAGCCGACATCATGGAATTGGAAACCTATGAAGAACGACAAATGTTTTTGGACGACTTGGGGCTAGACGAACCCGGCATCAATAAACTCATCCGAAAAGCATACAAATTGCTGAATTTACAAACTTTCTTCACTGCAGGCGAAAAAGAAGTGAGGGCTTGGACCATCCCCATAGGCGCTACCGCACCGCAAGCCGCCGGCGTCATCCACAGCGATTTCGAAAAAGGATTCATCCGCGCCGAAGTCATTTCCTATGACGACTATATACGTTACGGCTCCGAAGCCAAAGTACGCGAAGCCGGACGCTTGCGAATCGAAGGAAAGGATTATAAAGTGCAAGACGGCGACATAATGCATTTCAGATTTAATGTATAGCAGTTATGAAAATAAAAACACCGTCCGGTTCCGAATATCCCGAATATCTGACAGTGCTTGGAATCATGAGCGGAACTTCCCTCGACGGCCTCGATATGGCTTATGTCCGCTTCAAATCCATCGAACCGGAACAATATGAAATAGTGCACGCCGAAACCCTTCCATACCCCGCCGAATGGGAAAATAAACTCCGCAATGCCTACCATTACACCGGCCAACAACTGGCACATCTCCATGCGGAATACGGCATCTACCTGAGCAAACAAATCTTGTCTTTTCTGAACAAAAACCGATTAACCGCACCCGACCTAATCGCTTCACACGGTCAAACCGTTTTCCACGAACCGGATAAACATTACACACTCCAAATCGGAAGCGGCGCACACATTGCCGCCAACACACAAATCACTACCGTCAGCGATTTCAGAACCCAGGACGTGGCACTGGGCGGACAAGGAGCGCCCTTGGTTCCCATAGGCGATAAAATCCTCTTTTCGGATTACGAATATTGCCTGAATATCGGCGGTTTTGCCAATATCTCCTTCGATGACGAACTAGGAAACCGAATCGCATTCGATACGGGACCTGCCAATATCGTCCTGAATTATTTGGCCAGAAAAAAAGGATTTTCCCATGACCCGGATGGCGAGTTGGCCCGAAGCGGAAAACTTATCCGTTCGCTATTGAACAAACTCAACAACTTGCCTTATTTCCATGAAACCAAACCCAAATCTCTAGGTTGGGAATTCGTGGAAAGTCAAATCATACCCCTACTCGAAGAAACAAAACACGACATAACGGACCTGCTCCATACGTTTACGGTGCATATTGCCATGCAAATCGGAAAAAAAATCACTCGGAAAGGTCGTATCCTCATCACCGGCGGCGGCGCTTATAACCGCTTTTTGGTCGAACAAATCGAAAACTACGGCGGCGTACCAATCATTATTCCGGACAAAATATTGATCGACTTTAAAGAAGCATTGATTTTTGCCTTACTGGGGTTGCTTCGCTTTCAAAACAAAATCAATGTGCTCAAAACAGTAACCGGTGCCCGAAAAGATCATAGCACCGGAATTATTCACTACGCTCCGTAAAAAAAATTACAAACCTTGAACGGGAAGAATAAATTTCACGGACACTTTGTCTCTTGTGCAAACGTCGCTAAAAGAAAAATTTCCGTATGTAAAATCCACAAAATTTTGCTGATCGGGATTCAAATCAAATAATATACTATTTTTAAACTCGATACTTTGAATGTCTTGAATACCTCCGATTTGCAAAATCAATACGGTTTGATTTCCGAAAGGATAAGAACCCTTCAGCGAAAAATTATGCTTTTGTCCGTTGATCAACACTTCAAAATGATCGGACAAATACTTCCCGAAAACCAAACGCTGCTCTTTCACGTCAAGATCAAAAACATTGGTCGTTCCGGTTAAAACTTCAATCAATTGATCCAAATGCTCATTGTAGATCGCTAATTCCAATTCCAATTTTTGCGCTCCGGGAACATACTCGGCTTTCGTATAAGTAAAATTACCCGGCACTTTGAATCCGGCAAACAATATTAATACAAAAATGACGAAAAAAATTTTTTGAGGCTTCATAGCATTGCGTTTTTTAAATTTTATTTGGTTACAAATATAACACAAAATCTTTCCCAAAACAAGTCATAATAAATATAAATTATTGATTTTCAAAATGTTATAAAACAATCCGGCTTGATTATTTTATCCGTATTTATTTGAAAATTTAAGAATCGAGACGTTAAAACATTAAAAATAGTACAATTTTTTAGGAATCAAAAACGACATATTTTTTTGCATTTTCGATAAATAAAACGGCGAATTCGGTTGATATAAAGCTAGAATCTTTCCGGAAACCGCTTAAAATCATCAATAAAAACCCCCGTTTCTTTACATTTCGATTTCAAGAAAGATAAATCGGTTCGCCAAAGATTTCCGTCGAAATATTCAATTCCTTTGAAATCGCGAATTTTATACATCGGTTTAGTGCCATAGCAAGTGCCCAAATAAACATACCGGAAACCGTTCGTTTGAGCATATGAAATAACTTGCTCCATCATCCACTTTCCTATTCCCGCATGCATCAGTTCCGTATCGAAAAATGCAAACCAATAATGTAAAATTTCATCGTTTGACGGCGACCAAACATAACCTAAAATCCGGTTGCCCGAAGAAAATTTGAATATCCGGTTCAGGATTTCCCGCTCAAAAATATACCTCAATCGTGCCGGAGGCATCTCTTCGCCGATTCTCTTTGCGGCATAATCTTCACAAAAAGACCAAAAGTCGGCGTCATGGATTAAATCTTCTTTAGCGAGAATCTCCATCGTCGGATTCAGCACATCCATTTTCCTACGCACGCGCCGGTTTTCCGAAGTCAAGGAAAAATGCGACAGATTAACCCGGACGCTTCTTGCCAAATAGTAATAAATTCCTTCTTTACTCACTAAAACTTGCGGATCGCTATAGGGTAAAAATCCCCGTTCATAGATAGCGGACATTTCGTTTTGATTTTCTTGCAAGCAATAAACGGCATAAGGAAAAGTATAAGAAGAATAATCCGGTGACGCTTCCGAAAAAAAGATTTTCATAAAGCCTTAATGTATACTTACAAAGGTATAAATTCAAATCTACAAAACATTCGAATCAATAAAAAAAATTGTATCTTTGCATCGGGCAAGTCCCGCACAACCAGCTCCCTCCTAATCCCCCAGGGCAGGAATGCAGCAAGGGCGTGGAGGTTGTAGCGGTGTGATGCGGATCGCTTGCCTTTTTTTATTTCCTTGCATTTTGCCTTATTTTTGAAAGCGAAACTAACGATATGAAAGGCATTCACCCAAAGGTTTTGGAAGATTTGGAATTTGACCGAATCAAAAACTTGGCCGCCGAAAGAACTATCACCCGTGAAGCGGCGCAAAAAATCCGGGCTATGCTTCCCGCAACGGAAAAATCAATCGTCATCGACGAACTCCGCCTGACCGACGAATGGTTGCGTAGCATCCAAACCGTCAATCCCGTTCCGCTCTCCGAATTTGAAACCTATGGAAATGCATTGGAAAAAATCCGTGTTGAAAATTATTTCCTCGAACCGTCCACTCTCTTAGCCATCGCACATGCTTTGGAAATATTGAATACCTTGGAAAAATTTTTCAAGCAATTCAAAACCGACTTTCCCCTTCTGAATGATTATTTTCAAGCCTTAAACCGGCATAAGGAAATCGAACCCGCCATAAGGAAAATTGTCGGGCAAGACGGGCAAGTCAAAGATAATGCATCAGGGCTTCTAGCGGAAATTCGTTCACGCATTAAAGATTTAAAACAAAAACGCCTAACCATATTCAACCGCATCAAAGAAAAAGCCACCCGGGCCGGTTGGCTGGACGATATCGGCGAAAGTGTGACAGGCGACCGACCCGTGCTTGCCGTAAAATCCGCATACCGCAAAAAAATAAAAGGTCACTTTGCCGGCAGTTCACGATCGGGCAACACCGTTTTCATCGAACCGGCCGAGAGTGTTCGCATTACCGAAGAAATTCAATCCGCCCGGGCGGACGAACAATCCGAGATCATCCGTATTCTCAAGGAAATAACCGTTTTCCTGCAACCTTACCAAGCGGATTTGTCGGCATACGAAGCGTATTTGATTCACATGGACACAGTGCGTGCCAAAGCATTGCTTGCCGCCGAAATGAACGCCGTGCTTCCCGAAATTCCCAATGAGATGAATTGGCGGATCAAACAGGCTTATCACCCTTTATTGCTTCTGGAAAACCGAAAAAAAAACCTGCCCGTCATTCCGCAAGACATTCATTTGAATCATAAACAACGCATTATGGTTATTTCCGGGCCCAATGCCGGCGGAAAAAGCATTACGCTCAAAACCGCCGGATTGCTACAAATTATGCTGCAATCAGGCTTTCTTGTCCCCGTTCGACCCGAAAGTTCCATGCCTTTTTTCAGTAAAATCCTCACCGACATCGGCGACAATCAATCCATCGAAAACCAACTTTCGACCTACAGCTACCGCCTCAAAAACATGCGCTTATTCTTGCGTCTGGCCGACCGGCAAACCTTCTTTCTAATTGACGAATTCGGCACCGGATCCGATCCTGAATTGGGCGGAAACCTCGCCGAAGTTTTTTTAGAAGAATTTCAAAAATCCGGAGCTTTCGGCATCATTACCACTCATTACAATAATCTAAAATTGCTTGCCGAAAAACTTCCCGGCGTATTGAATGCACACATGGAATTCGACCTCAAAACCATGTCGCCCACTTTTCATTTGATTACCGGGCAACCCGGAAGTTCATACACCTTTGAAGTAGCCGCCAAAATGGGAATTCCTCGGTCGTTAATCAACCGGGCCAAGCAAAAAACCGGCCGGCAAAAAGTTAAATTCGACCGCACCCTTGCCGAAATGCAACACTATCAAGCTAAACTCCGAAAAGCATTGAAAGAAAATGAAAACCTCAAACAACAATGGATCGAATTGCAAGAAAAATTGAAGGAAAAAGAATTCGATTTGTTAAAAAAATTGGATGCTTTTCGGCAACTTTATGAAACGGATAAACATATCGGCGAAGCCGGAAAACGAATCTTGAATATTTTTGAAGAATACAAGAAAAACCGAAACAAAAAGAAATTATGGCGGCAAATCGACAAATGGCTCGATAAAGAAATCATCAAAGAACCCGCCGAAAAAATCAAATCGAAAAACCAAATCGAGCAATTACGTGAAGAAGTTCGCAAAACACTGAAAGAAGAAAACGTCATGGAACAATTGGAGCAAATGGAAATCCGGCGCATGCCGTATGTCCCCAAACCGGGTGATCGCGTAAGGGTTTCCGGGTCAAGCGCTACGGCAACTTTGGAATCCATTCAAGGCAACAAAGCCGTTTTAAACTACGGAAAATTCAAAGCCACCGTTCCGGTCAAAAATTTGGAAACAGTCGTCAGGAAATAAGTATTTTCGCTAACTTGCAAAAACAATCGAAAATCAATGGAAACCCGTTTACAAAACCAAGGAAAAGATCGCTTGGAAAATGTTTATCCCATTCCTAAACCCATTCTGTGGGGAGCTAAATTCTTACAAAGCATCTCCGATAAATGGGCGGCGGCATATTCGCGCTATTTCTTTAAAAAACCCGTTGAGCCTCCCGTAAAAGATTATGAAAAAGAATGGCGAAATAAAGCGGAAATTTCCCGCTTGAAAATACCTGTCTTCGGAAAAATACTAACCGTTTACCGTTGGGGTAAAGGAACAAAAAAAGTATTGATTCTGCACGGTTGGTCGGGACGAGCCACACAATTGACACATCTTATTGAAACTTTCTTGAAACATCATTACACGGTATATGCTTTTGACGCTCCTTCGCACGGATTGTCTCCCGGACAAACCACCAACATGGTGGAATATATCGAAAGCATCGTGGCAATCGACCAATCCTACGGTCCTTTCGATATTATCGTAGGGCACAGCATGGGCGGCATATCGGCGCTGAACGCCATAGCACGTAAAAATGTCAAAACCAAAAAACTGGTCACCGTCGGCATACCCGATTCCATCGAAAAAATATTCTATCAATTCGCCCAAGTCATGGGATTGAAACCCGCCATTGCCGAATTGAACATCCGGTATATGAAAGAAAAACTCCACACCGATATCAAACATTTGGCCGGGAGCTACAATGCCGAAAAAATCCGTATCCCCGTGCTGCAAATTCATGATAAAACAGACAAAGAAGTACCTTTTTCCGAAGCCGAAAACCTCTCGAAACACTGGCGCAAAGGAGAATTTTACGTTACCGAAGGATGGGGACACAGGCGTATTTTGCGCAACCCCGAAGTCCTTCAAAAAATTATCGATTTTGCCGAAGAAAACAACTGACTCATGGGACGAAAAAACAAGCTGCAACGATTTGCCGAAAACGCTACTTTTCCTCATTTCTTTCAACCCGGACGAAACGAACTCATTCAAAATAAATTCCCGCTCAAAGGTCGCTGGAACCGGGATTTCTTCCAAAATGAAAACCCCATCGTGCTGGAACTCGGTTGTGGCAAAGGCGATTACACCGTTGCCTTAGCCGAACATTTTCCGGATAAAAACTTCATCGGTATCGACATCAAAGGTGCAAGAATGTGGCGGGGCGCCAAAACCGCATTGGAAAAAAAATTATCAAACGTAGCCTTCCTCCGCATGCAAATCGAATTAATTAACCATGCCTTCGCCCCGAACGAAGTAAGCGAAATCTGGATTACTTTCCCCGATCCGCAAACCAAATTCAAACGCACCAAACATCGATTGACCAATCCCAAATTCCTCGAACTATACCGGCAAATCATCAAACCGAAAAGTATTATTCACCTCAAAACCGACAGCGAATTTCTCTACGGATACACACTGGGCATACTCGAAGCTTCCAATGAAGAAATCCTATATGCGCATCACGATATTTATCGCAATCCTCATAGCCCCGAATGGGCACGAAAAATCCAAACCTTCTATGAAAAAATGTGGATCGCCCAAGGAAAAGCCATCACTTATTTACAATTTCGTCTGACGCCGCTTTCCTGACATAAACGAACCAAAGTAATACCGCCAACGCATAAATGGAAGCCGGAAACAACACCCTGTGCGCAAAATCAAACCATCCGGAATGTGAAATATAAATCAAACCCAAAATATAAATCCTCAATAAATTCGCCAGAAATATAACCACAGACGAAAACAAAGCAAAAGCAAGCCTCCTTCTCCAACGCACCGGAACCGATAAAACAAAAGCCAAACTCAATATAATCACACTCATCCCGTTACACCCTTCAACCACTTTCACCACCCACCGGTTGCCCGACATAAAAATTCCTATCGAACGTCCGTCTTCCATTACTTGACTATAAGTTTCATAACCCGACCAATGATATAATAAATCCACCCCGGCCGCAACACTTTTCGTAATAAAATCGGGACTCCCTTGCTTCATCAAAAATTCATAAATCAAAAAAAATATAAGATAAAAAATAAAAAATTTCAGCACAATTCCCGTAGCTATTTTAATTTTATCGCCTTTTATAACATTTTCATATTCATCTTGCGGCATAATATTTGTATCTTTGTAAATTAAAAAATCGACCCTAAAGTTATGCAAAAACATTTAATCTTTTTTGCCGGATTTTTATTATTTATTTCCTGCTCCGATAAATTGGATTTCAAGCAAGCCGAAGATTTTCGTGCCGAACCCGTCCTCAGCGTAGATTTGTTCTATACTCGGTTGAACGGCAATGATTTTTATATCAACGACACTATTCCCATCATGGAAATCAGAGATACGGTTCCCTTTACCGTTTTCAAAGAAAAACCCGTGAAAGACGGACTGCAAAAAATCATGCTATACGTCCAAGTGCACAACGAATTACCCGCCGCATTTCAAGGAAAAATAAAATTTCTGAAAAACGGTCAACCCATCGATTCCGTTTATGCCGATATTCAAAGCGCAACAACGAATCAAGCTTTCGACCGTGAATATGTCTTTACCATCATCAAAGACAGCGTCCCCGAAATCGTGCTCACTACCGACTTGGCCATTCATTTTCAACGAACGGACAGCATCGACATCAGCCATGACAATCGCATGCTGAAAGCACAAAGCCGCGGTGATTTTTATGTTGTTATTCAATAACCGAAAAATCTCCCAATGAAAAAGATATCCCCGCTTATTATTATTTTGTTTTATGCTCAATCCGCATTAGCGCAATTCAATCCTCTGCTCTACGACTGGACTTCACATCCGTCATCGGCGTTATACGCACCTCAAACCTACACTCATCATCGTTTTTATTTAGGCATTCCCGCATTATCGCACTTCCAAATTTCCTTTCAAAACAATGGATTTACAGCTTATGATTTATTCGGTGCGAATAATGAAAATTTCAATAAAAAGTGGCAAAATGTGCTTTACAACTTAAAATCGTCTCATGGATTTTTATTGCATATCGGCGAACAAATTTTGGATTTCGGCTGGAAAAATGACTTTTCGGCAACAACCTATCACGCGGGATTACGCTTCGACGCCGAAGCATTTGGATTTCATCCGGTTTCGTTTTATCGGTTTGCGCTATACGGAAACCCGGGCGGACAAGGTGTTTTGGAATTAAATGACATAAATTTCAACGCCGAAGCCTTTTATACACTCTACTTCGGGTTTAGCCGGTCAAATAACCCGTCATTTCATTACGGCATGAATTTCAAGATTTACAATAGCGCAGGGAATATCTCAAGCGCCTACAATAACGGAAAAATTTATTCGATCGAAGGACAGAACAATTATTACACCCATGTTTTTGAAAACATTCGCTTCGACATGCGTAGCTCGGGAGTCAGCATGCTGGTGGAAAAAGATAAAATCGGAACGAAAAAAGTCAATAAAAACCAAGTGCAAGCCGATTTGATTTCCCGTTTTCTAGGCACATCCGATTTCGGAGCCGGAATGGATTTCGGATTTGAAAAAATATTCAATGCCCGTTTGTCCTACACCTTCTCCATACTGGATCTAGGCTTTATCTATTACAATTCCGACGTTTTTCGTATTCACTCCGAAGGATCCTATCGCTATGAAGGCGTTCATGTAGAATATCCCGACACACCTAAAGATTATTGGGAAGAAATCAGAACGGATTTCAAACAATCGGTCAAAACCGACACCACTCGAAACGGGTATATTCATTTACGACCCACCCGAATTTACACTTCAATGAAATGGACTTTCATTCCCGATAAAGAGCATGAAACAACAGCCTGTCGCGATATATCCGCCCCCGAATCAAAACCCAAATTGCCGCCTTCCTTGTCTTTTGTGGGATTTTACCAAAATCTCCAAGGACATGCCTACCTAGGCACCGGCATCGTGTGGGAATGGCATCCAACCGCATGGCTCGACACCCGATTAAGCTATACATTCGATAATTATATCCAAAACAACATTTCCGTCGCCATTCAATGGCGAATCGGCCATTGGTATTGGTTTTTAACGGCTGAAAATATAATGGGACTAACCGACCTCGGTCGCTCCAACGGTCAAAGAATTCAAATCGGGACATATTTGGCATTCTAATCGTCGTCACTATACCGTTCCTTCCACCGTCGCATTAAAAATTCTTTCATTTTTTGCTCGTGACGGTTATTTTGCGGCGTATAAAAACGAATAAATTCCATTTCGTCGGGAAAATAATTTTGTTTCACGAAATGCCCCGGATAAAGGTGAGCGTAATGGTAATTTTTTCCGTAACCCAAGGATTTCACAAAACGGTTGGATGCGTTGCGCAGATGCATCGGCACCGGCCATTGTTCGTGTTGCTTGACATATTGCATTGCTTCGTTAATCGATTTATAAGCGGAATTACTCTTTGGTGAAGCGGCCAAATAAATCGTCGCTTCCGATAAAATGATTCGCGCTTCCGGCATCCCGATTTTATTAACGGCATCAAACGCCGTATTAGCCATCAATAACGCATTGGGATTGGCCAATCCGATATCTTCCGCCGCCAAAATCACCAGCCGGCGTGCAATATACACGGGATCCTCACCCGCTTCCAACATGCGCGCCAACCAATAAAGCGCCGCATCCGGATCGCTTCCGCGAACGGATTTAATAAATGCGGAAATGGTTTCATAATGTCCATCGCCTTTCTTGTCATAAACCGGCGGTGCTTCTTTCAACCATTTTTTAATTTCTTCCGCATCCAATTCCTCCTTGCCCGACGATAACACCACCGTTTCCAAAGCATTCAACAAACGGCGCACATCACCGCCCGCATAAGCAATCAAATAATCTTCATCGACGGACCGAACGTTTTTTTCGCGCAACAGTTTATCTTCCTTCAATGCCCGGCGAATGATTTTTTTCATATTTTCGGCATTCACCGGATGAAGAATAAAAGTATGCATGCGCGAAAGCAAAGCATTATTGACTTCAAAACCCGGATTTTCCGTTGTAGCGCCAATCAAAACCAGCTTACCTTTTTCGACGGCTTCAAGCAATGCATCTTGTTGTGCTTTATTGAAGCGGTGAATTTCGTCTAAAAACAGCACGGGAGCAGCGGAAAACAAAGCCGCTTCGTGTTTTTTCAAAATAGCCTTGACATCCTTAACTCCCGCCTGAACAGCGCTTAATGCATAAAACGGTCTGCCGGTTTCTTTGGCGATAATATGCGCCAAGGTGGTTTTACCGGTTCCCGGCGGTCCCCAAAACAACATGGACGGAATAAATTTTTCCTGAAGCATCCGACGAATGATACCGTCTTTTCCGGTCAAATGTTCTTGCCCGGCCACTTCGTCCAAAGTTTGAGGACGCATTCGTTCGGCCAAAGGAACGAATTGATTCATTACCGCTTTTGTTTTGGTTTTCCTTCCACCACGATTACTAATTCGCCCTTTGGCGGATGAGTATCGAAATAATTTGCCAATTCACGCAAAGTTCCGCGTTTGGTTTCCTCGAATTTCTTGGTCATTTCCCGTGCAACCGCTGCCCGCCTTTCTTCACCGAAAACCTCTTCGAACTGCCGCAAGGTTTTCACCAAACGGTGCGGTGCTTCATAAAAAATCATGGTACGCGTTTCATCCGCCAATTGCTCCAAGCGTGTCTTCCGCCCTTTTTTGACAGGCAAAAAACCTTCAAAGACAAAGCGGCCGGCAGGTAATCCCGAATTAATCAAAGCCGGCACGAATGCCGTAGCGCCCGGCAAAGTTTCCACTTCCATCCCATGAGCCAAAGCTTCACGAACCAACAAAAAACCCGGATCGGAAATGGCCGGTGTTCCCGCATCGGAAATCAAAGCCAAATTTTTCCCGCTTTTCAACCATTCGATTATTTGCGGTAAGATTTTATGTTCATTGAATTGGTGATAGGAACGCATTCCCGTTTCGATTTCATAATGTTTGAGCAATTTGGACGAAACCCGCGTATCCTCGGCCAAAATCAAATCCGCATTGCTTAAAACCTCCAAAGCACGCAATGTGATATCCTTCAAATTTCCTATCGGCGTAGGTACGATATATAATTTTCCGCTCATATCAAGCAAAACGCGCTTGAATCAATTGAAGCAACCGGAATTCGTATTCGTCTTTTCCCGTCCAATCGAAGCGATTTTTTACGGCATGCACTACCATAAGCGCCTGATCATAAGATTGTGCTTCATTTACTTGGCGAATAAAAATATCAAACGCCCCTTCATCGCCTTCAAACAAATTTTTGAGCAGGGCGATTTTGTCGGCCAAACCCAATTGCACGGGCGGCAAGCCGGTTGAACCGGCAAACTCCTTTTGTCGCTTCGGCCTGAAAACGGTTTCACTTGCCCGCCGGAAAATTTCCCTGTCGTCTTTCTTTTTCGGTTCCACCGGTTTTTCAGGAATTTTATCCCTTACCGGCTCATGATTTGCTTCGGCGTTAATTTCGGTTTCCGCTTCTTTTAATTTTTGCTCCTTGTCATTTTTTTTCATCAGTTGTACCATAAAATCGAAATCTCCCGTAGTAGTCAAATAACGATAAGCCGACACTTTTTCACACAAACGATCGAATGCTATCAATGCATCGGAAAATTGTTCCGAACCGGCGGCTTGAATTAAGGCCCTCGCCTCCATAATCATTTCCGCCTTTAATAAGTTTTGAACCTCTTTTAATTTGTTCATTTTCAAATGTTTATATTTTTTTTCAACAAACAAAATTTATACTTTCGGTAGCTTTTTAAAATAATTAATTTTGTAAGAACGAAGTTACGAAAAACTAACGCAATTAAACGAAAAAAATTTTAAGAGATATGTTTTTGGAAATTCCCGTCAATCACAAAGACAATTTAGGCTGGATTGAAGTAATTACCGGTTCCATGTTCTCCGGCAAAACCGAAGAATTAATCCGGCGTTTGCGACGTGCGCAAATCGCACGTCAAAATGTGGAAATTTTCAAACCCGCCATCGACAATCGCTATGCCGAAAATCACGTGGTTTCGCACGATGCCAATCAAATTCCTTCCATTGTGGTGGAAAAGGCGGAAGACATTCTTCGTCATGTAGATTTGGAAACGGTGCAAGTGGTAGGAATCGACGAAGCCCAATTTTTTGACAACAATATCATAGATGTTGCCAACGAATTGGCCAACAACGGATTGCGTGTAATTATCGCCGGTTTGGACATGGATTATCGCGGAAAACCTTTCGGCCCCATGCCCTTCCTCATGGCCATAGCCGAATACGTTACCAAAGTACATGCCGTTTGTATGGAAACCGGAAATTTGGCGCACTACAGCTATCGTAAAACCGACGATGACGATCTGATTTTGGTTGGTGAAAAGCAAGTATATGTGCCCTTAAGCCGTGCCGCATTCGTCAAAGCTATGTCCCGCAAGAAAAAAGTCTGATTGAAATCAATAATGGAAAGGGAAACCGTCCTTTGGCTTAGCCCGGAAGCACTTGATCACAATTTCCGATTTTTCAAATCGCGTGCCGGAAAAACCATTCGCATTCTGGTTAACCTCAAAGCCGACGCCTACGGTCATGGCGCCGTTTTAATCGGAAAATTTTTACAGCACAAAACCGATTATTTTTCAGTAGCATATGCCAACGAGGGATTTCAATTACGAAATGCCGGTATTTCCATCCCCGTTTTGGTCTTTAATCCTCCGACCGATCCGTGCCGGTCGTTTTTTGAACATCGATTGGAACCGGTTTTTTATCATACGGAACAAATTCGTATTTACAAACAAATTCTGGTGCAACTTGGAATAAACGCCTATCCCGTTCATCTGAAATTGGATAGCGGCATGCACCGAAGCGGTTTGCCTGCCGCGCAACTGGATATGGCTATAAAGGAATTAAAAAATCCGGTTTTTAAGCTTGTTTCGGTTTATTCCCATTTGGCCGCCGCCGACGATCCCGCCGAAGATTCGTTCACACGCAAGCAAATAAGCTTATTCGACCGGCTTTCCGCTAGGGTTAAACAAGATTTTCCCCGTGTCATCCGGCATCTGGCCAACAGTGCCGCCGCCATCCGCTTTCCCGAAGCGATATACGACATGATTCGCCCCGGCATTGGAATCTACGGATACACCACCTATGAAAAAGCGAAAAACCTACTGAAACCCGTAGCAAGCCTTCAATCCGCAATCACGCAAATTCGCGAAGTGGACGCCGGCGAAAGCGTTGGATATAACCGGCGTTTTGTAGCTACCCGTAAAACACGCATCGCCCTGATTCCCACCGGATACGGCGACGGTTATTTCCGCCTTTTCGGAAATGGCAAAGCCTATGTTACAATCGAAGGAAAACCCGCCCCCACAATTGGTACGGTTAGTATGGACATGCTCACCGTGGACATTACACATATTCCCCAAGCCCGAATAGGTTCCTTAGTATGCATTTTCGGAGAAAAACCGTCCGTATACGATCTGGCACAAATCGCCCGAACCATCCCTTATGAAATCACCACCGCACTGCATGAAAGAGTTTTAAGAAAATGGAACGATAATTTTCCTTAATTTTGTTTGGTTTTGGCATAAACTTTGAACATTGCTATTGAAATAAAAAAATATCCTATGAAAAATTTCTACGTATTGTTTTTATCCTTGATATTCTTAGCCTCCTGCGGAACAAAAAAACAAATCGCTCAATCCATAGCATCGGGAAATTTCAATAAAGCCATCGATCTGGCTATCAAAAAGTTAAGCAAAAAGAAGAACACCAAATCCAGCGACGATTATGTACTTTTGCTCGAAGAAGCTTATGCCAAAGCCAACGAAAAGGATTTGCGTGAAATCGAACGTTTGAAAAAAGAACCCTACCCCGAAAAATGGGAAAAAATCTACCGTTTATATGCCGGCATAATGGACAGGCAAGACAAAGTGCGACCATTGTTGCCCCTGCGTATTACTTCCCAAAACCGCAATGCGCATTTTGACATGACCGATTACATGAAACCCCTGCGCGAAGCCCGCAACCGCATGGTGGAAGTCAAATACAATCAAGCCCTAGCGGAAATGCGCAAAAGAACTCGCACAGGATACCGGACCGCCTACGATTTATTAGAAGAAATCGACCGATACTATCCCGATTATAAAGACGTTCGTCAACGCATGGAAACCTGCCGGCAAAACGGCATCGCGTATGTGGGTGTGAAAATCGAAAACAAAACCGACAAGATAATTCCCAAGAAATTACAGAACGAATTATTGGATTTTGAAGGAAACCGCGCAAATAATTTCTGGACGGTTTATGAACCTGCAGGAAAGGATAGCTTGCAATATGACTATTTAATCAAATTGACTTTTACGGACATTCAAGTAAGCCCGGAAAAAGAACAAGAAAAAATCATCGATCAGGAACGCCAAATCCAAGACGGCTGGAATTACGTTCGCGACCAAAACGGCAATATCGTTCGTGATTCCACGGGCAAAGCCATTCGTACACCGCGCTATATAACCGTACGTGCTCGCGTTCATCAATACCGTCAATTCAAAGAAGCCGTAGTGAAGGCGAAAATGGACCTCTACGGGCTGCCCGGGTTGAAAAAATTAGCCTCGGAACCACTGCAAGCTCACTATGTTTTTGAAAACATTTACCTGAAAGTGCAAGGCGACAAACGGGCCCTTTCCGATGAATTGGGGCAAATCATCAACAATATCAAAAAGCCTTTTCCTTCCAATGAACAAATGATTTATGATGCCGGACAAGATATTAAAGCACAATTCAAAAAAATCCTCAATCAATCCGAATTTCCTTAAAATTAAATTCGATCTAACACTTCGCGAAACATACGATAATATTGAGGCAAATCACGTGTTTTAATCATTCTTTTGCGAAGCAAAAAAAATAATACCTTCAAAAAATAAGGATAAACCCAAACACCGTGAAACATCTTAAATACAGCCATTCTCGCTTTGAAATTTCCGGGATTTTTCAAGTCATGACTGGATGTAAGCGTCGCATGCTCCACAATGGCTTCCCCACCGGCGTATAAAGGTTTAATGCCGCGGCGAATAAGCGATTGCAACAAAACATAATTCTCGGCATCCGAAAATTCCGAACCCAAACCGAAACGTTCGTCATAACGCAATTTTTGCATTCGAACAAAATTCCGCTTCATGGAAATTTGCGGTGAATACACATGACGAACATCATTCATTTTGTATGGCTTCATCCGGTGTTTTCCGAAATATAAACCTTCGGGATTTTTCATGGGAAAAATGATAATACCATCGGAACGGGTCGAATGCACGTCCAAAATCCTGCGAACAAATCCGGGAAAATAGCGAATGTCGTCATCCGCCAAAAGCAAAACATCACCCTCGGCATGTTCCAAAGCCAAATTACGGCTCCGAGATAAACCTTTCTCCTCAACGTTAATCACCCGAATATACGACGGTAAACCCTCCAATGGAATTCGCTTCCCCTCCGTCGATTGATTCACCACCAACAAACGATAACTCACTTCACCCGCCGGAAATATTTTCTCCAAAAAAGAAAGGTCTTCGCGCTCGGTGGTCGAAAGCAAAATCTCCAAACTCATGCCCGAATTCATCCGACGATATTCAATTCTCATTCAAAATTAACGAAAATCATTAATAATTGTATGTCACATAATACCGAAAACAATTCTACGTTCATCATTTAAATGTAATTTTGCAAAAAATATAGCATGAAAATCCTCCTTGCCGGTGAATACAGCAGATTGCACAACAGTCTCAAGGAAGGGCTTATCCGGTTAGGTCATACGGTGCATTTGGTCTCCTCCGGCGATTTTTTTAAAAATTTCCCTTCGGATTTTTCCGTTAAACCCGTCTTCTCCGAAAAAAAAATCGTCTTACCTTTTCGTAAAACCCTTTTCAGACTTACCCGTTTCGATTTCGCGCGTCTCGAAACCGCTTGGCGACTCCAAAAAATCTTGCCCTCGTTAAAAGATTATGACATCCTCCAACTCATTAATATTTATCCGTTTGAAACACCCGTCAAAACCGAGCAAAAAATACTCGAAAAATTATTCCGACAAAATCGAAAAGCTTTTCTCCTTGCTTGCGGCGACGACTTTCATACCAATCAATTTTATTGGAAAGGGAAAATGCGTTATTCCGCCCTAACGCCGCTCTTGGAAAAACCGGCCTTAAAAAAACAATATCAATATTCGCTAAAATACCTCGAGCCACCCTTTCAAAAATTACAATCATTCGTAGAACATCATGTGAGCGGAATCATCCCCACGGATTTGGATTACGCCATTCCTTATGCCGAACATCCTTTGAAATTGGCCATGATACCCAACCCCGTCAATACGGATAAAATCATCTACTCTTTTCCGCCAATCAAAGAAAAAATCGTTATTTTCCATGGCATCAATTCTTGGAACATTTTAAAAAAAGGAAATGAATATTTTAGCAAAGCCTTGGAAATCATCAAAAAAAAATATGCTAAACGTGTGGAAATCAAAGAAATAAAAGACTTGCCATATAACGATTACATCCGCGAGCGCAATAATGCCCACATCGTTTTGGACATGGTTTGGTCTTATGATCAAGGTTACAACGCCTTGGAAGCCATGGCCGAAGGAAAAGTGGTGTTTACCGGCGCCGAAAAAGAATTTACGGATTATTATCGATTACAAGAATCCGTGTGTATCAATGCTTTACCGGATGTCGACTATCTCGTGGATAAATTATCGGAATTAATCGAAAATCCCCGTTTGCTTGAACGTATTTCGGAAAACGCCCGAAAATTCATCGAAAAAGAACATCATTACATCCAAATCGCCAAACGCTACATGGAAACATGGAAAAACGCATGATTACACCGGTTGAATTCAAATATTTAACTTTCGAAAAAAAAACCGAAATTTCGGCCGATTATCAACTCATTTGCCAATACGAAACGACCGGCTCCACACAAGACGAAATGAAAAAAGCCCTGCGTCGATTCCACTTTCCGGATTTTGCCGTCATTGCCGCCCAAAACCAAACGTACGGACGCGGACGCCAAGGAAGACACTGGCATTCGCTACCCGGAAAAAACGCATTGTTTTCCGTATACATACCCGGAATTTTCGATACCGTAAACATGGAAATGCTCTATCAATCCGTAGCCTTGGCGGTCGTCAAAAGTCTGCTGCGGAACCATTGCCGAAAAGCTGTCATCAAATATCCTAACGACGTATTGGTAGACGGAAAAAAAATTGCAGGAATTTTAATCGAGACAAATATTCGACAAAACCGCATTCATGACGTGATCGCAGGCATTGGGATCAATGTCAATCAACAAAACTTTCCGCCTTCGTTAAACGCCACTTCGATCATCCGGGAAACCGGTAGAAAAACAGACATCAATCGAATTATTATCGACACGGTAAAGGAAATCAAAAACCTTATTCAATCGAATCAAAGCGAAATTTTGGAAGCTTTTACGTATTTTTGGCACCGGCAAGGAAAGAAAAAAGGAATTACCGTTTACGGAAAACCCGTCGAAGGAAGAATCAAGCATCTCAAAAACGGCTTGATTTATTTGGAAACCGGCAACGGAATGAAAACATTTCTCGCAGAAGCTTGCGAACCTTGGCTATGAAATGGAAAATCAAAAAATATAAAGCCGGCGAATATGAACTTTGGAATCGCGTCGTGAGCCTTTCCGAAACCGGCATTTTTCAATTCCACCGCGATTATATGGATTATCATGCCGATCGGTTTACGGATTTCTCCCTAATGTTTTACTACGGCGAAGAGTTGTTCGGGATCTTACCGGCCCATATCCGGGATAACACTTTATTCAGTCATAACGGATTGAGTTTCGGCGGAATCATTCGAAAACGAACTTTCAATCCGGAAAAAAACTTGAGTTTTTTGCATGCACTCTTGAACTTTTTAGCCCGAAACCATATCCGGAAATTCATCGTCAAATCGCCCCCCGCATTCCTTTATCCATGGTTAAACACATACAATGACTGGCTGTATCTACAGGCAGGCCGAATAGAACGGATTCAATTCCATTGGCTGATCGACACCCGAAAGCCCCCTTCGATTTTACTCAACGCCGACCGAAAAAAACAATTCAAGAAAAAACCCGTTCCACAAACCGGATTGTCGGAAGATTGGTATACATTCTGGCAAATACTGGAACAAAACCTACAAGAGCGACACCACACACAACCCGTCCACCGCGTAGACGAAATCATTAAACTAGCCGAAAGTTTTCCGGATCAAATCCGCTTGATAACCGCAAAGATCGATGGGAAAACAGTAGCAGGAGCCGTTTTATACGATTACCGGCACGTGCTTCATTTTCAATATTTGGCCGCCTTACCCGAAAAAAAATACCGTCATGCCGTGGATTTTTTGACAGCAAAAATCATTCGAGACAATTATGAAAAATACGCCTATATTAACCTGGGAACCGCCCGGATTCCCGGACAAAACAACGAAGATCCGGGATTGATTTATTGGAAATTCAGTCATGGCGCCGAACCTTTCCCCCAATATACTTTCGTGATAGACACAGAAAAATCGAATACCAAAACATGATTAAATTTCTCGATCTCAACCGGCTGAACAAAACCTATTCCGACCGATTCCTTGAATTAACCAAGGATTTCATCGAACATCATTCCTATATCCTCGGCGAACTCGTCGAAACATTCGAACAAAAATGGTCGGAATATTGCGGGGTTCCGTATGCCGTAGGCGTATCCTCGGGAAGTGATGCCCTACTGCTAATCCTGGAAGCCTATAAAACATTGGGAAAACTACACGCCGGCGACGAAGTAATCGTCCCTTCCAATACCTATATCGCCACCGTTTTAGCCGTTTTACATGCGGGATTGAAACCCGTTCTCGTTCCGCCGGGAAAAAATTTCAATTTGGATGAAAACTTTACCATCGGGCCCCGAACCAAAGCCGTTATTGCCGTGCATCTCTACGGAAACATACATCCCGTCGATCGCCTCGCCCGCCGTGCCGAAGCGGAAAACCTAATCCTAATCGAAGACGCAGCACAAGCACACGGTGCCGTACTCAACGGCATCAAAGCCGGCGCTTGGGCACATGCCGCCGCATTCAGTTTCTATCCGACCAAAAACCTTGGCGCATTAGGCGACGCCGGCGCCGTAGTAACCCATGATAAAGTTTTGGCACAAACCATTCGACAATTGCGCAATTACGGACAAAAAGAAAAATACATAAGTGAACTTCCCGGCCATAACGCCCGCCTCGACCCCATTCAAGCCGGTTTCTTGCTCATCAAACTGAAAGACTTGGACTTTTATAATCGAAAACGCATCGAAATAGCACGTTTTTACGAAGAAAACATCCGCCACCCCGCTATCATAAAACCGGCTTTTTATCCGGACGGAACACACGTATACCATCAATACGTGATCCGATCCACGGAACGCGACCGGCTACAATCCCACCTGAAAAAACACGGCATCGAAACGCTGGTGCATTATCCGGTTCCGCCTCATCGTCAAAACGCACTCAAATCGTTAAACATCACCGAACCGGTGAGCGAAAAAATCGGCAGACAAGTATTAAGCTTACCCGTCGACCCGGTGCTCCGTGGAGAAGAATTGGAATATATTGTCGATATTATCAACCGCTTTTGATCGGTATGAACGGATTGATAAAAAAAATATTCAACCGAAAACTCACCCCTCATGCATTGTGGAACGCCGCATCCGTAGCCATTCGCCTGATTGCATCTTATTTTTCGAACAAAATCGTCGTTTGGTACCTCGGGCCCGCCGGAACCGCCATCACCGAGCAAGCCCGCAATTTCCTCGACAGCATACGAGGACTTGTAACCCTAGGCATCAACGAAGGCGTAATCAATTATAGCTCCGTTTACAGCGATCGACCCAAGCGCTTGGTTAATTTTTTGGCATCGGTTTACAGGCTGATTATGTATAGCGCTTTTATTATTATGTTTTTAATGCTGATTCTCGCACCTCAAATCACCGATTATCTTTTCCAAAACCCGAAATATACCTTTATAATATACATCATCGCTTTCTTCGTCCCTCTTTATGCCTATCAAATTATCCTGCTTGCCGTCTTAAACGGACTTCAACAATACCGCCAAATCTCCGTTTTCAATGCACTCATCCACATTACAGGTATGATCTTAACCGCCCTGCTGGTGATTAATCTAAAATATACAGGCGCTTTACTCGGTATTACACTCACTCCTGTGGTAGTTATGGGAATTTTGATTTTCCAAGTGGGAAAAGACAAAAAATTCCTGCTTTGGGAACCCTTTCAATACATCACCAATAACAATCATAAAAACAACTTCAAACGCTTGTTTCCATACATCATCATGGCATTCGTTGCCGCCGTAATCATTCCCGTCGGGAATATCCTGATACGTAACCTGATCATCGATTTCTACGGACCCGCCGGAAAAATTCAGGCCGGATATTGGGACGCCATTCGCAAAATTTCCTCATTTGCCATGATGTTCATTTCACCGCTTTTCGGTATGTTTTATTTGCCTCAATTGGCCAATATCAAAACAGGACAACAATGGCGCAAGCTCATCTCGGAAATGATCAAATATATATACTTGCCCTTCACTTTTTTGCTTTTAACCGTTTTTATTTTTCGACATTATTTCACACTTTTTATTTTCTCCCGGGAATATGAACCGATTAATCAATTATATCTCTGGCAATTCTCCGGCGACATTTTAAAAATTTTAGCCTTGTTAATCGCTTATAAAATGTGGACCGACAGAACCGTTAACCTTTTTGTTTTCTCCGAATTAAGTTTTTGGATTATCTATTATATTTTTTCATATTATCTAATTGATATTAAAGGAGTTAAAGGAGTAATTCAAGCCAACATCATCGCCGGTTTTTATTATTTGATTATCATGATAACGGCTTTCCGAAAAACTTTATTTCGATAGACCCCGGCCATAAAAATTTTAAATAAAAAATCAAGTCCGTTTTGCCTGATAAAAAATTTTTTATAAAGCAAACCGAATAAAACCAAAAGCGTTGCGAATTACTAACAAACATTGTCAAAAAAAAAATGAGCTAAGGTCTTGACAACCGGTTTTTTTGACCTAATTTTGACGTTGTGTTTTAACTAAAAATCTTTCGATTATGAAGACCTCCGTCAATGAAAAGAAAATTTATAGCTATGAGGAAGTATCGAATGCCACCAAAGAATACTTTAATGGTGACGAACTGGCCGCCAATATTTGGATTTCCAAATATGCCCTACGCAATAAACAAGGTGATTTCTTGGAACTCACGCCCGAGGATATGCACAAACGAATGGCCAAAGAATTTGCACGAATCGAAGACAAATACCACACCGAAGAAAAACCCGAAGGATTATCCGAATACGGAAAACTTCGTAAAAAATTGACGGAAAGAAAAATATTCCAGTATTTCGACCGCTTTAAATACGTCATACCCCAAGGAAGCATCATGTTCGGGCTTGGCAATCGCGAAGTGATTTCTTCGCTCTCCAACTGCGTGGTTGTTCCTTCGGTATATGATTCATACGGCGGCATAATGTATACCGACCAACAATTGGTACAACTGTTCAAACGCCGTTGCGGCGTGGGATTCGACCTGTCGAAACTGCGTCCCAAAGACACCGCCGTAGCCAATGCCGCACGCACAACCACCGGAGCGGTCTCCTTCATGCACCGCTTTTCATTCACCACACGCGAGGTGGCCCAAAACGGACGACGCGGCGCCTTAATGCTCACCATGGATATCGCTCATCCCGATATCGAAGACTTTATCACCGTAAAACAAGACCTAACCGCCGTCACGGGCGCCAATATCTCGGTGCGCCTCTCGGACGAATTCATGAAAGCCGTCGTCGAAAACAAAAACTATACCTTACGTTGGCCCATCGATAGCCCCAATCCCAAAATAACCAAAGAAATCAATGCCCGGGAATTGTGGAACAAAATTATCGCCTCCGCCCATCGATCCGCAGAACCCGGACTTATTTTCTGGGACAGACAACATTACTATTCCACCTCAAGCATATACCCGGGATTTGAAAACGAAAGCACCAACCCTTGTAGTGAAATTGCCATGCAAGGAGGCGATTCGTGCCGCTTGATAGCCATAAACTTATATAATTTCGTAAAAAATCCCTTCACCCCAAAAGCCAAATTCGACTACGAAAAATTCTATAAAACCGTCTATGAAACCCAACGACTGATGGACGATTTGGTGGATTTGGAACTGGAACATATAGAACGAATTCTAGCCAAAATCGATTCCGATCCCGAGCCCGATCATATCAAACGTATTGAACGGGAAACTTGGGAATTACTCTACGAAACAGGTAAACGTGCCCGCAGAACCGGGTTAGGATTTACCGCATTAGCCGACGCCATTGCCGCACTCGGATTAAAATTCGACAGCGACGAAGCCCTCGAACAAGTGGAAAATATCATGCGCATGAAGCTCCGCGCCGAATTTGACAGCAGCATCGACATGGCCATCGAACGCGGAACCTTCCGGGATTTCGACCCCGAAATCGAACAAAAATCCGAATTTGTCAGAATGCTTAAAACGGAATTCCCCGAAATCCATGACCGCATGATGAAATACGGACGGCGTAATATTTCCATTAGCACCGTAGCACCCACCGGAAGCTTGAGTATTTTAGCCCAAACTTCCTCCGGAATCGAACCCGTATTTATGCTTTCCTATAAACGCCGGCGAAAAGTTAATCCCAATGATCCCAATGCCAAAGTGGATTTTATTGACGATACCGGCGATGCATTCGAAGAATTTACCGTTTACCACCATCGCCTGAAAGATTGGATGAATGCCTCCGGTGAAACCGATATCAAAAAATCCCCCTATCACGGCGCCACCGCCCCGGAAATCGACTGGCGAAAACGCATAAAAATACAAGCCGTAGTTCAAAAATATACCACACATTCCATCAGCTCCACCATCAACCTACCCGAAGATACAACCGTGGATCTGGTTGGAAAAATATACGTGGAAGCCTGGAAACAAGGATTGAAAGGCATAACCGTTTATCGCGAAGGTTCAAGAAGCGGAATCCTGATCAAAGACGATAAAAAGAAAAAGAAAAAAACCCCCAAAATCAAAACCGAAACCGTCGATTTTCAAGTCTTTCCTTCAAAACGCCCCAAAAAATTGGAAGCAGACGTCATCCGCTTTTTCAATAAAAAAGAAGAATGGATTGCCGTGGTGGGAAAAATCGATAACCGCCCTTATGAAATTTTCACGGGAAAAGCCGAAGATGTCTTCAGCCTACCCGACTACGTTACCCAAGCATGGGTCATCAAAAACAAAGATGAAAACGGAAAATCCCGTTACGACCTACAATTCGTAGACAAACAAGGCTACAAAATCACCATCGAAGGACTTTCTCGCTCCTTTGACCCCGAATATTGGAATTATGCCAAACTAATATCCGGCGTTTTGCGACGCGGAATGCCCATCGACGAAGTGGTAAAACTGGTCGAAGGCCTTAATTTAAGCGATGACTTCATCAATACTTGGAAAAACGGAGTGGCACGCGCTTTAAAAAAATACATTCCCAACGGAACCGCTCCCAAAGACAAAAAATGCCCCCAATGCGGCGACCCCGAGGGCCTGATTTATGAAGAAGGTTGTCTCGTATGCAAAAGTTGCGGATACAGCAAGTGCGGATAAAAATCGATTTATCCCGTAAAAAAATGGGGCTGTCCATTAAGTTTTGGACAGCCCTTTTTATTTTGATGGATTTTATTAAATTTTCTTGTTTATTTGGTTGATTTTCTTTATCTTAGCTTAAATAAAAGACAGAGATGGCCAAATTAAGTTTTAA
>JAMONV010000042.1 GCA_027066365.1 Flavobacteriales bacterium
CATGGTTCAGCTTCGGCACTTTCGGCAGGTTTGTTTACTATGGCCAATACCTCACGCGTGCGGTCGGGACGAACGCCCGAAACGGTGTAAAAGGCTTCCTTGGTCACCGCCTCTCCTCGACGAACCGGTAAATTGATGCATCAAGACATATTTTGAAATTTGCAAAAAAAATCATAACTTGCTCTTGTGTAAAGTGAAGAAACTTTTTCATGTTATTTGTTTTTTTAGTTAATTATTTGTAAATTTATCGACTTCATTTTACACACTTTTTCGGGATAGTATCAATAAAAAAGGGAAAAATTAGAAATATTCCCACCGGACAAGTGTGCAATTCGTGGCTGAAAAATGAACCACGAATTACACGGATTATCACGAATTTACACAAAATGAAGGAGTGATTCCGTGAGTGAATTAAGTAAAAACTAAAAACCAAGAACGAAGAACGAATAACGGAAAACTTATAAATTGTGTCTTCAAATTCAATCGAGGGGACACTCGTAGGCAGGCATTTCGCAAAGAATGATTCTTGTGGGCAATGAAGCCGATATTCCAAATCCTATATCCGGAGGCGGCATGCTCACCAGGCGGTCTATAAGCGTACCAACCGCTGCCTATTAATTCGTCGAAGGTTTGGCGCAATTTTGTTTTTTATCAGGCTAAACAATAAATCCGGGGCGCAAAATGACAGAACAAAAACTTTTATCAACGAATGGCACTAACATCTTTGTGACTTTTCGCAGATGCTTTACGGCATAAAAACTTACCCGAATCCTAACTTCCTAAAATAGTCTAATTAAAACCAAAACCGCCCCTTTTATGAGGCGGCTCGGTTTTAGATACGGAGGAAAATATTAATCCAAATCGAATTTAATGCCTTGCGCCAACGGCAGGTCTCTACTGTAATTGACCGTGGAAGTTTGACGGCGCATATACGCTTTCCAAGCGTCCGAGCCGGACTCACGTCCGCCTCCGGTGTCTTTTTCGCCACCGAATGCGCCTCCGATTTCGGCACCCGATGTGCCCGTATTCACATTAGCTATACCACAATCGGAACCGACGGCCGATACAAACAATTCGGCTTCGCGCAGGTTTTCCGTAAAGATGGCCGATGAAAGTCCTTGCGGAACATCGTTGTTGATAGCAATGGCATTTTCCACGTCACCGGTGTATTTAATCAGGTAAACAATGGGCGCAAAAGTTTCTTCCTGCACGATTTCGTAATGATTTTCGGCTTCGGCAATGGCCGGCACCACGTAGAGACCGGTTTCGAACCCTTCGCCTTGCAAAACTTCGCCGCCGAAAATGAGCTTACCGCCTTCTTTTTGCACCTGTTCGATGGCGTATTTGAAGTTATCCACGGCGAATTTGTCGATGAGCGGACCGACCAAAGTTTTGTCATCCAACGGATTGCCGATGCGTTCTTTGATTTTCTTGTAGGCATTGACCATTTTTTCTTTGAATTCGTCGTAGATACTTTCGTGGATGATGATACGCCGCGTAGAGGTACAACGTTGCCCTGCCGTTCCCACGGTTCCGAACACGGTGGACATCAAGGCCAAATTTTGATTGGCATGAGGGGTGATGATAACGGCATTATTCCCGCCCAATTCCAAGATGGTTTTACCCAAGCGTTTTCCCACCACTTCGGCTACATGGCGTCCGGTGGCAATGGAACCGGTCATGGAAATAAGCGGAATGCGTTTGTCCGAGAGAAAGTTATCGCCCATCACCGACGAACGCGCCACCACGAGGTTAAACACCCCTTCGGGAACGTTGTTTTCCTGCAATACCGATTGAATAATATTATGTGTAGCGATAGCCGTCAGCGGGGTTTTGGACGAAGGTTTCCAGATTACGGTATCTCCGGCCGTTATGGCCAAAGCCGTGTTCCAAGCCCAAACGGCTACGGGGAAGTTAAAAGAAGTGATAATTCCAACGGGACCGAGCGGTTGATATTGTTCGAACAACCGGTGTTCGGGACGCTCGGATTGGAGGCTGACGCCGTTCATCGTGCGGGCTTGACCTACGGCAAAATCGCAGATGTCGATCATTTCCTGCACTTCACCTTTGCCTTCCACCAGGATTTTTCCCATTTCATAAGTTACCAAAGCGCCAAGGTCGTCTTTGTATTCCCGCAATTTCAATCCGATTTGGCGCACTACTTCCGCACGTACCGGAGCGGGAACTTTTCGCCACACTTTGAAGGCTTCCACCGATTTTTGCACCACCATTTCATAGTCGTCG
>JAMONV010000043.1 GCA_027066365.1 Flavobacteriales bacterium
AAAATCGTAGTAAAAGATTAAAACTATGAAAAAATTAATCATTTTTCTTTTAATTTTCATATCTTTTTTGAAAATAAATGCACAACAAAATCCTGAACCTGACATATCGAATACTTATTATATCCTTCATTTGCCTCAAGGAGGAAGGAATTTGACCTACACCAACGTTATGATCGACCGTAACGAGTGGATTTGGGATTTTAAATATGATAGACAAACTCAAACCGGGGATTTTTATCTTCAAAAAGGAGGAAAGAAGGGGAGGGGAGCTTTTAGTTTGTACGGAAGCTTGAGCGGAGGATTTACCGTTCCCGTGGTTTATTTATATTTGTTCGACCGTTCGGCTTACTGGTTGGAAGGAAAAGCGGCAATGCCGGTAAAGGACCGGTTTTTTCTTTCATTACGCTTAAAAATCGCTAATTTTTTGGATAAACCACCGGATGAAGAGATGTCACAGGGGAGGGATTGGGTTGAAATCATTACTACGCAAACTTTTAGTTTAATGCATCAACCTTATGTGATATACGGCGGAGGTATGGGCTGGCGGAGCCGGAAATTTTCCTTTGCGGTTTGCTTATCCGGTCAAAAATTTTTTTACGGCAAGCCGCCGGCCCATCAATTGGTTTGGGAAGCCGCCATGTCCTATTTATTTTCATCGAAAATTGTGTGGATGGTCGAATTATATAAAAATTTCCATCGTGAGGACGATAAACAATATCTTTTAGCGGGCACTTCCTATCGCTTCAGGAAAAATTTTTGGTTGCATACCGGCTTGTTTTTTCATGACGGACCGGAACGGATTACCTATCGTCTAATGAGGAAAGATATTTACGTGGCACCTTTTGTGGGAGTCAGATGGAGAATATTTTCTTTGTTAAATCCGGTAGAATAACCGTTATTTTCATATTTCCGAGCAAAAGAATTATCTTTACTTTATGAAACGCTTGATTTCCGCCTTTTTAATTTTTCTTTGGAGTCTGTCCCTTTCCGCCCAAAACAAGGGGGAAATATTAATCTCCGTCAAAGATTCTTTATATGCTTTGGCGCCTTCTACTTATTTTTTTGTTGAAGAAAGAGCAACACTTCCTTTTGAAAAAATAAAGCAACAAACTTTCCGGAAACTTGCCGGAGAAAAGCGGTATGTTCATCCCGTTTGGTTTAAATTTTATATATCGCCCCAAACGAAAGCCCGTTTACTGGGGTTTCTTCCCCCTTTAACCGACCGCTCCGAATTGTATGTGCCCGTTCAAGGCGGTTACCGTAAATACACCGGCGGACGCTTGTCCGAACGTCCCGTTCGCTATGATATTTTGGAAAGTGCCGTCTTGTATTTGACAGCGGACTTGCCCGATTATTCCCGCCCGTTTTATTTGCATTTGACCAATATCACCGCACCGGAAGCTATTCCGTTGGATCCCGGAAAATTCGTGGTTTCCGATAAAAAAATGCCCCTTCATTATCATATTTTGCACTCGGGAAAAACCCGTAAGTATCAAATCTATTTGGGCATCATCGCTCTGGCCGGGTTGTTATTTTTGCTCAGTTTTATCATCACCCGCGACCGCAATTTTTTGCATTACAGCTTGTATTTACTGGCCCTGACGGCCATTTTTGTCCATCAAATTCCTTTTTTGCACAATTTTCTCATCCGCATTCACCCTTTTGTTCCGGGTTGGATAAGCCGTATGGGAATAATATTCACCGCTTTGGCCTATTTTTATTTTGTGGTGCAATTGTTGGAGACATCGCGCTATGCTCCCCGTTTGGATAAATGGGTTCGTCGGGTGTTGGCAACAGGGCTTTTCTATGGTGCATGGAAACTCTTCCAAATGATATTGTGGCCGGAATTTCCGGGTTCCTATCCGCTGTATATCGTTTTTCACGGCTTGTTTATGGCGGCAAGTTTCTTTATTTTCACCGGCTTGTGGTTCAAGCCCGTTCCCCGCATCAAAAAAGTGGTGATTCTGGGAAGTTATTTGCTGATCGCCGGCCATTTGTTCAGTATGTTGCTGCGCAACGATTTTTATTTCCTCAACACGGTTTTAGGTGAAATAGCTTTGTTCTATACCATTATTTTCTTGCAATACCGCCGTGTACACGAAGAGCGTTTTCATTATAAACTCCACATGATGGCCGAACAACAAAAACGGGAAAATCTTATGATATTGAACGAAATGAAATCCAAATTCTTTTCGCATATCTCTCATGAATTCCGAACGCCTCTAACATTGATTCACGCTTCATTGAACCGGATGGAAAAAGAAAATACCGCCCGTTTTTCCCGCCATATTCGTTCCGTTCGCCGTCATGCCGGCCGTTTGTTGGAATTGGTGGACCAATTGTTGGATTTGACCAAATTACAATCGCATGTTATGCGTCCACAAATTCGAAAAAGCAACCTCAACCACACCGTGCATCTTATCTGCGAAAGTTTTATTCCTGTAGCCTTGGAGAAAAAAATTCGATACACCCAAAACATTCAATTGCCGGACGAAAGAGTCTATTACGATAAGGATTTCATCCAAAAAATACTTTCCAATCTAATATCCAATGCCTTTAAATACACACCCGAAGGCGGTACGGTTTCATGCGAAGCCCGTTTGGAGCACAGCCGTTTTATTTTCGAAATTCACAATACGGGAGAAGGATTAAACGAAGAGGAACTTTCGCGCATATTCGAACGCTTTTACCAAAAAGACGAACACGCCGAAGGATCCGGCTTGGGGTTGGCGCTTGTTAAAGAATTGGTGCGGGAACACAGCGGGGAAATTAAAGCGGAAAGCCGTCCGGGCGAATGGACACGCTTTAGGTTGGTGTTGCCCGTAGATGCCCGGACATATGTCGAAAATGGCTTGCTCGAAGAAGAATATCTTTCGACGGATGACAATTATCCGGCTATTGAAGACGAATCAAGTCCCGTTTTGCTCGTTGTCGAAGACCATCCGGAAATGCGTGAATACGTTGCCGAATTATTCGCGGATGAATTTCAAGTTATAACCGCCTCCGGCGGCAATGAAGGCATCCGTCTGGCTTTGGAACGCGTGCCCGACATCATCATAAGCGACATCATGATGCCCGAAGCGGACGGCTACGAAGTGTGCCGGAGATTGAAAAACGACTTTCGCACCTCACATATTCCTTTGATTTTACTCACCGCCAAAGGCGAACCGGATGCCAAACGCAAAGGAACCGGATGCGGAGCGGTGGACTATATCGTCAAACCCTTCGACGAAAGTATTTTAAAAGATAAGGTGCGTAATTGGATGCGCATACTGGAAAAACACCGCAAACGCTATAAGCAGGAAACCATACTTTCCGCAAAAGATTTGGCTGTCAACGATACGGATGAAAAATTTCTGGAAATTTTGGAAAAAATATTAAAAGAACGCCTTTCCGATCCCGAATTCGGCGTAAATGATTTGGCCGGAGAAATGCACATGAGCCGTATGCAATTGCATCGAAAATTGAAGGCGCTTACCGGATTGTCCGCATCGGAATTTTTGCGCTCGCAGCGTTTGAAAGCGGCCGCACAACTACTTCGACACACGGATTACAATGTCGGTGAAATCGCCTATGTATCCGGATTTAACAACCCGTCGTATTTTGCCCGAATATTCAAAGAAACTTACGGAGTAACTCCGGCGGAATACAGGAAGAAAGGACCCGGAAACACGAAATGAGTATAACGGGTATCGAAATGACAATTGATTCGGGAGAAAAAGAAGACGCCCGTTTGCGGGAATCGGTTTTGATGGAATGGAATAAGAATGGAAATTTTCGGACGGAAATCTTGCTTTTCGGGCCGAATTAAAGTCAAGTAAGGAAAAACGAAGCCTTAGGGTTTCATAGCCGGTTATGCCGGTTACGGGTTGTGCATCCGGGATTTCGCGGGGAAGAAATTCCACAGGTACGCCGAGTGCATCGCCTATGGCCATGCTAATGAGTCCGCCGGAAATGCGGTCGGCCGGGGAGAATGGAACGGACATGGTTTTGATTTTGGTGTTTAACTTAAGCAATGGATATGTAAACGGGGCTGTTATAAAGCAGAAATCTAATTTTTTTCCTGTTTGAATGAAGAGTTGAAAAGGTTTGTTAAACCGTTGAACCGTGGAATCGTTAAATCGAATATTGGATTCGCCGCACTTTTACCTTTCTTCTTTTCCCTTTTCCCTTTTCCCTTTTTTCTTTCGCATTGTTTTTATACACGGTTTCTACTAATTGAAAAATGATTGAAACGGATTAAAATGCATCGATAGACTTGCAAAGGCAAATCATTCGCTCCGGCTGCGAAATCGATAGGTGAGAACAAAACTTAGAGTTTAAAAAATACTATTCGGGAGGTATTCCGGTAAGGAAGCTCTTTTCATTATTTCCGCAATTTTTTCCTATAGTTGAAGATACGGGAGATCCGGGATGTAAATGAGTTGTTTTCATAGGGTTGTGAAATTCTTTCTAAGCCATTACCTTTGTCGGGATTAAATGAAATTTATGCAGAAAAAAACGGCCAATCCTTTGTTGCATTTGGAAGATTATCCCTATGAAAGTGTTCCTTTTTCGGAGGTGAAACCGTCACATTTCGATGAGGCGTTTGAGGTGTTGATCAAGCACACGCAGGATGAAATCGACCGGATTGCACGTGGAGGAAAAGCGGATTTCACCCATACGGTGGAAGCCTTATCTTATGCCGGTATCCCGTTGGCGCGTGTGCAAAGCATTCTAAGCAACCTCAATTCGGCGGCTACTAATGAGGAATTGCAAGCCGTTGCCGATCGATGGATGCCCGAACTGGCGGCTTTTTGGAACGGAATCTATCAGCGAGCGGATCTTTTTGAGCATATTCGTAAGGTTTATGAAAAAAAAGGCGGTTTGTCGTTAAATACCGAGCAACAAACTTTATTGGCGCGGACCTATCGGCAATTTCTACATAACGGCGCTTTGCTTGATGAGGAAAAACGAAAGGAATTGATTTCGGTCAAGCGGCGGTTATCGAAATTGGCATTACAATTTCAGAAGAATCTATTGCACGATACAAATGCATTTCGTTTGATCCTGAAGGATGCGGACGAAATAAAAGGTTTGCCTTCGGATATTTTGGAACGGGCGCGTGAACGGGCACGCGAGGCGGGCAAGGAAGGCTGGATGTTTAGCTTGCATTATCCGTCCTACGGGCCGTTTATGAAATACGCAAACCGTCGCGATTTGCGCGAGCGGATGTATCGTGCGTTTATGTCACGTGCATATCATGGCGATGCCTACGATAATAGTGAAATTGTGAAGGAGGAAGCACGGCTGCGCAAGCGTTTGGCGGAATTATTGGGTTATTCTTCATATGCGCATTGGGTGTTAACCGAACGTATGGCCGAAAAACCGGAGAATGTTATGGCATTTCTTAATGAATTATACGGATATGCCCGCCCGGCGGCCGAAAGGGAATTTGCACAATTGCGGGAAATGGCTAAGGATGACGGTATCGATGAATTGCAGGCTTGGGATACGGCATATTATGCCGAACAGTTGAAGAGACGCGAATTGTCATTGGATGACGAACGTATGAAGCCGTATTTTGAGCTGGAAGCCGTGTTGAAGGGGATGTTTGAAGTGGCAAGGCGTTTATATGGCTTGCAATTCGAACCTACGGACGAAGTGGAGGTTTATGCAGACGGTGTTCGGGTCTGGAAAGTTATGAATGAGGAAGGAAGTTATTTGGCATTGTTATACGGAGATTTTTATGTGCGGCCGGGCAAGCGCCAAGGCGCTTGGATGACTTCTTATAAGTCACAGTTCCGCTCTCAAAGAGGGCGGAACACCCGGCCGCACGTATCGTCACGTCCGCATATTTCCATTGTAACCAATTTTGCCCGTCCTACGGGGCAAATGCCGGCATTACTGACTTTTGATGAAGTAAACACTTTGTTTCACGAGTTCGGACACGCTTTGCACGGTATGTTGGCCGACACCACCTATGCCGACCTTTCGGGCACCAATGTATATTGGGATTTTGTGGAATTGCCGTCGCAAATCATGGAAAACTGGACCTATGAGCCTGAAGTATTGTTGATGTTTGCAAGACATTATCGTACAGGCGAAGTGATTCCTTCGAAATATATCGAGGCGTTGCGCAAGAGTCGTCGATTTATGGAAGGGTTGGCTACTTTACGGCAATTGGGCTTCGGATATTTGGATATGGCTTGGCATTATCGTTTGGAAGAAGTGCCCGGCGACTTGGAGATATTCGAACGGCGGGTTTTTGAGCCCGTTCGATTCACCTCACATGTTCGCGGAACGTTGATGAGCACACAATTCGGTCATTTGTTTGCCGGCGGTTATGCGGCGGGGTATTATTCCTATAAATGGTCGGAACGTCTTGAAGCGGATGCTTTTTCGATTTTCCAAAAAAATGGTATCTTTGACCGTGAAACCGCACGTAAATTCCGTCGTTTGTTAGCGCAAGGCGGAAGCCGGCATCCGGTGGAGTTGTATAAAGAGTTTGCCGGGCGACCGCCGGAAATCGAAGCGTTGATACGGCGGGCGGGATTTACGAAAAATCGATGAATTCCGGAAAAATCATATCAAAATTTCGTTCCGGTTTGTTTGTGCAAATGGGGGCGATTATAGTTCTGGGGACGGTAGGTGCTTGGTATGTTAAGGAACTTTTGGCGCCGGGAATAGGAGCGCTTGCCTATGCAGTTGTCTTCGGGATGATTTCAGTGGTATTGGCATTGCTTTGGTGGGGATTTATCAAGCCGATGTATCGCTTGGAAATGGATCAGACACAAATTCGTCGTCGGCATATTCTGACCGGTGAAGAAAATCGTTATGAAATGCAATCGCTCAAAAGCATTGAAACCGGTGTGCATCAAATCGAAAATGCCAACGGACCGCTCACCGAACCGGTTCCGGAGATTTATTTGGAATTCAATGATGGCCGAAGTCTGGAATTATCGCCCAGGATATATGATAATTTCTACGAAATGGCTATGTTTGTAGCGCGGGTTCATCATCGAAATACCGAGCGTAAATTGGAACAATTGGCAGAATATTTGTTGCTTAAAAAATTAATGGAAAATGGAAAACAAAAACCCGGAGGAAAATAATGGTGGAGTTTTGACGGCCGGTATGAAAAAGGAAGAATTTTATGCGCGTTTGCGCGAGGAATTGAACAATCATCATCAATGGCCGACGCGATATATGTTTAAATTCATTTTGCCCAATGAAGAACGGCGCGTGGATGAATTACGCCGGCGCTTTGAGGATTTGGATTATGATTTCAAGCGAAGCTTTTCGCGCAACGGCAAATATGTATCGTTGACTTTCATAACCGAAATGACATCGGCCGAAGCGATTATTGATCGCTACCGCAAGGTGGAGGATATCGAGGGGTTGATAGCTTTGTAGTTTTAAAAGGTATCATTATTGCTATTCGACGGATATATTATGATGCGCAAGGGATGGAGGCGGTTAGGACGCGAAGCGGCGCCGAAGTTCGGATCGGCGGCGGAGGCGACCGGAGGAAGCCCCACGCACGCCGAAAAGCCGGCAAGAGCGGCACGAGCGGACTTGTAGCCGAAAGCCCGACCCCCGTTTCGGGGGATGCGCCCCAATAAAATAAAAAAATTATGAGAAACGAGAAAGTCGATCAAACGATGGAAGAACAGGCCCATGAACTTATCATTGAAATGCAGACACGTGGCCATCCCGAATTTTTGGATATGCATTACAACACCAATCTGAAACCGCTCAAAATTCCAGAATACGGGCGGATGATTCATCAATTGGTAGATTATTTGAAAACCATTGAAGACAGGGAGAAACGGAATTTTTATGCGCGGGAAATCATACGCTTGATGGGGCTAAAAAACAAGGCTTTGCGCGATGTACCCGATTATGAACACAAGCTATGGGACCACTTGTTCATTATGGCGGATTTCGATTTGGATATCGATGCACCTTATCCTCAGCCCGATCCGGAGACGTTGAAGCAAAAGCCTCCCAAAATCGATTATCCGCACAAAGGTTATAAATATCGTTTCTATGGGCATATCATTCATAAATTAATCGAAGAGGCCGTCTTAATGGAGGATGAAGAAAAGAAAAACGCCTTGATTAAAATCATTGCCAATCACATGAAAAAGAATTATTTGAACTGGAACCGGGATCATGTGGATGATGCAATTATTTTTCAACATTTATATGAAATGTCCGGCGGAAAAATTCAATTAAATCCGGGGACGGACGAACTCTTGCGTAAGGAAGAATTGATCAAAAAACGTAAGAACAAGAATCATAAAAACAAAAACAATCGACGATAATGGGTTCATTTATCATTGAAGGCGGTAAGACGCTTTCGGGAGAAATTATTCCGCAAGGCGCCAAGAACGAAGCTCTGCAAATAATAGCCGCCGTTTTGCTTACGGAAGAAGAAGTGACCGTGGAAAATGTTCCGGATATTATCGATGTAAACCGTCTGATCGGTATTTTGCAAAATTTGGGCGTGAAGGTGCAAAAGAAGGGGACGAGTACCTATACGTTTCAGGCGGACGAAGTTCATATCGATTATTTATACACGGAGCAATATCGCATGGATGCGGCGAAAATACGCGGTTCGGTTTTGATTTTGGGACCGTTGTTGGCGCGTTTCGGTAAGGCGTATTTGCCGAAGCCGGGCGGTGACAAAATCGGGCGGCGGCGTTTGGATACGCATTTTGAAGGATTTATGAAGCTTGGCGCTCGTTTTCGCTATGAAGAAGATGAACAATTCTACGGTGTTGAATCGGAGAAGCTGAAAGGTGCGTATATGCTTTTGCCTGAAGCTTCGGTGACGGGAACAGCCAACATATTGATGGCGGCTGTGCTGGCCGAAGGCGAAACCGTGATATATAACGCTGCGTGTGAACCTTATTTGCAACAATTGGCTAAGATGCTCAACCGGATGGGTGCTAAGATATCCGGTATCGGTTCCAATTTGTTGCGCGTGGAGGGCGTGAAGAGGTTGAGCGGAACCACGCACCGTATTTTGCCGGATATGATCGAAATCGGAAGTTGGATCGGGTTGGCGGCAATGACTCAATCGGACATTACGATAAGAAATGTTTCGAAGGAGAATTTGGGTCAAATCCCGGATATTTTCCGGAAGTTGGGTATCAGGATGGAGATGCCAGACGACGATATTCATATTCCGGCGCAAGCGCATTACAAGGTTGAAAATTTTATAGACGGTTCCATTTTGACGGTTTCAGACGCACCTTGGCCCGGTTTTCCGCCGGATTTATTGAGCATTGTATTGGTAACGGCTACGCAAGCCAAAGGCAATGTGCTTATTCATCAGAAGATGTTTGAGAGTCGTCTTTTTTTCACGGACCGATTAATCGATATGGGAGCGCAAATCGTGTTGTGTGATCCGCACCGGGCAAATGTCACCGGCTTGAATCATGAGGTTCCTTTGAAGGGAATCACAATGGTTTCTCCGGATATCCGTGCCGGAATCGCTCTGCTTATTGCGGCATTATCGGCCAGAGGAACTTCGGTGATTCACAATATCGAACAAATCGACCGGGGTTATGAGAGAATCGATGAGAAATTAAGGGCTTTGGGAGCTTCCATTGTTCGTGCGGAATAGATATAAAGCAAGATTTTACTTCCGTTGGTTTTTCGGAACCGGATACCTTGTATCATTTAGCCGGTTTGATTTTTTTTGAAATGTTCGACCGGGATTAAAGAAAACCGGATTTGTAAAGAAATCATTATTTTGCTTGAAAAATATTGTTCGGATGAAACGATTTTTCGGTCTTATCTTATGGATAACGGGTTTTTTGCCGGCGAATGCGCAGCGTGAAGTGGCTTCCGACGGATATTGGCAGCAAAGGGTGCACTACGAAATGGAAGTTGATATGGATGTAAAAAATCATACATATCACGGACGACAAAATATTATTTACAAAAACAATTCGCCGGATACATTGCATGAAATTTGGGTGCATTTGTATTGGAATGCATTTCGACCCGGAAGTCATTTATATTGGCACAATCACCATTTGCCGGATCCCGACTCGCGTATCGAAAAATTGAAACATTATAAACCGGACGAAATCGGGAAATATAATTTTCTGTCGGTGAAGCAAAACGGGAAGGAAGTTCCTTATAAGATTTATGAGTCCTTGATGCGCATTGATTTAAAAAAGCCGTTGGTTCCGGGAGACAGCACGAATATTTCGACGGATTATGTTTGTCAAATTCCCAAATTAAATCGCCGAAGCGGGCGGGATAATTCCGAAGGAATTGATTTTTCCATGGCGCAATGGTATCCCAAAATTGCCGAATATGACCGCCGGGGTTGGCATGCCGATCCGTTTTTAGGTCGGGAGTTTTACGGTGTTTGGGGGGATTTTGACGTGCGAATTACAATTGATAAGAAATATGTGGTGGGCGGAACGGGTTATTTGCAAAATCCCGGAGAAGAACCGATCGAGGGAAAGCGGACTTGGCATTTTACGGCGCCAAACGTCCACGATTTTTCTTGGGCGGCGGATCCGGAATATGTGCATGAAACTTATCCGGGACCCAATGGCGTCACTTTGCATTTTTATTATGTTCCTTCGTCGAAACAGGTGAAAAAAAATTGGAAAAAATTAAAGGCATACACGGCCAAAGTCATGGATTATTATAACCGAAAAATAGGTTCGTATCCCTACCGGCAATATAGCGTTATACAAGCAGGCGACGGGGGTATGGAATATGCCATGTGCACGTTTATTACGGGCAAACGCAGTTTTCCTTCTTTGGTGGGCGTTACTTTTCATGAATTGGCGCATTCGTGGTTTCAATTTGCTCTTGCCACCGACGAAACGCGCTATCCTTGGTTGGATGAAGGCTTTACCACATATATTTCCACCATCGCGATGAATAAATTGGGGCCGGGCAAATCCGAAAACAATCCGTTAATGAGAACCGTTAGTTCCTACTTGCATTTTGCGAATTCCAAGAGGGAAGAACCGGTTTCGATTTGGTCGGAATTGTATTTGTCCAATGAAGCTTACTGGACCAATGCATACGATAAAGGGGCACTGTTTCTTTGGCAATTGAGTAATATTGCGGGATATGATGCGGTATTCAAGTTTCTGCAAGATTATTATGCCAAGTGGAAATTCAGGCACCCGCAGCCGGCCGATATGATTCGTACCGCCGAGCAATCGACGGGGATGGAATTGGATTGGTTTTATAATCAATGGATTGAGAGTGTGCATCATGTGAATTATGCCATTGCGAAAGTAAAAAGGGCGGGGGAAAATAAGATTGAAATTACAATAAAGAATAAAGGAAGCATGCGCGTTCCGGTGGATGTGATGGTGAAAACTCAAAACGGAATCAAAACGTTTCATTTGCCTTATTTCAGAACGCTACGTTACAGGCGAAACAGTAATTTCGAGGGCGATTTCGAGGTGTTAAATCCTTGGTTTGACGGTCCTTCGGAATATACTTTTACGGTAGATGTTCCCATTGAAAATGTGAAAGGAATTTTTCTGGATCCTTTCTTGATGACATGCGATACGGATTATAAGGATAATGTTTGGAAACCGGGGTCGAAAAAGAAGCAATGAGCATTAAGCAATACGGATTGGACAAGTCGCGCAGGTTGAAGCGCAAAAAATTAATCGAACGTTTGATGGCCGAAGGGCGGGATGCGTTTGTCTACCCGGTGAAAATGATTTATATGCCATCGGAATTGCCTTTGGATGTTCCGTTCCAAGTGGCGTTCGGTGTGTCGAAGAAGCGTTTCAGGAGGGCGGTCAAACGGAATCGTGTGAAGCGATTGTTGCGTGAGGCGTTTCGTTTGAACCAGGATTTGTTGCCGGGTAAATCTTTGGCATTGATGTTGATTTATGTAGGCAAGGAAGAAGAAGATTTTCGGGTTGTTTACGAGGCTATTCGACAATTGTTTTTAGAAACTTTTAAGTAGTTTAAAAATGGCCGAACATAATGAATTGGGTAGGAAAGGCGAAGCCTTGGCGGTGGAATTTCTTGTGTCGAACGGATATGAAATATTGGCACGCAATTGGCGCTATGGTAGGGCGGAAATCGATATTTTGGCACAAAAAAACGGATTTTTGGTGGTGGTGGAGGTAAAAACACGCACGAGTGATGTTTACGGTAAGCCCGAAATTTTTGTCAACCGGAAGAAAATCGGTTTGTTGATGGAAGCGGTGAATGCTTTTATGGAAGAAAAAAACTTGGATTTGGAAGTAAGATTTGATATTATTTCCATTGTTTCCAACCGGTACGGTAACCGGATTGAACATATAAAAAACGCTTTTTATTGGTATTGAAGATGGATTATTGAAAAATCACAAAAATCGAGTAAATGTTTTTGATTATTTATTGAAGCGTTGGGAATGATTTTTTTATTTTTATAAATGATAGAAAATCGGTCAAAAATTGCAATAAATCATAAATTTGAAAATAAATATTTCTACATTTGTGAATAAATTTTAGCAATCATTATTAAGCAAAAGTTATGGATACGAAAACCAATCATAGGTCCCGCAAGAAACCGGTGGAGCATTTGGATCATGTGGTGATCCGTTTTGCCGGTGATTCTGGAGACGGCATGCAGTTGACGGGAACGCAATTCACGTATTCCGCAGCATTGCTGGGCAATGACGTATTTACTTTTCCCAATTATCCATCGGAAATTCGTGCGCCGCAAGGGAGTTTATACGGCGTTTCGGGTTATCAGGTGCAAATCGGTTCGAAAGAAGTGGATACGCCGGGTGATAAACTGGATTTGCTGGTGGCGATGAATCCGGCAGCATTGAAGAAAAATTTGCCCGATTTGAAAAAAGGCGGAATGATTATTGTGGACACGGATTCATTTACCAATGCCAATTTGCATAAGGCGCACTATGAAAGCAATCCATTGGAAGACGGATCGCTGAATGATTATATGGTTGTGCAAGTTCCGATGACTTCGCTTACGCGCGAAGCGCTCAAAGATATCCCAATTGACAGCAAGAGTAAGACGCGAAGCAAGAATATGTTTGCTCTGGGGATGGTTTATTGGTTATACGGCAAGGATCCGAAATACACCGAAGCTTTTTTGCGAAAAAAATTCAAAAATAAACCGGACATCGTCGAAGCCAATATCAAGGCATTGAAAACGGGCTGGAATTATGCCGAAACATTGGAATTAATTCCGGTTTCGTATGTGGTGGACGAGGCGCCGCACCACGAAGGGAAGTATAAGATTATCAACGGAAATACAGCAACGGCTTGGGGGTTGATAGCTGCTGCGGAAAAGGCTGGATTAAAATTGTTTTTGGGTTCTTATCCCATTACGCCGGCTACGGATATCTTGCAGGAATTATCCAAATATCGTCAAATGGATGTGATTGCCTTCCAAGCCGAAGACGAAATTGCGGGAATCAGTTCCGCTATCGGAGCGTCGTTTGCCGGGAAGTTGGCCGTAACGACAACCTCGGGGCCGGGTTTGGCGCTCAAGGGTGAAGCTATCGGGTTGGCGGTGATGCTTGAATTACCGTTGGTGATTGTTGATGTTCAGCGAGGCGGTCCTTCCACGGGATTACCGACCAAAACCGAACAGGCGGATTTGATGCAGGCTTTGTATGGTCGCAACGGCGAAAGTCCCGTGATTGTAATTGCCGCCAAATCGCCGGCCGATGCTTTTTATCGTGCTTTTGAAGCGGCTAAATTGAGTTTGGAACACATGACGCCGGTTATTCTTTTGACGGACGGTTATATCGGGAACGGTTCGGAGCCGTGGCAAGTGATGCGTTTGGAAGATCTGCCGGAAATCAAGCCGCCGCGGGTTAGCAAAAGGCTTGAAAATTGGAGACCTTATGACCGGGACGAAAAAACATTGGCACGCAAATGGGTTATTCCCGGAACGCCGGGCATGGAGCATGTGATTGGTGGTTTGGAAAAAGATAAGAGCACCGGCGCCATTTCTTATGAGCCGGAAAATCACGAATATATGGTGAAGATTCGTCAGGAGAAGGTGGAGCGCGTGGCGGATTATATTCCGGTTATGGAAACCGAATTCGATTCCGAAGGCGATTTGTTGATTGTCGGTTGGGGCGGCACATACGGTGCTTTGAAAGCGGCGGCAAAGTTGATGAAGGAAAAAGGTTACCGGGTAGGATTGGCGCATTTTACGCATATACAACCCTTGCCGCAAGGCGTGGGGAAAATTTTCGAACGCTTTAGAAAAATCGTGGTGGCGGAATTGAATTTAGGTCAATTTGCCAATTATTTACGCATGAAATTACCCCAATTCCGGTATGAACAAGTGAATAAAATTCAAGGTTTGCCTTTTTACGAAACCGAATTGGTGGAAGCATTTGAAAAAATTCTTAAATCTTAAAGATTAAAAGCCATGACAACACAAATTAAATATACCTTCAAAGATTTTCAGAGTGATCAGGAAGTGCGTTGGTGTCCGGGATGTGACGATTATGTGATTTTGCGGTCGATGCAGAAGGCCTTGCCACAGATGGGTATTCCCAAGGAAAAATTCGTTTTTATTTCGGGAATCGGATGTTCGTCGCGTTTTCCGTATTATATGGCCAATTACGGCATTCACGGAATACACGGACGCGCTGCGGCCATCGCTACGGGAGTGAAGTTAGCAAATCCGGATTTGACGGTTTTTGTCATGACCGGCGACGGTGATTCTTTGGCTATTGGAGGAAATCATTTTATTCATGTCATTCGTCGAAATATCGATTTGAATATTATATTGTTCAACAACGAAATTTACGGTTTGACCAAGGGACAATTTTCGCCTACTTCATTGATCGGACAAAAAACGAAAACTTCACCTTACGGAAATACACAGCCGCCGTTTAATGTCGGGGAATTGACTTTGGGGGCACAAGGGCGGTTTTTTGCGCGTGTAGCCGGTAATGATGCCAAGCATCAAACGGAAATTTATGTGGAAGCACAAAAATTCAAAGGTACATCGGTGGTGGAAGTGATGCAAAATTGTGTGATATTCAATGACGGAGCCTATAAGTTTTGGACGGATAAGGATATTCGGGACGAACACCAATTATATGTGGAACACGGCAAACCGATGATTTTTGGTAAGAACAAAGACAAAGGGTTGGTGCTAGATCATGACGAATTGAAGGTGGTCAAGATCGGGGAGGACGGAATTTCGGAAAAGGATATTTTGATTCACGATGCACACAATCCCGATACAGCGATTCACACCATGCTGATTCGATTAAAAAATCCGATTGTTACCGGTATTATTCGTTCTGTTCGTGAAGAAACATTGGAAGAAAGAGAAGCCAAGCTCACGGAGGAAATTAAACGGGAAAGTAAGATTAAATCTTATAATGATTTGGTTTTCAATTGATTGTGATTTTTGGTAATTGAAAAAGAAGGTCTGCTTCGCAAAGAGCGTGTAAGCAGGCCTTTTTGATTTTATGGATTATTGTAACTTTGTTCCAAAGAATAGGGTGCATATGATGGAACCGGTGATATGGTATGTTATTTTGTATGTTCTTTTCGCCTTGTATTTCATATTTGAAGCATACGAGTGGGGAGCGGGAATGGTTTACGGGTTGTATGCTTCCGATGACGACGAGAAGCTTAAGGTTTTATCTTCGGTGAAGTCGATTTGGGCGGCTAATGAGGTTTGGTTATTGGCGTTTGTCGGATTGAGTTATGTGGTTTTTCCCGTTTTTTTTCAAAGTATAAGTTCTTTTTTTAAAGGTTTGTTTTTTGTGTTTGTTTTTGTTTATATGCTTCAAATCATTTCCTCGAATTTATTGCGTGTTTTTTTTGAACGGAGGATTCGGCCTTTATTTGAATGGATTTATGTATTGTCGAGCTTTGCATTGACTTTGATTGCAGGATTGTTTGTTGCCTTATTGTTTCGTGGAGATGTAAGGGGAGATATGCCGTTGTGGAGTCGTCATTTTTCGCCTTTTGCGGAGCCAAAGGGTTATATGGATTATTTCGTATTGCTTTTTTTGATGTTATTTCTTGTGATTGTGATGCTCAATGGCTTGGGTTGGGTGGTTCACCGTTCGTCAGGAGCTTTCGGTCGGAAGTTGAAATTCAAAGTTCAGAAACTGGCAGTTGCAGGTATTGTTTTGGTTATTATTAATGTCGTTATCAGTTATTTTATTAATGCAAGGCCGCTTGCAACCAAGGCGCATTGGATAGCTTGGTTGGTATTTGTTATTTTAATGCTTGGCTCTTTGGGCGGGTTGATGATGATTAGAACTTATCAGAAGGATAATAAAGGTTTCTTTCTTGCCACCAATTTATTCGTATATTTTTGGGTGGCCTTTTTGCTGAGGCAATATCCGTATCTGATATTTTCGGGAGAAAGTGAAGGTGGTATTTCCGTTTTTCGTACCGTTTTTCGTTCGTTGAAAAGCTATCATCTGCAATGGTGGACGATTGGAATAGCCTTGGTTTTGTTTGTATATTCGATTTTGGTGCATAAATTTTCCAAGGGTCATGCCCTTTTGACGGCACAAAGGAAAAAATAAGTCATGTTTTATTTCCTTAGAATGACTTCGTAAGGTTTCCAGGTAATGGAATCGCCGGGAAGATTTTTACCGGGATGAATCATTTCGAGGCGGTAGGGTATGAAGCGGATGAGTAAATAGTTTTTCTTTTCGGGATAAAATTGTTTCCATGCTTTTCTCCAATATTTTTGTTTGCTTTTTTCATCGTCGACTAATTCGGCTTTTCCGTATAGGCTTACATATCCGGGTGCCGAAGCGTCGAAGTAGAAAAGTGTGGCGTGAGGATTGTTGTGAATTTCTTTAACTTTTCGGCTTAATCGGTTAGTGCCAAGCCAAATGACAAAATTGCTGTCCGGCGGGAAGGGTTCCATGATGCGAGCGTGTAATTCTTCTTCCTGACCATGAGTAATGAGGGTGGCGAAATAGGCGTGATTAATTATTTCACGGGAAATTTTCAAGAGTTTTTTTTCGCGAGACGAAAAATCGTTTCCGAAGGTTTTTTCACGGGACGGTGAACATGCCGCTATCAGCAATATTCCGGCAATGCTTAATTGAAGGATATTTTTCATGGTTCGATTTTGTCGATTATGGAAAGAAAACCGGCGGAGGTGATAATGAGATGGTCGATCAAGCGAATTTGCAGGAGTTTTCCGGCGTTGTAGATTTTGCGCGTCAGGTCAATATCGGTCCGGCTGGGATGAAGGTTTCCTGAAGGATGATTGTGGGCGACAATAATTTCCGTGGCGCCGCTATTGAGCACGTTTCGCCAAAAAATCCGCAAATCCACCAGTGAAAAATCCAAGCCTCCTATACCGGCTTGTATAACGTCGATTTTTTTTCCTTTGCGCAGCAGCAGGACGCGAAATTCTTCACGGTCGAGGCCGTCGAAATAGGGTTTGAGGATGTTATAAGCGTCGTTGGCGGAATTTATTTTGATGACGGTTTCGTGGTTTTGTTGTAGGGCGCGTCTTCGGCTTAGTTCAAATGCGGCGGTGAGCACGGCCGCTTTGGCGTCGCCAATGCCTTTAAAGGATTTGAGTTTTTCGGGATTGAGTTTTTCGAGCCGGCTTAGGTCAAAGTGGATATGTTGAAGGATTTTCCCGGCCAGATCTACGGCGGAATGATCGGCGGTTCCGCTTCTCAAAAGAATGGCGAGGAGTTCGGGCAGACTTAAACTCGATGCGCCGTGCTTGAGTAATTTTTCACGCGGACGTTCGTGCTTTTTCCAGTCTTTGATTCCCATTTTATCGGTTTTTCAAATGCTCGATATCCAAGCCGCCCAAGTTACCGGAGCTCATAAGCAAGAGGACGGTGTTGTTTTTCGGTAAATCATATAAAAAACGATGGAATGTTTCGGGTGTAGTGAAAACATGCATGTCGGGGTGGTTGTAAGCTTTTCGGATAAATTCCGGTTCGATGGGTTCGCGTTTTTTGATACGAAGTGCTTCGGGATCGTAAAAAATCACTGCGGTGTCTGCAGTTTTCATTGTGTCTTTGTATTCAGGAAGGTATTTTTTGTTAAGACTGCTATAAGTATGGAGTTCTTGCACGGCAATTAGTTTTTTATCGGGGTAGAGTTCGCGGACGGCATTAACGGAAGCGCGTACTTTGGAAGCGGCATGGGCGAAATCGCGGATGATAACGGTATTTCCGTTGTCATGGATTTTTTGTAAGCGAAGCGAAGCGCCACCGAAGGATTGAATGGCGTTGTAAAATTGTTCGTTTGGAACACCTAAAGCGTTGGCTAATAGCCGGGCACCTTCCAGATTTTGCATATTGTGTCGGCCGAAAATTTGCAAGGGTATCTTTGTTTTATTTATACTATCGTGGAGGTAGAATTTTCCGTTTCGAATTTCGTAGGGAGGAGTGGAATAGGGTATTGTATTTAGGTTCGGGTAATTATTCACGATTTGTTGAAGGCGCGGGTCGTTGCGGAACCAAATTAGCGCCCCCCGGGGTTCAACGGATTGGATAAAATATTCGAATTGTCGGGTGTATTTTTCCCAATTTTCGAATTTGTTGATATGGTCCAGAGCGATTCCTGTAATCAAGGCGATATGGGGTTTGTAGTGTAAAAATTTAGGGCGCGGATCCAATGGCGACGTGGGGTATTCGTCACCTTCCAGAATCATAAGGGGTGCATCTGAGAGTTTGACCATACGGTCGAATCCTTCGAGTAGAGAGCCTACCATAAAATCTGTTTCTATGCCTGTATGTTTCAAGACATGCAACAATGCGGCGGTGGTGGTGGTTTTTCCGTGTGATCCGGCAATGACTATGCGTTTTTTGTTTTTGGCATGTTCATAGAGGAATTCGGGATAAGAGTAGATTTTGATCCCCAGTTCTTTGGCTTTTTGCAATTCGGGATTGTCGGGACGGGCGTGCATGCCGACGATGATACCGTCCAGTTTAGGGGTGATTTTTTCGGGGAACCAACCGAATTTTGTTGGTAATAATCCTGCGGCGGCCAAGCGCGATTTGGACGGTTCGTAAATCACGTCGTCGCTTCCTGTGATTCGGTAACCTTTGTCATGAAGGGCGAGTGCCAAATTGTGCATGGCGCTTCCGCCTATGGCTATGAAATGATAGTGTTTCATGATGATTTGTTGTGAAAATAAATCAGGGCTTCCAAACTAACGTCCGGCCAGGTTTTGCTGATGCCGTCTTTTCCGGTGTGCTTGTCTTCACATGCGGTATGCAGAAAATAAAAGGGTTCGGCCGCTTTGAAATCTTCAATTAAATCGATTTTGGATTTGGCTTTTAAAATGTTTTCGTTAATGATATAGCGAAAGCCGGCTATTTTTTCATGGTTGTTTAAACGTAGTGCCACTTTGATGAGGGCGTTATCGGGTTCTATGGCGGCTATGCGTCCTTCGATTCGATTGGTTTCCATCATTTTGCCGAACAGGTATTCGATGATGGTTTTGTTACGTCCGGGATTACCGGTATCCAAGGATTTTACATTGATTGTGAAACTTGCACCTTGAAGGGTTTTTTCGGGCGTTTTCGCTTCTTTCAAATTTTTCCATGTGACTTTGTTAAAGGTTCCGGGGACGCCGGTTTTGTTGGTATATTTGAATCCCATCCATTTGATTCTGATGGAGTCGATGATGTAGGTTAAATTTGTCGCTTGGGCATGAGTATTTTTGGCTGCGGTTGTTTTTTCTTCCGATACAGGGATGTTGCGGATCGATGAGTTTTTTTCTTTTGGATTTCGGGAATTTCCTGAGCAAGCATTGAATAACAGCAGGCTAAGTAAAACGTGGATAATAATAAGTTTTCTCATGGATGATTTGCATTTGCACAAAGTTAACGGAAAGGCTTTTGATTTGCAAGAGTGATGAATTTTGTATCTTCGCTGGAAATAAATTCAGATGGCATGGGTTCTGTTTCGGTCAGAAAATTGTCCGTATTAATTCCGGCTTATAATGAGGCGGCGACCATTCATTCGATTTTGGATAAAATCAGGGAGGTGAAATTGATTGACGGTATTGAGAAGGAAATCATCATTGTGGATGATCATTCTACCGATGATACCGTGGGAGCGGTAAAACGTTACATGGAAGCTCATCCGGAGTTGGATATCAAATTTTTCAGGCAGGAGAAAAATATGGGAAAAGGGGCGGCATTGCACCGTGCCATTCGGGAGGCGACAGGGGATTTTGCTATTGTTCAGGATGCGGATTTGGAATATGATCCGCGTGAATATAATGTTTTACTCAAGCCGGTAGTGGAAGGTTTTGCCGATGTGGTTTACGGTTCGCGTTTTATGGGAGGCAATCCGCACCGGATTTTATTTTTTTGGCATAGTATCGGGAATAAATTTTTGACTTTTTTGTCCAATATGTTTACCAATTTGAATTTAACCGACATGGAAACGTGCTATAAGTTGATTAAATTGGATATTTTAAAGTCATTGGAATTAAAGGAGAAGCGTTTCGGTTTTGAGCCGGAAGTGACCGCGAAATTAAGCCGTGTTCCCGGAATTCGTATCTATGAAGTGGGTATTTCTTATTACGGACGAACTTATGCCGAAGGAAAAAAAATCAATTGGAAAGACGGTTTCAGGGCGATTTACGTGATTTTAAAATACGGAATTTTCGTTCGATAAAGGCGTTGATTACCGGTTTTTTTAAGGGAATAAATTTTATAGCCGGTATAGAACATAGACGGGGAAGTGGTCGCTATATCCGCCATTGTATCGTTTTCCTTTGAAGGTTCGGAAAGGAAAACCTTTTTCGATTCCGCGATAAACTTTGAGCCAGAACGGTTTATAGATTTTTTGCCGGGAGATTTTTTTTTGGAGGCCGGGTGAAATGATTATTTGATCGAAAAGTTGCCATTTCCGGTGATGAATTAATGTGCCGTGGCGTTTGATTTGGAGTTTGGCCGCCAAGTTGATAAGGCCTTCTCGAGTTAATAATTGAACGGATTCGAATTCGGGGTCGGCATTGAAATCGCCCATAATGAGGATACGATTCGAGGGGTTTTCGAAGCGAATTTGACGGATTAATTCGAGAAGTTGCCGGGCGGCTTGCATACGCTTCGGATGGGATTGTTTGAAACCTTCGCGTCTTGACGGCCAATGCACGATAACCACATTCAAGGTTTGGCCTTTGATTCGAAGTTTTACGTGGAGAAAATCTCGCGTGGGTATGGATTCGCCTAATTTTCCGGTGAGGTAAACGGGAACGGGACGGGCTTTCAATATTTCGACAAATTGCGGCCGGTAGAGCAATGCCGTATCGATACCGCGGCGATCGGGGGAGTCGAAGTGGATAAAGCGATACCCGAAGCGTTTGATTGTTCGGTGCTTGATCAAGTCGTTAAGGACGCTTTTGTTTTCGATTTCCGCCAGTCCTACAATTACCGGTGGATTGGTTTTTTCTTTGGAGCCTATCCGGGCGATGACACGGGCGATTTTTCGGGTTTTATTAAAGTAGCGTTTTAAAGTCCAATGGAAAACACCGCCGGGTGTATAGAAATCGTCTTGGGTGAACGGGTCGTCCCGGGTATCGAAGAAATTTTCGGTATTGTAGAAGGCTATGGAAAAAAGTGATCGGTCATACATGGGGAGGCCGGGTTAAATCGTAAAATTCTTTAACCGGGCTGAAGACGCTTTGAGGTACTTCCACAAAGCGGGTAATCCAATGATACATGGCGCCGTTCCACAATCCGGGGTGTTCATAAATTCGGACGGGTTTTCCGCGATGGGTTTTTGCGGAAACGAAACCGGTTCCGGGGCGGATAAAACGCTTCAAGTCAAAGGTTTTTCCTTTATAATCTTTCGGGAAGAGCACCATGAAAACGGGATTGAAATGGGTGGATTTTTCCAAGGCGTCGCGTTGATAGGGATCGTTGGTGTCGATTTGACTTTTTTCTACGATTTGGAGGCTCAAGTGTCCTTCGGAATCGTATGCCCAGAAGGGTCCGCCGCCGGGTGCACCGGTGTTAGGCACCATACCGGCTATGCGAACGGGGCGATTGAGTTTGTAAATCAAATATTTGCGTTTATGTGAGGCGGGTAGGCGTTCAAAGCCTTCGATGAATGAGAGTTTGAGATCATTACGGGCAAAATTTATGATACGGTTCAATTTTTCGCCGGTGGGTTTGAGATTTTCCAGTTCCCAAAGATGTGCGTGGATATTTTGCACGGTTTCCATTAGGATGCCCGTTAGGATTTTCCAATAATCGTAGGTGTCGTGCTTATATTCGTCTTTTTGGACATTATCGATATTTTTTATCCAGAGGATATCGGCATGAGTTTTTTCCAAATTTTCCAGCAGTGCCCCGTGTCCGCCGGGCCTGAAAATCAATGTTCCTTCGTCATTGCGAAGGGGTAATCCTTTTTCGTCCAGCATAAAGGTATCGGTTCGTGGCATTTGGTAAGAAAAAGTAATATCCGTGTAGGAAGCATAAGGGGAAGCATGCATTATGCGCTCGAAATCTTTTTCTTTTTCGGGGTTGACGGTAAAATGCACTTTCGGTTTTTTTTCGAGGTTGCCGGATAGATAGCGCGCTTCCACCAAATGTTCTTCAAAGGCGGTTCGATTTTCTTCGTGATAGGCATGGAAGGGTATCAATGCTTTTGGATAGTGGGCTAGTCCGTAGTGTTTTTTTTCAATCATCGTTTTCACCAAGCATTTCATTTGTTTGCCGTGATTTGAATTTTCAAATCCCGGACAAGTTTTTTGGGCTGCTTCAATCCATTGTGGGTAGAAGGCAAGCAAGTCAAGAGCGTCTTGATTTTGGAGGCATTTATCGAGTTGGTAGGTTTTCAGGACGGATTCCCAGCTTTTTTCGGGATTTTCGGTTATGGCGTTGTATGCCGTGTAGCAGTCTTTAAACATACGTGTGGCGGCACCTGAAGCGGGAACGAATTTGGCCATTTTATAATTATGATGTTTGGATTCGAAGATTTCGCGGTAATGTTGTTTTTGTGTACCGGATAATACTTCGATTCCGTCGCCGGGTGTGGCGGGACGATCGACGGGTTGCCACAGGTTTCCTTTTTTCAGGTAAGCCAATTGTTCGGCGGCTTCTTCCAAGGAGATTTGGCGTTGATTGAAAGTTTGAATGTCAATAGGTTTAAATGCAGGGTTTTGCAAGAGAAAATCGATGATTCGACTAGCGGTTTGCAAGCGTTTTTCATGATTTCCGCTCAAAATGACATAAGGTATTTTTCGTTTGTCTAAGGCTTGTTTGAACAAATTAAGCATTTTTTCGCGCTCATTCGGTTTGTCACGTAAATCGTCTTTTTCCCAGGGGACGTCTATGTTCGTAAGAAAATAGAAATCATAATGGCGTTCGTTATTGATTTGTTTGAGCCAATCTTCAACATAACCGTAATAGGCCAGGGAATAAACTTCGGTTTGCAGCGGGTTGGTATCAAAGAAAACGACGTCTTTTGCCTTTTGTATTGCTTCGTTTTCCGAGTTTATTTGGCCTTCTACAATGATTTTGAGGTCTTCGGGTTCGCAGGTTTTATGCTCGGCATCCCATTTTTTTTGTAAATAATTTCTGGCGAATTCCGGTGCGAAAGCGGTTTTGTATTTTTCGCTTAATGCCCGGGCGAGTGTTGATTTTCCGGTGCTTTCGGGGCCGAATAAAACGATTTTCAGGGGTCGCTTCTCGTCAGGTTGTTTTATTTTCATGTTTGATAATTCTTCAAGTCAACAAATTTAAGCACATTGCCGGGTTTTGGCAAAATTAATTTGTTTTATCCGGTTGTTCGTTTTTGTCTTTTGTTTTGAATTTGAACGGAACGACTGGTTCTATCTTCAGTGAAAGGTTTTTAAAATTCGTAGGTGTTTGGTTATCATGAAGGAATAAATGTTTTTTTGATTAACTTATGAATTTACCCGGTGATTTATAATATTTTCTTGAATTTCAAGTCTTCCGGCCGGTGTTCCAGTTTGTTTAGTTTTTTTGTGATATATGAAGCAAATTGGTAAAAGCTTTTTTGGATAGGCCTGAAGACCGGCGAATGTTTTTTATGTGTTTTTTATAAGATTAGGTGCTTTTTGGATTTCGTATATATCTCTTCTGAATTCACCGGACGAACCGATTAGCAGGTCTGTTATTTCTTTGAGGCAGAATAATTTATCCGTGTTTTTTGTTGTGGTATTTTATGTTGAGTTTGCCGTTTTTTTTCGGATTTTAATTGTTGATAGTTAATTTTCCCGTCAAATATAAATGAATCTATAGATTTATTAAAATAAGATTATTTGTTTGAGGTTTCGTTCCGGTGTTTATTGGAAAAATAAGAATGCATTTAAGGTGGTATTTATTCGGTTTTAATATTTATTCGGTTTTAATGTGAAAACCGAGTTTTCGTGCCAATTCTTTAAAAGTATCGAAATCCACTTGGTAGAAAATTCCGGCACCTTGGGTGTAGCTTTCTTTTTGGTCGGCGTATTCGATTTCGGTTCGTTTGTTAAACAGGCGTAATTGCAGGTTTCCTTCGGGAGTGAGCCAAAGATTGGCTTCGATATCGCCGGAGACGGATGAACGGGTATAACGTCCGACGGGCATGGCGAGTTTGCCGTTGATATAGATTCGTTTGTTGATTTTGGTTTGGACGGTCAATCCCACTTGGGTGGCGGTTTTTACGTTGGTTTCGGGGTTTTCCTGACCGGGAACATAATTGAGTTTGACGTTGAAAATGTCATTTTCGAGCAAGGAGTTGAATTGGCTTAGTACGCGTTCCGACAAGGTTCCTTCAACGGCGGCGCGGTTATTAAATCGTAGGACGTCTTCGGAGATGAAGGAACCGGAATAGAGTAGGGAAACCACTTGTAGCATGCGTTTGTCGGGATCGATGAGGGCATATTCGATTTGGGACCGGATAACCGAATTGGCTTGCGGGACTTCCACTTGGAAATCGATTTTGGGTTTCATCAGGTCGCCTTTGATAAGGATTATCACGTCTACAGGAATTTTTTTGTTTGTGAGGGTTTCGTCTTTCAGGAGCGGGGTTACGTCGGCGGCGGGGATGTGATAAACGGCTTTGATATCGAGGTCGGCACGAAAGGGGTCTCCGTTCCAGATAATGGTTCCGCCGGGTTCCACTTCAAATTTTTTGTCGATTACGCCGGCATAGCGGAAGTAGTAATATCCTTCCACCACTTGATAGGATCCCCACATGTTGAATTTGCCTTCGGTGTTGATTTCCATGAGCATGGTTCCTTCGCCTCGTCCACTAAGTTTACTGCCGAATACTTGATCGAGCACAATTTCAATTTCGGCGTCGCGGGTAATATCGATATCCAAATTCAAATTAAGGCCTTCGTATATTTTTTCTTGTCTTTTCTTATGTTTTTTTGTATTAGCATAGCTTTCGGGTGTATAAAATTTGATAAAATCGTCTTCGCCTACGGTTTCCACGTCATGCAATGGTATGAAAATGCGTGTTCCGTCGTTGGATTTTACTTTGGCGTCGATATTGATTTTATTGACATGGCCATAGATTTTGCCGTTTCCTTGAACGAATGCTGTTCCGTAGTAAAGCGCATTGTCGGTTGGGGGTGTGTTGAGCACGAGCAAATTATCGGTGTCGATTTTCAGGTCCAGGAACCAATTGGAGAAATTGTAGAATGAGATTAATCCGTTGAGTTGTCCGGCGCTGTGATACTTGGTGTCGGTGAAACGGGCATTATTGAAATCGAATTGTTGACCGTTGATTTGAACGGCGGTATTATTGTCAAATGTGTAGTCCGTATTAAGTTCGATTACGCGCAATCCGGCATCGAACAGGTTGAGTGTTCCGTGGTATTGGGGATTGGTGAATTTTCCCGAAATCGTAAAGTGCCCCGAGGCGGAGCCGCGAATCCGGTCGAAAATGCCGTGCATGACGGGGTTAAAAACTTTCAGCGGGAATTGATCGGTATTGACGTTGAAATCCAGTTCGTTGGAAACCAAATCCAAATAACCGAAGGAGTGAATCAAGTGCCGGTCCGGGAAACCTGTTTTCAGTTCGATAAATACCAGTTGATTTTTCAGGCTTTTGGCTTCGAGATTGACATCCCCCATCGGAGTATCGTTAAATTTGAAATCTTCAACGGTGATTCGGGCGTTGTAGAATACGTTTCCGTTTTTCTTTCGGGCTTGGATGTTTCCGTTTGTTAAGCCATCAAAGCGAAACATTTCCATCCGGGGGATAATATTGTTGAGTTTTAGTTGGTGAATGTTTAGCGTGATATTTCGTTCCGTGGGGCGATCATAGCCGTATAGTGTGATTTGTTCCGATTGATGTTTCAGCCGGATATTATCTATGCTCAAACGGGCGTTTTTGAGGTCGTATAGAATTTCGCCTGATTTTTTTCCGGGTTTGATTTTCCAAGGAATATTATTGATTTTCAGTAGCGAAGGCATGAATGAATAGCGTAAGATTCGACTGCTGTCCAGCACATAGAAGCCGGTAATATTGAAGGTATCCCGGTTTTGTATGCCGCCGTTTGCTTTCAATTTGAGGTAAACCGTATCGCGAATACTCAAATTAATGGCGCGGATATTTCGTATGGAGTATACGCTCGATGTCAGTGAATCGCTTTGGATATACAAGTTGTAAATAGGATTGTTATTGTCGATACTGATTTCGGGTTTGTATACGGAGAAATCGCCATAGCTGAATAAATCGGATTTGATTTCGGTGTGGATATAATTTCTGCGTTGATCGATTTTGCCTTTGATTTGCAGTTTTTTTACTTGATGAATCAAGGGATCGACTAATTCGAGCAAATTATTGTCGATATTAAAATTAAAGGATAAATATTGCTTGTTTTTTTCGGGGATTTCGGGTGCTATGCCGGTGAAAACGGATCCGAGAATGGTTTTGTAGGCGGTTCCTAACCGGAGGATTTGAAATTTTCCTTTCAAATATCCGTTGATTCCGGAAGGGGAACGGATTTCGATTTTTCGTTGGTTGGATAAATCTGTGGCAAGCAGTTCCAAATTGTTGATTTCGTAGCGGTTGCGGGAATTGACATAATGGATGCTGTCTGTACGGATTTTTCCCGTAATGTTGTCGATACGGTTGCCTGCGAGATCCGCTTGGATGTTTCCGTGGAGTTTTGCCAGTGTATCTTTTGTGTTCCAACCGGTTTTATATAAGTCGAAGCGGGTGATATTTGCTTTGAAAAGATAATGATTAGGATTTCGATCAAAACCGATTTGCACCAAGCCGTTAAGTTTCAAGGCGGGATCGGCGGTTTGAATTCGGGTCGAGAATTGTTGGTTAATGATTTTCCCTTTCAAAAGAATATTGCGATAGGGATATCCGTGCCATTGAAGTTTTTGAATTTCGGCTTTGAAACGCGATTGCATCTGCTGCGGCTTGAAATGGGTTCCGGAAATATTGATTTTTCCGGTGATGGATTGTAAGTTTTTGTCATTCAGTAATTTGCCTAATTGAAAGTTTCGGTATGTGATATTTCCCGAATAGGTTTCTTTCTTTAAATCGATTTGAATTCGAGGTGAAATTTGTCCGATTTCCGTTGTCAAATCGGCATTGGTTTTGAATACACGGTCTTTATAAACCACTTCACCGTTAAGCAGAAAATTCCCTGCTACGTCTATTTTATGCGGGATGTATTTTTTTGTGATTAGAGGAAATAATTTTTCGAGTTGGGGATAAGCGAACCGGGTTTTATTGGAAAAGAAATGAAATCCGAATTTATCCGTTTCCGTAATGTTATAAAGGGTTACATCGCCCTGCATAAGAAAATGATCCGGTGTGCTGATTTCCAAAGAATCCAAGTCTAATTCGTTAAAATATCCGTTAAGCCGGGTTTTGAATCGAAGTTTTTGATTTGAGCCTAAAATACTGTCTGACAATAAATTAATATCGTCGGTTGCGATGTTTCCCTGCAAATAACCGGAGATTTGCACTTCTTGGAAAAAATGTTTGAGTTGTTCGATGGTATAATAAAACAGGATTTCACCTCCTATTTCCGTATTCGTGGTTCGGATATTGAGTTTTCGGAAAAGCATTGAATCGGGTGTATAGAGAAATGTCGTTTGAAAATGTTGGATTTGATGTCCGAAAAAATCCGTGAATTGCCACGAGTCGATATCGGCCGAAACGGTTTTCCCATGGATCGTAAATTTTTTGATGTGTCCGTTTAGCCGGTGAACGGAATATAACGGACGGGATTTGATGTTTTCATCGGTTAAAATAAAATCAAAACCGTTGATTCGGACGGATTTTATTGTTAGCCGGAATTGGCCGTTTCCGGATGAGTTGTTACCTTCGATTTTACGAAGGAAAATGTTCAGATTATCGTCTTGTTCGTTTTTATACCGGGTTAAATACAGCGAGGCTTGTTCGATATAGGCGTTGTTAAAATCCCATTGGTTGCGGTATATTTTTAAAAGGTCGCTTAAATGAGCTTTCAGGTTACTTATGGAGATAAGGGTGTCGTGGTGATGGTCGCGAATAAGAATATTTTCGGTTTGAACTTTTCCGATAGGAAAAAAGTCGACATAACCTATGCTGATGTCGATATTTTTTTTCTCTTTGAGGTGGTTAGCGAGGCGTTGAGCGGCGTATTTTCGGATGGAAGGAATAGCCAAAATCAAGTTAAGTCCTACGAAAACCGTAAGGATTAAGGCTAATATTTTGAATAAAATATGGCGGATTTTCCTTCCGATGATTTTTGTATTTTTACGATTGATTACAGACTTATGCAGGAGCAAAGCAAAAATAAGAAAGTTATTCGTATTCTGGGTATTGAATCATCGTGTGACGAGACGGCGGCATCTATATTGGAAAACGGAAAAATTTTATCCAATATTGTAGCGGGGCAAGAAGTGCATAAGGAATATGGAGGGGTTGTTCCGGAGCTTGCGTCCCGGGCGCATCAACAAAATATCGTTCCGGTGGTATCGGTGGCAATGCGGAAAGCGGGTGTGGAACCGAAAGATTTGGATGCGGTAGCGGTGACGCGTGGTCCCGGATTGGCAGGTTCTTTGCATGTGGGGGTTTCTTTTGCCAAATCGCTTAGCATGGCGTTGGGTATCCCGGTAATAGGTGTGCATCATATGCAGGCACATATTTTGGCACATTTTATTGCGGGACAAGAACAGTCTTTTCCCGGTTTTCCGTTTTTGGCGCTGACGGTGAGCGGCGGGCATACACAATTGGTGAAGGTGAATGATTATTTTGCAATGGAACTATTGGGCGAAACCCGGGACGATGCGGCCGGCGAAGCATATGATAAAATCGCGCAATTACTGGGTTTGCCGTATCCTGGGGGGCCGCATATAGACCGTTTGGCAGCGGAAGGTAATCACACCGCTTTTTCATTTCCGGTATCGCGATTGGAAGGTTATGATTTCAGTTTTAGCGGACTGAAAACGTCGGTTTTGTTTTTTTTGCGTAAAAAAGTGGCCGAAAATCCGGATTTTATTCATGACAATTTGGCCGATTTGGCTGCTTCGGTCCAGTATGCCATAATACGCACCTTAGTAGAGAAGGTGGAAAAGGCGGCTCTTGAGACGGGCATCGGACGAATTGCTATTGGCGGCGGTGTGTCGGCAAACCGTGGATTGCGCAGTGCGATGCAAGCAATTGCTCGAAAACACGGTTGGCATTTGTATATTCCCGAGTTTCAATATACAACGGATAATGCTGCGATGATAGCCATTGCCGGTTATATGAAATATCTTCGCGGCGTATTCGACGGGCTGGATTTGGTGCCGGCAGCGCGTTTGCCTATTACTAATTCATGAATGATGAAAAGTTTTAAAGTTCCTTTGCATGCTCCGGTTGTAACGGAAGAAGATATGAAGGCGGTAGCCGACGCCATGCAAACGGGTTGGATTGCGCCGGGAGGCCCTTATGTGGAATATTTTGAGGAAGAATTGAAACGTTTTTCGGGAATGCCGTCTGTCGTAGCGCTTTCATCGGGTACGGCCGCACTTCATTTGGCATTAAAAGCCGCCGGCGTGGGAAGAGGGGATTATGTCATTGTTCCTACGCATACTTATGTAGCCACCGTTTCGCCGATAATGTATCAGGGAGCCAGTCCCGTGTTTATTGAAAGTGAACCCGAGACACTCAATATGTCGCCGGAATATTTGACAAAGGCTTTGGAAACTTTATCCCGAAAAGGTATTCGCCCCAAGGCGGTTATTCCCGTTCATATTTACGGTTTTCCGGCTAAGATTAAGGAAATCGTATCCATAGCGAAGCGCTACGGTCTAGTTGTGATAGAAGATGCGGCGGAAGCATTAGGTGCAGAATATGAAGGACAGCCCGTAGGGACATTTGGTGATTTCGGCGTGTTTTCCTTTAACGGAAACAAGATTATCACTACATCGGGTGGCGGCGCCTTACTCTTGAAAAATCCGGCTCTGGAACCGAAAATACGTTTTTGGGCCTCGCATGCCAAGGAGAATAAACCGTGGTTTTATCACACAGACACCGGATATAATTATCAAATGAGTAATATTTTGGCGGCATTGGGTTGGTCGCAGATGCAACGTTTGCAGGAAATATTACGCAAGAAAAAAGAAATTTATACCTTATATAATATATACATGCAAAATACAACATGTAAATTACATATTTTACCCGGTAAATTTCAAGCCAATTATTGGTTAAACATTGCATGGTGCGAGGGAAAAAAATCAGCGCGCGAAATAATTAAAATTTTACATGAGGAAAAAGTAGAAGCAAGACATTTATGGTTTCCGCTTCATTTGATGCCCGTTTTTTCGAAATATATGTATTTTGGCAACAGCGAAACTCAAGAATTTTTTTATCGAGGAATATTATTGCCTTCGGGATTGAATATTGTGAAAGAAACTCTTTTATTTATTAAAAGAATATTTTAAAAATAAAATTTTATATTATACCTTAAAAGATTTTCAGTTAATAATAAATAAATTTTTTTGAAACCATTAAGAAAGAATTCGGGTTTAAATTGTGATGAATGTTGCTTGGAATTATAAAAAATTGTAATATTGCAATCAAAAAATAAATAAAAATAACTAAATCTATGAAAGTGAATGTATTACGCTTTTACTTAACGTGGGTTGCGACGGTTATATTCTTGGGATTTTCAAATGCCCAAAACGCCCCGCAAGCCCAAGATGATGCCAACAGTACCGCTTATAATACTACTTTAAATGTTGTTGCTGCAGACGGTGTGTTGGCAAATGATTCGGACCCTGACGGAGACCCGATTCAGGTGACACACTTTATTATTAACGGAAATTCTTATGCGGCAAATGGAAATTCCGTTACCATTTCGGGTGTAGGAACTTTTTCCATGAATGCCGACGGAAGTTATTCTTTTACTCCCGATAACGGATTTAGCGGGAATGTTCCCGAGATAACTTATTATATCGCAGATGACGAAACGCCTGCCAATACGGATCATGCCGTATTACATCTATATGTAGAGGATAATGTGTCGAATTTAGCTATTAGTATTAGCAGTTGTAATCAAGGATTTATTAAACCCGGGACCGTAGTGGACGGAGTTACCATGACCAATGGTGCCTATAAAATCCGTTATACGATCTCATTTAGAAATTTGAGTAACGCCGTAGGTTACGGTTCGGCAAGTCAAATAACCGATATCCAAGTATTTAATGATTTGGAAGATGCATTCGGTGACGGGACCATTCTTTATATTGAAAGAAACGGATGTTCCACTTCTCATACCGAAGACGGATTGGGAGGTTATTATCCTCAAGATTGGGATATGAGCGACATCGATACCAATGAATTTGACGAAGCGGATTCTACTCCCGGTGCAGACGGGCTTTTTCTCTCATCATCAGTTTCCGACAATATTTTATATCCCCGTCAATCGGTTACAATAAATTATTGTCTGTATGTAAGTCCCGATTATGCCGGTGATCCCGATATTCCCGCACGTTCTTATCCCGACCCCTCAGGATCGGGTATTGATTTTACCAATACCGTAAGAGCTACGTCTTCTTCGGGAAACCCGACCGGCCAAATTACAATCACCGATTTTCATACGCAACAATCATTTGTTTCGGCAGCCTTGCATTTGGGAAGCAATTCCTACGGATATACGGTGCCCGTTCAAACCGACGGAACTTATATTTTCAGCAATGAAGTCATTATAAAAAACGACGGTTCCACGGTAGCCAATGATGTAAACTACAATTATGCATTGGGTAACTGGATAGACGACGGTATTACCTTCACCAGTTTAACCCTGACACAAGTTAGCGGTCCTGCCGTTACGTTGAATTCCAATTTTAACGGTGACAGCGATGCCTATTTGTTAGCTTCCGGTCAAAGCCTCAACCCGGGCGACGAAATTGTTATTCGCATCGATCATGTTGTTGCACCTACAACTTATAGCAGTTGGAATTATTTTTCTATACCCAACCCGAGTATGACTCTGGGAGCCGCCGACGGTTTTGACGAATTGGCACCCGCCAATAAAAGAAGGATAAGTTTCGTTACATGGTCGGATAGTGACGGATCGCACGTTGACCGCTACGACCGAAAAGATAACTCGCCATATACCCCGTCATCGGATAATCAATGCCAATGTGACGGTGCGGCCATGCGTTTTCCTTATTCCATTACCATTTCTTTGGATAAAACCATCGAAAATAATGTGCCGGCATCCAGTGGAACGCCCGGCAACCGAGATATTACTTTCCGCTACGTAATTACAAATGAAAGTTCATCAACGGTTCATCTGGAACAAGTTCAACTTACTGATGATTTGAACGGAATTTTTGGTAGTCATTTCGTGCGAATTGTATCCGCTCCGGCCATTACGGCTTCAACCGCGAATACCGATCCCGGCTTGAATGCGGGATATAACGGAAACAGCGACATAAATATTTTCACCGGAACGGACGGCATTATCGACCCGGGAGAACAAGTGACCGTTGAAATGACAGTGGAAATTTCACCCGTAGTGAATGTGGATAACGTGGCTGAAGTAACCGGTAAGAACCCCGAAAATGAAAATTTGTCCGCTACGGGTTCGGTTAATGTCCATGTTTCCAACGAATTACAAGCGCAAGACGACAACGGAACGTCCGTTTACGGCGGTGTAGGCGGAACCGTTATCAATAATGTTTTGGAAGATAACGGAAACGGACCCGATACATTCAACGGAAGTCCGGCCAATCTTGGGGACGTAACGATATCCCAAGGATCCGGATGGCCTTCAGGTGTTACATTGGATTCGTCTACGGGTGCGGTTTCGGTGGCACCCGGAACAACGCCTGGAACTTATTCCTTGCCATACAACATTTGTGACCCCGCAGAACCTTCCAATTGTAGCACGGCATACGTCAATTTTGAAGTTTTGAACGATACCCCCGTAGCTAATGACGATAGTATAACTACCGATGAAGATACATCTGTTAATATTCCCGTAACTGCCAACGACAATTTCGGAAACGACGGCCCTTCGACCGGAACCATTACCATCGTTACGCAACCCCAACACGGAACGGCTACGGTAAATGACAACGGAACACCTAATGATCCTACCGATGATTATGTCGAATACACACCCGACCCGGACTATAACGGATCGGATAGTTTTGAATATCAAATAGAAGACGGAAATGGCGATACTTCCACAGCTTCGGTGGATATTACAATTAATTCCGTCAATGACCCGCCGGTAGCCAATGACGATTATGCCTATACCGCTATCAACGAACCCGTAAATATCGATGTGGTAACTAACGATACGGATGTGGATGGAACAGTGGATCCTTTAACTGTGGATTTAGATCCGTCCACCCCCGGCATCCAAACCTCATTCACCGATTCCGACGGTAATCAATGGACGGTTGACAATACCGGAACCGTTACCATGACACCTGCCAACGGTTATACCGGAAATGCTACGATTACATATACCGTTTTGGATGATAGCGGCGCCGTGTCAAATGAGGCAAACATTACCGTGGCTGTTATGGATGATACCGACGGAGATGGAATTGCCGATTCCGTGGATTTGGACGACGATAATGACGGAATCCCCGATCTCGAAGAATCATGTGAAGCTTATCATTCTCAAAATACCAACGGAGCTTGGACAGGTGAAACACCGGCAAACTTAACTGTCACAACTTCCATTACCCATCAAAATAGTAGCTCCGACTTTACTATCGCCAATCAATACCGTTTTTATCAAACGGATATGGTTAATAGTCTGAATAATAATTCTTATTCCTTGGTTTATGATTTCGATGCACCCGTGAAAGTTTCGGAATTGGCATTGGCAATTTACGATGTGGATCTCGCCTATTCCGCAACCTTTGTCGTATCCGGCGGAACGGCAACTCCCGCCGATTTTTCCGTCTTCCGCATTGCGGGTGCAATTCCTAATGCACTGATTTATAACCCTGCAAACGGAAACATCGATTACGACGGAACAGGACCGTCTAACCCTTCTTATTCCATTATGTTAATAGGAATTACCGATGCAACATTAACCCACATAGAAATCGTCCTTCATGCTCAAACAAGTGGCGATTATGTCGCTTATTCCCTATTCGGTAAAAAAGTTTGTGATACCGATGGCGACGGTATTCCCGATTCCTTGGATTTGGACAGCGATAATGACGGTATTTCCGACCTAATCGAAAGCGGTCAAGACCCTGCATTGGACAGCAATAATGACGGACGACTCGACAGCACAACCGATAATGATAATGACGGTTTAATGGATACCGCCGATGCCGATGACAACGATTCCGGATCCGACGGAACCGTGACCCCCGTTGATACCGATGGCGACGGTATTAACGATTATTTGGATTTGGATGCCGATAATGACGGAATCCCCGATGCTGTTGAAGCCCAACCCACTAACGGATATCAAGGCAACGACGGCGATGTCTCCGATGATGTGGACGATAACGGAATTCCGCCATACGGATTGGTAAGTCCTCAAAATACGGATGGAACCGATACACCCGATTATATCGATACCGATAGCGATAACGACGGTTTGGGTGATTCCTACGAAAACGGATTGACGCTTTCGGGAAATGATAATGATAACGACGGTATCGATGATGCCGTGAATGCATCCTATCAGGATCCCGACGGCGATGTAAATAATCCTTTGAATGACTTGCAAAATCAAGATACGGATAATACGGAACCCGACTACCGATCCTTGAATGATCATGACGGTGATGGAATTCCCGATGTAGCGGATTTGGACGATGACAACGACGGAATTCCCGACACGGAAGAATATACCTCCGATCCCTTTGCCGATAATGACGGTGATGGCATCCCCGCTTATCTTGATGATAACGATAATGACCCTTCAATAGGTGATGACAACCATGGAGTTGAGCCTGAATTTGATTTTGATGGCGACGGCGTGCCGAATCATTTGGATTTGGACAGTGATAATGACGGTATTTACGACATCGTAGAAGCGGGCAACGGCGCCAACGATACCGACCACGACGGTATGACAAATAATCCTGTCGGTAATAACGGCTTGGATAATAATCTTGAAGGCGACGATACTCAAAGCGCTACGATAAACTATACGATTCCCAATACCGATGGAACCGGTAATCCCGATTATCTCGATATCGATGCCGACGACGACGGAATCGTAGATAATATAGAAGGACAAACTACAAACGGCTACATCGCTCCGAGCGGAACAGACTCGGATAATAACGGTGTAGACGATGCCTACGACACCAACGGAACTTGGATTAATCCCGTTGACACCGAAAACGATGGAACACCGGATTACTTGGATACCGATTCCGATAACGACGGCGACAGCGACGCTCTCGAAGCTTGGGATACCGATAATAACGGTATTGCCGATACAAATCCTTCCGGTACCGATTCCGACGGCGATGGATTGGATGATGCCTACGATAATGACGATGCGCAAATTAATCCTACCAATGGCCAGGTTCCTACCGACTTCCCTAACTTGGATGATCCTGCAAGCCCCGAGCGTGATTGGCGTGAAAGTGAAGATTATGATGGCGATGGCGTTATCGATAGTGTTGATTTGGATGATGATAATGATGGTATTCCCGATACGGAAGAATATGATTCCAATCCGTTTGCCGATAATGACGGTGACGGTGTGCCAGCCTATTTAGACGATAATGATAACAATCCTTCAATAGGAGATGATGATCATGCCGTTCAACCGGAATTCGATACCGACGGCGACGGTATCCCTAATCATTTGGATATAGATTCAGACAATGACGGTTTGACCGATACCAACGAAGCGGGCGGTACGGATGCAGACGGCGACGGACATATCGATAACTTTACGGATAACGACGGCGACGGATTAGCCGATGAAGTTGATAATATTGATAGCGGTTCGGGAGTCGGCGAAGTTACCGGCGGAACACCTTTGGCCGAACCGGATACCGATGGCGACGGACATGTCGATTATTTGGATATCGATGCGGATAATGACGGTATTCCCGATAATATTGAAGCACAAACCACGCAAGGATACATTGCGCCCACAGGTAATGACTCCGATGGCGACGGACTGGATGATGCTTATGATACGAATAATGGCGGCACTTCATTAGCTGATCCTGAAGATACGGATAATGACGGAACACCCGATTATTTGGATGAAGATTCCGACGGTGACGGTGTTGCCGATATGACCGAATCGCATGATCCCGATGGCGACGGAATACCTAATGTAACCTTAACAACCGACGATACCGATAATGACGGCTTGTTAGATGTATTTGAAGGAAATGATGTGAATGACGGTTTTGATGTAAACGACGAAATAGATGATCCCGCCGATCCGAACCAATTGCAGAACTTGGACGGTGAGGACGAACCCGATTATCGCGATATTGATGATGATAATGATCAGGTGGATACCCAATATGAAAACCCTGATCCCAATAATGACGGTAATACCGACGACGCACAAGACAGCGACGGCGACGGAACGCCCGACTACTTGGATATCGACGACGACGGTGATAGCGTCAACACGGAATATGAAAACCCGGATCCCAACGGAGACGGTAATCCCGACGACGCACAAGACAGCGACGGCGACGGAACGCCCGACTACTTGGATATCGACGACGACGGCGATAGCGTCAACACGGAATATGAAAACCCGGATCCCAACGGAGACGGTAATCCCGACGACGCACAAGACAGCGACGGCGACGGAACGCCCGACTATTTGGATATCGACGACGACGGCGACGGGGTGAATACCGAATTTGAAAACCCGGATCCCAATGGCGACGGCGATCCTTCCGATGCACAGGATACGGATGGCGACGGCATCCCGGATTATTTGGATACGGATGATGATGGTGACGGTATTCCTACGGATGTTGAAGGTGCCGATCCGAATGGCGATGGCGATCCTTCCGACGCAATTGATACGGATGGTGACGGCACACCCGATTATCTTGATACGGACAGTGATAATGATGGAATCCCCGACAGTGTTGAAGCCGGCCCCGACCCGGCGAACCCGGTAGACACTGACGGCGACGGAATTCCCGATTATCTCGATTTGGATAGTGATAATGACGGAATTCCCGACACGGATGAAGCCGGATCCGATCCTTCCAACCCGGTAGATACTGACGGCGACGGAATTCCCGATTATATCGATTTGGATAGCGATAATGACGGTATCACCGATACCACCGAAGCCGGCGGTCAGGATGCAGACGGTGACGGTATCGTAGACGGCTTTACCGATTCCAATGGAAACGGTATTGACGATACGGTAGAAAACAACCCTTTACCTACACCCGATACCGATGGCGACGGAACACCGGATTATACCGATACGGATAGTGATGATGACGGTATCACCGATACCACCGAAGCAGGTGGTCAGGATGCAGACGGTGACGGCATTATTGACGGATATGTTGATACGAATAACAACGGATTGAGCGATACCGTTGAAGGAAATCCGCTTCCATTACCCGACACCGATGGAGACGGTCACGTAGATTATTTGGATATTGATGATGACGGAGACGGCATATTGACGTCTGAAGAGTCTCAATCCGACACGGACGGGGACGGTTTACCTGATTATTTGGATATAGATG